>NZ_CP034941.1:0-606697 GCF_004126515.1 Halorubrum ezzemoulense
CACGGGGTACCTCCTCCGAGCTCTTCTGTCTCGCTTCGACATCGATAGTTGTTCGATGACCTGATCGACATTTCATATCGCACACGGGGGGTCACTACGATTAATTGATTTCGCCCGTGGTTACGGTATTACTCCATCTACCCATCGTGAAACCGTCTGTATCGGTAGAATTCAGCAAATTTAATCTCGCACACGGTACCCATATTTATTTATAGTTTCGACCTAACTGCGCAAATATGGCTGACGGCGACGACCAACAGTCCCTCTCACAATCTATCAAAGGTCGCCTCCAAGAGGGCGTTCAGAACTCGGTTTTTCGAGATAAGGGTCTTCTTGACCCGGATGCCGTCATCGACGAGGACCGGATCGTCGGTCGTGATGACCAGCTGGACGATATCATCACCTATCTCCGACCGGCATTACAGGGGAACCGCCCGCCCAATATGCTTCTCTACGGGCCATCGGGGACGGGGAAGTCACTCATCATCAACGCGGTCTGTCAGCAGGTTCTTGAACTCGCGAACGCCCAAGATGACCGTTTTGGCGTTATTAAGATCAACTGCCAGACAATCAAATCGCACGATAGGGCCGTCTACCGTCTTGTAGAAAACGCCGCTAATGAAGCCAACGTCGAAGTCGGTGTCCCGCAGAGTGGCGTCTCGACAGACCAGAAACTCAGCCGATTCTATGAGATCCTGAGCAACAATTTCGACTCGGTCATTATCATCCTGGATGAGATTGACCTCCTGGTGGGACGACAGCGGGACCCGAACGAGGAACCAGCTTACTCAAAGCTGCTTTATCAACTCTCTCGGGCCTCACAACTCGGTGAAATCGAGGGACACGTGTCCGTTGCTGCGCTCACGAACGATCCCCGATTCATGGAGAACCTCGACGGTCGGGCTGAGAGCTCGTTCAATCCGCAAGACGTTGTCTTCTCAGACTATGATGCGGACCAACTACAATCTATTCTACGACGACGTCGCGATGCGTATCGGGACGATGTACTTGAAGATGGTATTATTCCACTTAGCTCAGCGTTTGCGGCACAGGATCATGGCGACGCCCGGAAAGCGATCGATCTATTCCGGAAAGCAGGCGAGATTGCGGACCGAGGGAACGAAGATACGGTTGATGAAGGACACGTTCGCGATGCCCAGAAAGAAGCGGAACGGGATCGGACATTGACCCAAATGCAGGGTCTGTCGACCCAAAAGAAGCTCTCGCTTTACGCTACTGCGATCGTCCCCGTCTACTCACAACGCAACCTGAACGCTGTTCCCAGCACAGTCGCGTACCGTGTGTATCAGTATCTTACTGACTTACTTGATGCCGATACAAAATCGCGCGACTCTTATCTCCGCTATATGAGTGAGGCGGAGACATACAACTTTGTCACATCAGAAAAGCGGGGACGCGGCTACGGGAGTGGCGTTCACAAAGAGTACACGTTCGTTGACGATCCTGGTGTGGTTGCTGAAACCCTTCGAGCAGATATCCGGATCGAGGAAGCAGATGATGAAGGTGATCTTATCAAGTCAGTTGTCAACGCCCAGATAGATGACTTCTTTGAGGGAAAGTAACCTAGAGCAACACAGTCGCTGCTATTTGATTCATTTCGCACACGGGGTGTGGCTCCGCCGGAAGAAATGTTATCTATACTAAGTGTGTCTGACAACCGTACTCACAATTTCATTTCGCACACGGGGTGTCCCCGCTTGACTCGTCAACTGTTTCATCTCTCACACGGGGTCTGCCTCGATCGAGAGTAAAATCATTTCGCACACGGGGGGTGCTAACCAGATACCTCTGAGAATTTCATTTCGCACACGGGGTGTGTAGACCTCAATATCGGGCCAGAAACCCGTTCTACTCGTCAGGATTGACTGGAGACTTATACTTGGATTTGATCTGGTCCCCCTCTCGCCACTGCCAGTAGTAGTAGCGATTGTCGTTGATCTCCTTGATCGTGATCGTCGCTCTGGCCGGGACGTCATCCGGAAGATCGTCTGGTCGCTCTTCAACCTCTTCTTGATCTGCCGACTCCTCGAGACGGGCCTCTCGTTCCTTGTGCTCGGCGAGTGCTTCAGCGTATGTCGCAACGTCTCGAAGCTGCTCCGGCTCCGACTCGTTGAGCATGTTGACGATTTCTGTCGGGAGGTTCGCCGGTGGGGTCGGAGGTTCGTAGGACATCGACTACTTGTGTCGCTCTTATGTAGAAACGCGGAAAGCCCGTATAATTACACTCAGACAGTTCTAATCTGGCAATATGCCTTCTGCTCAACCAGCGTTTGGTGGGATGTTTCGGCAGTTGATCGAGCTCGGAGTTATCGAGATCAACACCGAGCCGCTCGATGCCCGCATCGAGCGGCGGCTCAAGCAGTTCTGGGAGAATACATCCTGTCCTCGCTGCGGTCACCAGAGCATTATGACGTGGGAGAAACACGACCGAGTTCGGTGTCGTAATTGCGAATTTAAGCCAGTATACACCCATGGAACGCCATTTCACGAGAAGCACCTCACCGCAGGAGAGGTGCTTCTCGCTTTCACCCTCTACGCAGATACGCTGCTGAGTATCAACCAAATTGCGCCGCTGCTCGGTCGCGCTTACAAAACCGTTCACACGGCGATTCGGGAGGCGGAAGCCGCGGTTCAGCGCGGCTTCCCCCTCACCTGGGAACTGTTTAACCAGACCATCGATGGACCGACACAGGTCGACGAATCTGGCAAAGTCTGTTCTGGCTACAAAGGTCAAGAGCCGCCGCGAAACAGCCGTTCTCGCGGCGGCTCGTCGCGCACTGGCCGATCACGCTGGCGAGGGCGTTACGGTGACCAACTGACGCTCGTCGCGGCGTGCCGCGACTCGCTTCGTGTGATTCGCGGACAGCGTGGGATCGACTACGAAGGCGATCTTGAGCCAGTGATTCAGGAAGCTGAAGACCTCTCCCAGCGGCTGGGAGAGGTCTGGACAGATGGACTCCAAGCGTACCGCGAGATGGATCGGGATCACCGAACGGTCGTCCATAAAGAGAGGTACGTATCGCCTGACGGAGTCCACATCAATCAGGCAGAATGCCTGTTTTCGCTTGTTCAACCGTGGCTGCGGAAGTTCCGCGGCCTGTCCAAGCAAGGCTTGTAACAGGCCGCTCATACATTCGGGATCATTAGATCGCTGAATCTCACAGGCGCATCCGTCGAAATCACCATCGACTGCCTCGTTATGGGGGCTTTCCGTAGTTCTACATAAGAGCGCGAGCTATTAACCAACAAACTGGCGCTTCTGCTGCTATCTGTTGGTTAATCACGGTGAGCTCAATCACGTACGCGCGTATGCTTTTGTCTCGCAGTACTGAATCGCCAGTATGTCGTTTCGAGTGACGTGGGACAACCTCCTCGACAACGTGGAGGAGCTTCCAGCAGACGCAACACTCCTCACTCCGCTCTCTCAGAAACCGTTTCACATTACCGACGTCCAGCAACACCGAGTGCTGATCGGGTATCAGACCGACAGTGAGGCCATCCCGCTCCAGCGGGAGCAGTTCGAGACGCTGTTCAAGCGCGTTGACGATGCGACTAGGCCGTTCGATCTCGATCGCCTCCCACCTGGAGCTGAACCGTATGCCACCGTGATGAGTCTCCATCCGCGATTCATAATCGACGATCGGGACGGCACCCTCTCTGAAAGCGAGACGCCAACCCCGTCGCCGCTCCTCGACGCACACACGGTTGAACAGGACGATGGCCCACGAGAAGAGCCTGATATCTCGGTGTACGCAGACGCACTCCTGTTGATCGACGCGCTTGAGCAGCACGATGTGACGTCACTAACGGAGCTGGACGTGCCGACGCTGGTGAACCTCTATACATTGCTGTCGGATGTCCAGCGCAATGCCAACGATCTTCGACAAGACGTCCGTGGCGTCTTGCTTGACCGTCTCCATCACGACCAGCCGGTCAGTGGGCAATACGGGTCCGTCCAACGAGCTGTCCGTCGGAATCGAACACTCAAAGATGACGAAGAAGTCCTTGAGCTACTGGAGGCGGAAGGGATCGACCCCGAGCGCGTGCTGAGTGTCGACACGAGCAAACTTGACGATGCGCTGGAAGTGACGTCACTCTCTGAGTCCGACGTGTACGAGATCGACGAAAGCGAGTATGTACGGAAGGCAGACGTCGACGACGAGATGAAAGAAAGCCGTCTCCAAGGGCTCAAAGACCAGTTAGCTGGAGCCGACGAAGACACAACCGAGCTCCAAGCTGAAATCGAAGAACTGGAAGAACGTATTACCGAACTCACGAGCTTTGATTCCGGGACATCCTTCCATACCCGTTCAACTGGTGGGTAGCCGGTACCCACATCTGTACCCGTTGAGAGACGACAGACCGGCCACGGGAATTGACTTGATGCTGTGTCCGGTTCTTCTTTGAGGCTGGTTTTATCGGTGTTATGGACGAAGTTATCGTATGAGCGACTCGGCGTCTCCAAGCATCTCTGTCTCGTTATCTGAGCCTACTAATGTTTCGACAGTCCTAGACCGAGCCGGAATCGATTACGTCACCGTTCATGAGCAGCGACTGCTGGCAATCTATCATACCGGAATTTTCAATGTGACAACCGAACCGGAGTCAGTGTCGAATGCCCGCACGCTCGAGATCGAATGCTGGGAAGCCCCACTCCCGTCTCGTAGTGATGAGCGATCGCCACAGGAGCTTCTCGAAGACTTTGCGGCCGTGTTTGATGCTGCGATGAGTCCTGAAGTGGTCTCTCGGGAACCTTGATCAGACCGGCGGTAATCAGTTGAGAGCACTAGAAACGCTAGAACCAAGTCAGCTGGCACGAGTCAACACAATACGCGATTTATGGACATATCTGAGACGCTCCAGACACTGTATACTGCGACTGTTGAGCAAGACGATGGCACCTACCAGATACCTGTGCCAGACCGTGAGATAGCCACCGGGACACTCTCTGAGGGTGAAACATACCGTGTTGCGCTCATATCGACGTCGACGCCGGATACCGAAGCCGCCGACACGACTGAGGACACTCAGTCAGCTGACCACGCTACTCAGCAACACGAATACGACGGCCCGCCTGTCGAGGAAGGTGAACAGCGAGACGTTGAAATCGAGAACCTCGGTGACCAAGGTGACGGGATCGCGAAAGTCGAGCGCGGCTACGTTGTGATCGTTCCCGAAACGAGTGTCGGGGACCGAGTCACCGTCGAGATACAACAGGTGCGTGAGAACGTTGCGTTCGCTGATGTCGTTGATGACACCCTTCGCGAGGAAGTCTAGGACCGCAGGTTGGCACGAACGGGTGGTTATTGCAAACTTCTCACACCACTACTCACTTTCTGGCTTGCCGATGTACTCCGATTTCATTGTGCCGTTCTCACGATAGTAGCGATAGAGATACGGGCCGTGCATATCCGCGGGATTCCCGCTGGCACATTTACAGCTGTCGTCGCCACAGGTGACTTTCTCTTTGACGACGGTCCCGCGTCCTGCGCCATCGGGCTCGTCGACGGGCTCGGCAGCCTCCGGAAGCTCGTCAGTGTCGACCGACTGGTCGCGATATTCGATGAGCGCCTCAATATAGTTCTGTACCTCATGGAGTGTTTCTGTGTCCTGTTTGGGGAGCCCCTCTGCGAGATACTTCGGGAGCGAGGTAGGTGGTGACGGCTGCTCCATACCTTATGTAACAACCGGTGCCATGTTAGCGTTCGGGTGCTACATAAGGAGTTGAACCTTCTCTACCAACCGTGACCACTTCAGCAATTACTCAAGATCGTAGGCCGCAATTTCGTGAGAGCCACACCGTGGACATTCATCGACATCCTGCTCCACACTGTACCCACAGTGACGGCACTCGTGGTGCGTTGTCGATGACGGCTCGAGCCTGACGATCTGCTGGATGAACTGTTTACTGAGCATGGGTGGGGTCAACGATCTCGCCACAGCTTGGACATTCGGCCCACATGCCCGGATCGCCGCCAGTGGTCTCATAGTGGATGATTGCGTGCCGACCCGTGACTGTCTCGCCGCAGAACGAGCAGTCGCCACGGATTGTCTCTGGGTCATCAGGTGTCATTCTCACGAGTTCGCGGGCTACTTCGAGGGGGAGAGGGAGCGTGTGACACTGTTTTAGAGCTAATCCGGCTGTTGAAACCGGGCCAGTGGTGCTCCCTCCCCTCAAAATTAGAGACTCTGTGATTTATAGCTCAGGTGAGCGGGGCGAAAGTATTGTTCTGGGACAGCAGCGTGACCGCAGGTCGTGAGTAGCCATTGCGCGCGATGTCATAGATCCCAACCGTGGTCGGGGTTCTTCCGCCTGAAGACAGAGGGAGATGTCAAAAAAGACGACTACAGGGGACGGCCTGAAGTATCGATATTCTGGAGATCTACAGCGGAAACGTGGGGTGGGTGTGTTGTTCTGTCTGTGGGGCGCGGACCGCTCAAACTGACCGATTCATCACACTCGCCAGTTCACGGTCAATCTGTTCAACCTGCCGAGCCAGTCGGGAGACCATCTCTGTCTGGCTTTCGTTTTCGGCCGCGATCTCTGCGATCTCCTCGCTCACGACGGTGGCCCGCTCGGAGACGTCGTCGACGGCACTCGATATCTCTTCGGCCACGCTCGCCTGTTCGTCTGTCGCAGCGGCAATCTCGCTGATCCCACTCTCGGTCTGCTCAACTGCGGTGAGAATTTGCTTCTGGTTCTCGAGGACGGCTTGGATGTCGTCTCTCGCAGACTGTATCTCGTCGTTGGCTGCGTCCACTTCGGCGGTGGTTTTGGAAGCCTTCTCCTTGATCCTCGCGACAATGCCTTCGATCTCGTCAGCTTGCTCCTGGGAGCGATTCGCGAGATTCTTCACCTTGTCGGCGACGACCGCGAAGCCGTCGCTGTTGCTCCGCGCCGCCTCGACGTTGGCGTTCA
The DNA here is from genome assembly GCF_004126515.1 of Halorubrum ezzemoulense. Classification (NCBI taxonomy): domain Archaea; kingdom Methanobacteriati; phylum Methanobacteriota; class Halobacteria; order Halobacteriales; family Haloferacaceae; genus Halorubrum; species Halorubrum ezzemoulense. The sequence goes on from NZ_CP034941.1 coordinate 6,941, forward strand.
ACGCGAGCATGTTCGTCTGCTCGGCGATGTCGTTGATCACACCGACGAGCTCTTCGACTTCTTCGAACTCGTCTTTGAGGTCCGCGATGTCGTCATTTCCTTCGCCGTCCCCGTCGCTTCGCCGCTCCCGTAGTATCGCTGTCTCGCTGTTGTCGCCTTCCCACCCCCACCGTCGCGTCACATCTGGTACGGTCACGGTCGCGTCTCCCCGCCCACCCACCCCACACCGCTCACATCGCGACCGCGATTCTCGATGTCGTCGACCGCGCCTCCCACCCCGCACTCTCGCATCGTGATCTGGCCCCCACCTTCTGTCGTCGCCACGCCGCCGCTGTTCGTCATCGGGTGTCGTGTCGTCTCGGCGGTCCCTCCATGTTGTCGCGCGCTCGGTGGTCCGTTCTTGATGGTGGTCGAGGTCGCTGTGTTGCTTCCTGGTCGTCGGGCCGACTTCGCTAGTCGTTCGTCTAATCGCCGAGGGTCGTCGCTGGTCGATTCTCACTTCCCATCGCTCGTCAGGTTGTTGCTGCCGGGTCAGTTCTGCTGGTGGTGTCGTGGCTCGCCTCTGGAGTGCTATCGATCAGCTGGTGGTCCGTCATCGACCTTCGTGGCCGGTTCGTCCCTCGTTCGATGTCGGTCCTCCGAGTCAAGCTCTCCTGCTACCTCGCAGTCGTTGCTGTCTCGCTTCGTCGCCGACACTGGTCGTGGCTCTTCCGTGGTCCTCTGCGCCGCTCTCCGAGGGTTCCATCCACTATCATATCTCTGATAGTATTCGCTTTGTCCGCCTCCCGCCTCCCCCACTTTCCCGCCTCCGTTTCTCGGCTCCGTCCCGAACCGTTCGCTACGCGACTATCCACTGAACTTCATCTCCCCTGAACCCTAATTGTGTGAATTCGGCTGAACGTATTAGACAACCCCAAGTTCGTTAATAGAGTCTATAAAACTCTCTTGTCGTATGGCTGAACGTATGAGACTGATTTGGCTGGTAGCGGTTTCATGAACCACCCCCCGCAATCCCGCCACCTTCCTGTCATTAGATGACCTAACAATATAGATATATATTTAATTATGGATACCCCGAATTCCGCTACCGTCTTGTCATTATAAGATGTTAGCCGGGGGTTGTTGGGTCGAAAATTACTTCATGAAGCACCCCACCAATCCCGCTCCCGTCTTGTCATTACGTACTTCATGAAGCATCCCCGCGATCCCGCCCCCGTCTTGTCATTATGCGGGATCGGCTGCTACTCACAAGATTCACATTTGGTTCATGAAACACCCCCACCAATCCCACTCCCGTCTTGTCATTACGCACTTCATGAAGCACCCCGCTAATCCCGCTCCCGTCTTGTCATTACGGTGTGTCGACCAACACTTGCCGGATTCAGAATCGCTTCATGAAGGATACCCGGTAATCCCGCTGCCGTCTTGTCATTACGCACTTCATGAAGGACTCCCGCAATCCCGGTGCTGTCTTGTGATTATAGTCCAGAATTTCTGCTAGAAGCATATGAGATGTGATAGAATGCTTGGTAGTGGTAGCAATAACGGGCAAAAGCTGTGGTTGCTGGAAGTGGATTTCTCGCCGAACAGCGATCCGCATTTTGCTTTCTGAAAGTCTTGGCTTGGAGCTGTTAGGACGGGGATTTGATGCTAATTCGTCTCTAGTTCCACGCTGTTGTGTCGCCAGTTTGTTTCCAATTCAACGCTGATGTGCCGGTAGTTCGTCTCCAGTTCTACGGTGATGTATTGCCAGTTCGTCTCCAATTCAACGCTGATGTGTCGCTGGTTCGTTTCCTAGACTAAGTATCCGCAGAGGGGGGTTAGAGTACTGGGCTGTGTTACGATGGCTGATGTCGGGTCGATCTAGAGACGGGACGAACGACGCAAAAAGAATAGCTGGTCTCGGAGCGCACGTCGACTGTCTACGGACAGAGACAGTCCGGCGATCTATCGTGTTTGTGTGGGAGCCTACTTAGGTGTGTAGCCGTGCTAGGTCTCGTCAGTAGATGTTGATGGTGAGGCAGCCGCGTAGATCCCTCCGTCTTCATCGAAGTCGATAACCAACCCACCAGGGACGTTATCGCCGCCGATGTCGCCGTTCCATTCCGGTGAATACCGAATAGTTTGGTCCACGGAGAGATCGTGTTCTTTGAAGAATCCTGTTGCGGCGATAACCGTACTCCCATCGCTGCGTTTGAGCGAGTAGACATCACCCCGATCGTAATCTGCTGATAGCGGGATGAGTGCGACCTCATTATTGGCTTTGTTGTACGCGAGGATGACGGCTTCTTTTCCCTTGAGATGCTGTTCAACTACTGTTGAATTTGGCGCGAGGTGGCTATCTGTGCGGAAGGAGATGTACTCACGGCCGTGGAAGATGTCGAAGCGCTCATCGGTGGCGTTAGACCGAAATATTCGTTCCTGCTTATCCACTCAGCTTTGAACGTTGTCGTGTTGACACTATTGGGCCCGAAATCGGAGGAAAAGACGTTCTACGAGGAGTTTACGGTATCGGCCGAACTGGAGAGTGATTCACAGAGGATAATGAAGGCAGCGTTCAGGGCGTTTGAACCTCTAGTGGAAAGTGGAGCGTCTGCGGCTGAACTCCCTTTTCCATGCTCACACCGTCTCAGCCGCCATTTTCGGTCGATTAAGTGTTAGATACTCAACGTTCAAAGCTGAGTATTCACTCATCTGGATCGATACTCGGAACTTCTTGTTCCCAGCTCTCTTCGGCGTAGCTATCGTCGTTGGGTGTCACCTCAAACAGGCGGACAGCCGAATCAAGCGACTCAAGCTGAAGTTTTGACTCATCGACTCGACGTGGTTCAATACACATCATCTGCTCGGTTGATGAGGCCGGTTCCAAAGAGTCGAGCCATCGCGTTTGACGCAGTTGTCTTGTTGAGGTCTGTTCGGGCTACAATTTTATCTGGTGTGAATCCGTACTCGTAGTATGTAACAAGGAAGCTAAGGGCCTTGTACAGGTTTGATTCTGGCGTAACCGGGAGCAGTTCATCAGCCGTGAGTTCTTCAACGGGAACTGGACTTTTTATTACAACCTATCAGAAGATGATATTACAGTTTTTACAGAGCCGTTGTTCCACACGAAATGAGAAGCGTAGTGTGTCACTACTCTCTGTACGTCAGTAGAAGTCGGAATCAGCTAGAGTTCCTGATCTGGTGTGAATGCCGGTGAAACCAACAATTGAGATCCTCGCAAAAAAAACTCTGAGAACAGAGGCCCAAATCCGGCTGTTTAGCTACTTAACACAATATCTCACTAGGGTCAATGACCAGCAGCAGGATGGGTACCATCGTCATCTTGGTCGCTTTCGATCGGCTCGTAGTCAGCGTCTTTACCCACCGGGGTGAAGCCTGGGACGTAGCTGAAGCGTTTCCCTGGCTCCCCACGAAACATTAGTGGGAACGAACCGCGATCCTCTCGAGCCCGATACTGCGGCCCCCACTCATTAAGTGCCGTAGTCGGCTTCGCTACATGCGGGGCAGGGAGTTCTGCACGCTCTAAATCCTTGAGTGTGAGTACCCGTACTTCGAGTTCGCGTGCTAGTTTTTCGGCTCGCGGAGTGAGCTCGGTTGTGTGACAGAGTACTGGCATCGCACGACAGGCAAACGCTACCGTACAGAGCCGAAAGAGGATACGCGGCGTGATTGGGTCTGTCGTCCAGTCTTTACACTGAGCGACGATCCAATCGCTGGGTTCCTGCTGTTTCGTTCGTCGGCGAGCGACAACATCCACCTCGAGACTGAAGATGTGCTGTCGTCTTGCCGCCCCGTATCCCCAGCGGTTGAGTGCCCGATCGAGTTGATACTCGAGCCACCGCCCATCACTGTCACCACGACCCCCAACGTGTGGGTCGATTTCGGCAATAGCGATATCCGCTTGAGCGGCCAGGACTGGGCTTTCTGTCGGCACCGCGGGGATGATGTCGCGTAGCGCTGTAGCGTACTCAAGCGCTGTTGTGAACTTCTCAGCGGGTGCCTCGTCGTAGTTGGCGTCTGCCAACGCAGCCTGTAGTGAGCGGATCAGCCAGCATAACTGTTCTTCCACGCGAGTGAGTGTAGTCGCGTAATCGTTGGCAGAATCGAGTGTATTGTCGTCGGTCGAGTCATCGTCACAATCTGGGTCAGGAAGAATCCGTTCGGCCTCTTTGATGGGCTGGTTGGTTAGATACAGGAGGCGGCGGGCGAACATCCGCTGGTCAGTTGTGAGCGTATGGTCGCCTTCGATCGTTTCACGGAGTGATGTGAGTGTCTCCGTAAGCGAGCACAGATGATTTGCGTACCCGTCTGGGAGGTAGGATTCGTTTGCGCTCATCGGGTGAGTGGGCTGGGGGTGAAGTGGTGGCGTGTCAATGTGGTCTCTGAGAGCGCCTTGATGCTCGGTTGGCCCTGTTGCTGGATGTGGTGGTAGAGTTCCGCTTCGTCGGTGACGGTGACCCACTGAGGGCTGCCGGCCTCTCGGTACCGCAATTCGTCGTCGACGGCCCCAAGCACACCTTGTTCAGTTGTCGCCGTCGCATCGAAGACGAGGACATCTGGATCCGGATGAGTCCACGTACCGCGAATCCAGTTAAGCTGTGTCTCGATCGTCGGCGGGTCGATGGGATCCGGATATCGTGGTTCCGCTGGTGCGCTGATCGCGACGTCGGTGACACTGTCGCGACCACAGATACGCCAGCGTTCACCTGTCCACTCGAGTTCACGGCGGGTCCAACTGTCACCGTCGCTGTCTGGGCCGAGGGTAAGTCGTCGTGGTGGAGTATGAGGTGGGTCCCACTGGAGGACACATGACCCACCGTCAGGGAGTGTACCGTCATCTGTTCGACGCTGGTGTTCGAACAGCGCAGCATCGATCTGCGACCGTGCTCGCCGGAGTGTGACGAGAGGGTCTGCGGACGGTGTGGCTGCTGTTCCGTCGGCGGTATCGACCGCCTCGAACAGGCGATGGAAGCGGGCGTCGATGTCTCGAAGTGTCGCGAGGGCACGGGCTTGTGTCTCAGTCATGCGCTTTCCTCGCGGTCTGGTTTGTAGCAGGCTGTCTGGAGCCGGCGGATGTATTCGGCGAGTGGTTCAGTTGCGTCTGTCGCGGTTACGGTCTTGGATCGGTCATCGTAGTCGACTGCACCGACTTCATCGAGGGTCTCGAGATGCTGTTGGGTCAGCGCGATATAGACCGACGTACGTTCGTCGCTGCCGACCTTGCTGGGATCTATCCCGTTTTCGATGGCCGCGATTTCGACCGCAAGTTCGTTAGTGGGGACTGCTTTGGAAGCGCGTGACAGAGACAATACGACGCGGCGTCGGCGACTATTTCCAATCGCATCGAACGCGACATCTGGTTCCATTGGAACCGCGAGTGAGGCCGTCTCGTCGGGCGTGTCTGTCATTTAGCTCGCCTCCGTAGATGGGATCGTCCGTCGATGTGGCTGGCGTCTCTTCGACAAGCTGTAATTAGTGAGGGGTTCATGCGGGGTGTCCTGTCGCCACGGCTGGGACTCTCTGGTCGGCTTGGGAGGTTGATTACCTATGGTTTGGATGTGGGCGCTGCTGTGCGCTTTGTCACGCTGGTGTGCGAGTTGTACGAGGGTGTCTGTCACTAGGTCAGTTTTGAGCGTAGTGTTCTGAGAGACAGAGTTATGACTCCTGACCCTGGTGTTTTGGATTGCTGTCATTGGGTTGGCAGCACGATTCCTCCGGCGTCCTAGCGCCGGGGGAGTTCTCTCGGATCGTGCTATTCCGCTAGACGAGCGAGTGTGACTTTTATATTCGTGTCACAAATCTCGTCCACTGTATTTGCGTCTTTGAGTGGTTGTATCGGTCGAATCTGTCTGTAGTCTTAATTTCCTGTTAAATCACACTCCACTCCCACCGGTAGCTAAAAATACACTTCTCATAGACGATGAATATACAATCAACGATATCTATGGTAGCAAGAACTGAGATCAACTCTCTTTGCCACCAGTCCGTTGATGTTGGTGGTGATGCTGTTGCGTCGTCGCTCCCACAGTCGTGGTGTCCCGCCGCCGTCGTCTCCCCCACCTCCACTCTCGAACCATCCTCGTAACACTCGATGTCGTCAACATACCACCCCACTCCCCAGTCTCGCATCGGGACGGTAACCCGTAGGTGCTGTTGTCGCCGCCTGTCGCCGCTGCTCATCATTGGGTCTCGCGTCGTAACAGGTGCCCCCCAGGGTCGCTGTTGCCGCTGGTCCGGTCTTGTTTCTAGTTCGTTCGTCGGTCGGCTTCCATGCTGGTCGCTGTTCGGATCGTGGTGTCGTCGATTCTGTTCTCTGTCGATCGCCTAGTCGTCGTCTGTTTTCCTAACCGCATCCCGTTCGTCGAACACTTGGTCCCGGACAACTGCCTCCTCGTCCGATCGATCTGGATAGCTCCCTGCGCTCTGAAAGTACGGTAGTGGGCTGTCGGCTAACTCCACACCAGAGACGCCGGCGGGCATCGGCCGTTCGCTGATAGTCTCGAATCGATCTTCGACTGTGTTCGCGACGGTGGTGCTTGTGCCAAGGTTCTCGAGAAGATGATCGAGCTTCGCGTCCAGTTGTTCGAACCGGTATCGCATCTCGCGTGCTTGGACTCCCTCCCGGAGGAGCAGTTCGATCACTCTGCTCTTCGGGATGTCATGGTGGGCGGCCATCGCTTCGAGAATGCTGTTCAGATCGTCATCTACCATCGCTCCAATTCGTTCTCCCATATGGTGTCACTCCCTCTCCGGGTAGTAAGTTATTTTCGTCAGCCGCCTCGGCTATCCCCCAATCAAGTCAGTATCTGCCGACCCCGGCTACTCCCCGCCCCCGAGTCGCCATCTGGCCCTGCCCTGATCATCCACGTCAGCTCCGTCCTGAACGATCTGCCTACGGCAATCCGGGAGGATCGAGTTTTCGCTCCACCTTCCATCTCCTCCTCCCTTTCTCATCTCTCTCGCCCCCTGCTGATCCCTGTCCCCTGCCGAGCGGTCGGTGATAGCTGTTCCTCGCTGCGGTGGTTTCGGATTGCGTCCCGTTGTCGCCGTCGCCCCCGCCCCTCCGTCGCGTCGCTCTCGCTGTTCGGTCTTCGTCGCCGTCGTCGTTGTCTTCGCTGTCCCCATCGCTTCGCCGCCCCCGTAGTGTCGGCGTCCCGTTGTCGCCGTCGCCTCCGCCCCCACCGTCGCGTCGCATACAGTGCGGTCACGATCGCGTCTCTCGCCACCCACCCCCTCGCCGCCCACATCGCGACCGCGACTCTCGATGTCGCCGCCCGCGCCCCACCCCCACTCCCGCATCGTGATCTGGCCCTTCCCTCCTGTCGTCGTCCCGCCGCCGCTGTTCGTCGTCGGGTGTCGTCTCGTCTCGGTTGTCCCCCCCGTCGCAGCCCGCTCGGTGGTCCATCCTCGATGCTGGTCGTTGGTCGAAGTCGGTGTGTTGCTTCTTGGCTGTCGGGTCGGATCCGCCAGTCGTTCGTCTAATCGCCGGGGGTCGTCGCTGGTCGATTCTCGTTTCCCGTCGCTCGTCGAGTTATTGCCGCCGAGTCAGTCTCGCTGGTGGTGTCGTGGATCGAGATCCGGTGCTATCGATCAGCTGGTAGTCTATCGTCGAGCTCCGGGTCCAGGTTGTTCCTCGTTCGTCGTCGGTTCTCCGAGTCAGGCTCCCCCGCTACCTCGCAGTCGTTGCTGTCTCGCTTCGTCGCCGGCACTGGTCGTGGCTCTTCTGTGGCCTCCTGCTGGTGGTCGTTGCTTGACTGTCGTTGGGGCCTGTTCATCGCCTCATCTCTCCCGTCCGCTGCGCCGCTCCCCGAGGGTTCCATCCACTATCATATCCTTGATAGTCTCTGCCTTGTCCGCCGCTCGTCTCCCCCACTTTCCCCCGCCTGTTTCTTGGCTCCGGCCCGAATCGTTCGCTACGCGACTATCCACTGAACTTCATCTCCCCTGAACCCTAATTGTGTGAATTCGGCCGAACGTATTAGACAACCCCAAGTTCATTAATAGGGTCTCTAAAGATCTCTCGTCGTATGGCTGAACGTATGTAGACGCTGTCGCCGGTGTAATTCTATATACGAACCCCCGTAATCCCGCCGCAGTCTAGTATTTACAGGGAAAGACAGATAGAATACATAAATTAATAGAGGAGGTGTCAATCGCCACGTCGTCTGGTATTACTAAGAAATTTGAATCAAGATCACCGGCTATATACAGAATGCCGCAATCTCTGTGCCGTCTAGTATTTACGAGACTATATACGAGACGGCCGCATCACGCCACCGTCTAGTATTTATGCTGGTGGTTCGCGCGTCGCACCTCGTGTTCTGAGAGTTAATACACACCCCCGCAATACCGGTGTAGTCTGGTATTTACGAGACTATATACGAGAAGGCCATATCATGCTGCAGTCTAGTAAATAGGTAAATGCCAGGTGGTCGTGCGATCGGGACTTTCTAATTAATACGCACCTGCTGAATACCGGTGCCGTCTAGTATTTACGAAACTATATACGGACTACCGCAATCCCGGTGCTGTCTAGTATTTATAGGGTCGGTTGGACTGTGAAAATCATACTAAATGTGGTAGGAAGCACTGAGTAGTGAGGTGATCGAGCCGGTAGCTATCGCGAAAGGAGTGAGGCTGACTTGGGAGGTGTGGGGTGTGAGGACGCTGGCACAAGTTAGTCTTCGATAGCTGAGAGCTAGAGAGTCAGTATTGGTGTGGCTTGCTGAGAATACTTCGTCGAGGGGTTGCGTTCTACTCGTGTGTTAGCCTTGTATTGAGGGTCGGGGGGTCGCGCTCTATTCGGGAGTCATTTTTGCGTCGACAGTCGGGGGGTCGTTTTCCATTTCCGCGTCAGGAATCGCTGAAGCGGGGGAATTGGGAGCAGAAACTGATCGCATCTCGCTGGGTCGAAACAGCAATTCGATGATATCGCTCTCGCAAGTGTGATTCCGAGTTTGAGGGCTTCGATGGTGGCGGGCGAGTATAAGACACGCTTCTTGTACCTCAACGGCCAGTGAATAGTGAGCCTGAAGAGAGTCGTCCAATAGTTTTGCGTCGAGAGTGAGACAGGCGTGGGTTAGGAGTCGTGTGGGAGATCGTTGGGGCTGGGAAGGTATTCACGAGTGGGTCGGCGTGGGGCGAGCCTGTCGGATGTCCTGCGTCAGGCAGTGATCAGTTGGGGATAGCCACTGCTAGCATCTCTGGGAGAGTGGGTTCTGGAGAGAAACAAATGGAGGGTCGGGGGTGACGACGCTGTGACTACGCCCGGCTTCCGATGGTCGTGCGGGAGCTGTTAGTCGGCAGCTTCAGACTCGTCGGTGGTGCTGTCGGCTTCAGACGCATCTGTATTGACGACCTCGCTGTCTTGATCGAGGTCGACTCGGAAGCCACCATCAACTTGGTCGCCGCCGATGTCGTCATCCCACTCCGGGTGATAGCGAACCGTTTCGTCATGCTCGATTCCGTACTCTTTGACGAAGGTCCGCCCTGTAATCGTCCCGCCAGGTTTGTAGCCGTAGACATCTGCCCGGTCGAACCGCTGTTCGAGGGGGACGAGGATGATCTCGTCGTCGTCTTCATTGTAGGCGAGCATCATCGCTTTGGTGTCCTCAAGATACTGCTCGACAACCGTAGAGTTCGGTGCGAGCTGCCCATCTTCCCGGATGGTAATGAACTCGCGTCTGTGGTAGACATCGTGGCCCTCATCGGTGAGGGATTCAGCGACTTTGTCGATGACTAGTTCGGGGAGAGCGTCATCCTCCGGGGGGCCATCTCTGGTGTATCTTCTTTCTTGTTAGCGTTAGTATTGGGTTGGCTGTTTGGGTTGTCTGGTGGATTATTTGTTTCTGAGTCTCCGCTGGCAGTAGCTTCTTCTGACATGCTAAATAGCTACATTCAGCCGAAGGCAGCATATCCTTTTTCCCTAGCAGCTGACTGGATTAGGGCGGGATGGAAGAGATAGAGGCGGGCAGAAAGTGGGCCTATTCGATGGCTTTGCGGAGTGAATCTAGCGTGTGAATCTCTTGGATACCAGGCTTATCGAGTTGCTTGTTTATTTTCTCAATGTTCTGTTCCCCGTGCCCGCTTGGAAGATCATCCACTTCTTCGCTGAGTTTCTCTAGGAGTGTGACTGCGGCATCGTAGTTTTTGACTACCCAGATCGCATCACCATATCCCTCCTTGAGAGCTTCGTAGTCGTCGAAGACGTGCTGTTTCTTCTCCGGGCTCATCTCGACTTCAACGAGCTGGTCGCGGTCTCCAGAGGTTTGCTTTGTCGCTTCTGCGAAGGTGTCTGTCTTGTTTTCCCCTCTGTTGATGTCGCCGTAGAGTGTAATGTCGAACCCCTGCTGGTCAAAGTATGCGGCAGAGAGTCGGACGCCAAGGTGATGCTCTGGACTTTCGTTACCGAGCTCACCGCCTTCGTCTGGGGAGAGGGATTTTCCGTCAGCGAGGAACTCGCCTTCTTTTGTCGGAATGTAGTAGACTTTGTTCTGACCGATCGTGACCTTCTCGACCAGCTCTTGATCTTCGAGGTCTGAGGCGTACTCGCTGTTGGGGAGCGTCGTCATTGGCTTGTTGAGATCGTACAGCTTGATGTCTCCACTGAGGGCGTCGAAGATGTTTTTTAGGAGCGTTTTCTGTTCGGGCTTGAGCCCACCGTCGTCGCCTGTGGTGTCGCTGTCGGTGGTCGTGTTGTCGCCCTCTCCGTCTCCAGATGAGCTGAAGTTAGCGCCGGCGCTGGAGTTGATGTACTCACTGTCCCGGTTGAGGGTGTGGAGATTCCGGCTGCGCTCCCGAACGAATTTGGACTTCGGGGAGACGTCGAACGGGCCTTCGCTGTGTCCTGGCGGGATTGGGAGGGGTTTCAGGGTGAGAATCTCTGGTTTCTGCTTGTGGAAGCCTGTCGATGGAAGCTGGACAACCCATTCTCCACGACGGAGCCCAGCGATTCGATCTTTGATCTCGTCGGTGTCTAGGTCCTCGTGGAACAGCGAATTCGCCAGCATGTCGTCGGTGGCGATGTTCCCGATGATCTTCGTGTTGACGTTGTTGAGGATCTCCTGATACGCCCGCCGATTGCTGCGTGGGTCTTCGCCGAGGACCTGCTCGGGGTACTGCATGATGAGTCCGAGCGAGAGATTGAACTCGCGTCCTTTGGGGAGGAGTTCGTTGTAGACGATCTCGTTGCGGGCGACGTTCGCGGATTCTTCGATGATGACGTTCGTGATGTAGTCGTCACCGCTGGGCGTCCAGAGAGACTGGACCGATGTCCAGAGGTGCGAGAGGAACAGGACAGTGAACACTTCGCTACTTTCTCCGCGGAGGTTTCCGGTGTCCATTAGCAGGACCTTGTTGCCGTTGAGGATGTTTTTCAGGTCCAGCATGGGGACCTCCTCACGGTCGTACCAGTCCTTTTCGTCGTTCCAGTGTTCCTCCGGGACCTCGAAGGAGAGCATGTCCCAGATGAAGTCTCGTTCCTTGAGCTTCCGAATCCGGTTGAGGACCGCGTCGGTCGTGTTCATGAACTGCCGCTCTTCTTTCTCAAGGTGAGACTTGAGGAAGCTCCGGACTTGCTCGTCTTCCGCAGGTGGGAGTGCTTTGTTGAGGTCTTCGGGGTCTGCCTCTTCGAGGTTCTCGATGGACCGGCCGTGGTGTTGGAAGTCTCGGGCTGCGTCCAGTAGATCGCCGATTGTGAAGTAGTCGGAGCCGTTCTCTTCGTCAAAGAGTCCCTTGATGAGGTTGGTGAGGATTTCGTTTGCGACGAAGGCTTGGTCGACCGTCTCCCGTCCGAGGACGAAGCGTAGCAGCTGGAAGTAGTGGTCGATGAGGTCTTGGACGGCTGTTTCACGTTCGCGACCAGCCGAACGTGTGAGCGGTCTGAGGTCGAAGAATGGGATGCCGGGGATGTTGCCGTCTTCTTCGGGAACCTTGATGTACTCGACGTCCTCGAGGTCGCCAAAGAGTGTCCGATGGCATCGCAGGTAGTTCCGACACATCTCTCCGCCCTTGGGATCGATGAGGATTGTTGGGCCATTGAGTTGCTCGTGGGTAGTGAGCATGTCGTTGATCGTGGCGACTGTCTTCCCGCTCCCAGTGGTTGCTGCCCGGACGTAGTGGTGGGTGAGGTCGCCGGCGGAGAGGGCGAGCGCGTCCCGCTTGTCGATCTCGTGCCACCATTGATTCACGCTGTCGATGGCGCTGATCTCGTTTGCGTTGTCGTTGTCATCGCGAAGAGCTGTGACCGCGTGGCCGATGGTCATCCCGTCAGAGAATTCCCTGAACACTTCTTCGTTGGGGGAGGTGAGCGCCGACTGTGCTTTGGGCTTGCCGCCAGTCCCACCTCGGCTTGCTTTCGGGAGTGCGTCGATCGATGAGACGGTGATGAAGTTCGCGAGTTCTTCGGTGTTACAGACGAGCATCGACTTCCGACGAGTCACCATCTCAAAACCGTTTGGGTAGGTGATCCCGTGGTTCAGCATCCGCCGGTACTCGTTTTCGTTCTGGCCAAGGTATTTCCCGTCGATGGAGTAGAACTTCCCACTCAGGTGGCTGAGCGAGTCTTGGAGATTTTTCGCGGTGCGTTCGGTTTGGGCTGCGGCCCGGAGGGAGACGTTGTAGGTGTGGCTAGGGTTTTTCATGTCGATCTGCCCCATCCGGCTCTGGCCGGCTCGTTGCCCATCGACTTGGGAGTCCATGATGGTCCCGCCGATTTCTTCGGGCGTGTCTCCCCGGTGGCGCTGCTGCTTTTCTTCGTCGGAGACGCCCACGATAGCGTCGAAGATACTCCGAGCGACCATGCCGCCAGTCGTGTGGACGCCGCGCTTGAGGCGGCCTTTCTGTCGTTGCGCCTTCGGCGACCAGTCCGAACGCGGCTCGAAAACGACCTGGAAGAGGACTGCGTCATCGGTCTGGATGATGCTTTCAAGCAGGTTTGAGAGGGTAGACCGATCCGTCGTTTCGGTGTCGTACCGGGTGAGAAGCGTCATCCAGTCTTTCCGCCGCTCTTCGACACCCTCGTAGCGAACCATGTGCGGCGTCTCCTCGAACACATCTGTGATGTCGAAGTCCTGCCGGTCGAACTCGAAGTTCTCGGGGTACTGCGAGCGCGTCGTACTCTCAAGAGTATCACAGTTCGTGTCGCCGCGTTCGCCAGGCCCGAGGAAGAATTGGAACTGGGCCTCGTTTTCTGGCTTGTAGATGATGAATTCGAAGTTGGAGACGCCGTCGATGCTGTCGATGTGGAGCTCCATGTCGAGCGGGAGCTTCCGACCCGTCCCGTATCTGTGAAGTCCGTAGAGTTCGCGTTTGACGGTCTCTGAGTTGACCTCTTCTCGGACGGGGATGATCTTGATGTACTCCTGACTAGCCTCTAGTTCAGTAACGCACTCTTCGGTATTTTCTACTCCTCGATTTTTTGTATCGCGTTCGTCAGACGTGTTGTCTGAGGCCCCAGATTCTTGTGAGGGCTGTCGCATGATTGAGAGATCCGATCGCACATCATATGAATTTTTTTGGAGATATACACAGATACTTTGACTTTTATTTTGAAATTGGAAGGTAAATATCTCACACAAGCGTGTCACGAATACCCGATATATGGACCAGTAGAGCACAGAAAGGGCTCACAATATTGTGACGGAATCGAATATTCCAAAGAGATAGTCTCTTGGAGCGTATTTCCGACCGATTCGGGTTGATAGGTTGTGTCGAATCGGGGTAAAGTGGAGGGATTCACTGTGTGACGAAGCGTTTGATGTTATAGACGACACACGCCAACGCGATCGATCTACCCGACATCATCAATTTCTTCGAGAGCCTCCGTGGCCACGTCCCCCAACTCGCCAGCCTCGATATGTGAGTATCGTTCGCGAACCATCTCTTCGGAGTTATCGACATACCGAGCTGCTACGGTGTACCCGAACGCGCGGACGAGGACCTCACCCATCCCACGTCGACCGCCGTGGGGTGCAAGATAGTCGTGTTTCGGATGGTTGATGTCGATCTCGGCAACCTCTGAGAGTCGCTGGAGAATCGACCGTGCGCCGTCCGTCGTGATTGACGGCGGCCGAATGTCCGCATCGAGCGCAAGCAGTAGGTCGCGAGCATATTCTTCACGACGTTTAGTGATTGCTTCTGGGCGTTCCCCTCGTTCGGTTAGCTCTTCTTGGACGAGCTCTGCGAGCGTCCGTTGGTCGAATGTCGGAAACACAGGCCAGCGCTCCGTCGGCGGCTCCATCAGCTTGCGGTAGCTCCGCAGCGGCGAGATCGCCGGGTCGGGGAGACTCGCGGCGTCCCACTGCTGTTTCTTCCGATAGACGTCCATGCTCCCGTCGTCGAGGGAGAGGTCCTCCCAGCGGATGCCACGCCGGCGTGGGTCGTTCGGATCCCGTAGTAGCTCCCCGACTCGAACGGCGGTGTAGGCAAGGACGAACACCAGAGCCCGGTCACGAGCCGTCTTCAGTGCTGCGTAGCGTGCTCGCTGCTTGTCGAGTGGGTCAGTATTCTCCGGGAGTGTCGTGTACGCCTCGACGGCGTCGCGGGCCCGTCCGTCGACGTGGCGGGTGAGGTCGTGGCGCTGTTCGGACGTCCAGGCCTGCTGGTCACCGGGCTTTCGGCCGTCATCCTCGGGGAGTGGGGCCATCGCGCTTGCCCGCTGCGCGTAGTGCGCTTCGAAATACCCCTCATTGACGCACCAGCCACACCACGCAGAGATATAGCGATAATAGGTTTGGACGGTGTTCTGTTTGAGGCCACGGTCACCAGCGAGATGCCGGGCGTACTCGCGGAAGACACGTTCGTCGAGGTCCTCGAAGGTGGGGTCACGGTCGACGTCGTTGGGGACGATCCCAGTCCAGTCGTCATCGCCACGGTCGCCGGCGACCCACTCGGCGAACCGCTCGAGTTCGCGAGCGGCGTTCCGTCGGTAGTTCCCGCCGTCGCCGCCGCGGCCTTTCCCCTTGTCTTGGAGGTAGCGCTCGAAGGAACTCGTGAGCGGTGTCGAACCATCGCGTGTCGATGAGGTGTTCTGATTCATAGGTTTCGTCACGGGAGCAAGTGGTCATCCAGAATATCACTGCAGTCAATCGGAATCCCCTCCCACGCAGCCTTCACGGCGTTGTATCCGGTCCAGCCCTCACGTTCTAACAGCTCGCCGCACGCTTCGCAGAACTCACGACGCGAAATGATGTCGTTGTCGTAGAGGATATAGAACAGAAACGGCGGTGTCACAACACGGATATCTTCGGCTTGGTCGTCGACAGCGCGGCGAATCGAACGCCGGCCCGCTGCGTCCATCAAAATGACGTAGTCGATAGCCTCGGGATTCTGTACCACTTCCTGTCGGAGCGATTCCTCGCCGGCGTCCGCTCCGTGGGGCCGGGGGACGCTCGTCACTTGGGTAAGCGGTGTCTCGTCATCTTCGAGCGCATCAAGCGCGGTACGGCTCCCGTAATGAAGCCGGTATGGGCGACTCCCCTCAGGTGCAGTCTCGCGCGTATTCTCGACGTGCCGCTTGAGTTCCTGTCTACAGACGTTCGTCGTCGTGAGACCGACGTGTTTCGTTATTTGCGTCCACAAGGAGCTATTCGCAACGGCGATCAGCGTGTCCGTATCGACGAGGATCGGATACCGTGTGTCGGCGCTAGCCATTTAGACGAGATAGTCACTGGTGTCGTCGTCGGCAGCCTCACGGAAGGCATCGATGTCCTCCTGGAGCAGATCGAACTCATCACCGAGTAGCACGCGGGCAGCGTCTTCGGAGAGCTCACCAGCCGAATAGCGTTCATAAATCGCAATCTTATCGTCGTCCGTCATCGCTCGCCGAAGCATCTGGGTGAGTCCCTCGCGTGCGAGTTCACTAACGTTGATTCCCCCCAGATGGACCGAGTCCAGCTCAGTAGCCGCCTCTTTGAGCGGGCCAGCACGGAATTTGATCGTATCATCGAGCGATTCTTGGCTCATACGCGGGTCTACGTGGGCCGGGATGTTAGTTGTTCCCCAATGTGTGAACACGTTGGTACAGAAATCATCGAGTCAGAAATCTGTGTAACTTGCCTCCAAGTTAGAGACGCGTTCGTGACACGGCATAGTCACCGTGAGACGGACCACTGATTTATATTGATTATGCGTAGTACGGCTTCCACATAAGTCCCCTATATGGATCGAACCTCACCGGTCTGTTGTGGGGGCGAGGAAGTCCCACTCACGAACGGCGAATCCGACGATCTCGATACGGCGCTGAAGGTGTTCCCATTCACGGGCGATTTCACGCCGTCGGTCTTCCTCATCGGCTTCAAGCGTTTCGTCGACAAGCGTCCCGCGAAGCTGATTCGGTGATTCGACATCGAATTCGTCTTCCCAGTCACTGATTTGTGCTTTCAGATCGGTGAGCCGTTCGGTGAGGCCTTCGGCGGTGTGGTCGCTATCCCGAAGGCGTATGGCCTCCGTAATCGCTTGACGACGGTAATCGGGGAAGTATGTCGTGTGGGCCCCGGTATCGTTATGGTGGAGGATGCCGTCGTCGACGAGCCGTTCGAGGACGCGCTTGATCGGCCCGTGTGACCAGTCCGCCTCGGAGGCGATCCAGTTCGCTGTCCGCGGCTCTGATACCTGCCGGGCGACCATCCGCACCCGGTCTTCACCCGTGGGTTGGCGTTCCATCGAGTCCTCGAAACCTGATTCACCTCCAGTCATAGAACACCGTTCGTACTTTGTCGTAATATAGGTCAGAGGAATCCGGTCTATCAGGAAAACGCCCCTCGCCATCGCCATGGACTCGCCTGAGACGGCCCAGAGAAATCTCAAACCCCGTTATTGGCGGCTCTACCTCAGGGGAAGCGTCTTTCTGAGCCAATTGCAGCATTCGTGCTTCCCCGACGGCGTCGGGGTATTTCAAACTGGTCATGATTATTGCGCTAATTCCTCCCACTCGGTAGCACGACAAACCCGCAACGGGCGTTTTTCGGTTCGTTCACACGATATCCGATATCAATTCCTTATGTAACATATAGATAACACCGGGAAGCAAGAGTTACATAAGGAATTACGAGGATGTTGAGCAGCTACTATAGCCACCCGATCTCGGCGGGTGATCAGCTGTCTTGCTCTTTATCAATACCTCTAGAACACTCGTCATAGTCAACATCGACCGTGGCGGCTCTGTTGAAATCCTCTAATTCTGATAGTTTTGAGAGGCTATGCTGAATACACAGCGCGTATGGCTCATAGCAGGAATCCGAACACCGGGTATGAGCCGATGATCGCCACCGACGGCGTCAACACCCACATCGTCACGATACGCTTGGCCGCCGCCGGGTCGAAGAGACTTCGCTGGTCGATGTCTGCCGGTCCCTCGGCACCGATATCTGGAATATTCGGGGTTTCATCCGGTTTCTCGGCCGATTCCTCGCCTCGGGCAACGTCCCCGATAGTCGGGCCGGCAGGGGCGTCCTCGGCGCGTGACGTGACCAGTGCGCCGGTCGAAACCGCGACATCCGGCCGGTCAGGGGTCGGCGTCACTAACTCTGCCAGTGTCGATATGCGACTCGCTCGACCCCATCCGAGGCCGATGATCGTTGACGTCGTGCTGACGGCGAGACTCGCTGGAATCCCGAACGACGAGAGAGCGGTGATGACCGTTCCACCGATCACGGAAACGATCAGTGAGGCGAGAATGGGGAGCTCCGTGATGTCGTCCCCGACCGTTTCGAGCGTGCGGCGGGCGATGGTGAAACTACCCAACGCGAAGGCCCCCACCGCGAGGAGGACACCCTGATTCACGGTGAGCGAGCCACCCTGACCGACGAGGGGAGCGACGGCGTTCGCGGCGTTCGACGCCCCGGCCGAGAACGCCATATAACAGCCGATGAGGACGACCAACAGCGACCCGACAATGTCCTGTGGTGATGCGTTCGGATTGATGAATGGCCGTGGAACCGTGCTCGATCGGTCAAATTGGATGAACTGGAGATTGAACGTCGTGAACGCGACGTAGCGGTCGAGATACGGGTAGACGTAGCGGCCGATAACGACTCCGAGAGTCAGACACACCAGTGGGGAGACGATCCAGGCGGAGACGATAACGAACATCAACGCCTGATTGAGAGTCCCGGTTGCGAGTCCCAATCCGACGATGGCGCCCACGGCAGTCATCGACGTTGACGCTGGGACCCCGTAGAGGTTCGATATCAACAGCGACGCGCCGGTGAAAAAAAGAACGATGATACTGGCAACGGGCGTGAACTGGATCGCTGGCACGATACTGCTGCTCATCGTTTCGATAACGTTCCGACCCACAGTCCACGCTCCGAGAAAGGCGAAGCCAACGAACAACGCCCCTGCAGTTGTCTTTCGAACGAGCCGTGAGCCGACTGCAGGGCCAAATGCTACCCCTGTGGACGATCCGCCAATATTGAACCCGACGAATGCGGCGACAATAATACCGACAGCAGTCAGGATCATCACCATTGTAATAGGATAGATATTGCCAGACACCGGTTTAGTACCTTTGACGGTCGTTCCAACTGCCAGTTCACGTTCTGCGCTGAACACAGACACAGTAGCATTCGGGTGCCGATACCGACAATATCTCCCGTTATCACTCCGACCGCGCCGGCTGTGCTTGTTCTCCCGATGAACAACACAGTAGACTGGCTATCAACGGCTCGATGTCTGAAAGCCGATTTGCGTTCAGGACAGATCGGGACGTCTGTCTGTTGACTACAGCCTCTGTATCGGTCACGTCGCTACTGAACGACGTTTGAGAAGATCCTACCCGTGATGGACACGACGTAGTGCATCAGCCGTTGCTGTTCCCGAGATACGGATGTATTTTTGTGCAGTCGCCAGATCGCTCCACCCCATTAGTGCTTGGAGCGGCACGGGAGCGACGCCTTTGTAGGCATGGTAGCTGGCGGCAGTCGCTCGTAGACAGTGTGGATAGACACGTCCTGAGAGATCGGCTTCGTCGGCCGCGGCCTGTACCCGCCTGTTGATTGTTGACCGCGAGCGGGGAAACGCATCATACCGGCTAGCGAAACGTTCGACACACAGCTCAAGTCGAAGCGAGAGATCAAACGGAATGAGCCGCGCCGAAGCGACAGTCTTCGGATGCCATCGAGACCCGAGGGCATCCGCAGTAGATAGATCGTCGTTGTGGGTAATTTCCTGTTGGGCTTGACGCCGGCAGTACCCGCACTGGCACGGTTCGTGTTGTGGGATACGAATCGTGCGGCGGTTCCAGTTCACCCACGCGGTCTGGAAGTGTGCAATCTCCCCAGCACGAAGACCCAGTCGGCCTGCGATCAGACAAATGAATCGCGCTTCAAAATCGTGTGGTGCTGGAAGGGCTGAGCATGCTTCCAACAGGACCTCGAACTGGCGGTCAGTAAGGACATCCTCGTGAGTATGTCGAGTGGTAATTGCTTGCCGATGCCGGTCAGCCCATTCAGTTCCGGGTTGCTTGTGATGAGACACGCCTAGCCGTTCTCATGCTGGCAGATTGTGAGTAGCGCCGAACCGTGCTGAATAGAGGGCGCGCGGCCTCCAAATTTTCTGTTAACAAGTCACAAATATAAGAAAACTTATGATAACGTGTACCCTCTACTGTTTGATTATGTATTCAGAGAGACGCAACAACCACCGAAATACTGTGCCACGTACGACCGTCAGCCGTCGGTCACTACTCGCAGCGAGCGGGGTTATTGTAGTTGGGGGACTCGCTGGCTGTCTGAATCAAGTTGCGTCGTCAGTGACGAACACGGGCTCGTCGCCTGCGGCAGTGTTCGCAGGGACAGACTGGAATGATGATGACACGGAAGTCACGTTTATGATGGCTCCGGGGAGCCCGCACGTGAGTCGGTTGGCTCCGACGGTGTCTGCCGGGCAGCTTGGGGATGTCGAGTTGGAGGGGTGGGTTACGTCTTCTGCGGTGATGGCTCAGGACTACAATTCGTCGCGGAGCAACAAGCGGAAGACGCAGGCGGGTGATACGGATTCAGATTCCGATGGTGATGGTGTCGGTGACGGTTCTGAGGAGGACGCTGACCTCGTCGCGTATCTGGGTGGTGAACCGATTGTTGCTGAGCGGTTCTCGGTGTGTTTGCCTGATGCGGAGGTTCCGGGTGGGAATGGGAGTCTCCGTGAGGAGGTGACGCCGGAGCGGCTCATCGCGTATCTGACGGGCGAGTCAGATGGTGAGGGTAAGGTGTACTCGTGGGGGAAGTCGGAGTATGCTGCTGGTTCGGATGGTGGTGGTGATTGTGATAATACTGACTCGTCCGCTCATCCGGGGGCGGTGTGCGGGACGACGCCTCACTTCGTTTCGGAGATGACGGGGCCTGTGGCGACGGGTGGGCGTCTTGAGGTCGTTCGAGGTGGTGACGGGACGGTGACGGTCGTCAGTTCGCCACCGACGGCGGAAGACAAGTCTGCGAAGGTGTGTACTGCGGCGGATGATGACCCGTGTGGTCCGGGTGTCTGGGCTCGTACAACGGAGTCTGGGTCTGGGTTGGGTGTGTTGGTGTATCAAGTGCTGGTGCAGCCGCCGCAGTGTCCGCGTCCGTTCCCGGCGTTGTTGTACGTCCAGCGGTGTGAGAGCAACGACCAACTCGTGTACACGGGTGGATGGGTCATCGACGACGCTGCGCTGTACGAGGATTCGGTGACAGCGTTGTCGATGGCCGGTCCGACGGAGGTGGTTGGTATCGAGTGTTGTTTCGATTACTCGGCTGACGCTGATGGTGACGGGTTCGGTGACTTGGTGAAACGGTCGGTGTCTGGTGAGCGTGCTCGGCGGGGGGCGCGGTTAGATTCCGGGACGGTAGCGGAGTTGGTCGAGACGGGTGTGCTTTCGGAGTCGGGGGGTGTCGACTACACTCTTCAGAAGCGACCGGGACGAGAGGCCGGGAATGAGGTCACGTTAGAGGTGACGGGCGACGAATACGGGTTCGTGACGCACGTGGCGGTGGATGCGCCAGCGTTACACTTGGTGAACGCTGCGAGTGTGTCAGAGGAAGTGAAATTCAAGGCGGGGGCTGAGCTGTCGAAGAGCGTGAACTGATTATCCGTGTGGCACCACGGTACTCCCGGTGACGTCCTGAGTTCTCGAACGGTATCTCTGTGCTCAATCCATCCTCTGTATTCAGCACGGCTCCAAGAATATGTCACTGGTTGAGGATTTCAACAGAGTCTTGTAACCAATTATTTGCTTCCCACCAATGATTTCCATTCAAGCATGACCGGAATCGTGATCCTCCCCGCTGGTCGCGACGACGCGTTTGAGGACTACAAACAGTTCATCCGAGAGGGGCACCCAATTGAGGATATATATTGATATCTCCTTGACAAGGACCTCGAACTATTTCGCACGACTTCTGAAACAGCCAGTTCATAACCCTTGTCGAGATGAAAGGGGTGGTGTCGATATGAACACCCCTCCATCGAAATGAATTCTCTACCTCTTCAATGTCATCACACACCAACTTCGAAGTGAAGACCCCGCCATCGATATGAAATCTCAGACATCACGACACACCGCCGGCACCGTCGGCATCCACTGTTCATGTGGGATTAGCGCAACCGTCGACACTATTTGTCTCAGCTAGATTAAGCGGATATAGTTGTAGCACAACGACTGTAATTTGATTTGGAGCGGTCTTCGATCCCGCTTATCCAAATTTGTTTATAACCCGTATGATTAAGTCGTATTAGAGACAAAGTAATTCAAAATGAGAGCAGAGGATTTGCCACCAGATGCGCCGGGGCACTACCAACAGTCGCATCCGCATCCCTACTATATTCCAGAGAAGTTGCCCCTCTCATCGCGGGTTGAGATTGACGAGGATCTCACAGCGACGATATCAGATGCGACGTTCCAGCTGGGACGTATCGACGGGATTAGTCCCACTGTCGATTTCTCGCCGGTACTGTATACGTCGCTCCTCCGGCTCGAAGCAGTCGAAACAGCAGAAATTGAGGGCGCAGATGTCGAGATGGACGAAGTCTACGCGTATCATACACGCCAGAAATCAGGCAGTTCTGGGCGTGTGAGCCGTGACTTACAGGAGGTTCTGAACGCTGAGCGCGCACTCAGTGATGGATTTGACGCAATTAAACAAGGAGAGTCGATTTCGGTCGAACTGCTCAAATCACTCCACGAAACATTACTCGACGGAGTTCGGAACGAGGGGGACGTTGTTGGTGAGTGGCGAGATGATGATGTTCATATTCCGTCGCCCCGTCCCGGACAGTCCCCATTTGTGCCACCACCGGCGGATCATGTCTCGGAGCTAATGGACTCGCTTGAAGCATATATTCAGATGGACGGCGAGTACCACCCCCTGGTTGACCTTGCGATCACTCACTATCAGTTGGAGACAATTCACCCCTGCTCGGACGGCAACGGTCGTCTCGGACGGATTCTAATCGTCCTCCAGTTACACAAGGCTGGCTATCTGTCTGAGCCGTACCTCTATCCGAGTGCCTATTTTAATCGAAACAAGCAGGAGTACGTCGAGACGATGCGTGCGGTTAGCGAAGAAGGCCAATGGCGCGACTGGATTGCGTTCTTTATCAAAGGCATTGAAGAGCAAGCGAAGGACTCCTACGAGCGAACATTCGAATTACTCGAACTCCGGCGAGAGTACGAAGCGCAGTATCCGAATCAAAAGACAAGTCACAAACTCGCCCGCGAACTGTTTGAACTGCCGTACTTCACCGCAGACAACATCACGGATCGGTTCGACGTAAGTCGACAGACTGCCTACAATGCGATTGAAGAACTCGAATCGGATGGCATTGTTATCGAAGTGACTGGCAAGCAGCGAAATCGTGAGTACAAAGCTATCGATGTATTCGATATTCTTGAACGGCCGGTACAACGGTAGCAAAGCTTAGTCGCCTATCCCGGATGCTGGATCGGTACCCATCGCTCCCGCCCCGAACAGTAGCATAGCACCGCCAATGACTGTCAAGAACCCGAGCACACGTTCCGAGTCTGGCTCTTCGGAGAGAAGCGACGTCGTGCCTGAGGTGTACACCGCGTAATATCGCCCGCTAGCGTCAACTACAATCGCTTCTTGAAGATTCGTCTGAGACTGACTACCCCCGGTCTCAACCGCCTGCTTGACTGCTGGTGAGTACTGGTCAACGGGGCGAGAAACGTCCTCTAACGCCTGTGAGGCATTTACTCGCTCCAAGGTGAGACGATAAGATTGCGCCGACTCGTTCCAGCCTGTAACACGTTTGAAGACACGCCCGTCGCTGGGGAACGCAAGATACCGATCTTGGGAAGCAAGCGACGGGTCTCCGGCGACGTGCCGAACCCCGGGATACGGTGCGAGACCCGATGTCTCACCGGCCAGCCCGGATTCAAAACCACAGATTCTGGTCGGGGACCGCTCTCTGAAGCAGTCGAGTCCATCGATTTGTCTGAGTCTCGGTGAGTCTTGTCGAATCTGTATTCGGTCATCTTCAACGGTGAGCTGTGTGGCGCTATACTCGTATTCTGTTCCTGTTATGTCTAGCGGGGGTGCCCAGAATGGAACTGTGATTAAAACCAGTGCGAGTATAATGAGAGCAATTCGAGGAGGGCTGTCGACCATACCAATAGATATTGTTCTAGCGTTTGTATGGATTTTGCCCAATAGCAACATTAGCTCCTCACTGGTCCGCTCCGTTGAACTCGATGACGGCGTGGGAATCCTTGCTTGAGACCTTGTTTAAGATTGTAATCTCGGTCTGGTGAGCGACCCGTGAACACTTGATTATTGGACTCCTCGTCTGTCACATGGATGCCCGATCGACAGTCAAAGAGTACTACGACGCACTACGGGCTGGTGACCCGCTTGCCCCGTACTTCGCCGAGGAGCACGATGGCGACGACGCATTCGTGAAGTTTGGTATCTCGGAGCGTCTCGTCGGGAGCGAACAGATCCAAACCGGCCTCCGCACCCAGACCGAAACAACGGCTGAGTGGACCGTAACTAGTCACGCACTTCGAGTCAGTGAGCGCGGGACTCACGCCTGGTTCAGCGACACTGTGTCAATGGGCTGGATCAATACAGAATCTGGAGAGCGTCACGAGTTCGACACACGGTGGAGCGGGACACTAACGAAGTCGTCTAATGGGTGGCAGTTCGTCGGAATGCACGTTAGCACGGCTGACGAGCTGTGAGATCCTCGATCGTTCGCGAACGCCACCCCTCGGGGCGATCAATTCAGTGAAATCCGATATTCGCGGGGTCCGTATCGCGGTCGAAGGTCACCTCAAGGATACCGTTGTTGAACTGCGTTTCCCCAGAGGTGTCATCGACGTAGGACGGGAGGTCGACGCGCACAACAAACGGTCGTGGTTCACTCGCCACCCGAATCGCTGCGGTTCGTCCGTCACACTGGACGGTAATGTCGTCCGATACAGCGTGAGGGATGTCTGCAACCACCCGGATCTCCTCGTCGTACTCGTGAACGTCGACCGCGGCGTCGTCGCCGTTCGTTCCGGACAGCAGGTCTTCAATCCCGTTGAATTCACCACCGGATTTGTCCTCGTCGTCCGAGTTCCGCCTCATTATTATCTACAAGGGACTGGCCGGTATAACCCTTCGGCGAGACTGACCGAGCGTACCCAGAGACGCCGACGCCATGCGGGAGCGAACGACCCCACTCGTGTCCTCGTCGAGGCGTACGTTGAAGTGATGGATTAATATCAATCAGCGGGCAGAAACTTACGGAGAATCGAGGAGAAAGCCCTGCGCTTTAGCGCTGTCTCTTACCCATAACTCAGCGCTGCTGAGAAAAATCAACCAAATTCGCTCTGATATGAGTGGATTGGTCAGGAAGGAATCATTATTGATGCTGACTCACGACTTTCAGAGGCTGGACGGTCTGTGACCCTGAACAGAAGCTGGATTGACGAGAGTCTCGCTGAATGAGCGGCTTGGCGCTCATTCAGCACCCAGTTCGTAGCCTTCTGCCCACATGCGGAGCTTCTGAAGCCCTTTCCACATCGTCTCCCAGCCTGGAGGGGGATCTGAACCGCGGTCTAAATATCCGCCAAGCTTCGCCACATGTACCGCGTAGGCTTTCCCGCTTTGACCGCTCAGTTCTGGAAATTTCGTTTCCAGAACTGCGCGTTCGGCCTCGCTTAACAAGATCTCTGGAGCAACTGAACCCTCTCCACGGGCTAGCTCTCGTAACTCCAAGACCTTCCAGGCAATCACTGAGTACACGCTCAACAACACTTCCATACGCTCCCACGTTTGCAGTTGCCGCTCTTCGATTTTACAACCGCTCTTCAGCACCTTGTGCCAGTCTTCGATCCGCCAGCGAAGGCCGTAGTACTCGATAACGGCTAGAATATCGTCGAACGTTTCGACCGATTCAGTGGTGAGTAACACCCACTGAATCGGATCGCCAGCCTCAGTGACTTCATCCACTCTCACCACATTCACTTCGACGGACCCTTCTTGATCCGGATTATTTCGCGGTGCGCGCAACTCACAGGTTCCTGCAGTGATTGAGACTTCGGCTGTTCTGGCTTCTCGTCCACCGCCTTGTTGAATCTCAATGGAGTTGCGACCTCGTTCTGCGAGGTCGCTACTCCAATCGAAGAGTTTCCCACCTTCACCACCTTCTGTCAAGACTCGTCGATTTTGATTGGCTCGAACAACGAAACCAGCGTTAGCACTCTCCTTGCTCAGTTCCTCGTACAACGAGAATGCGTCCCCACCTCGGTCATGGACAAAAATCGGACGCACGTCTTCGGGAAGCCACTTGGCGGCTTCCCTATCCCCACGCAACCACTTTTCATGCTCGTTCTCAAGGAGAATTGGGTCGTCTTTGCCGTTTGTGCTGTAAGTGTTGCCCGCCTGTTGGTCCTCGACCAGCACCTGCTGGTCGATGACCCCAGTCATCTGCTGCGTGTCTGGGCGAATACCAACGGAAGTGTGTAATTTGACGCCTTCTACGTCGATATCTGAGGAACTAATATCTCCAAGACCGTCCTTGGCTGGGTGGCGAGGAAAGGTGAGATACGTCGTGTCGGAGACGACCAACAGCTCGTCTCCGCCACTCACCCGTGATCGCTGTGACTGCTTGTGAGCAGAGAGAATCTCGGTCGGTTCCACACTCTCATTATCGCAAAATCGGTATGTAGCCTTTGTGGACGCCCAGTCCTCGCAGGAAGCCGGGATGGACTCGGCAGGTGAACTGCCGAGTTCATCCCCGAGTTGGACCAATCGATCGGTAAGACGCTTGTCTCCGAACTCCGCTGCCCGAAACTCCGTCCGAATCCAACCTGATACATCCATGTCACACAACTCCCCGTCATCGTTCAGATCAGGTCGCCAACTCCGCTGATCTCGTCCCATCTCCCAGCCTCAACTTCTCAGCTACGGGAATAGAATTTGTGGGTAAGAGACAGCCGTTTACGGCGAGGAGGATGTCACTAGCAGCGTGCTGTGATGAACGACGAAAGGACGTGGTTGAACTGCTCAGGCTCTTCAAGGAACGGACAGTGACCACTATTGGAGAAGCGTTCAAGCTGAGCGTCAGGTGTCTTGTCGGCAACGTATTCGACACCACCATTCTCTAGCATCGTTTCATCTTCACCAAGACACACGAGGGTAGGAACATCTACGTCGGGAACCACTTCCCGGTAGTCGCGTACTGATTGGTCGAAGAGAATCGCGCTCGTGATCGGTGGCGGGACTCGTGTGATCTCATCGAAGAGCATCTGTTCGACAGCATCTGGTTCATCCACGAGCATCTCGTCAATGAGGGACCACGCCAGCTCGTGTGGGTTGGTTTGTGCGAGCTCCATGAGTCCGCGAAGTTCATCAAAGCCGAATACACCGTGCTCGTAATCCTCTTGTTCAAGATCGAGTGGCTGTTGTTCGACACTCACGAAGCCCCGGAACCGGTCTGTCCCAAACTGGCGGACGTACTCCCACGCCACAAGCGATCCCATCGACCACCCGACAAGGACAACGTCAGAAAGATCCTGTGCGTCAAGGAACGCTTCCAGGTCACGGGCATACTGTGGGAGTGTATGGCCCGTTTCGGTCTTTTCCGAGCGACCGTGGCCTCGAAAATCGAGCGTGATCAGCTGATGGTCATCGCTGAGCGACTGCTGTTCGCTGAAGAATCGGCTACTCATTAACACGCCGTGGAGGAAGACAACTGGTACTCCGTCTCCATCTGATTCGTAGTACAACTTCGCCCCGTTGACCGATTCCGTTGGCATATTGGCAGATATGTATGATCGCTGTTAGTTGTTGTGCCGAATGCTGCTGATATCCAGTTGTCCCGCTCCAGTATAGCACATTATGCCTCAGAATACGCTATACTTTACTGACTCTCCTCAGTCGCTTCCGTTGACGCCACCTTCTTGACGATATTGACCGAACATCGATTGTATGAACGTTCTCGTCGCTGGTTCGCATGGACAAGTTGGCCAACACGTGACCCGGTTGCTCGCTGAGAGCGATCACAGTGTTCAGGGGATGGTGCGTGTGGAATCGCAAGCACCAGATATCAGGGATTTGGGTGCTGAGCCGGTTGTAGCGGATCTCACCGGTGATGTCTCACATGCCGTTGAAGAGGTTGACGCGATCATTTTCGCTGCGGGATCGGGTGGTGAAGACGTGTGGGGTGTTGACCGCGACGGTGCGATTAACCTCATTGACGAGGCGGTATCTGCGGGGGTAGAACGGTTTGTGATGCTTAGTTCGATTAATGCCGATCAGCCTGAGAATAGCCCCGAGGCGTTGCGAGAGTATCTCCGCGCAAAGGGTGAGGCCGACGAGTATCTCCAACAGAGCAACCTGACGTACACTATCGTTCGGCCTGGACCGCTGACAAACGAAGGTGGTACCGAACGAATCAAAACAGGTACTGATCTCGACAGAGACGCGATTGAGATCCCGCGAGAAGATGTCGCCCGGACACTGATTGCGACGCTCGGGGCTGAGAGTACGTATGATGAAACGTTCGAACTTGCGGCCGGTGAGGTGTCGGTCGGTGAGGCGTTAGAGACGCCACTCCAGACGTAATCTGACGACCGGATTCGTGGACGGCTATCCTTTTTGATGGTGTCCGTACGGGTGTTGAAGTCCTTTGGCTGTACCACACCGCGCTGTCGATGCCGTCGCCCAGCGCATCCGGATGCTCGGATAGTTGGGGTGGTTCGACGCATATTTCGCCGTTGGCGGCGACCTCCTCGTGAATGAGTCGCTACCGGACGGCCGGCCGCTTCTTGTTGCTGTGTACGGTCTGGGGGACGGCGTTCAAGGCGACGGACGTCGGCCTCGCAGACTTCCCCGTGGTACCGTTCGTAGCCGTGCGCTTTGATGTCGCTGCCGCGCTGCTGTTCGCCTCCGTTCTCGTCTCTGGTGCGGGTGTCCACCCTCGGACTCTTCTGGTTTCAGTTTCACCCTCCTTGACGAACTCTTTTGTCTGTCTTTAACGGTGTGGCAGTATGCGACGATACGGTATCATTCTGCTACTTATCATTGTAGTCGTGGCCGCTGGCACTACGGCTACAACGGGTCAACAAGTCCAAGACAGAGCCCCCGAAAGTTGTATAGATGTTTTTACAGCCCAACAGTGGGAATCGGCTCAGCTTACGGGAGAGATACGACTCGCTGAGGATGACACAGTCCAAATTACATACGATGGCCACGGTGAATTGACCCCATTCGAGGTTGACCCACCGGCTGCGGCTACTGTTGTCAACACGACTGGGTTCTCGAAGACTGCGGATGGGACCTACACCTTTGGTGGACGGCAGGCAACACCGACCCTCACGTATCGCGTGCAAACTGGATTATCCACCAATGAATCTTATGCGAGCGGGGAATCGTGGCTTCATACACCGCTCCCTTCGTACATTCAGACCCGCGTCCACCACACCACTCCCGAAGGCGGCTACGTTGGTACGCAATTCGCGTATCTTGGAAATTATTCAGCTGTAACGCTTCAAGATGGATGCCACGAAGTCACGGGCATCATCGCTGACGAGAGCCGGTCGGCGGTTGACAGTGAGCAAATCGAGCGGCAGCTCCGATACGCGATGACTGAGTACGATGTTGGACACCGTTACAGCAAGACAACAGTATTCGTAACACCGGGAAAAGTCGATCCCACTTCCAGTGGTGAAGCACACAAAGCGGACGCGTGGGCGTCCAGTCGACATGGGCCATTGAATACCACCCATATCGTACTCCACGAGTACTTACATACGAGACATTCTTTTGGTGATGCTTCACTGGGCGAGATGAGTTGGTTCAATGAGGGGACAACGGAGTATATGTCCCTACGACTAATGCTGGGCGCCGGGACACTTTCGCCACGAGAATACAACAACCCGATTGGAGAACACCGCAGGGGGCCATGCTGTCCTATCGAACCGGTCAACGTGGACCGATCATCGTGCCCCATACCAGCGGGGAACGTTATTTAATGCCCATTTAGACCACCGTATCCGAAACGCTACAGACGGCGAGAGTACGCTCGAAGATGTCGTCGCTGTCGCGAACGCTAAACAGGGGAGCCAGTTCCTTCCGTCTGAACGTGCGGTATTCGATATTGTCGCAACTGTTTCCAATACAGACACAGCGACATGGGCAAACAGTACTGTAGATAGCAGCCAGGCTTTCGGAACTTCATCAATCCAACAAAAGACTACCCCTGAATGGGAGTACCGGCTCTCAATCGCTCGCGAAAATCTAAGCGAACAACCTCTGCTTGGTGTCTTCTTTGGATTGGTGCTTGGGGTTCTGTTGATGGCAATTCCCGAAGAGTACGGCAATGAATCGGAGGATGACAGCCCAGAAAAATCAGAAAACAGCTAGTTGGTAGACGGCTAAGTCCTCTATTAAAGAAGGAGCTCATTCAGGGTATCCGAATCTGTCAGTACACGCTGCGAGAGTGAGTATTGGTTCTGTAGGGCCGAGACTGACTGGGCGAAGTCACCCTGATGCTGAATAATATTGGTGAAGCGCCGTACTGTCCGCCTTCTGGTCACTTGTCCGGCTTCGTCCCGGTTCGCAGATTCTCGCGGTACTCAGCCCACGCCTCGTACATTTCGATCTGCTCGTTTTTCGACATTGTCTCATCGGTGTCCGGGTCGAAGAACGGAAGTTCGTCTTTCTCCGGCATCGCCATCACTTGGCTGAGCGGATAGAGCTCAGAGTAGTAGTTTTCTAGGACCCATTCCTCACCGTGATCTTCGACAGCTTCGGCAATGAATGGGGCTGCTTCCGGGTACTCGTCGGCGAGGGTATCGGGCATTGTAGACTGTAGTGGGAAGGGTAGCGGGCCTACGCGTCGGTGAACTCAGCAAGCGAGTGGTTGGAACTGCTGTGGTTCCACTTTCCGATCTGAATAAGATCGAAGGTCTCGATGTCGTCTTCAACAGCGGCGTCAAGTGTGGCAGTAATGTCGGCAGGGAGACTGTCGACACGGATCGCCGTCACCGGGTGACCTCCAAGCTTGTAGCCGGTTGCGAGACTCGTGGGAGAGACGACGATTACCGCATCACCATCGACAGCGTCGAGGGCGAGTTGGGCATCCCGATGTTGGAGGACGGTCGCATCCAGTTCATCGACAGGGAAGAGACAGGCCGCTGTCCCGTACTGAACACTTGCCCCCGCCGAATAAAAATACCCTTTGGACATAATTGAGTCTAACTATATGCTCTAAAGACATTAATATTGCGGCGCCAAGCATTACCGCGCCACGCGATTCGTGCGGCCCATAAGTTGAATACCCAGCCCGGTTCACCGCCGTGTGTGGCCCGAAATCTATACGAGAGCACCGCGGCAGAACTCGCAACTGGCTCTGTTGAACACGTTTCGTACGATACCGCACCGGGTGCTGCTGCTGAGTGGCTCGTGACGAACGGCTACGATGCGGCGCCAGTTGACCGGGACGGCGACCCAGTTGGATTCATCCACGAAGATGACGTCGACACCGACGATACTGGTGACACGCTTGAGACGGCGCTCACACCGCTCACCATTGACTACATGATTAGCGGTGACACGTCGTTCGCGGAGAGTCTCGCAGCGCTAATCGAGGAGCCGGTCTATTTCCTTGGGGGCCACAACCGGATCACCGGTATCCTCACCCGTGCGGATCTGAATACTCCACCCGCACGGATGTATCTCTTCGATCGGATCACGTACTTGGAAGAACATCTGCGAGAGATCATCTCGGCGGAGGTTTCCGATTGGAAGCAGACTCCTGTGAGCACCGACGAAATCGATGGTATCGAAGCCCGGTATACAGATGCCAAAGCGGCCAACGTGGAATTATCAGAGATCCACTACGCCCAATTTTCGACACTCAGTACAATCGTGTCCAGCGTCGACGCCTGTTGGCAAGAGTGCGGGTTTTCAACGACAGGTGAGGCGCAGTCGCGGCTTCACGATATTACGGAACTCCGGAACGATGTCGCCCACGCTAATCTCCTCGTTGAGAACACGGATAGTGATGAGTTTCTGAGTAGTGGCCGCACGACTGAGAACTTGTATACGCTCCTTGCGGACATCAAGCAGATTCTGACCAGCCTACAGGACGGTGGGTACGCTCCGCCGACCGCCGCTGAGTAGTGCTTGAATCAGCCACATGGCTCTGTTGAAATATATTCGCTCTTATGTAGAAACGCGGAAAGAGGTCGTTTGGTTGTGCCAGCTCCGAATTGAGTACGCTATCTCGGGTTCAAATCGCCGGACTACGGTGGGTGTTCAACATGTTAAATCGTCTTTCCGCAGCTCTACACAAGAGCGTCACGCCGCTCTTATGTAGAAACGCGGAAAGCCCGTATAATTACACTCAGACAGTTCTAATCTGGCGATATGTCTTCCACTGAGTCAGCGTTCGGCGGGATGTTTCGGCAGCTGATCGAGCTAGGAGTCATAGAGATCAACACCGAGCCGCTCGATGCGCGCATCGAGCGGCGACTCAAGCGGTTCTGGGAGAATACATCCTGTCCTCGCTGTGGTCACCAGAGCATTATGACGTGGGAAAAACACGACCGAGTTCGGTGCCGTAATTGCGAATTTAAGCCAGTTTACACCCACGGAACCCCATTTCACGAGAAGCACCTCACCACAGGAGAGGTGCTTCTCGCTTTCACTCTCTACGCAGATACGCTGCTGAGTATCAACCAAATTGCGCCGCTGCTCGGTCGCGCTTACAAAACCGTTCACACGGCGATTCGGGAGGCGGAAGCCGCGGTTCAGCGCGGCTTCCCCCTCACCTGGGAACTGTTTAACCAGACCATCGATGGACCGACACAGGTCGACGAATCTGGCAAAGTCTGTTCTGGCTACAAAGGTCAAGAGCCGCCGCGAAACAGCCGTTCTCGCGGCGGCTCGTCGCGCACTGGCCGATCACGCTGGCGAGGGCGTCACGGTGACCAACTGACGCTCGTCGCGGCGTGCCGCGACTCGCTTCGTGTGATTCGCGGACAGCGTGGGATCGACTACGAAGGCGATCTTGAGCCAGTGATTCAGGAAGCTGAAGACCTCTCCCAGCGGCTGGGAGAGGTCTGGACAGATGGACTCCAAGCGTACCGCGAGATGGATCGGGATCACCGGACGGTCGTCCACAAAGAGAGGTACGTATCGCCTGACGGAGTCCACATCAATCAGGCAGAATGTCTGTTTTCGCTCGTTCAACCGTGGCTGCGGAAGTTCCGCGGCCTGTCCAAGCAAGGCTTGGAGCAGGCCGCTCATACATTCGGGATCATTAGATCGCTGAATCTCACAGGCGCATCCGTCGATATCACCATTGACTGCCTTGTTATAGGGGCTTTCCGTAGTTCTACATAAGAGCGACGTCTGAGAGTACGAATTCCTCTGTGATGGGTCTTTATACACCGATCTGTTGGTTAGAAATCATCAGTGGGTATAACACTCGAGATGATGTTTTAATCCTCGAACAATAGACACGGACGATCAACGGTGCAACCTCTCGACTGCGTGCTGATAGGCCCACGGACCGGCACTCGGCGAGCGAAGGGCTTTGTCCGGTGACACCGAAGCGCACCACATGAGCAGAGCCGTTTCCGTCGCCACGGCGTTTCTCGTCGGTGTCTGTGTGTTTGCATGGCTCGCAGGGCCAGTGCTGGAGGCTCAATTCGGTGCTGAGGCGTTGTTGGCCGCCTATGGGGCCGTGGCCGCTGGAACTGCGGCCACAACGTACGTACTCGTCCGTCGGGTTGACGCCCGGCTTTCGGGAGGAGGGACTAGCGGAGACGAACCGACAATCTCCGACGAGGTCGACACGACCGACAACGATGGGCGGAACGCGAATGCTGGCGAGGACGAGACGCTGACCGTCCGGCTCGACAATCTGGACGATCTCGACGTGGAACGGGAGGTTCGACAGCTGAAGGCCGAACGCTCCGGCGGCGACGAGGACTGACGCGCTGTTCATCGACCCACTACGAGACGCTCGATACCACTACGTGAAACGCTTCGGTATCGAGACGAGCTATCGACTCTCCAAACAAAGTATTGCGACGACCTCGACACAAAATCCGGTCGTACGGCTGCTGTACGTCGTGGTGAGCTTGTTTTTATAGAACTTCTGGCGGTATTTACACTGGGAGTACGTGGCGACGCCCCGCCGTGGGGGGCGTCGCCTCTGGAAGTGGTCGTTCAAGGAGTTCATCAATATGATTCAACGGGCAGCGTGGACGGCCCTCGCGACGCGTCGGGCCGTCCCCGCAAATCGATCACCAGACGATCGGTTTACTCGCTAATCTCCGACCGGGCTATACTCAACGTCGAAAGTTTTGAGACACAGAAGCTCATCGTTTGAGTATGTCCAAGGACGGGAACAAGATTCCCGATCTTTCAGTTGAGCGCGTCCGCGAGCAGCTCGCGGACGAGCGTGATCCGAAAGCAATCAAACGGCTCACTACTGCACGCGAATATCTCGCTGGGCTATCTCCAGATAAGATCGAGGAAAAATACGGATGGCCTCGTCAGACAGTGTACAACTGGTTGGATCGCTTCGAAGAGCGCGACTTTGAAGACGCGCTCTACGACGACGAACGTCCAGGAAGACCGCCTGAGCTCTCTGACGAACAGTTCCAACAATTCGCTGAAACACTCAACCAATCACCCGAAGAAGCTGGATACGATGAGCCTGCTTGGTCGAGTATACTAGCTCAACAACACCTCATAACTGAGTTTGATGTTGCACATTCCCGGCGTCACGTTCAGCGACTAATGAAAGAGGCCGAGGTTTCCTGGAAGAAACCTCGGCCAGAACCAGCCTCGGCTGACGAGGAAGATCTTGAACGGTACGACGACGAGCTCAAAAAAAGTCGGGAGACGGGATGAAGACAGGCTGGTCATAACGATTGATCAGTTCAGGAAATCGGTTGGAGCTGATCTCAGATATGCGTGGTTTCCGATTGACGAGAGGCCGACAGTGAACGTGTCGGCCTCTCGTGATGGAATCAATTTCTTGGGCGGTCTCACCGAGAACGGCGAGACCATGTTTTTGGAATGCGCTGGTTCGTTCAACAAGGAAACGACGGTTCGATTTCTCCAGTCACTTCAGGCAAGATTCGGAGAGAAGCTACTCGTAGTTCTCGACAAAGGTTCCTATTTCACAGCGAAGAAAGTCAAGGAGTTTGCCGAGAAATCGAAGCTAGAGCTTCTATATCTCCCGACTGGGATGGCTAAGCTAAATCCAACCGAAGAGTGTTGGCGACAACTTAGATCAGCTCTTGGTAATCAATACTTTGGAGAAGTTGACGAACTTCGGAGTGAGATCCGCTCAGCGATGAAAGAGATTGATCCGCCCGGAGTATATCAATATCTCTGTCGGTGAGTATAGCCTTCGCCAGGAGTGGCAACGCTGTCGCGTCGGCGGCAGCCGCCGCCGACAGCGACAGCTCTCCGTCGGTTCGTCGACGATCTTCTCGTCAAGACCACCCAGCACAACCGCTCCGCCACAGAACTCAGGCTTCAGAAACAGCTAGCCGAGGATGTTTTGTGAGGTACTGATAGTAGTCATACTGTCAGCTAAATATTCTTTAGGTTAGAGTGTGATTAGCAAGTATGTCCACGCTTGACGCCGCCACTCTTGACGACCTCCGCGACGCTCTCGCGGAGGTCGAAGATAAAAAGCCGACACAGCGGCTAATGGCGGTGATCAACTATCTTGAAGAAGACGATGCAACGATGGCGGAGGTTGCTGAACGATACGGATACACCGGTCCATGGTTGTCTCGGTGGGTTGGCCGGCTCGACCGGCTCGCTGATGAGCCGGTCGAGCAAGTCGCCTACGACGATCCGCGCGAAGGCAGACCAACCGAACTCTCTGATGAACAGCACAAGCGGTTCGTCAAGGTACTTCACGAATCGCCCGAGGAAGTAGGATTAGACGCGCCCGCGTGGTCTGTTCCACTAGCTCGTCACTATCTCGCCGAAGAGTTTGACGTTGAGTACTGTGAGCGGCACGTCCGGAGATTGATGTCTGAGGCCGGGCTGTCCTGGAAGACAGCCCGGCCGGAGTTCTACAAATCCGACGAAAGAGCCCAAGAAGCTTGGAAAGAAGGCTTCAAAAAAAGCGCAACGACCTGGACGACGAATACACGATCCTGACCATCGATCAGACGAGACAGGTTCTCTCGACGTTGATTTATGCGTGGTTTCCGGAAGGGGAGCGCCCGTCACTGCCGGTGACGGGCGCGTGGGATAGCATCAAGTTGCTTGGTGCAGTCAGCGATGGCGGTGAGACGTTCTTCCTGCCGTGTGCAGGGAATTTTAACAGCGACACGACGATTCGACTTCTCGACGCACTTCAGACTGAATTCGGCGAGAAGATTTGCGTCGTTTTGGACAACGCCTCGTATTTCACGGCGAACAAGGTCCAAGAGTTTGCTGAAGGTACACCGATAGAACTCTGTTACCTACCGCGGGGTTCACCGGAGCTGAACCCCGCGGAAGAGTGTTGGAGACAACTTGATCAAGAACTTGGGAACCGCCTGTTTGACACACTCGACGATCTGCGTGAGGCTGCTCTCTCTGCACTCAACCGGGTCGAAATCCCAGATGTGTTCACGTATTTATGTCCGTGAGTATCATTCACAGCCATTAGATCCGCTGAAGTCTTATTCTTCAAATGGTCTTGTATTAATAGCACAACAATAATACTTGTCGAGTCACACTAATATAATGTGTCTACACCGACTCAACAGGCGCCGGCGGGGAGTTCTGGGATAAACTCGCTATCAACACTTGAGCAAGTCGTACTTATTCTGTTAGGCATCACAGCCGCAACACACCTATATGCTGGTGTTGTAGAGGGAGCGCCGCCGGTACTTCTTGCTGGTGTTGGCTTCATCGGGGGAATGCTCCTGTACACACGGGGTGTCCGTCGCCATGGTCTCGCTATCGCCGCGATTCCGTATACAGCTGTCCAGATCCCACTGTGGTATATCGCCAAGGCGGGGAACTTCACTCTCGTCGGGTATGTCGATAAAATCGTTCAGATTGTGCTTGTTGTGGCGCTTGTCGCTCTTGTCTTCCGACAACGCGACGCATGAGCCACTTAAGCTGGTGTTAAGTTAGAGGATGAGGCCGACGATTTTGAGTGCCTATGCCAGAGTTCGACCGCCTCAGCTAGGTGGGCCTTCACATAAGTGCGTACAGCTTCCGCCAGCATGCCTCCTTGAAATGGAGCTTCTCCTTTGCCGACCGGACCTGGTCGTTGACCGTCTGCGGGCTTGCCTTTCGATCATCAGCCCACGAAGACTGCCGAGTCGAGTAGAGCGCCTGTGTCATCCAGTAGTCCAAGGTCTCAGCGAGTGACTAGAGTTCGTTCGCCAGCACGGCGAGTTCGACCGTCGTAATCTGCCGACCGATGTCGACCGCAGTCAGCTTCTCTTGATAGTCGTTGATCGCTCGTCAGCCGTCTTCGATCTTGAACTCCAAATTAATGACGCACTTCCCATCCGCCCCGTAGACGAATCCCACATCCACAAACCGTTCTCCGCCGATCCGGCGACGGGTGTGGATAGCGAAGTGAGGAACCGAGTTGTCTCGTACCTCCTCTACAATGGGTCGTCGTCGAACTTAGCCGCTGGGTTACACACGGACACTTTCACTCAACTCCGATGTGATCGGCTGCGAATACATCTCCCACGAAAACTTTGATTATCAACTGTGGCCCGTTCTCCTCAGATAATAAACAATATACAACCAATAGTACATTCACTAATATTCATTATTAATTGGTTTGTATACTCAGTAAACTATGGTAGAACCACCCATAGAGTACGAGCAGTTTGAGGAGGGACGCCATGTCAATTACTGGGATCTCAACCCCGTTCTACAGGAAGAAGCGAGGCGACTCTATCCAGATGACGAATTCGGGTGGGCGGAGGAGAAACTCCAAGAATTCGGCCATATTGTCGGTCACACTATCGCAGACAACGCAGACCGAATCGACAGACACGGGCCGACACTCCAATCACACGACAAGTATGGGAAGTTGCTAAACCAAGTTGAGTACCACCCCGATCAGC
The DNA here is from genome assembly GCF_004126515.1 of Halorubrum ezzemoulense. Taxonomy (NCBI): domain Archaea; kingdom Methanobacteriati; phylum Methanobacteriota; class Halobacteria; order Halobacteriales; family Haloferacaceae; genus Halorubrum; species Halorubrum ezzemoulense. Next base: position 44,496 of record NZ_CP034941.1, read on the forward strand.
TTGAGAACGAACGACTCATCTATGAACATGGAATCGTCGCTGATGCATTCAAGCCACCGGAAGGACGAGATGAACCAGTTGGGTTACTCCACACCTTGACTGAGCAACTACTTCTTTCGTATGCCGACACGGGACTTGTCTGCGCGCAGTCCATGACGGCAGGAGTCGCGCTGACATTGCGAAATCACGACCATACGGAAGACTACACCGAGTATCTGGACCAGCTTGCGTCCACCGACTATGAGACCGTCATCGAAGGTGCGATGTTCCTCACCGAGGAGCAAGGCGGAAGTGATGTCGGGGCGGCCGAAACAGATGCTGAGCCTGTGGTGGCGCCGCACCAGGCAACTGAATCATCAGCTGCTCAAGCCAAAGCCACTCAAGACGGTGGTGAGTTACAGACGCGAGAGTACAAATTGACCGGAGAGAAATGGTTCTGTTCGAACATCGACGCTCAGGGGACTTTGGCCCTTGCTCGACGTCCCGACGCGCCCGATGGTACAAGGGGGCTTTCGCTATTTCTTGTTCCACACGAATTGCCGTCAGGAGAGTTGAACGAACAGCGATATCGGCGGCTCAAAGACAAACTCGGCACAGAGAGCGTCCCTACTGGTGAAGTCGAATTCGACGGTACCACTGGTTATCTCGTTGGTGAGCCCGAGCGCGGGTTCAAGTACATGACGACGATGGTGAACTGGGAGCGAGTGACTAATTCTGTGGGTGCTGTCGGCATCATCGGACGATTGTTGCTTGAGAGCAAGGTCAAAGCAGCGAATCGGGATGCGTTTGGACAGGCGATTCAAGACTTCCCGCTTATGCAGCGCGACTTGGTGGAGATGGCTGTTGACCACGAGGCTACGTTGACTTTCGCAATGGAAGCTGCCCGATGGTTGGACAGATACGAGCGTGATCACGGTGATGACGACGCATTCCAGTTGATGCGACTGCTGGTTCCGGTCTCCAAGCACGTCACGACGCGGAAAGCCGTCGAAACTGCGTCATATGCCATGGAAATCCAGGGTGGAAACGGATATGTCGATGATTTCGTCACCCACCGCCTGTACCGCGATGCACAGGTCCTACCAATCTGGGAGGGGACGGCGAACATCCTCTCACTTGATGTGCTGCGAGCCATGGAGAAAGAGGCCGCACACGAGGCATTGCTACCGCTCGTCTCGGGATATCTAGACAACGTCGAGCATCCGTATCTCCAACCGCTCGCAGAAACGGTACAAGCGGAGTTTGAACAATTACAAGAAGCGCTGCTCGGACTGGCCACGACAGACGACGAGTCCGCACAATATGCCGCAAAGGACGTCACTGAGTACATCTATGACGTCGTCACGGCCAGTATTCTCCTAAGTCGGGCACAAGAACACTTGGACGACGGTGACGCTCGCAAAGCAATCGTTGCGAACCTATTTGTCGAGCGCGAGTTGGCGTCCGATTCGCCTGGCGTGCAGACTGATGCGACTCCCGCGATGGAGTACTTCGACGCAATTGTCCAGTACGACAGTCTCGACGATACGAAACTTCCAGAACAACCAGTTACAACCTAACAATGTACACCATACCCTCAGTCCTCGACAGAGCGCGCACGCTGTTCCACAACAGTACCGTCTCCGACGGGGCCAGTGAAACGACGTACGAACAGGCATACGAGAATGCCCAGAGACTAGCAGGTGGGCTTGCGGATCGCGGGGTAGATGCTGGGACTGTCGTCGCAGTCGCTGACTGGAATACGCCCAAATTTTTCGAATTGCTGTACGCTATCACTGGAATGGAAGCGATCATCTACCCGGTGAATCTGAATCTCCCACCCGAGCAAATCGGATACACGCTGGAGAAATCAGATTCGACCCATCTGATCTACTCTGATGACTTCGAAGCACTCGCCCAGCAATTCCCAGGCGAAACGCTACATACTGATGACCTCGAAGAAAGTGACCCAGTTACTCTCGACGTTGAGGAAGATACCCCAGCAGTTATGCTGTTCACCTCAGGCACGACTGGTAAACCCAAGCCGGTCAGATACACCCACGAGCAATTCATCCACGGTGGCGTGAGTATCGCACACCAACTGACCGAATACGACACACCAGCCTCGCTGTCAGGAGAGGACACCCTGTTACCCAGTATCCCGATGTTCCACCTACTGGCTTGGGGATCCCCGGTCATCGCGCCGTATCTTGGCACAGACCTACTGATGACAGGCCAATACGACCCGGAAACAGTCGGGTCGCTGGTTGAAGACGGCGAGGCAACTTGGACGAACATGGTCCCGACGATGGCACGCCAGTTGCTGGAAACAGATTACTCTCTTGACGGCCTCAAGGTGTTGACCGGTGGTAGCACGATCCAGCGTGATCTGGTCTCCCAGTTCCGCGAGCACGATATCGAATTCTCGACGATCTATGGCGGGACAGACATGCTCGCCGCCTCGATATCGATTTGGAGTGACGAGGCTCGGGACGAGGGAGGGTATGAGTATCTGCGCCGGGTGACTCACCCAGTACCATTCGGCGAATTCCAACTCGTACACCGAGAGGGTATGGAAGATGATATGGGTGAAATTCAATTTCGGGCACCGTGGCTCCCCGACGGCTATTACAAACTGCCAGAAAAGACTGCAGACGCCTTCGTCGACGGTTGGTTCAACACGGGAGACATCGGGCGACGGATGCCAGATGGTGGAATTCGGATTCTCGACCGCGTCGATGACACGATAAAGAGTGGCGGAGAGTGGATTCCATCAAGCATTCTCGAATCGATTATCGTAGACACGACAACCGTCGCCAACGCCGCTGTTCTCGGGAAACCCGACGATGAATGGGGCGAACGGCCAGTTGCCGCTGTAACACCAGTTGACGATACATTCGAGAAAGAATCGGTATATGACCAACTAACGAAGGCAGTCGAAAAGGGACAAATCAACGACTGGTGGATTCCCGATGAGATATTCACATTAGACGAGCTCCCGTTAACCAGCACAGGCAAAATCCAAAAGGAGACCCTCCGAGAGAGGTTGGATTTGAAACACTCTTAACACCCCACCAGGACTCTCATAGCTGCCTCAACCTCCCCGCTTCGTACTCCTGTACTAACTCTCTACTAGGTACTTCCCCGGTGAGGCTCTGTTCTCGTTCAATCTCCAGCGGCATGGGGAGAGGGGGTGACTAACTGCGTAGAAGTGTGAAGTTCGAGGGACACTCATCCACGGTATCCGGGCTGTAGCGCCCATAGATCGGCTTCTTTCGCACACGGACTAGTCAAAAGACGTACTCTGTGGCACGGAATGCAGGTCGGTCTCTTGTGCCCCATGTCTTGTGTTACGCTCATATGGAGTAGCAGCGTTTCCATCAGGTCAACAGAGCAAGTCAAAGAATCTGACACGGTCGATCAGGAGCTAGAAGCCTTTTAGCCGGCAAAATCGTAGCTATCACGCACGTAATGGCAACCTCAGAAAACGAATCGAAAGACACGCTAACCGTGTATCAAGAGCGGTTGGACGCACTCGACGCGACACTGGCATCGAAAATGGACCGTTGGAGTGTTCCAGCGTTGCGAGCCGCTGTCGGAGCGGTGTTCATCTGGTTCGGCGTACTCAAAGTACTCGGCGTCTCGCCGGCCGGTGACCTCGTCGCCTCAACGGTGTACATTCTTCCGCCTGAGTTTTTTGTCCCGGTACTTGGCGTATGGGAGGTGATCATCGGGATCTGTCTGCTCTATCCACCGCTTACGCGTGTTGGATTGCTGCTGTTAGCACTCCAACTTCCGGGGACGTTCCTCCCGATGATACTGCTGCCTGAAGTTGTCTATACCACGTTCCCGTACGGGTTAACGGTCGAGGGTCAGTATATCGTAAAGAACCTCGTAATAATTGCCGGCGCACTCGTTCTGGGAAGTACTGTGAGAGACGAATCTGCGTCAGTGTGAATTAGACAGTTGGCTGCTCGTGCTGAACGATGAACATAGAACGATTCACAAGCTATTGTTTACAGTTAAAATATGTCTGAATTATAGTTGGAAAGATCCTGCGTATTGACCGCCGAGGATTCTACTAAGTCCCACCGCGTCGCCGGCGTCCCCGGTGGCTCCCGTATCGAGAGCAGGAAGCGGTTCGCCTTCGGTCTGGAGATGTCGGAGACGACAGCAGACAGAACCTCGGCCATACCCGCAATCGCAGGGTCGCCGAGACACGTGACAGGGGCTCGTCCGTCGAGAAGCCGACGACTCTGTCACCGGACGACGGTTACAGGGACGGGCGACCGACGAACTACCTTCTCCGCGACGCTCCCAAGCAGGAGGCGTGAGACGCCTTCACGGCCGTGGCTCCCGACGACGACGTGGTTGATGTCGTCGCGTTCTGCGTAGTCGACGACGGTCCGGGCGGGGTCACCGACGTCGTGGACCGTTCGAACCGTTGCGTTCGACTCAGCGGGCGTCTCGAACTTCGTGAATACCTCCTCCGCCCGCTCGGTGGCTAGTTCTGTGAGTTCTGCGTCCGTACCGAAGGGGTCAGGTGTCTCATAGCCCGCTTCTCCCGGATCGAAGACGAATAGAACCGTCACCATGCTGGGGTCGAACCTGTCGAAGACGACCTTCCGGGCGTGTTCGGCGGGCTCCGATCCGTCGTAGGCGAGTAGTATGTTCGTCATAACACAATATAACTCACACAAGAACACAAAATATTCTTGTGGTAATAGCAAAAGGCCACTCTCAAAATTTTGATTAAGCTCTTTTTATTCTCGGTCTCCAGTTGCTCAAAGTCGGATATCGCTGTGTATGCCATAGCGCTTTTGTGTATAACACACAATAAAGCACATGAATGCCCGCAGACGAAAACCAAGGCTTTGAGGAATCGTTCGCAGACATCGGTGCTCGCGAGACCTACCTCGGGACGACTCACGAGGACGCGGTTGAGCGGGTCAGGGAGGCGTTTACCGACGCCGGGTTCGGCACCCCGACCGAGTTCTCCCCCTCGGAGAACATCCGCGAACACACCGGCGAGGAGCTCCCGGCGACCCGGATCATCGGCATCGGCAACCCCCACGCGGGGAAAATCGTTGCCGAGGAGACGCGTGGCGACGCGGCGACGCTGTTCCCTTGTAACGTCGTCGTCCAGCAGGTCGGCGAGGAGACCCAGCGTGTCTACCACGTCAGCCTGCCGAAGGTGCTCGAACAGGTCGGTCTCGCACCCGACGACCCTGCGTCGTCCGACACCTGGCAGGAGGCCCTCGACATCGCCGGCGGTGGTGTTGAAGACGCCTTCGAGCGGCTGAACGCGAGCGACGTCGCTGCGCCCAACGGCCCTGCGCCAGCAGACGACTGAGACATCACACCTTACTTCCACACTCACACTCATGCTCCGGAATTTTCTCACCGCTGTCAAGGAGAATCTAATCTACGTTGTGGTCGCGTCGCTTGTCGCCGGTCTCGCGTTCGGGCAGGTCGCCGGCACCGGGACGAGGAGCCTGCTGAAGGCTGCTGTCCTCCCGGTGCTGTTCCTGATGATCTACCCGATGATGATCAACATCGACCTCAAGGAGGTCATCAACCTCCGCAGGCACGCGAAGCCGGTCGGGCTGAGCTTGATTGTCAACTTTGCCGTCGCGCCGCTGGTCGCAGTGGGGCTCGCCCGCACCTTCTTCGCTGGGAACCCCGCCTACGCGGTCGGACTGTACTTCATCGCGCTCATCCCCACGTCTGGGATGACCGCTGCGTGGACCGGGTTGGCCGACGGCGATCTTGAGGCCGCGCTGGTAGCGATGGCCGTGAACCTGCTCGCGGCCGTCGCCATCCTGCCGGCGTACCTCTCGGTGCTCGTACCTGCCTCGGTCGCGTTCGACCCGACGGCACTGTACCGCCAGCTGGCACAGGTTGTCGTGCTACCGATGGTGGCTGGGAACCTCACGCGACGCGTGCTGCTCCGCCAGTACGGCTCTGACGGTTTCACTCGGCTCAAGCCGATGTTCGGTGGCCTGAGCTCTGTTGGCGTGATGCTCATCGTCTTCATCGCGATGACGATGCGCTCACAGAGTATCCTCGCTGACCCGGTCGCCTCCGCTAGTACCATCGTCCCGCTGGTCGTCTTCTACGCCGTCATCCTCGTGGTGGGCGCGGGGCTCGGCCAGACACTGCTTGACACTGAACGCGGTGTCAGCTTAGTGTACGCGACGAGCATGCGCAACCTTTCCATTGCGCTGGCCATCGTCGTCGCGGCCGGGTCGGTGCCTGCCGAGGCGATCCTCCCCATCGCGCTGGCGTATATCCTCCAGCCGCCGCTCGGCGCGGCGTACATGCACTACCGTCGCGACGTCGTCGGCGAGGGGCTGACCCTCCGCGAGGCCGTCGCCGACCTGGTCTGACGTCGCTGGTCGGTTTTTTGTGTAATCATAATGTCCACGCAGGGGTAATTAAGATACCCGGGCTTGTGTGACCGGGTACGCGGAACGCAGTGGAAGATCTCCCATACGAAGCAGGGCTCCTCCCTACAGCTACGATACCGGAGGGAAATCTGAAACCGCGATTCGGTCGCTTTACAGCGACCAGATTAATTCGCTGAAATCAGTCTTCGAGTCCGAAGTCAGCAAGTGAGTGCGTATGATGCCACACGGCGACTACTTCGTCAACATCGAATGTGAGGACGCCGTCTGTCAACTGAATCTTGATGACTCCGTCTTCGATTTCTGAATCGTGGAGATGCATCTCCAGCGGCTCATCGAACTCTGAAACTGCGAGCATTAGTTCGCCTTTCTCTTCCAGTTCCGATTGGAGTTCCGCTGTTTCAACTCCCATTGTACTACCGAATACGGGTTTGACAAATGTAAAGATTAGTTTCATTTCTAAAAATCTATTTTTGCCGAAGGGTTTAATTGTTTTAATAGCACAATACTGCTGTAGCTGAATCTGCCGTATCAGTCACGAGTCGGTAGCATCAATCTACGCTTACGGAGAATCGAGGAGAAATTCTCGGGCTTCAGCGCAAGGAGAATGTCACTCTGCTGGCACGGATTCGATTCGTTCGTTGTCGTCCGTCGCCGCGTACTCGTAGCGGTAGTAGCCGCCGGTCAGGCTGCGAGCGGTTATCCCGTACTCTGCCAGTACCCGCGTTGCCATGTAGGAACTCTTCCCGATCTTACAGTATGTGAACACCTCTCCGTCTGGGTTGGCGTCGGCGGCCCACTCTCGGAGCTCGCCGAGCGGGACGTTCTCGTCGCCGTCGATCCGTCCTTGGGCCTCCCGCATCTCCGGAGGGCGGGTGTCGATGACCGTTGCCTCGTCTTTCCGTTCGAGAAACTCATCGAGATGGACGACGTCGGCGATGCCTTCGACGACGTTCGCACCGATCATTCCTAACATGTTTACCGGGTCTTTCGCGGCCGAGTATGGCGGCGCGTATGCGAGATCGTAATCGCGGATATCGAACACGGTGTCCCGGTGTGCGATGGCCGTCGCGAGGACGTCGGTTCGCTTGTCGACGCCGCTCTCGCCGATAGCTTGGGCACCGAAGAGCGTTCCGTCGTCGGGATCGAACAGGAGTTTGAAGTCGATCTCTGACGCCCCGGGGTAGTACTCCGCGTGGTTCGGCTGACTTGTGTAGACCGCTTCGTAGGCCTGTCCCGCCTCGTCGAGCGCCGCTGCCGTGTCACCGACGGTACCGACGTCGAGATCGAACACCTTCGCGATCGAGGTGTCCAAGACCGGATCGAGGCGGTCGTCACGTCCAGCGATGTCGTTCGCGGCGACCCGGCCCATCCGGTTGGCCGGCCCACCGAGCGGTACCCACGCGTTCCCGTCGGTCCGAGCGGCCGGCGGAGCGGCGACGTCGCCGACGGCGTGGATCGACGGCGTCGACGTTCGCATTCTATCATCGACCGCGACCGCACCGCTGTCGTGTAGCTCAACGCCTGCCGACTCCGCCAACTCCGTTCGCGGCGTGACGCCGGTTGCGACGACGACGAGATCGAACGTCTCTTTCGAGCCGTCCGTCGTGGCGACAACTGTCCCGTCACCGGGTTCCGTCAGCGAGTCGACGCCGGTTCCCAGCCGGAGATCGACGCCCCGGTCGCGGAGCCGTGACTCGACTCTCGCTGCCATTTCCGGACCGAGTGTGTTTGGCATTACCTGTTCAAGTAACTCGGCGACGGCGACGTCGTTCCCGGCTTCAGAGAGGTTTTCGGCGACTTCGAGGCCGATGTAGCCGCCGCCGATAACGAGCGCTCGCTCGTCACCGGCCATCCCCTCGCGGACAGCCGTCGCGTCTGGGACGGTCCGGAGCGTGTGACAGTGTTCCAGTTCGGACAGGTCGAACATGGGCGGGACGAGCGGCTTCGCTCCCGTCGCGATAACGAGGTCGTCGTAGGCAATCGCCGCTGGCTCGCCGTCGGCCGCAGTGACCGAGACCGTCTGCGTATCCGGATCGACATTTGTCGCAGCGACGCCCGTTCGGATATCGAGGTCGAAGGCGGCTGCGAGCTGCTCGCTCCCCATCACTGTGAGATCGTCTTCAGCGACAGTGCCGCTGAGGTGATACGGCAGTCCGCAACTCGCGTACGAGATGTTCTCCCCCCGCTCGAGGACGACGATCTCGGCGGTCTCGTCGAGTCGTCGGAGTCGCGTCGCGGTGCTCATCCCGGCAGCGTTTCCCCCGATAACGACGTACTGCTGTGACACGCGTGGACGTTGCGTTCGTAGCAAATATATATTGAGCCGTATTCCTAATAGTGGGAATTATTGTGAGTTATGACCAAGTGCGCTAACGGGTTGTCTCGGGATCTCGTTCGCACCGTCGGCTCGCTGTATTTCACCGGTCAGATCACGCTGACGGTCTGAGACGGGCGCACCCGACCTGCGGGTTTGCTACTAGCAAACCGTTTATATCACACGAGCGGGTAGTATCAACGAGATGAGCGACGAGACGCCACACCGCCGCCGGCGGCGCCGGCGTCGTCGCGACAACGGCCGGTTCGCGGAGACAGTCCCGCCCGAGGCGGTCCAAGACGTGTTTAGCGCCGTTGACGGCCCGGTCGTGACGACCACAGACGTCGCAGACGTGCTCGGGGTATCGACCGAGGCAGCGCGGACGAAGCTCAACGGGCTGGTCGAGCGGGGAGAGCTCCGCCGGCGTGAGACCGGCCGGACAGTCGTGTACTGGGTAGCCGACGACACCGGTGGCCGACCGGCAAAGGAGCGGCACGGGGGTGGACACGATGAGTGACGCGTCCTCTGCGAGCCTCCCCGTGAGCCCGGCGGAGGGGCGTCATCTCTGCGGGCTGCTGGTATTGACGCTCGCCGACGACTCCCCGGTCGGCACCGGTGTTTTGGCCGACTCCCTCGGCGTGAGCGGGCCGACGGTCACCGAGACGATTAAAACACTCGACGAAGCGGGGCTGGTGACCTACGAGCCCTACGTCGGGGTGGAGTTGGCCCCCCGCGGCGAGCGCATCGCACGGGACCTGTTGTGGCGGCGGTGCCTCGTCCAGCAGTTTTTCGAGACGGTGGATATCTCCTTGGACACCGAACAGGCCTACCGGATCGGCCGGACCGTTCCCTCCGGAGAGCTCTCCCGGCTAGACGACCAGCTCTCCCGGCCCTGTGACCGCCCCTGCGAGGCGACCGACGCGCTCGACTGCGAGCGGCTGGTCAGCCGGTGACCGACGGTGCGGTCCGTCAGTCTCCTCGCGGCCGCTGGGTTCGCGCTTGTTACCGCTGGCGCCGTGGCCGTACGGCCCACTAGCAACGAGCTCCGGCGCTACCGGTGGATCGTCGCCGTCATCTTCGGAGCGTCGGCGGTCAGCTACGCCGGTATCGGCCTCGGCTACGGACGGGTTGACCTCGCCACAGGCTCGGTCGCATGGCTCCACTACGCGGAGTGGCTCGTCGGGACGCCGGCGTACGTCGCCGGGTTGTTCTTGCTTACCGAGGAGCCCAACACGGTCCGTCTCGCAGTCGGCCTGGATCTGCTGATGGTCGGCGCCGGCATCGGCGCCGCGCTGACATCGGAGCCGGCGCGCTACGCACTGTTCGCACTCGCGACGCTGTCGTTGGTCGGACTGTTTGCCCTGCTCGTCGGTCGCCAAGGCGCCGGCGGCTGGCGCTCGGCGCTGTACACAGACCTACGGCGGTTATTTTTAGCTGTCGGCCCGGGCTATCCAGTTGTGTGGCTGCTCGGCAGTGAGGGGCTTGGCTTATTTGGGTTCGGCGTAACGAACCTTGGGTTCCTGTTACTCGACGCAGTGGTGAAAGCCGGGTTCTTGGTGTTGCTCTGCCGGGCTCAGCCCGTCGACATTATTCTCCCCGTCTGGGATGGCTGACCGCCCGGCAGACAACGGTATTGCTTGGACACCCGGTATCGCAGTATTGTAGAACCACCGTAGTGCCGTAATGGTACCCGCGAATGGGTTCGTCGCAGTGGCGGCGTCACGACCGCAGTACTTTTTAGGCGGGCCAAAAAATACTGAGTCAGAGCGAGTGAGTATAATAATGCTCTCTGGACTCATCGCCTCGGTCATACCTGAACAGACGAATAACGGGTCGTCCGTCGGTAGCACCCACGTGGCGGCCCTCGAAAGCGGACAGACCGGAACGATTGAGCGGGTCGACGAAGACGTATCTGATCGCGCCCTCGCGATGGGCATTCGACCCGGACGCGAGCTTGAGGTGCGGTCCAAACAGCCGTTCCATGGTCCACTGGTTGTTGCGGTTGATCAGTCGGTGACGTCGATCAGTCGACAGTGCGCTCAAGGGATCGAACTCTCCGTTGAGTGATGTCCGATCCCTCGCAGATACTCCTCGTCGGACATCCAAACGTCGGCAAAAGCGTGCTGTTCAACCGGCTCGCCGGCGCGAGTGCGACCGAGTCGAACTATCCCGGGACAACCGTCGACTACGCCGAGGGTGAGCTCGTCATCGACGGTGATCCGATTCCCATCATCGACACGCCAGGCACCTTCTCGCTTGATCCGCGAGACCGCGCAGAAGAGGTAACGGTCGAACTCCTCGAAGACGCTGCCGATGTGCTCGTTGTCGGCGTGATTGATGCCACACGTTTTGAGCGGGGGCTCAACCTCATGCTTGAGCTAATCGAACGCGGATACGAGCTCGTCGTGGCGCTCAATATGTGGGACCAGGCCTGTCGCAAGGGGATCGACATCGATGTCGACCGGGTTGAATGGTTGCTTGGCGTACCGGTTGTTCCGGCCGTTGCTACGGAGGGACGGGGGATTAAAACCCTCCAGCGTCGGATAGATGAGGCACACGCCCCGTCAATTGAACAGGTACAGACACGCGTTCGAAACGGCTCCTGATATGGACTCACAGCTTGATCCTGCGGCGCGGTGGGATCTCGTTGACGAAATCGCAGATCAAACCGTTGAGTACGAAACCGCTGAGGCCTCGGTTGCCGACGAAATCGGTCAGTTGATGGTTTCGCCGTGGACCGGCTTTCCCTTCGCAATCGCCGTGCTCTACGGGATGTGGGGATTCTTCGGCGCCGTCGCCGGCTTCTTCACCGATGGGTACTTCGTGCCCCTGTTCGATCGGTACTGGCTACCCTGGCTTCAGGAAACGTTCCCGTTTGAGGGCACTTGGGTGTACTTCGTCTTAGTCGGCGACCCGGCGGCAACCAATAGCTTCGAGGCGTTCGGGATGCTCACGAGTGGTCTCTTCGTCGCCGTGGGCGTTGTTGTTCCGGCGCTACTTGCGTTATATTTCATCCTATCCGTCCTTGAGGATTCAGGGTATATCCCACGGCTGGCCGTGTTGCTCGATACGTTCTTCCACCGGATCGGCCTACACGGCTTCGCGGTCGTGCCGATGGTTCTCTCCTTTGGGTGTAACGTGCCGGGCGTCGAGGCGACCCGGTCACTAGAGGGGGAAAAACAGCGGTTTATATTGATGACCTTGCTGTCGGTGTTTATTCCCTGTGGCGCCCAGCTGGGGGTGATGCTCTCGTTGATCCCCCAGTATACGGGCTTCATCCTCCTGTATCTGATTGCTGGCTTCTTTGTGTTCGGTGCCGTCCTCAACCGGGTTGTCAGTGGCTCGACACCGGAGTTTATTGTCGACATCCCACCGCTTCGCTGGCCGCGGCCGCGACCACTCGGCCAGAAACTCGCGATGCGCACCCGCGGCTTTCTCACGACCGGTTTGCCGTTCGTCCTCGTGGGTGTCGGAGTGATGAACGTACTCTATGTGACTGACCTCATGAGTGTAATTGGGATGGCAGTCCAGCCCGTGCTAACCGGCTGGTTCGGCGTACCGGCAGACACGGTCCCCGCCCTTGTCGCCGGCTTCATGCGGAAGGACCTTGCCGTCGCCCAGCTGAGCGCCATCGCACTCACTCCCTACGAGACAGTAATGTCCGTAATCATGATCAGTATCTACTTTCCCTGTGTAGCCACTTTCGTTATGCTGATTAAGGAGGGCCGCAACAGCGGCGGACTCACGCGCGTCCTTCTTGGGAGTCTCGCCACGCTGATCGCAGCGCTGTTCATCTGGGGCGGCCTGTTCCATCTACTTGGGATCGTTATGGGGGTGGCATAAATGCGGATTACGCGTCTCTACTGGGCGTTTTTCGGAGCCGGCCTGCTCGTCGTTGGCGGAATCGAACTCGCCGCCGGGATCCTTGGCGTCAGTCGGGCAGTCGGACCAGTCTCGATCGGTGGCACCTACGTCCTCTGGCGTGGCATCATCCTCGCCACCGCCGGCGGACTGTACACCCATGCTGTCCTCGCCGACGTCCCCAGTGTACGCGAGCGGGCGACCGTTGTTCTCGCCAGTGGTATGCTCTGGATCACGGCCGGAACTCAGCTTTTGACTGCGGTCTTGGAAGCGATCCCGGGCGGCGCTGAGACGTGGATTGCTCCACCAGGGGCAATTTTCGGCGCATTAGCGCCACCGTACGTGCCAGCACTCATCGCCGTTCTGCTCACGCTCCCCGCCGTCCGTCACGTTGACGGAATCGCTGTTATCGACCGACTTCGTGAGGTGGTTGCGTCGTGAGTACCTACCGTCGTGTCCTCGCGATGGTCGCGCGAAACGTACCCGTCTCGACGATCGCCACCCGGTTGGACACGCGGGAAGATGCCATCCGTGGGATGCTTGACTCGATGGTCCGTGAGGGGTACCTCCGCACGATCGACTGTGAGTCGGCGGCCTGTAGCGGCTGTCCGATGTCCGATGCCTGTGGAATGGGTGCCGACGGGAATCCAATGAGCTATCTGCTGACACAGCGTGGTCGGGAACTGCTTGCGGAGCACGACTGCATCGCTGTCAAGTCCTAACTGGTCGACTTGCCGCGCCATACGAGTGTACGCCACCGCAAAAGCGGGTAACGCACAGATCAAGGGTGGTAACGAACGCTGCGCCGACGCCCTTCGCGACGGCACCGTAGAACGTGGTCGACTCGACGACCAGGTGGACGATACCGAGGATCGTCGTCGACGCTATCTCGTTCGTGCTGGTGGCGCTACTTCCGAGATAGTTGGTGAGAGAGAACCGGCATTTCAGCTGGCCGCCTAGGACTGACGCCCCACAGGACTGGCACTCACGGCCGGCGCAACAGAGCCACCACCAGCGCTTGTCGTGACGCGTTGGCGTCAGAGGGCACCTTCACCCCTATCGTCTAGCATCATATCCGGAATGGAGGACGCCTCGCCGGTCGGCTTCAGTTCGGTGAAATTTCGATAGCGATCACGCGGCAATCAGTGTGGTTGTCCCGGATTCGTATTTCAACGGCATGACCAGTGTCCGCTCTGTCTCGGATTTATCTATGGACTAAGGGATGCGAATATCTTATGCTTCAGACGGCATTATAAACGCCAGAAAGCTTTCTACAAACATATTTTATATGTGTTACCCGAACGTGTGGAACCGGAGATGTACCGACCAGTTACCGGTCGGTGCTCACGGAGCCAAAGAAGGGGTCCATATCCGTCCACCCATTCGTTTGTCTTCGAAATCCGCCTCAACCCATAACCAAGATGAATTTTACCATAGTCAAGGGTGTCATAGAACGATTCACAAGCTGTTGTTTACAGTTAAAACATGTCTGAATTAGTAGTTGGAAAGATCCTGCGTATTGACCGCCGAGGATTCTACTAACTCAGAGGAGTGTTCCGGTAGGCGTGCGAGATACAGAGGGTGAGTTCATCAGAGGAATCGCTTATCAGCCTGTTTAGATTTGATTGTTGACCGCGATGCGTTGAGCCAGCCTGTGTCTACATCATCTGGAACATCGAAGTCAGGGACGAACGGTTTGATATCCAGCAACGGTGTCCCATCAACGACATCGATTCCTCGGACGGTCACTTCGGGTCCTGTGATTGAATCAACTTCAACAACAGAGAGGCCGATTTGATTCGGGCGCTGTGGTGCTCGGGTGGCAAAGACGCCTCTTTGTTCTTCATCAAGAAATGGTTCAACCTGTAACGAACCGGTATCAGCAACTGCGTGAAAGTGATAAAGCAAAATACAGTGAGAGAACCCATCCAGGTCTTTCAACCCATTAACGTATGACTCCTTTAGCTCAACAGTTCCCTCTACGGTATCCGCTCCAGTTGGTTGGATCGGCATCCCTTCCGGCGATTCAAAAGGTGTCCGAATTACCCCAATTGACTCGTACTGGTACTGGTCATTTGGCATAATATTCCGTCAGTCTTCGAATGAGAAATCAGTGTCGTGACCGATACGCGCGCTCTATACAGCACGGACTTCGTGTCAATTGTAAAGGATTGTAGCAGGGTATTTTATCACATCTGAGTGGGCAGGCGTACAGGAAACGGGGGATTCTTGAACGTTTCAAACAGGATTTGAGATCCATAGTAGTAGGATTCTAGCACATCTAGGGGCGGATCTGTTGAAATCCTCGGCCGCTAGTAGTTCGTCAAGCTCATGCCGAATACAGAGAGCGAATACAACACGATCCACTACACACACCAGATTTATTCGACTCCCAAGCCTCTCTAGAATCATGAGTACAGACATCGACGACCCCGGCGATGAGGAGCCCATACTGCCGGTCAACATTTCACTGTCTGTTGGCGAGAGCGGAGACATGTGGATTGCTCGTGACGAAGACACCGGTGTCACGTCGCAAGGAAAGACCCGGGAGGCTGCGCTCGAAAACCTCGACGAGGCCGTCGCCGGCTATCACGGTGCTGGAGAGTCGCCGAGCGACGAGGAACTCCGTACGATGGGGATTAACCCGGAACAGAACAACTCTGGGTCACTGGACGAGTCTGACGTGTTCCAGTGACTGTATGGCACAAGGAACGTTTTCGGGCAAAGAGATCGTGAAGGTGATGGTGAACAGCGGTATCTACGAGTGGGACCGAACGAACGGTGACCATGCGATACTCCGCTGGGAACCGCCCGCAGACCACGATTCGGACGCGCGTACTGTTCCGGTCCCTCTACACGACGAGGTCAATATGGGAACGTTGCGGAGCATCGCCGAGCAGGCCGGCGCAAAGGATTTCGACGAATTCTGTGCGTGGATCAAGCGTAACAGGTAGCTCATACCGACCTCTTCGGTCCAGTGATGACCGACTGCTGAATTGTAATTGTGGCGGCAATGCGGGGTGGGAAGACACCGTAGTGCCGCCGTAAATAGCCGTATACGGGCTTCAAAGTCGAATTAAATCGCTATTTCTATTGTGTGAAACTCCCGGGAACTGGTGTATAGTATGAAAAAACACACCCCACGGTGCCGCCGTAACGAAAGCCACCGCTGCGATATTTGTTCAGCTACTGAGCAAGCAACCCTCCGTCGACAATAATTGGCTGTCCCATCACGTAGGAGGAATCCTCAGAACAGAGCCAAACGACTGTATCGGCTATCTCTTCTGGCTCACCGAGGCGTCCTGCTGGGATACCCGCAGTAATGCGGTCCATCTCTTCGCTGTTGTCCTCTCCCGCCTGTTTGACCATTGGTGTGTCGATAACACCCGGACAGACAGCGTTGAACCGGATTCCATCTTTAGCGTAATCAACTGTTGCCCGCCGAGTCAGTCCAATAACACCGTGTTTGCTGGCCGCGTAGTGTGCGCTTCCGTTCGCACTCACACCAGCGACCGAGGAAGTGTTGACGATGGCGCCACCACCTCGTTCAACCATCTCTGTGATCTCGGCTTTCAGACATCGCCAAACGCCTTTCAGATTCACGTCGATCATCCGATCCCACTGTGTTTCGTCGTATTCAGCAAGGCGGGTACCCTCATCTGCGATGCCGGCGTTGTTGTGTGCGAAGTCAAGCCCGCCGTACTCGTCAAGCGCCGTCTGTACCATCGCGTCAACATCGTCAGAGTCGGTGACGTTTGTCTTGACGAACGTCGCTTCGCCGCCGTCACTCGTGATCATCTCAACCGTCTCGTGGCCACTCTCCTCGTCGATATCGGCGACAACGACGTTTGCTCCTGCTTCGGCAAACCGAAGTGATGACTGTCGACCAATTCCCGATCCACCACCAGTGACGACCGCAACTCCGTCTTGTATTCCGTTCATAATGTCTCCCACCACGTTGTTTCACGTGGAGTGTTAGTTATTGACAAACAATTATAATATACTTATCTGTAAGAGTTTATTCAGCATTGGTTGTATATCAACATTAACGAACACCAACTGGCGACTGTACAGTGTCGAGACCTACAGCAGTGGCCAAGTGAAGACCAAGTACGCCCTCAGCGGTGAGGGAGAGTGATCGAAGTGCGCTGGCTGCTGTTGAGAACTTACTCTACGCGATGAATTTAGACAATAGTATAGAATGCGTATAAATATGAGCAGTGAAAAAAATCTGTGCCAGTTTCACTCCCGTCGGAGTTGGTAGAACGCCTAGGAGCTCTTGTCGAGGATGGCGTCTTCGGCTCTCGGTCCGAAGCGCTGCGGTACGGCGCTCGACTGGTTGTTCGGGAGGAGCGCCTGAAGCGAGTCCACGACCAGCCTGTGGAGCGCGCTCATGAAGATCTCAAGGAGCGGCTGGAGCGCAAACGTGTATCTTGATCTGAATGTCACTCTCGCCGAACTGAAGGAGGACGACTGACTCGCCAGCGAGGCCGATCTGGAGACGATAGATACCCCGAAAACGTCCATCGCTACCGGCATCGAACTCCAGTACGTGATGGAAGACGAATGGCCACGTGATCGGGTCGTGCGCGCTTATCAGGAGATCGCCGACTTGGGAATTGAGATAATCCCGCTCGGGGGCGATGCGTTAGATGCCGCCGCCAAACTGCGGTCGCAGTACGACTCGTTGAACATCTTTGACGGCGTCCATCCCGGAACCGCCCAGACACTTGATGATCCTATCGTCTCCACAGACACGCTCTATCCTAATATCCCCGAAGTGGAGAGTATCGACCAGAGGGATCTTGAGTAGCTGTTCTCGCCCATGTAGACGCAGTCGTCGCTGCCCATCTCCACGCCGGGCAGCTGCGTGGGCGTGTTGAAGTCACGGCCTTGCGACTTGTTTTTTTCACCCAATTCTCACAGAATGACCCGAACGACGGGTAGGCGACGTCGAGGTCGCGTTCCTCGAAGGTCTTCCAGGTCGCTTTTCGACACGCGCTCACCTAGGTGGTCGCATAGATACTCGTAGAACGCCAGCACGGTCTCCCCACGCGCCTCGTATTTCGGTCCGCTCCCCGACGGGTCCGAAGATCGAAGGAAATTTTCAGCGTCCTCCTGCGCCGGCTCAGCGGTTTCCTGTTCTATTAGAGTTTATGGAGCGTTTCGGTACATCGGGTGTTGGTAGGGGTCTCAGTAGCGCTTTTCACTGAATCGCGTTTTAATATGGCGGTGCTGTTTCTACAATATGAACAAGGCGAGTGTCCTGAGGCTTGACTCCGAGGCGGTTCATCAAAACTCACGCCAAAATTAACTCGACCGCGCCGTTACGGATCGGCGTTGACTACGCGGTCGCGTTGCCGGATGGGTCAGTCTCGTTGCCCGACGGCTCCGGTGGTTCAGGCGGCGGCGTCGTCCCGCCCGGTGGGACCGTTGCCCCCGGCGGAACTGCCCCACCCGGACCGGCTCCCGGTCCAAATGACACGTCGGGGTTCGGTCCGGTCACGAGGAAGTCCGCGATGTTGCCGATCAGCACGCCGTTGTCGGCACGGCCGGCATTCTCCGGTTCGAGGAAGCTCGAGTCCCCGAACACTGCGAGTGAGTCGCTACGGACTGCGACCCCGTAGGAGCCGGTCTCACGAGTCGTTGACAGTTGTGACGTCTCCGCGGTGGTGAACGTTGTCGATCCACCGGCCACGCCGATCGGCGCGGCGCCGCGGAAGACTGCCTCCTCAACGCCTTCCGTCAGCGACCCCGAGCCGGTCGGCTCGCCGAGTACGCTGAGGTAGTTCGCGTCGTTGTGCTCCATGTCGTATACGTACCCCGCCTTACCGTAGACGCCAAACGGCGAGCCGAAGTCGGTAAGCGCGCCGGTGCCGCCCGGATCGCTCGTCACAAGCGTCCGACCGCCGGCTTCGACGAACGACTCAACCGCGTCGGTATCGCTTGCCGACAAGGCGCTGGGACTCGTGGTGACGAACGCGTCCGCGTCCGAGAGCAGCGACGGCAGCGGTTCCGCGCCGAAGGCTCCTCCGTAGAACCGAACCTCATGGCCGCTCTCGACGAGCGCCGCGGTTAGCGGTGCGACACCGCGCCGGACACCGCCGAGGGACCCGATGTCCGCTTTCGTGGGCGCATCGCCGTCTTCGATCGGTAGGACCGGCGCGCTGCCGCCGAGTCCAGCCGCCGCGCCGCCGAGGTGGACGACGACGGTGTTCGACGGTTCGGAGCTCTCCATTTCGACCTCGCCGCCCTCGCTGACGGTTTCCGGCTCGACCGTGTCCAACCGCCAGTGGTCGTCCGCAACGGCGTCGGTCTCGGGCGATCCGCCGTCAAGGACGACGCCGCCGACGGCGGCGACGCCGACGACCGCGAGGAAGACCAGCGCGAACGCGCCGACCGTCGTTCGCAGGTCGACATTCATTCACCGTCACCTCTGTTGACCGTGGCCGTGTCGTCAGTCATCGCGTCCGCTGCGTCGCCGTCTGTAGGTAACTGTCCAGTGTAGCTCGTCATGATCACGTCGTCGCCGACAGTTTCGTCCCACGCCTGCGGCGCGACTGCGAGTATCAGCCCGTCGCCGAACTGCTTTTTCGAGCCGTCGACGACGACCGTACCGTCGTCTTGTTCCAACAGCGGAATGCCGCCGGGGATGCGGCTCTCGGTGCGGCGGGTGTCGACCGCGTAATCGTTGAGTCCCGCTTCGCTCGCAGCGTCGGCGACCGCGCCGTCGACGAACCCAAACCGGTCGGCGAAGCCATTCTCAACTGCCTCGGTGCCAAGGTACGCGTCGGCGTGGGCGATCGCCTCGCGGTCGAGTTCGATCTCCTCGCCGCGTTGTTCGAGCACGTTCTCCAGGAAGAGGTTCGCGAGCGTCTGTCGGCGCTCGCGTTGGGTGTCCGGGTCGCTCCCGCGTTTGTCCGGCCCGGTCGTCCCGGCGCTGGGACCGCTTGGGGCCGGCGCGGTGCCGGCGACGCCGACGCTGCCGACCGCCTGCGCGGAGGGCGCGACGTAAATGCGGTCGGCTGGCGCAATCGCGAGGTAGGCGCCCGACGCGCCGAGCGTGTCGACGGCGGCGTAGACGGGCATCACCGACGCGGTGCGGTCAACCGCGGCGTACATCCGTTCGCTCTGTGCGGGGAGGCCGCCTCCGCTGTTAACCTCAAGGACGACCGCTTCGATTGAGTCGTTCGTGCGGGCGTCGCGGAGGTTGTCCTCAACGTGTTGGGCCGTTGCTGAATCGATGGTTCCGTCGATTTCGACCACAGCGACGGTGCCGTCTGGACCGGTGACGGCGCCGTACACGCCGGGCGCGACCAGCAGCCCCGCGGCCACCGCGAGGATTACCGCGACGCCGACCGCGTGTCGCGTCTCGATCCGGTCGAACCCCGTCGCGCTCGTGTCTCCGGAAGCCGATCGCTCGGCGGTCGGCGGCGAGCGCGCGTCGGTCGACCGATCGTCCGCCGCGGCGTTCGCGTTGTCGGTGTCGTCCGGTGTTCTCGACGGCGAGTCGTCGGAACTCATCGATTCGTCCTCGTTTGGTGCCGCGGTCGCGACGTCGTGTGCTGTATCGTCGTCATCGTGGATTCGCATGCGCGTTTGTCCGTCGATACGTCTGTATTTCTATCGCGATCGGCGGTGTCGTGGTAGACGCCGCCGCGGTCGTCGCCGCCGCTCACGCGTCGGTCACCTCGATCGGGTCGCCCACGGCTGCGTCGAACAGCGACGCGTGGGACGCGAACAGCTCGCTCTCGGCGGCGGCGTCGACGATCACGGTCCGTCCGTGTCTGGAGACGGTCGCGTCCGACAGCGAAGTCTCTCCTTCGCGGGCCGCCCTTGCTATCGCCTCCGCTGTCTCCCTGTCAAGTCGACGAGGGTCCGCGACCGCGCCGTACCGCAACGCGACGCTCGGACCGTCTGAGCCGCTGCCACCATCTCCGGGCGCTCCGCCGCTCTCGGACCCCTTGTCGGTCACACGGAGTGATGCCCCAACTGCGGCCGACGCGTCGACCGCGGTTCGGAACTCTCCCGGCGCGTCGGCCAGCAGGCTCGTGAGATGTTCCCGGGCGTCCGCTCCCAGATCGACACACACCGTCGCGTCGCCGTCAAGCAAGGGCGGAAGCGACCCGAAGCTCGCAGTCGTTCCTGCCCGACGCCCGCGGTCACCGTCGAGTCCAGCGTCGCGGTGTGTCGCGGCAACCGCAGGCGTTGGGCCGTACGCCACCACGAGTTCATCCGCCGTGACGGCGACCGCCGACCCTAGGTTCCGCGCTCGGAACCGAGCGAACCCGGAGTCGTCTTTCACCTCGCGGGCCACATCGGGGTCAGCGTCGAGTTCCGCAGCGAGCTCCGACGCGTTGACGTCACCGACCGCGACCGCGCACCCCTCTGGTCCTTTCTCGGTGAGCGCCGCGCTGCCGGCCGCCTGTCGCACGCCGTCAAGCGACACGCTCTCGTACCGATCGAGGAGGCGTTGAACCCTAGTCCCTATTCCGCTTGGGAGCCCGGTCGCCGTCAGAACTGCCGGATCGATCCGGCCCGTCACGACGGTGTCGACGGCACTTGACGTGGTTGCTGCCGGGTCGTAGCTTCCAGCGGCGACCGCGGAGCGTGGCCTGTCGGATCCTGGGCTGGCCTGGTCGCTTTGCGTCTCGCCGTCCGACTCGACGGTGGCCCCGGTCGAGCCAACCGCGAGGGACGAGTCGGGCGGCGGTTCGGAGGTCAGAGCGTCGATCGGTCCACCGATTCCAAACCCAGTCGCTGCGAGCGCGGCTACGCGCTTCGCGAACGTCCGTTTGGAGGGCATCGTTTCAGGTGACTGCTGACAAGTAATAATACTACCGAGTGGCGACGTCATAAAGAGAAAGCCTCGCGCTACAGCACAAGGGGGCTGTCAACGCGACATGCGCTGTGGCTTAATTTCGGCGGTTGTTGCCCTGTTATCGGCTTCGTCCCCGCGGTGAATATGAGACTTTCGCCTCGAATTTCCGTATACGCAACTGTGTCTAGCTTCCTGGCGCTCTAGCGGTCGCGTTCTCTGTGCCAGCAGTGCTGTTTGTTGGTGTCCGGATCTCGACCGATTCGTCGTCGTACACTGTCATGGTTTCGATTACAGTGCCGTTCTCAGCAACTCGTTGGACGATGACTGTCGGCGCCCCCGCAGTCGTGTCAGTTGGGTCCGTCTCTGTGGGTGTCTCAACTGGGGTCTCCCCTCCGAGGAACTGCGTGATTGCGTCAGTCTGTTC
Organism: Halorubrum ezzemoulense; assembly: GCF_004126515.1. NCBI lineage: Archaea > Methanobacteriati > Methanobacteriota > Halobacteria > Halobacteriales > Haloferacaceae > Halorubrum > Halorubrum ezzemoulense. The sequence goes on from NZ_CP034941.1 coordinate 66,305, forward strand.
AAATGAATCGACGTCACCGGATCTTGCGTCGACAAATGCAACGTATGCGATCCCACTGTTGTCCTCAGGGACGACGCGTACTTGCCAGTACTCTCGATCGTCGATAACTGTAAGGATCGGCTCGGCTGGGGTAAAGCGGTCCCAATCTGTTTGTGGTGCTGACTGCCTTACGAGGTCCGCTGCTCGCTGTGGGCCGAACAGTGAGTCGGCTGGCACGTACCGTTCGAAGGTTCCGTTTTGACCATCGATGGTCCACAGCTCTTGAAGTCCCTGTGCGTTGCCGTACGGTTCGACGGCGACAACGTATTGCGGACCTGACTCAGAGAGGATAAAGAACGGCTGGTCATTTTCGTCTCCGGGGAGCGGTGCGATCTCAATTTCGTCTTCGTGACTGGTGTAGGTGTTGAGAATTCCGTTGCGGTACTTCGTCGCAGCGACCGACTGAAGCGCCAAATTCTCAGGGTACAGCTGCTGATTGTCGAGAATTGGGCTGGCTGTAGCCTCAGAGGGAGAGAGCGTTTCGATCGAACCGCTTGGATCGATGACGGCGACGCCTCCCCACTGTGGTGTAGAGTGCGGAAGCGGCGTCAGGTGGAATGTTGGTTCCGAGTACGGGACGGCGATATATTGGGTATTGTTGTGAATGACCATTTTCGGGTCACCGTAGTCGACAAGATACGCCTGCGATTTGAGGAGTTCCCACCGATAGTTCCGGTGGAAGATCGTCCCGACACCGGTCTCAAGCTCGCCATCAACGGACCGTACATTCGCCTGCTGGGTTGTCACATCGACGAGGACGGTCCCGGCCTGTCGTTTGGTGATCTTATTGAACAGGCCGTCCGGAGCGAGCGGTGCCGCCCAGTAGGGAGTCCCGTTCACCACGCTAATGTCTGTGTCACCGACGCGGTACTGCGGCCGATTGAGCGTGTTCGATGCGTACCGATCGGCAACCGCTCGCGTGACGATACGTGGATTATCGGCATCAACATCGTCGAGTCGCTCAACGGTGGCTGTCTGGCTCATCGTTTGGTCGCTCAATGTGACGCCGGCAACCGCGTTGGCGACGGGCATCAGCGCAAACGCAGTGATCACGAGGACGACTACCCCGACACGAAGTGGGGTAATCGTGTGGTCATTGCTGGTGAACGCGTTGACGACCGTCTCAACGCCACCGCCCGCCCGTGCGGTGGCCCACGCAGCGATGCTACCGGCAACGATACCAAACAGCAGTAGCGGCGTCGTGTACACCGCGTAGATGAGTCCATGGAGCCACGGTCGGAAGAACCACCCTATGGCAACAGCAAGGATGCCAACAATGCCAAGCGGAATCCACGGTGGGGACGACTCGTGCTGATCCGAGTTGCCTGGTGGCCAGTCGGTGAGCTCATCATCGGATGACTGTTCGTCTGAATCGTCAGATGGAGGGCGTGTTGACATTGATCTGGATCGTGAGGTTATGGCTCTGAAACGTGTATGTGTGGAGCCATGAGTTACTCAACTCGAATCCGCAAGTAATCAGGGCAACTCGCCGATTGAGAGAGGGAACCTAATGGAACCACAAGATGGAGTGATTTCTACCAGCAAATAAATATTACACAACTGACTTCGTTGGAATCCCATCCTCCTAGCAAAAGATAGACTGAGACAGCTGGTAGCTGAAAACTATATTTGGATCGCCTTCTTAACCAAACTACAGCGATCGGAGTCACGATTGATATCCTCCTCGCGCTGAAGCGCGAGGCTTTCTCCTTGTACTCCCGTAAGAGACAGATCCGACGCCGCAGTTACCCTCGTTGCTTTTTATAAGGTTTTATATATGATCTGTTACAGTATAAACTGATGCCCTCTGTACTCGAACAACCGGTGTTTCATTACGGAGTTCCGTTCATCAACGCCGCGATTATCGCTGTAATCGGGTTTACCGTGTTTAGTGGCGTAGCGCGTCTGTTTACACTCGTACTCGCCTGTCTCGAGGTCGTTGTGGTCCCACAGATACTGAAACGCGCGGCGTAGCTTAACCCACTCGCCGCTGAGTGGATATCCGCTATAATTGAACGCCATCGACAGGCGCATTACACTCACCAAACGAATGAGGATGTGACGGCCCGCAACCTGTACGTCACTTGGTGACGCTGCTAAGCGTTCAATGTGCGGGCCGGTCACTACATTCCCTCTATTCAGCACGCGATATTTTCCAGTTCATGAGGATCTCAACAGGGCATACTGAATAGAGCGCGTATTTCCCACTCTCATGTGGCGTGTGACTAGACAGTGATGACTAATATTAGAATTGATATGTGGATCGAAATGTATACCCCCGGAACAGGCCGTTGTATTGGTATGAGTGGCAGTCTGGTCGCCTGCGCCGGAGTGAGCGATGGACGGTAGCCGTGACCGCGGCGTTACGACCGTCGTTGCCACGATTCTCATGGTCGCCATCGTGGTGATACTCGCTGCTACCATCAGCGTCGTGATTCTTGACTTCGAGAGCGAGCTCCCAGAGCCGCAGCAACTGCGCGGGTTCGGCGACACGGAGGTGACGCTCGGGCCCGAACACCGATCGTGGGGTGGGTGGAACAATGGTAACAGCAATCCCTCCCGCGGAGACATTGACGTCGTTCGAGTGCCCTACGTCGCGGGGCCGAGCTTCCAAGGCGACGAGATCGGTTCGATACTGGTCAGCTGGGAGGGTAGCGACGGCGAGGGCGGTCAGGTTCGGTTCCTGAATCCCAACCGCTTCGACGCGGACACCGCTCAGACGTTCCACGACGGCGATGTCGGGGAGTTCTGTACCGGCGATTTCGGCGTCGGTGAGACACTGACGATCCGGATGGCTCACAACCGGTATCAAGCGGGGGGAACCGGGACCGATGTGGCAGATATTGGTGAGCAGTACGTCGAGTCGAACCAGAACGACATCGCTCGCGGCGATGACGAGCCTTTCTTCCGGGTCGAAAACAGGTATCCGATCGATTTTAGCGGCGACCGCCCGATGGACCCGGGAGACTCAGTCGAGATCCTTTTTATTGGCGTCAACGACGAACAGCCCATCGCCAGAACGACCGCAGTCGCGACCGCAGCGAGCGGCGAGCCCACAGAACGAGACAAGCCAGAGTGTCGCTAAAAACAGTCGACAGTCGCAGATTCGAACACATCCAGAGACGGCGTGATTGAAATTCGCGGTCGCTGATAGTTCGTCGAGATTGTGCTGGATACAGAGCGCATATTCAGCATTACCGTACCTTTCTCAGGAGAAGCTCCCGCTGAATAAAAACGCCGTTCAGAAGCCGCGTTCGGCAAACGCTTCCCGTGCCTGTTCGTATCCTGTCTCTCCACCTCTCGTGTAAAGTGACGGGAGGTTCACGCGACGTTTACAAGTTGTTCTCGCGTCGGTATACTTAATTACAAGTCGGGGACGTGTTAGTCCCTTTATGCCATCCGTTGCGGAGACCTGCTGGATCGCATCAAGTCGAATTCGGTCTGGCGAGCGGAACCCACGTGCGTAATTTACTGCCCAGAGTACGAGGATCGACCCGCCAAGGGCAGCGATGTAGAGAAAATTACCACCGCGAACCACGCTGACCACCCACCAGATGCCGATTGGAAATACAAACAAGTAGCCGACAAGGACAGTACTAGACCACCACGTTCCGCGCTGCCAGTAATCTCGATAGAGTGACTTAATATACCCTAAAAACGATTCCTGGAAGTATACGTAATCTTCGGTGAACCGTGCTGTGCCGCGTTTTATCGGGAATGACTCGATGGAGGACATACGTCTCTCTCACTTTACTGATCATACGAAAAACTTGCCCGCTGTGTCAGTAGCTGAAATGCTACTATCGGCATCTCCCTTCGTTGAATACAACCTCTGTATCTTGAGGCTCTGGGTAGGTCACCTCAGGCTATGCAAGATAGAGGGCGCGTATCGGCCACAAGGTGAAGCGTAACTCACGAAACGTTTTCTGGGGTGCTCCTCCTACGACAGATATGTCCACGACTGTAGCGACTCCGAATGCGGACAAACGTTGCGCGTACTGTGAATCCCGAATTTTCGACCACGACCCAATCTGTGTCCGTGATTGTGACGACAACTGCGGTTCCCCCCAGTACTTTTGTAACTACGCGTGTCTCACGGCATACATCGAGGAAAACAGCCTGACCACGGGGAATGCGTGTACGTGGAACCCCGATGAAAACAACTGCTGCTAATCGGCTGTATCGCTAACAGAGACTGCTGAACTCACTCTCTGTATCTCGTACCTTACTACTGACAGAAACTGAGAAGATCTCGTGGGCGCTGCTGAATACACTGCGCGAGTCTGTCACCCATCTACAGACTGGGTGGTATGACGGTTGTACAACCACCATGGATTCTACTACCCCAGATCGAGGGTCACTACTGCGACCAACAATCTGCTTCCTATGAGCGTACTCGAAACGGATAGTCAGATCTATCCCGTAACCGACAAAGTAGTCCAATCCTCAGATATCACATCTGTTAAGTACATATCGATAAAATTACAAAATATGACCAAACAACACATTTTCACTCAGATGATTCTCGAACGAGAGGAGCCAGCATTGTTTATCAATCCTCGCTCTGAACAAATCGCAGCCTTCGCAGAGCAAGCAGTAACGGCTGAGGACCAGCCTAAGGTCAGGCTGCTCGCAGACTCAGACGAAATCAAAGACGCCCTCTACAGTTTTCTCACAGCATCAAAGCTAGCCGAGCTCATCCACCGAGACCAGCTCAGCCTCCGAACACTCACGGAGCCAGTTCAGAATATTATTTTCACAACCGAGTCTGAGGCTGTTGTTCCTGTGATGGACAAGCACAGTATCTCGAGTTCGGATCCCAAACTGGTCCCATCAGTCTACGGTGAGTTCGACTCCAGATTCGAGGCTGCCGAGCAGTATCACCTCCGGACACCTGCCCTCTCAGTAGTGAAACAGACGCTCCGGGAGGAGATTGGCGACGATGTCGCTGACGAACTCAACGAAGTCCTCGCACACGCTGAAGAGATTTCCAACAGCAACGAATACCTCAGTATCGTCGAGATCATGCTTATCCTCGCAGCCCGCAACGAGGTCCTCCTCTACGACATCTCGAAATGGGGAGAGGATACAGGTATCGCTTCGAAAGCAACCTTCTCACGGGCCAAATCAGCACTCGAAGATGCTGGCCTCATCGAGACTGAAAAAGTCCCACTAGACATCGGTCGCCCCCGACTTCGGCTTATCGCAACCGACGAGCTCGCGACAGCAAACCTGAAAACACTCTCCACCGAGATCCAGTCTCCGCTGTAGCATCTGCCCCACGACAGCCACCGACTATCGAGACGGGAATACGGTGCTTCTCCAACTCAAGCTTGAGATGAAGCAGTCAAAATCACTGTATAGAGGGTGTGAAACGTATTCTATAACACGCAGTCACCAGATCAATAGTATTTCAAAACTCGACTACGAAAATTGCGACATGTACGATCTTACTGGCTTTCAGCGCGATCTGCTGTACGTAGTTGCCGGACTTGATGACCCCCACGGACTCGCGATCAAAGACGAGCTGGAGGACTACTACGAAAAGGAAATCCATCATGGGCGGCTCTATCCCAACCTCGACACGCTCGTTGAGAAGGGACTCATCGAAAAGAGTCAGCGGGACCGACGGACCAACGAGTACAGCACTACTCGCCGGGGCACTAGAGAAATCGAAGCTCGGACTGAATGGGAAGCCGGGTATATTGACCACGACGGGTGATCGAACTACTGCGTTCGAGGACTGTATTTCACGTCCCTGGCTCTGTTGAGATCCTCAGCAGGAGATATGTTCCAGGCCGATCACGGTCAATACAGAGAATTCACCGACCGGCTGTTTCAGGGGCTGTGTTGGATCGCTGTAAGGCGGAGAGATTCACTGTTTGACGAAGCGTTTGATGTTATAGACGACACACATCAGCGCGATTTCGCGGAACTCACGGAACCATGACCGCGCTCGCACGGCGAAGCCGAGCGAGCGCTTCACAGCCGAGTTCACAGTTTCGGTCATAGAGCGCTGATTATAGCGATTATCGTCGATTCTGGCGTTGTGTGCGTGGTCGTACGGTCCGAAGATGCGGTGCTTGATCAGCGGTCTGATCCCGAGATCGCATAATCCTTCGCGGAGCGATTGCTTGTCATAGCCTTTATTGACCGCGAGAGACCGCAGGTCGCCCGCATTCCGGCGGGCGATCTGCTCTGCGAGGTCCGTGTCACTTCCTTCCCGATTCGTTGAGCAGTGAACGTCAATGACGGCTTGCGACGCTGTATCGGCGAGTTTCGTGACTTTGAGCTTCTGAACGCGGTAGCTGATTCGCTGGCAGTAGTGGCGGCTCGCTGGTGAGCGGTCGTAGAACGTGGCGTCGATCGCGGCGTGTTCAGAGAGATCGTGCAGCTGCGCCGACTGGCGCAGCAGCACTCGACAGACGCTCATGCTGATCCGGTCGAACGCCTTACACAACGTGGACGGGGCGGGGAGATCGGCCGCGTTAAGGCCGATCTCCCCGATTATTTGTGGCATCTCTTTGAGCAGGTCGATCGTCATGCGGTACGACAAATCGAGGTAAATCCGCAGACAGTGAAGGGAAACGAGTGCGTAGTCGGCGAATCCGCCGCCACCGTCCGGGGCGGCGGATTCGCCTCCATCGCCAGTAACTCTTTGAGCAACCGGTACAACCTCCCCGATGAAGCGGGAGATTTGCGTCATGGTCGACGGAACTCTCCCGCTTCAATTCCTTTGATTTAGCGGCCTACCTCGCCTCCGTATGGCGATTCAACACAGCCGGTTGAAGCTACCGCAGTCTCGGTCTTTGGCTCGCCGCCGACCGGTTTCAGACGAACCCCTGTGAGGTACACTTCATTCAAATCTACCGAAGGACTGCCTCCCATATTCAGTACCTCACAAAGCATCCTCAGCTAGCTGTTTCTGAAGCCTGAGTTCTGTGGCGGAGCGGTTGTGCTGGGTGGTCTTGACGAGAAGATCGTCGACGAACCGACGGAGAGCTGTCGCTGTCGGCGGCGGCTGCCGCCGACGCGACAGCGTTGCCACTTCTGGCGGAGGCTAGCCCGGTCGGAGATTAGCGAGTAAACCGGTCGTCTGGTGGTCGGTTTGCGGGGACGGCCCGACGCGTCGCGAGGGCCGTCCACGCTGCCCGTTGAATCATGTTGATGAACTCCTTGAACGACCACTTCCAGAGGCGACGCCCCCCACGGCGGGGCGTCGCCACGTATTCCCAGTGTAAATACCGCCAGACGTTCTGTAACAACAAGCTCACCACGACGTACAGCAGCCGTACGACCGGATTTTGTGTCGAGGTCGTCGCAATACTTTGCTCGGAGAGTCGGTAGCTGGCCTCGATACCAAAGCGTTTCGCGTAGTGGTATCGAGCGTCTCGTGGTGAATCGATGAACGGCGCGTCAGCGGCGTAGCCGTGACGCGCCACTCCATGTTCGTCGTACCGTCCGTTTTGGTACGTACAGTCGATGTAGACGGGAAACTCGACGGTCCAGCTGTGACCGTCGAGTTTCGCCGTCATGTCGTGTTGAATCACGCGACTCCAGCCTTCCGAGAGTTCTTGCTTGATCGTCTGTCCCCAGCGGACGATCGGCATGACGTAGGCGTGGTTGTGTGCCTGAAGCAGCGTCAAACACTTGCTGTCGTAGAATTCGCGGTCAAGAAAGACGGCCTTGACCTCGAGGTCAAGGCTGTCGAGGATACCGAGAAACTCTGCGAGGACACTGCTGGCGGTGTCGCCGTCTTCGAGACGGCGCACCGCCAGCGTGTAGCGTTTGTTCTTCACACGCGCGTAGAGTGTGGCGTAGGCGTGGAACGCAGTCGTTCCACGCTTCGCTTGTGAGTGGTACAGGCCGTCTGTCCCATCTTCGTCGCCGTAGTAGGGCCGCAGGTGGAGGTCTGAAACGACCTCCACCTGCTGGGGAAGGACGTCGAGAACGTCCTTCTGAAGGAGCGCGTTTCCGACTTGCTCAAGCGTCTCAAGGTCGAATTTGGTGCGGAGATGGTAGAGAACCGAATTTTCGTGGGGGGCGTCTTCACTTTTCTCACAGAGCGTTGAGACCGAGGTCCCGTCGGCGCACGCGCCGACGAGGACCTCGTAGATGTCTTCAGCATCGATCTCGGCGTTTTCGGCGAGTGTGAGAGCAACTTCCTCGTCAAGAGCGTTGACGAGGAAGTTAAGGAGTTGGTCTTCGTGGATTTCATCGTCTGCTTGCTGGGTTTTAGACACACCTTCTGTAAGCAGACGTCTCAACTAACCGGCTTTGTGATGTACTGATTCTACCGCTAACCACCGACTGGGCAAGGCAGCGGAATAAGTGACAACGCTTTCGCGTCGGGGACTGGTCGCCGCCGATCCGGGCTGATTTTCTCTACGAAACCGTCAGTACAACCGCTTCGACACAGAACTGAAGCCGCAGAAGCAGCTAGACGAGAATGCTTTGTGAGGTACTGATATTAGATCGAGATCTGAACAGTTGAAGTTGTGTTGTAAGAACAACAACGTAGCCCACCGACATAGTTCGAAAGGGTACCGCAATAGTGAACCAACGTATCACACCGATATCCAGTATCCAGAAATCTCTTCAAGACCTACGCGGGTATCGAATCAACGGTCGTATCGTCGAAAACTCCGGATAATACTATAGAGGTACATCGTACCACAAGCATTATCACGAGTCCACTTCGTATGTAGCAGCATGGAAGAAGACCCCTTGGAGCGTATGCGTGAGCTCCGTAAAGAAAACAAGGAGATTTACGCCGAAATGGGGAAAGTCGGTTCGGGACACGCTACTGCGGAGGATTAAATCAGCTACCGCTATCGTTCGACGCGTCTTTTTCAATTCCGTTTAATACCTCTCGTGCTGTTTCCAGTACTTGATCTAATGTTTCTGTAGGCGGATCGTGTGGTCGGCGCTCTTCTAATCCCGGACAGAGTGTGTGAGTAAAGTATCGGTGCCAGACGCTGAACAGTTCATCTTTTGCCCACAACGTGTTGTATCGAACGTCGGATTGGAACGTTCGAGTATATTTTGAATGAAGAACAAAACGAGGAATAGACGGGGTGATAATTCGATCACTCGGACCGTCAGACTGTTCAACAAGATATTCAAGCGAGTTTGTCGCAGTTCGGTGGTTTGCGTCGGGAAAAAGGTGGAGCCCGACAATTGCTCGAATCCAGTGAGCGCATGCTTCGGGAAGCGGTGCGGTGGTGGGAAACTCCCGGATCAAGCGGCGGATATCTGAGTCTATGACATTAGAAATCCGCTGTTTTGTCAGCCCCGGTTCGTTTTCTCGTACCTCTCCGTAGGTAGAGCCTGGTTCCTCGTAGAACTCTTTGTTGAGCTGTTTGATTACCTGAGCGTTGACGGAGCCGAAGTCACGAAGCCGCCAGTCGTCTGCTTGGAATGCGTCCGGAGATATCCCCTCAACATCAAGAATAACGTTCTCTATGTGTTTCTCAGGCGGATCTCGGAGAAGTCTTGAGCCATAGGAGTTCTCCTGATAGGTTTCCAGCCCTATTTGAGTGACAGCACCGATACGTTCGAGATCACGGAGTTGTAGACGAAGTACGTTCTCCCGAAAGCGATCCTGTGCCAGCCGGTGTGGAGTGACGTGGGTTTTGTCTTGGAGGGCTTCGAGGATGTCTAGATCAGAGAGGTACATTGGGGCGCTCGGATCGATGAAATCCCGGTACGAGTGTGTTCCAGTGATTTCATCCGGCATATCAGAACCCCGCCCACTTCTCGGGCCGCGTAGCGTAGCTCGGTCGAAGAGCAGGAAGCGGCCGAACAAGATCGGCGTTCACGTGCCCGTCAAGATACCTGGCGCCCCACGTTGTGATCGACCAGTGATTGTCGAGCTCACCGCGATCGTGCGAGGCGATCCAGCTGGCCTTCGCGAGAACGCGGAGCCGGGTGCGAACGAGCCGCTGCTGGAGATGGAAGTCGTGAGCGACTTCCCACCAAGACGACGCCCCCTCACGATCGAGATACTCAAGGATGCGATCGTCCTCGCTGACCATCCAGTTCGCGGATTTTTTCATGTTACACCTGTGCGCTTTCGTCACCGTTCGAGGACTAGTCGTTGAGCTGTTCAGCATTGAGTTCCCCATCGAGGTAGCGTTCGCCCTCGGTGGTGATCGAGTATACTCCGTTACCAAGCTCCGTAACAAGCCCGTGGTCCTTCATCCGGTTCAGACGCTTGGAAACTCCCGATTTACCGATATGGATATACTGGTGATCGGAAAGGGGTGTAGGAGACGTAGGGCCTTCATCACGGATGATCTCAAGAATTCGGTCATCCCAGATGGTCATCCAGTCAGCGCTCTTCCTCATAGACACAAGGTTTCTTTGAGGAAACTTTGTTCCACGCAAAAGCAACGCCCAGACACACTGGGGCTAAGTAGAAACGTCGTTAACTTTAAGATACGTTGTTTCTTATCGTGAACCACGGAGCCCGAGTGACGAACCCTCGGCTCGCGATGAAATGTAGGATCCCGGCCGCGGTGTTGGCGCACCCGGCCGGGTCGGGTTCTGTGCTGAAACCACAGAACCATGCCAACGACGGCATCCGGGGGACTGAATCCCCCAACGACGACAGACGGACCGAGCGGGCATAACAACGGCGACTGCGAGATCTGCGGCGACCCGGCCGATGGGTTCTGCGCGCAGGTGAAATGCCACCTGTGCGCCGACTGCGCGGCGAAGCCGCTCGCCGCGCGCCGCGATGCAGGGGTGCGCGATGCGTAGCGTCCTCGCCGACAACGAACGCGACGGCGACGAGCCGACCGCGCTCGCCGACCTCACCGCCTTCCAGCGCGATCTTCTCTGGGCGCTCTCCCACGAGAACGCCCGCAAGGGGACGGCCCTGAAGGCGGACCTCGCTGCCTACTACATCGACGAGATCAACCACAGCCGCCTCTACCAGAATCTCGACACGCTCGTCGAGTGTGGCCTCGTCGCAAAGCGGGCACGCGATCGGCGCACCAACGAGTACAGCCTCACCGAGGCGGCCCGCCGCGCCCTCGAAGCGCGCCGCGCGTGGCAGGCGGAGGGTGATGCCACGTGATTCGCACCCGCCCACCGTATCTCCGCTTCGACGCCCGCGAGACCCTCACTGGCGAACTCGGTGAAATCACCGTCCAACAAGCGGTCGAGGGCCGCGTATGATGAAGAAGCTCTGGCGGTGCCGCCAGTGCGACCGACTCGTCAACCGATTCGTCAACGGGTGGGTCTGCCCGCGGTGTGGGTGGTACTGTGGCCAATCGATCGCGAGTGTGAATCGGGGGCCATGAGTCGAGACAACCAGCAGTCCGCCGACGCAACGCTAACAGGCACCCTCACGAACGACACCATCGCAAGCCTCGATCAGCTGTCGCTTGCGTCAACGTCGGGGGCGTGTCAACACTGCGGGCGCTCGTTCACCGAGGGCGACGACGTCGTCGCATACGTCTCCAAGCCGGCCGAGAAGCGCACCCACGAGGTTGGGCATTGCGTCTGCGCGCACCGCGAACACCGCCAGCAGGAGGTGTTCACGCTCGGCGTCCACGAACTGCTGGTTGCCGGGCGTATCGGGCTCGCCTCGGACGCAGCAACACAGTCGACGTGGCCGATTCTCGTCGAGCCGGTCCCACTCGGTGTGAGCGCGCCAGCGACGACGACGATCCGCTGGCTGCCGCCCGAGACACCACTCGCCGAGCAGGTCACGCCGACAGCGACCCACCGGCAGCGACGGCGTGAGGCCCGGGCGCAGGTGACGGTTGGTTCCCCACCGGCAACGGAGGGGGATGACTAATGCGGTCACCATCCCGCACCGAGGCCGCTCAACAACGACGGCCGAAGCACCACCGAACGCGTCCGTCCACCCGACCACCAACGACTGACCCGGACACCACCCTCGCGACGATCGCACACCTTCGGCGGGCGCTCACCGCGAGTACCGCCAGTGACGCGGCCGGCGTGACGGCGGCGCTCTTCCGAGCGACGCGGACTGTCGACGAGACACACTATCCAGACATCGCGGCCGCAGTCCGGATTGCCCGCAGTGTCGATCCTGTCTCGCGAACAGTCCGCCAGTACATCCGAGAGCTGCTCCGGCGGCTCGTCGCGATGGTCAACTGCTGGGAGCCACCAAAGTGATGCCAGCAGACAAGCAGACCCGCTGCGGGCACGCACAGCCCGCCGGCCAAGGCCACGAGCGTGGCGTCCATCTTGTAGGCCCAACCACACAGTATGACGCCGCCGGGATCCACTGTGGAAGCGTCTCGCCCCGGCTGACCGAGTGGATACCCGAACTCCTCGACCAGCTTCGTGAGGCGAGCACAGAAACAGTCCGAACCCAGACACCCCACACCGACCCGTGGCGGGCGAGTACGTCACTCCTCGATACCACGCTCCCGGAGTGGAATTCCCTCGAGAACACGTGGGACGATGCGACCGCCGAGGCCGTCGCGTACACGCAGGCGATTACCGAGTTGGCGCTCGTCGACGGCGACACCGAGTCGTCATATCACACCCAACGCCACGACGAATTACGTGACACAGTTCATACAGTCGGCACCGGGCGCGGCGCGGTCAACGCCGGGCTTGGCGCACTCGCAAAGGGACCAGTCGCGCTCCACCGCGAATTCGACGCTACTCCCCGAGCGATCACCGTCGCACTCGATGGCCCAACCTGGACCGATCTCCCCGACCGCCGAACTGGCGTCCGCGCGCTCGCGGCCATCGCCGTGCTCGCAGCCGGGTTCGACGTCCGCGTTGTCGTCTCCCCGGCGCTCAAACGCCACCTCACCCAGCGGTACCCACAGTGGTGTGAAATCCACCTCGATCTTACGCAGAGCCGGGATCGGTCCCACCCGCATCCCCACCGCGTTCAGTCTCACGAGCCGACCACCGACGAGCGCCACCCCGCCTGGCAAGCGCTCGATGGGCTCGAACGCACACCGAAGAAACGACGCCTCCTCACCAATCTCGACGCCACTACCGGGCGAACCTACCAGAATCTCGAACACGACGACGCGATCGACATTGAGGCAGGGACGGTCAGCCGGTACGTTCTTGATCTCGAGACGCGTGGGCTCGTCGACGTTGACCGTCGAGGTACCCACCACAGCGTCACACTCTCTGAACGCGGTCAGACGGCCGTGGCTGGGTATCTCGACGCTGCCGGCGACCTCGTCCATCCCGAACAACGCCGACTGACTGACGATCGTACTGCGACCACTCACGATGTCACAAGTACAGTGTCGCCCCGCCGAGAGGACCCCACAGGTGACACCCCACCCTCACTCGAGGAGTGGCTGGCGGCGACGGGTGACCCCGACGCCGACGGAGAGTTCGTCCAGTGGCTCAGGGGGCCCGACACCGTCAATGAAACCCACCTCCACCAGCGGTTTTGGACCCCCGCCCAAGACGATAGCGTCACGCTCGTCGATGACACCCCAACCCCGTTCGATGACGGCCGGGTTGGGTATCTGAGTCACACCCCCGGCGAGGCGCAGGTCGTCCTCCAATGGGGTGGGCCCTTAGCCACCCTGGGACGTCTCGCGGCTGTCTTACTCAGCGATAAGGCGCTCTCGAAGATCCTGACGCCGTCGCGGTTCGGCCGCGCATTCGAGGCAATCCATCGCGGTGATCTCGAACAAGACGCCCCACGAGTGCTGTGTCGTGGTCACCAGGTTGGCTGGTACAGCGAGGACGAGCACACGTATGCGGCGTGGCGTGACCGCATCACGTCCGTCCGCGATACACTGCTCGCTAAGATCGGCGAACACACGAACAGTACCAATACCGCCGCCCGCAGCGAACTCTTCGAAGATCTCCACGGGCTGGTCGCCTCGGCTACCCACCTGTATCACGCAATCGGCGTTGATCTCACGACCACGATCAGACTCCCGGACACCGCGGCGCTCGCCCGAAACTCGGCGCAACGCCGGCAGCTCTGTACGTTCCTTGCGAAGACGGTGCCCAAACAATCGGTGTATGGCGTTCACTCGGGCTACCGCATGTTGTTCGAAGAGCGCCCGCCCAAACTGCGGCGGCGGCTTCCATATAACGTCGAGCCCAACGCGACGATGGATCTGACGATGTCGTGGGTGCTTGCGGGCCCGACGATCACCGATCTCCGCGATGTAATCCAAGAGGCACTCACCACAGAGCTCACCGCCGTCCGAGAGGCGATCGCTGAAGGAATCGAAACCGCCCCTACTCTCTCGATCCCGGTCGTCGACGGGACGACCTACCCCGCCATCCGGCGGGTGATTGACGAGATTGCGATGACCCACGACGCCCAGTGGACACCCCGCGAGCGACAGCGGCTCGTGCGGCTCTGTCTCCGCTCGTTCGGCCCGGCGGACACCACGCGCCGTGCGTGCCCGTACGACGTCGTGGTGAGCCTGCTGCGCGCGCTGAACGAGTCCCACTCCCCGACCGTGGCTGCGGTTGAACGCGCGGCGGCGACGCTCTCTGTCGCGCGGTTCCGTCCCGATCTCGTGCCAACGGCGACGGCGCTGTATGCGGCCCTGCTTCGAGCCGACGAGCCGCTCGGCCGCTCAGCGTTACTCGAGCGGGCCGACATTGCGGCCAGTAGCTATGATCGCCGGATTGGCACTGTCCAAGCGCTTGACCGAGTACAGGCCGTCCAGATAGATGGCCACCGACGCTGGGTCACCACCGACGAACCCAGTCACCCATCACTACAGCCGTCGCCGTGCCTCGGTCACCCCCATTCCTGGCTCCCGCTGTTGACGCATCGCTCACGAACACATTCAGTCCGTTTCGCCCCCACCCTGTGGGTTCCACTCCGAGTCGGCTGGCGACACCCACATCGAATCCCCACGTGGGATCAACACGCCCCGACTGTCACCTCCCTTGACATCGCCCTTCCGGTGAACCAGTGGGGACCGCGCCGGGAGGACTGTACCGCAATCACCGACGCACCAACTCATCACAGCCACCGACCAGCCACAGCGCTCGAAACCATCACCGATGAACCACGCATGACACCACAATACTACGCACCGACCGCATCGCTTCTCGACCACCTACGTCTCCTCTTACCACGGGGTGTGTCCCAATGAGACACTCAGCAAGCGATCGTACAACCGACGCCATCTGCGAGCGCTCGCTCACCAAAGAGGAGACACACATCCGCGTCGCCCGCTGTGAAGAGGCCTCATCTCAACTCACGTCTAGCGTCGAACAGCGGAATCAGCGCCTGTGTCTCACCGTGTCCACTAACGATGCGTAACGCTACAAGTACACGACCGAAGATTGTTCGAGTAATCGACAAGTACGACCTCGACGGCATTGGCGACGAAATGGTTGCGGAGTGGACAAAGCCCGAGAGTACCCGACGCTCTTGTCGTGAACTCGCGGAATTCTTCAACATCCGTGTACTCGATGTAGCACTCCGCGAAGCGGGTATCATCTGGGATAGATCACTTGTAGAGGAGTGTGCTGCGATCATCAAAGACAGAGATAAATCGCTGACAGGATATGATCTCGATAGTAGGGGAGTAGACACCGACGAAGTCGGCGGAGACATGGTTTCATATCAATCTATATACACGTATCTGACAGAGTACCGTGATACTGAGTATGAGCGTGAGGTCGATGATATTCACTCGCGAGTTGCGAGTTTAGGACAGATCGAAACGTACTTGGATAGCAAGACCAAGATACACCGCTCAGTGATGCCTCTCGTCCTTACCGAAGTTCTCTCCCACCCAAAATTGACTGGAGCTGTTCAGGTGGGTCAAGTCCTCGCCGTTTCCACGTCGCCAACATCGTTGTTATTGTCTCGTGAATCTGGACCCCTTCTTCCGAACGGAGGGTCCGAAACATCTTCCGAAGGACTACTTGCTCGCGCAGAGCCCGCTCTGCGCGATTATTCGTTGAGTCAACACCTGGCTCAGTCACAAACGTCAGCCAATGACCCAACCCATTGCTGATCTTCTTGATCAGCTGCTGAACCTCTCGGACCTCGTAATCTTCCCTAATCAGGCCCTCTAAGTGCAAGGACGCTTCCGCCCGCTTCTGCTCGCGGGCGGAAGCGGACGGATCTCCTTCGACGAACGTCGTTAGATCGTCGTGGAGTGCGTGCAACTCTCCAGACAGCCGCTCTGCTTCGTCGTACCGTTCAGCGACGTACTCGGCTTCCCGCAACAGATGCGCCCAGCACCGCTGAAGCTTCGTGTGATAACTCGGATACGCTGACCAGCCGTCACAACTGAGCGTCGAGTCCTCGGCGAATTCCTCGCCGAGGACGTCTTCTAGGACCTGACTTCCACGGCTCTCATCAACCCAGAACAGCACTTCGTCATCAGTGACGAACGTCCACGCCCAGTGTTGCTCGCCGTCAACCGGAAAGCCTGTTTCATCACAGTAGACGACCTCACTCTCTCGAATCTTCTCTTTGACATCGTTGTATGCGGGTCGCAGCCGGTCTGCGACCCGCTTGGTCAAGTTGTAGATCGTCCGGTGGGAGATCGGAAGATCGAGCTCCCAGTCAAACAGCTCGGCTTGTTTCCGGTTCGGCAGTCGCTGATGGAACCGACCGAGAGCGGTTTGGGCCATGAGATTTGGCCCAAACCGCCCCTTTTCGGGACAGTCAGGATGCTCAGCAACGACCTCGTTTCCACAGGAGCAGTGGTGTTTGCCGAGTTGGAACTCTACGACGGTGGTTGGAACAGGAAGCGGGACATCGATAACAGTTTGTGAGACGTAGTTCTCAGGGTTAGAGAGGATTTGCTCACAGTCAGGGCAGTATCCCTGATCGACCCGAATCGTCTCTTCGGGTTCTGGTGGCGGTCGTGTTGTTCCCTCGTGACCTTCACTACGCCCTGGTGAAGAGTCGCTGGCGGCGTCAGAGTCGCCGCCAGCGTTGTCTTCTTCAGGTTCTTCGTCTTCGTCCTCGGTTTGGCCGTCATCGCCTGGTGAATTAGCCGCACCACCCTGTCTACTGGGAGGTGTGTTTGGATTTTCGTACTGCTTGAGGCGAGCCTCAAGCTGTTCGATCTCCTGTTGTTTTGCGGTAATCTGACGTCTCAGAAGCCGGTTCTCAAGCTTTTCGACTACGAGCTGCTGGCGGAGTAGAGAACTATCATCGGTGCGGATCACGGAATCTGTCGATTCCGTTGATCCGCGACTCCCCAGTGACACAGTTAGTTCTGCATTAGAGAACGGTCTATGAGACTGCTACGAAATCGTCTCGACATAGAACTGCTATCCAACTACATCGAAACAAAGACAGAGACGATTGCTGCTGGGATTATCTCACGGTCTGTATCCCACAACCAAGTATACGGAGCAGAGCCTCAAATAGAGGTTACGACGGAATGTATTTGTGAAACATGCGAGACCAACACCGAGATGTCGGTGTATCTGCGAAACGGCGGCTGTCCTACCTGTAGTCGGTCGCGTTAATTTCGCTCATTCTTCTTTGTCATTCTATTGAAATACTCAGCATACTTCGAGGTGGACCCTCCGGCCTCAAGGAGCGACCGGAGGGAGCGAGTAGGCCGGAGAGGAAACCGACATACTACTGAGCAAGTGTTAATTTACATCCCACCGTACTGACAACTAGTGCTGTGCTGGCACAAGTCCCGCGCAGTACGGGCCGCAGTAAGTGCTGTGCTGGCACAAGTCCCGCGCAGTACGGGCCGCAGTAAGTGCTGTGCTGGCACAAGTCCCGCGCAGTACGGGCCGCAGTAGCCCGGCCCCAAATGGTGGGTTCACCGACCCCGAAGGGCGTTCGGTGGGCGGGGCGCACAAAACGCCCCGTCGCATCAACTGACGGCGAGGACCACATCAAAGCTCCACCCTCAACGAGCGAGCTTGTCAGTGCGAGCGAAGTAGGATGGGGTCGGTTACTGAGTGGTGGTCTCTCGGAGACGTGCCGAATTCAGCGCGGGGAGGGTGTCAAGGTGATGACGGCGCTGTATCCCCTCCCTGCTCGCTCCCTTCGGTCGCTCGCTGAGGAAAGGGCCTTAGCGCCTATCTTCAGGTGAAGTGGGGTAGTTCATTCTTCTCTGGCACGACCGAAGAAAGCGAGTGCTGCGCCAAGGAGTGTGATATTTTGAAGGAACGATGTGAGTTCCCCACCGCGCTCTTCCTCGTCGACTGCCCAGAAGTCGTGCATGAGTGGCGTCACACCTATCAAAAACGCAGCTACAGCGCTCGCAGAGAGTTTTGGAGCCTTCCACACGCTAATTCCGAGACCACCACCGAGAAGAAGACCACTACCTGCCGGCACAAGTGTCTCTGCCTCAGGCACCCCTTTTGCATCGGCGTATGCAACCCGCCCATCAAGATTCGTGAGATTCCGTACGGCAAGCGCTACAAGGCCAGATCCAAACAGTACTCGGCCAAGAAGAGCTGGTTTTTCTGTGCTGTCGGTGTCTGTTTTAGACATTACCAGCTGGTAAAATAGCCGGTAATATAAGACTCATGATCATCGTATGAGGCGGATTTGTTACACATCTCTATCAAATATAGTAATACAGTCAAAACCCATATCAACCCCGATAGACGCCTCCCGATATGGCCGCAGCCACAGACAACGACCAGCTACAAGAGAGTAGCGCCGAATCTGGCGGGGACTTCTGGCGACAGTCGTTCGAGCAGTTCATCGAGGACCTTCCTGAAGCAGCATTCGTCGTCGACGCCGATGGTGACATCACCCAGTGGAACACCGCAACAGCCGACCTCCTCGGCCTTCCCGCAAGCAAAGCCGTCGGCATGAACGCATACGATGTCTTCGGCACTGAAGGCGAAGATGAGACCCTTGCCGAAGAAGTCCTCCGTACTGGAACCCCCATCCGTGAAGACCAGTTCCGATCCGCAGAACGACCGGACGGCACGAAAGCACATGCGCGCGCGATTGGAACCCCGATACAGACACCCACTGGCAAGGTCGTTGGGGCTGTCGAGTTGCTCTTCGACGTCACCACCGTCGTCGAACAGCGGGAGACGCTCGCCGACCTCCAGGAAGAACTCTCGGACAATGTCGAGACGTCCATGGAACAGCTGAGCGAGTCGACAACCGAAGTTGCGAATCGCTCGAATGAAATCAGCCAGCTCGTCGACGAGCAGGCAGCCGAGCTCGAGAGTACCCAAGGCGAGATCTCCGGATTCAGCGCCACTATCGAAGAGATTGCGTCCAGTGCCGAGGAAGTCAGCAACCAAAGCGCGGAATCGAGAACCCTCGCCGAAGAGTCCGTCGACACCGCGGGGGAGGTTATCGACCAAGTGGACGACACAGCCGAGAAGTCAGCTTCGGTCGCAGACGACGTCGCTGAGTTGAAAAACGAAATCGAACAAGTCGAAGAACTCGTCGGCGTGATCAACGATATCGCCGAGCAGACAAACATGCTCGCGTTGAACGCCAACATCGAAGCGGCACGCAGCGACAGTGACGGCTTCGCGGTCGTCGCCGACGAGGTGAAGAACCTCGCCAATCGCTCACAAGATCAAGCTGACGAGATCGAAGAAATCGTCGCAAGGATCAAAGAGAAGGCTGCTACGGCGACTACCGAAGTAAGAGCAGGAAACGCAGAGATCCAGTCCGCGAGAAACGACATCCAACGCCTCCTCGAAAACCAGAAACAAATCCTTGCTGCGGTTGAGCAAACCGAAAGCGGGATCACCGAGATCGCAGACGCAACGGATGAGCAGGCGAGCGTGGCTGAAGGGATATCGAGCGCTGTCGACGATGTCTCTGAACGGGCTGCCCTCGTGAGTGAAGAAGTCACAGAGATTGCGGACGAAAACGACAATCAAACAGAGATGGTCGCGGGGCTAACCCGGCAGGTCGAACAAATTGACCGCGAACTCGCTGAGGTCATGAACACGTCTGTCTAAGGTGAAGTACCTCGGGGACAAGCCCCGAGGCTTCACCGTTTTGTCTGTATCGTCTAGAAACGGACAGACAGACGCAGGCGAATTTAATTCCTCCCGACCTCGTGTATCAGCACTCGGCTGGAATTAACACCCGAACGCCCGATTGCGTCCGTGGGAGTCGGTCGCTCCACCACGACCCGATAGTGTCCGTCTCACCGTGTCGAAGACACGGGTTTTGAGAGACACCACATTTCCATATCGTGTCTCAGTCAGCATTGGATTAAGATCTTTAATCCGTCTTTGGAGTTTCCCTGACTGTATCAATAGCTTCGTGTCATTTGATTGTAAGGGTATTGGTCGGCTTCACCCTCGGGGTCAAGCCTCGAGGCACTCGCCTTGTTTATTTGTAGACATCCCGTGATCGGACAGACGAACAGTCTCATCCCACGTTTCCGCTCTAGTTCGCTGACGGCTCTTTCCGTGGGAGTGAGATGCTGACGACAGTTCCAGTCACCTCATTTTCGCCAAACTGGACACGACCGCCGAGGAGATCGGTTCCCCACTTGATGATCCAGAGCCCGAGCCCACTTCCATGGTGAAGCACAGATTCGGTTCCTTCAGAAAGTACGGATAGTTCGTGCTCGGGTATCCCCGGCCCGTTATCGCGGATTTCGATCTGTACCTGCTCGCCTACGCTGGCGACAATCTCAACATGTGGACTGTCACTGGTATTGTGTTCAGCAGCGTTTTCGATAGCGTTCGAAAGCACTGGACTAACAAGCACATCGACGGGTACATCCTGGTCAGGACACTGAAGCTCGAATGTAACGTCGGAAAAGCGTGATCTAACCTCTCTCAGCCGCTCTTTAAGTATCATCTCTATCGATCTGACGTCGGATTCTTCTCGAGCGCGACTGAAAAGCCGGATTGCCTCGCGACCTTTCTGTCCTAACTCATCGATTTGAAGTGCGCTTTGTTTTACGCGCTCGGCTGCTTCCGTCGGCAGGTCCTCGCTATACCCAAGTATCAGGTTAGTTTCTGTCTTGATGTTGTGGCGAAGCACGCGATTGAGAACCTGTAGACGCTGTTCTTGGCGCAAGAACTCAGTCACGTCCTGTAACGTCACCATGCTCCCAATGACCTGCCCTCGCTGTGTGGTAATCTCGACAGTTTTGATCTTGAAGTCCCGCTTACCTGAGTGGGTTTGTATCGTAAGGAAGTCTTCAAATACTCCAGAATCTGGAAATGCCTCGTACTTAGGAATCGTCTCTGGCGCAGATGATCCGAGCAGTTCGTCTCTTTGTACATTAAGCATCTCTAGTGCTGGACCATTGACGTTAATCACGTTGTCATTCAAATCAAGAACAAGTATCCCCTCTTGGGTACTATCAAATACGAGTCTTCGAGCGGTAGTGTTCGGTGCCGGATTCGTTCGCAGTAAACTGTACCGTCGAATGGCGGTCAGGTAGATGACGCCAGAAACTGAAAATGCGACTGGTGTCGGGTCAATAGGCGTGCTAAGCACGTTTGTGAGGTAGCATAGGTTTATACCCCAGGGAATGATCAACGCCCCAATCAGCGTATACGCCTGTTTCCGAAACGCAGCCATCTGGCTCAGGGCCAACCGGACTAACAGGGCACTACCCACGCCACCCAGTAAATACGTATAAGCGGCAACAATCCAATACCAGATGCCTCCGCTGTCGTTCTGGGCGACGCTGAGATCTGGTGTTTGTGCGATACTGATCTGTAGAAGTCCCTGAGTCGGCCCGAGAATGGCTAAAATCACGGTCACCACCGGGACGACCGTAAGTGCCGATACATATCTCCAGTTCAAAAAACGATCGTGACCAGTGTATGATAACGCAAACAGCATCCACCCGAGTGGGATTGCAACGACGCCTATCCACATCAGGTACATCCAGAATAGCTTTGCCTCCACACCAGGTGCTCGGAGTCGAAAAATAAGCATAAGCGACCAGAACACCTGCCCGGCCAGCAACAGTACGAGAGGTCTCGCCCCCGGAGATTGCCCCTCTCTCCACGCTAAAATAGCCGAAGCTGAGCCAAGAACGACGGAGATGTGTAACACAGACAGCAGAAAGATAGTATTTGACACAGTCTTACAAGGACATCTATGTATACTAACTTTATGTCTAAGAAATTTAACTTTCCACGGTCAATAAAAAAGAGAGTGCCGTGGATTACCCGATGATAGCGATAAACAGTCCGCACGCCACGAACACGTAGTTCATCTCACCGAGCAACTCCAGGCGACGGTAGTCGTTACTACGCCCAATTCGACTATTGAGGAAAACCGCCAGCACTCGTCCAGCAAGAAGGACCAACGCAAAAAGTGCTGGGAGGAATCCGCTAAGAAACGCGCCAATGACGACGAGAACTGAGAGCATGTTGATGATGTACAATAGATGCCGTGTCCGCTTGACGCCGACGACAGTCGGGAACGTTGAGACATTATTTTTGACATCATCTTCGATGTCGCGGACGTTCGGAATTTCAGTGTTGACGAAAATATCGGCAAAAAAGTAAACCGCCAACACAATGGCAAGTGGCGTGATTGCGGCATCGGCAAACACAATTGGCAGGACTACCATTGCTGTCGCCCACGCCAGTGCCACAAGCGTAGAATTAAGCACAAAGATGGTCTTCAGTCGCTGGACCGGCACAAGCGATCGTTCAGACAGATCTGCTACATACAAGATCCAAGTAACGCCTGGAATGAGGGTGACCGCAAGCGCAAGTGGGCCACCAAGCGCCGAGAGAGTAATTGCAAGTCCGTATGCTCCAGCAGACGTGATCGAAAGAAGACGCCTGTGTCGCCCGATGAACGCACTTCGCTCGGACGTCGCTTGTGGGTCGTATCGCACATCGCTGATTCTGTCACCGACGTAGACACCGTAAGCGACCAATCCAACGACGACGGGTGCCAGGGATGGCTCGAGCGACAAGATCACCATCGTGACAAGTGTTCCCGCGATCCCCATGCCTACAATATCGAGTTGGAGGAAAATACAGGCTTTTCGTATGCGATGCCACAGTTTGACCGATGGACGAAAACCGCTACCGGTTCCGGTAGATTGTCTATCGGAACCCGTCCGTTCTGGTTTTTTCTTTGACATTCTGTTGGGGACACCGCAAGAAAACACGCTGTTGCTTCCCTGGGTGCCAGCTATAAATTACTTCTAATTGACAATAAAGATAGATAGATACTTCTCATCAGATTAACAGGCCGTTTTCGGGTTTCGCGAATGCTCATTTTTCTGACATAATGTGTTTGCTGTTCGCATCTCTTACCAGTAGTTGGTAATACAATTTATTTATTCAGAGATGATGTTGGAATTATAGTAATAATCAAAACGATATACTTCTTCCCACTCTGAGTGGGAATATGACCAAAGTGGATTCAAAAGGGCGAATCGTCCTCCCGCAAGAAGTGCGAGACCGACTTGGTATTACTCCGGGAACAGAGGTTGATATCCGCGAAAAAGACGGGAAAGCAGTTGTTGAGCCAGAGGACAGCCCCGACGAAATTCTCGACAAGATGGAACAACTCATTGAAGAAGCGTCTTCGAACCAGGGAGAGACGACACCTATTTCTGAAGGGGCCGACCCGGTTGCCCACAGACACAGAGATGCCGTTCAGCATTTTCGAGGTGGAGCCCCCGACCTCAAGGAGCGAACGGAGTGAGCGAGTAGGTCGGGGAGGAAACCGACATGGGACGACACAACCACCACACCTCGACCGACTGACTCCCAAGCGTATAAGTACCGTCGAGTGCTCTCTGAAACTATGGGCGTGCGTCGAACCGCCGTCGTGAAACTCGCCGTTTCCGACGAGCAACGCGACGCACTCCATCGAACCGCCGAGCAATACCTGTACTGCGCGAACCGAACCGCCGACTACTGTTGGTCCGACACCTCCTACATTGAGTGTAAGACCAACAAGCGAGAGGTTCGCGACGCGCTCTACGCTGACATTCGAGAGGAGACAGACCTCCAGGCCCAACTTGTTCAAGCCGCTATCAAACGCGCTGTCGAAGCTGTCAAAGCGTGTGTCGAACGGTGGAAAAAGGGACAGCGCGTCTCTCAACCGACGTTTACCGCCGAAACGATGGACTACGACACGCGGAGCGCGACCTTCTACCGGAACAAGGTGTCGCTGGCAACTGTTGAGGGCCGAGTCGAACCGTCGTTCGTTCTCCCGGCAGACAGTCCGACGCCCTACGAGCGGTACGTACTCTCCGAGAGCTACGAGTTCCGTGAGAGTACGCTTCGGTACGACGCGGCCACTGACGAGTTCTACCTCAACATTTCGACGCGGCGGACAGACGGTGACGATGAGGTTTCGGAAGATACCGGGCACTCCGACCAAACGGTCCTCGGTATCGACCTCGGCGTCAACAGCCTCGCTGTGTCCTCAACCGGCACGTTTTGGCAGGGGGACGACTACGACCACTGGTGTCGTGAGTTCGAGAAGCGACGTGGCGAGATGCAACAACGCGGCACGCAGGCCGCACACAAGGCCCTGCTTCGCCTCGGGAAGCGAGAGGAAGCCTGGCGCAAACAGTACATCCACACGATCGCCAACGAACTCGTCTCGGAAGCCGTCGAACACGACTGCGACGTGATCGCATTCGAGGACTTGAGTGACATTCGAGAGCGGCTTCCACACGCGAAGTGGCACCACGTCTGGGCGTTCCGACGCCTGTTTGAATACGTCTCCTACAAAGCCCCTGAACAGGGCGTCTCTGTAGAGCAGGTCGAGCCGACCCATACATCCCAACGCTGTTCTCGGACGGACTGTGGGTTCACGCACGACGGCAACCGCCAGGGCGAACACTTCGAGTGCCAGAAGTGTGGGTATGAACTGAACGCGGATTATAACGCTGCAAAGAATATTGGCGTGCGGTACGCTCGGAAGCGACAACACAAACTCCGTTCCTCGCCCAAGTCGGAGAGCGGAGACGCACCAGTAGACGTGCGTGTGACTGGTGGGACGTTGAACGGTGAGAGTCACCAGCCTATTGCTGGCGACTAATTGCCGGGAGTCCACATCAAAGCCCTACCCTCAAGGACCGAGGCGCGGAGCGCCGAGGGAGTAGGGTAGGGTAGTTTACCGAGGAGCGGAGCAACACGATGAGTAAACAGTAGTTCAGGAGCCGGAGATCGACTCATCCGACCCAACGAGAGTGCGAACACGGCGCGCAAGAACCGTGGGCGGGAACTGTCCATACACTGACCTTCGGACACACCCGAACGTTTCGACACTGGCGTGAATTGTCGCTGCTGAGCCGAGTTCCTGCTGGAGGATGTGCTCGTAGGCGGCGATCTGGAGTTCATACCGCGGTTGCGTTGCGTCGAGTGACTCATTCAGCGCAATCTTGAGATCGGCCAACTGCCACTCGCCTCCACCCAGATCTATGAGGATATCGGCCTCACCATGAACTTCTACCTCAACCTCCCCAGCAGTCACGAGTCCACTCAAATCGTGGTCGACGTAGACCGCCTCCGCCGCTTGGATCTGGGCCCACAGGTCGGAGTTGAGGAAGTCCGACACGACCGACGTGTGGAAGAAGCTGACGAGGCCACCACGCTCAGTATCTGGCAACATCTCGATCGACTGCGGCGTTATCTGTTCCATCGCGTCCCGAAGTGCGCTTCGGACGGGCTTGCTCCACGCATCGATCTCGGTGTCCGGCACGTCCATCTCGATGAGGGTGAGTAATGCCTCGTGGAGACAGGTCCCGACGGCCTCTGGCCCAAGCGTCTCGAACGTGATCGGGAGGCTGTCGGCCACCGCCTCAGTTTCGGTATGAATGGCCTCGTCGAGGAGGTGGGCACCCACGGTGGCGTCGACATCGTCAGTCAACGGATAGGCCGTACTCGGGTCGAGAAAGCGTGGGACCCATGACTCCAACTGGTCGCGTCGAGGCGGGACGGCGCCCGTCACCGATAGCGTCGTGTCGTACATCTCGCGTGTCATACGGCCCTCGACGTCATTCACACCAATCGTCAAATCACCGGCACTGGACGGTTCGTCGATCGCATACGTGGGTGTCCGTCCAGGCGAAAACTCGAGTGTCTCAAACAGGGTATCGAGCCAGCGATCACGCGGCTGTGCCGTGCCGGGTAACGTCTTCGGAAGCGGGATGACGAGATGGTCACGTGCCCGAGAGAGTGCCACATACAGGAGTCGCCACGCCTCCGCACGCTCGTTGGCTGCGACTGACTGGAGCTGGTCGGGACCAAGCAGGTGCGGGGCCCCACTGTCGGCGTCATCGAGCCAGTGCTCGGTCGCCCACCGCAACCCGACATCGCGTGATGCAGCACCCTGTTTATCGCGACTGTCACCGCTTGGCGTGTAGAGTCCCCCATCGAATGGTGGCAGTTCGATATCGGGTGCTGTCTCGACGTTCGTCGGCGGGGCCAACGCCGCAACGCCACCCTGCGTCATGAACCGCTGAGAGAACGGGCCGGTGTCCCAGAGCTTGAAGCCCGGCGTTGCAAGCACAATCACGTCGTCTTGATCGCCTTTGAGCCGATGAACTGTGCTAAAGACGACATCGGCATCGGTGGTCACACTCGGGATATCGGGCCCCTCGCTCGGGGCCGCCCGAAACGGCGCAAGCAGGTCACCGAGGGCAGCTGGTGGGTACTGCGTGTCAGCTTCCCAGTCGGCGACGGTGCTCGTGAGCGTGTCGAGCGCGGCTACTCGTTGTGCTGCCGGCAGCTCGGTGAACTGGTCGCTCGGGTCGGCTCGAAGCGCGAGTTGCTCGATGATGTCTTCCAGATACACCGACGCTGGAACGCGATGGAACCGGCCCAGCTGATCGCGAAGATCGCGCAGGCCACAGAGGATGTCTCGGGTTTCGGCGTCGAGGTCGTCGGCCGCACAGATGACATCAAGGTCGTACCCAGCCCGCTCGAAGCAGTCGTGGGCTGCTGTGAAATCGAACGGCGAGTCAGTCAACAACGCACGTGTCTGGGCCCGATCGGTCGGCGCAGTGAGCCAGTCACAGACGGCGAGGACCGCCTTGACCACGGAACACGCAAAGAGTCTCGAACTCGCGTTTTGGACGGTCAGTCCTTCGGCCTTGAACGCGTCTTTGTACGCGTCCATCCGCGTTCGCTTTCTGAAGACGACGGTTATCGACTGTGGCGACCCGGTCTCATCAGTCAATGTCCCATCAGCGAGGCCCTGTGCGATGTACGTCGCAAGGATGTTCGCCTCGCCAGCGCGGCCGTCGGGGTTGACCCACCGTGTCTTGTCGGGCGCTGCCCCACCGGTGAACGCGGTGACGTGGATGCTCGGGTCGGCGGTTGGATCCCGAGATGCGTCGAGGCCGGGGTAAGTCGCCGCAAAATCATTGAGCCCCCCGCGAGTTGGATCGTCAAAGACGGGCCGCATGATGGTGTTGATGCCGACGGCGATGTCCGGGGTTCCACGATAGGTTGTTGCGGCTGTCACCGTCGCATGGGTGTCCCAGTCGATACCGAGATACTGGCCCTCGCGACAGGCGCTCGTGAACAGCGACGGATCGGCATGTCGCCAGCGGTAGATGCTTTGGAGCGTATCGCCACACGCGAGGACGCGCATCGAGGGAGTGACAAGCTGTGACAGCGCTGCGTGTTGGATAGTGGAGACATCCTGTGCTTCATCGATGATCACGCTATCGAGCCGCGCGTGGTACCGCTGACGAAGGGCTGTGTGCTGGTCGGTGGGTGGCCCATCGCCATCGACTGGCCAGTCACGCTTGAACACACTGGTGATGAAGAAGGCGACGTCGGTGTGAGAGACCACGCCATACTCGCGGATCAGGGCTCGGTACTGCTCGCGGTACGCTTCAAGCACGTCACCAAACGCTGTCAGCGTCCCCTCCCATGCGTCATAGAGGCGCTGGTCAGCAGCCACAAGGTCGTCCCACTCCGCTGGTGAGAGAGCCGCGTCGGTGTCAGCTGCGGCGTCGGCGTCGACGATGTCTGCGATCGTCGTCACGATATCCGCACGACTGCTGGTTCGTCCCCCGGGATACACTGCCTCTTGTGTGGTACGGAGTTTGCGTTCGAAGGCGGCCGTGGTGAGTCGCTGATCGCGACAGTACTTGACGGCGTCAGTGAGCATCTCCGCAGGAGTGGCTGACCAGCGGCCATCCGGGTATGCTGCTTCCAA
Source organism: Halorubrum ezzemoulense (assembly GCF_004126515.1). NCBI lineage: Archaea > Methanobacteriati > Methanobacteriota > Halobacteria > Halobacteriales > Haloferacaceae > Halorubrum > Halorubrum ezzemoulense. Next base: position 94,389 of record NZ_CP034941.1, read on the forward strand.
CTCGGCGATCGCGTCTTCGTGGGCCGGATCGGCAGCGACGGCGTCATAACACGCGTTGTGAACCGTTTTCAGCAACGCCTTATTCCCGATCGATGGCGTCTCCTCGAACCCCAGGTCGGTGGCCAGCTCTCCGAAGACATCACGCAACACGCTGTCGACAGTACCGATGAACGGTGCGTGCCGGACCCGCGTCACGAGATACGCGACATCTGACTCGGTGAGTGACGCTGCCTCGGGGATCAACTCATGATTCACAATCTCCCGAATGTGTTCACAGACACCGGGTCCGATCGCGGCCGCCTCATCGGTGGTAAACGACATGACGGCCACGCTCTGGGCAGGTGTCCGATCGCCACGAGCGTACCGCCGAATGATGGTTTCGGCCGCGATTCGCTGCATCGTCAGTGATTTGCCAGCACCGGCGACACAGTTCATGGTAAACAGTCCCGACTCGGCGTCGACGAATCGGTCTCTGATCGTTGCTTGTGCGTTCCGGAGTCTCCGTGGCTCGTCGTCGTTACTCATGAGGTGTCTTGGTGGGTGCTGGAACGGTATCTGTACTCGCAGAGAGGAGCGCGGCAATCGGCTCAGGAAGCTGCGGTGTCGTGCTCACCAGTTGGGTGCGGGCCTGCTCGGAGACAGTCTCCATCTCGAGTGACGCAAGAAACGGCGAGGGGTACACAACACCACCGTCGGCGGTCTGTGTGTACCGCGTCACGATCACGCCGCGCTCGGCGGCACGCATCGCATCGGCGAAGTGATCGCGATCACGGCCGTTTCCCCACGCGGTTCGCGGCGCAACGATATCTGTCTCACCAGCCCCAGCGAGAACGGCTTCCTGGAGCTCTGTGGGAACAACGCTGTCAATCTGGGCCGGCCACTCGGCTGCCGTCGCGCCGACCGCGATAACGAGTGGAACAGACAGCGCCCACACGTCGTTTGCCTCCATAATGTCGATGGCCCAGGCGTTCGAGTGTTCACGGCGGCCCGGGCGTTGTGTCGCCAGCAGCTCACACAGCTCCTGTACAGCGTCCCACGATCGGGAGACCGTCCCGTCTGCGAGCCATTCGTCGTATTTGTGCGAGACCTGCTCGACGAGCCGAGTGACCCTGACGGTTGCTCGCGCGGCCGTCTCCGTCGCCATGAGCGCCGGTGAGTCAGCCTGCTTGCGGGCGGGCACGCTCGTTTCGCGATACGCGTCGATCGACGCCCCCAGAACCGTTCCAACTGTCTCTGGCGTTGGCTCGCGCTCGGCATGCGACAGTAGCCAGTCACAGTAGGTTGTGAGTCGCTCGTCCGTGGTGTGTGTCTGTATCGTCTCGGCCCACTCGACGATCGATCGATGCCCGGGGGGAAGGGCCCCAAGAGCGGCCTGGATCGTCGACTGTTCGAGTGGCCAGCTGGCTGTATCCGTGAGTGGTGCCCACCGCTGCGCCACTGGTTCCAACAGCGTTGTAGCAGCGACGTCGCCGGCGCCAAAGAGCGTACAAAGCGCCGCTATCAGCGCGTATGGTTCGGTGCGGGTTACGCGCAACTGTGTCCAAAACACTGGCGTCACCCCATACTGGATGGCTGCCCGGGTCAGCGGCTGTTCATACGGATCAAGATCGCGAGCCACGACGACGATATCGCGGATGTCAACGCCACGATCACGAATCTCGCGGATAGTCGCCATCACAGCACGCGCTTCCTCGCGACGCGTCGGTGCGGGCAATTCGACAACAGGACATGACGGTGCTGGTAGCTCGCCAGTGAGTGCCGTGCGGTGGGCGTGGGTCACAGATTCACCTCTCGCCCGGGATAGTCAATGGACAAGAGGTCCGGGAGTCGCGCTGTGAGGTACTCGCTGGTTCCGGGGCGGAGGTGGAGTTCGATATCTGCCGTTGTTGCGGTACAGAGGCCAGACAGGAAGTCAACCTCTGGTGCCGGGATGCTGCTCACACCGACGAGTGAGATCCGCTCGATATCGGGATAGCAATCGGTCCACACCTCGTCACCGCCGATGAGGCGACGCGTCGCCCGTCTGAGAAGCGCCGTCTTCGAGACCGCTTTGTCAGTCTGGTTGCGCAGCCACGTCTCGACGGCGAGGCCACCATCAACCAGTATGGTCGCCTCGTCCGCAATGGGAGTCGCAAACTCGTCGGTGACATCGCGCAGCGCCGCAGTCCGATCCGGATGGAAGTTCGTCATTGATTCGACCTCTGAACGGATCTGCTCCAGTTGTTGGGGACCGATGTCTCGACGGGCAGCAAGCAACGGACGGAGTCCCGATGGCTGATCCGGTGTCGTCGTCGGAAGCGACTGGAGGAGCGCTAAGCGATCGACGCGATCGAGGCTTGTTGGGGCCGGGTCTGCGGCTCCAAGCAGTACTTCCGCAACGGTTTTCGGGTCGACAAATTCAAACGCATTCTGTGGCTGTGTACGCTCTCGCAGCCGCCGTTGGAGGTTTCGTTGGTGGAGTTCGGTCGGCGCCAACACGAGTTCTGTCGGCGTCGCTGTGCGGTCAGCACGATTGAGTAGCCGTTCTTCCTCGCCACAGTAAATCGAGATCTGCGAGGCAATATCGTCGTCAGTCGTGCGGAGGTCCGTTGTCGACATCAGCGAGATCAGGATATGGGGTACAGTAGGGTGGGTATAAGTCTCTCGCCCCGGAGCGGAAGTGGACCGATCTGTCGGGGCATTTTGGTCGTGGTGTTCGACTGTGGGTACCTCATGACAGGGGCACCATTTGGAAGGTCTCGGTGAAACGTGGACCCCGCACCACGGAGAAAGCCTCGCGCTTCAGTGCAGAGTGCTCTGTTGAATCCGATGACTGCACGGGGATCACGATCTCTGAAGAGGCGATTATCTCACGCTTCGTCATCGAGGAGTTGGATCGCTCCGCCCAGTGACCTTGGTCCTCACTCTCTCTGTCAAGATTCCATCTCTGAATTCACTCGACAGCGCTCCAGAACCGAGTACAGAGTGACCCGATCCCACCGCCTTCTGCGGATTCAACAGAGCACTGTCTTCTAATGAATATCTGGAAACAAATATATTGCCAGATGAAGCTGAATACTGAACTCAATCAACAGCCGCAGTGTTGCTTCTCTCCGCAAAGTCTGAACTGATCTCGTCTAACGAGCAGCCAAATTGGTCTATTTCAGCGACGAATCACTTCCTGTCTGAACGCTTTCCTCCAAGGAGCGGAGGATGTAATGCGAACCGACTCCTAATAAAATATATAATGATGTTTAATTCAGTATCGTTAGGCGATCTGACACTGAACAATCGGATCGGGTTAGCTCCGATGACACGGGTAAGTGCAATGGACGATGGGCAGGCGACTTCTAGGATGGCCCGGTATTACACGAAGTTTGCTAAAGGGGGATTCTCTTTTCTTATCACTGAGGGTGTCTACACTGATAACGCCTATAGTAAGGGGTATAACAACCAGCCTGGGTTGGTCACTGACGATCACGTGGAGGCGTGGACCCATGTGACTAATGCTGTACACGACGCTGGGGGGGTAATTTTTGCGCAATTAATGCACTGTGGTGCCCAGAATCAGGGGATCCCGCGAGAAAGCGATCAAGAAACTATCGCCCCGTCAGCAGTCAAGCCGGACGGTGAAAAGAACGAAGCCTACGGTGGCAACGGGCCATACCCTAAGCCGAAAGAGGCCGACAAGGAGGACCTCAAGACTGCTCGAAGGGGGTTCGTTGCGGCGGCGGTAAACGCTCACGAGGCCGGCTTTGACGGCGTGGAGATTCACGCCGCGAATGGATACTTGCTTAACGAATTCCTTTCAGACAAGATGAATCAGCGCGAGGATGAGTACGGTGGTTCACCAGAAGCGCGGGTACAGTATCCCGCAGAAGTCGTCGATTCGATCGTTTCGGCTGTGCCCGAGGAGTTTATCGTAGGCGTCCGGGTGTCACAGTCGATGGTGACTGACTACAGCTACGTATGGCCCGAAGGCGAAGAGGCAGCAGCGGTGTTCTTCGAGATGCTCTCGAACACTGGGGCAGACTACATCCACACAACCGAACGCTACGCCACAGAGCCAACGTTTGGAGACGATGGGCCATCGCTTATGGAAGCCGCGGTCAAGTACGTCACCGACGATACGGTCGTTATCGCAAATGGTGGCCTCGGGACACCCGAAGCAGCACGCCAGGCGATCGACGACGGGGCGGACCTCGTAACCCTAGGGACGAGTGCTCTTGCGAATCCGGACTGGCCATCGCGGGTTGTGGCGGGCAAAGAGCTCGCACAGTTCGACCGGACGCAGTTGCTGGAACCGAAAGCCGTCATCAGCGACGAGGAACTTTCTCTTGACAGCTCATCAGTTGACGAGTAACAGTAGTTGAGGCTAGCTATCTCAATGCATACGCTCTTCGATTCCTAGTGTCGAGAAGCAGGTGCGGAACTATGATCTCCCCCTGTCATTGCAGGTGGTGTTAACTTAAGCATCGGTTCCAGCAGACGGGAAAGGCTCGGAGGCATGATTCTACCGCCGTCGGCTCCGTATTTCCAAACATATTTGAAAACAAAAAATTTTGTCGTTTTGCTCTTCAAACGACATATTTGACAGCAGTCCAATTTCCATGACGAGTGATTTGAAATCGGAGCGGGGTTCGTGAGAGCGCAGCTGTGAGATGTCCGCCAGCATCAACCAGAAAGAGCGCGTCGTCAATATGGTGTTTCTCTCTGAGATCGCGGAGAAACACCAGAGTAAATTGTTGGTTTTGAACGGTAGATACGCCAACGTGGAGGAATTCAGTTGTATGAGGATCGACGGCGGCGTACAGCCAGAATCGATCTAAATCGATCTGAATCGCAGTCTCATCGACCGCAACGCGATCTGGACTCGCACCATCAACTGGCTGTAGATCGGCTTTTTGAATCCAGTTGTGGATTGCTGTTCGACTCCGATTGACACCCAATTTCTCAAGATACTGATTTGTATTCAAAACTGATAGTTCAGCAAGGTGGAGCTGAATACCGGTTTCAATGATCTCGTTGGGTGTCCGCTCTCGCTCCACAAACTCCAAGTCGATCCATTCAGTAGAGCCGGTGAGGCGGTTGGTTTCGAACATAGACCATTCGAAACACTGACCGCCTCGTTCTTAACTTAACATCGCCCTTCAACGCCACCCGCTAAACTAGGGACCTGCACACCGTAGGCGTCCATTTCTTCTGGAGATCGCATCACCGGACGGGTAGACTTTTGTGGTGCTGCCCGCATCTTTACGGTATGAGCGGAGCGCTACCGGGTACGGACGAGAACCGGTTGTTCGATACGCACGCCCACCAGCCCACCAGCGAGTTTCTTCATGACGCCGGCGGCGAAATGATGCAAGATGCGGCCGATCGCTTCGGAACGGACCTGGAAACGTGGGATTACGAGGAGATGATCGACGAGTACCACGAGGCGGGCGTCGGTCGCGCCGTCTTGCTGGGTTGGGACGCCGAAACGAACACCGGAAATCCGCCCGTGCCGAACGACTACGTCGCCGAAGTCCGTGACGAACACCCCGATTTCTTCGTCGGGTTCGGGAGCGTCGACCCCCTAAAAGACGACTGCGTTCGGGAGGCCATCCGGTGCGTGGAGGACCTCGATCTGTCGGGGTTCAAATTCCAGCAGATAGCACAGGGATTCGATCCGTCCGACGACCGCCACGACCACCTCTGGAGCACGATCGAGGATCTCGGTGTCCCCGTCGTGTTCCACGGGGGGAACTCCACGTTGGGCGCCTGTAGCGCCGGCGGGCGCGGTCTCAAGGTAAAGTACGGAAATCCCATGCTCATCGACGATGTCGCAGCGGAGCATCCGGACCTTCAGATTCTCATTGCCCATCCCGCCTATCCCTGGGAAAAAGAACAACTGGCAATTTGTCAGCAGAAGGGTAACGTCTACATGGATCTCTCAGGGTGGATTCCGAAATACATCGACGAGCAAGTCCTCCAATACGCCGGGTCACTACTCAAAGATAAAGTGATGTTCGGTACCGACTACCCGATGATTTCCCCCGAGACGTGGCTTGAGTCGTTCGAACATGACACCGACTTCAGTGAAGAGATTCAGCGCAAAATCCTCTTTGAGAACGCCGAGGAGTTTTTTGACCCATGATCAGCTGAAATCTGGTTTTTGCCCATTTAGGAACGCTTCGACCCCTCTGTCGTGGGCCGGCGTGTCGTAGGCCATCGCTTGAAGTCGCCCCTCCTGCGCCAGCCCGTCGCGCCACGACTGCCCGAGGTTGTCGTGGATGGCCTCCTTCGCCATTCCGATGCTCGCTGTCGGGCGATCCCGGAGTGTGTCAACGAGATTGTCGACGCGCTCGTCGAGTTTATCGTCCGGTACTGCTTCGTTTATCAGGTCCATTGCTGCGGCCTCGGTCGCGTCGATGAGGCTCCCGGTGAAGGCGAGTTCCTTCGTCTTTCTGAGGCCAATGATCCGCGGGAGCATCGCCGTTGCGCCCATGTCCGGAATAAGACCAACGTTGATAAACGTCGCACCGAAGCGAGCAGAGTCGGCGGCGTAGGCGAAATCTGAAACCGCCGTCAGAGACATTCCGGCACCAACTGCGTCTCCGTTGACTTTGCTGATAACCGGCACTGGCGCAGTGAGGGCGTTCTCGGCGACCGCTCCAAGGGTCTTGCGCACACGATTGTACGCCTCCAACGTCGTCTCGTCCCGTGCTGCCATAGCCTCAATGTCGCCGCCAGCACTGAATGCTTCGCCTCGACCTGTGATAACGACCGCATCGTGCGTCTCAGGGTCTAGGCCGGTGAGCGCGTCGGCGATCTCAAGCGCAACGTCCGCCGTCATCGCGTTTCGAACGTTTGGGCGGTCGAAAGTAATCCGTCGAACGGGACCGTCGTCGATTTGCATGGGTGTATTTCCAGGTGAGTGTACTTTGTTCTGGCTCTCCGTGCCGTCGTTCAGTTGTCATCCGTGATTCCATCGTCGGTACCGCTTGAGCGTATCCGGTCCGGCCGGTCCGCAATATCAGGAAACAGTTGCATGAGCAGACTATGCTGAGCACGATGGAGTCGCTCGATGAACGCGGACTTGCTGATGCCCATCTCGGCGGCTACCTCGCTGGCGGTCGCCTCGCGCGGAACTGTAAAGTACCCCATAGCAACCGCGTATCGCAGGCTTTCTTCCTGTGCCGGCGTGAGGTCCCACTGTTTCGCTATGGATCTCTCTTCTTCGCCTCGGAGGGCATACACCCGTTCGAGTTTCACACCGACGGTCTCACTGGTAGTTTCCATCACCGCCCGCATGATCTCGTGACCGACGACAGCCCCGGTCACGATGGCGCTTCCGTCTTGATAGATGATAGATTCGACCATGAACCCGCCGCTGATGAGTTCATGGACGACACACGGATGTAAAGAGAGACAGCGGTAATTGTAGCGGTCGCCGTTGTCCGATTTGTAAAGATACCGAATCCGGTCGTCTTCATCGAGCCAAGCCGTTAGATCGTCGCTAAGGGCGGAACTGAACCGAAGAAGCACGTTACCGTCGCTACGCATCAGTGGCGGAGCCACATCGACAGTTGTGCCTGTCGACCGAGTTGCATCAGCCAGTGGGCAGTCATCGCCCTCAATCCGGAACTCGGTCATCAGACACTCATCGATCATACTCCACAATGTCGGGGAGAAGTTAAAAAACCCGTCTATGGACTGGACAATGACTAATAGGTAACAAGCAATATCTTATGATGAATCATGAACATTGACGAAGTCAAAGAACGTGCGGGTCCACGGGCGTTCAACCCACGAGACGACATGCCCGAGGAGTACCGGAAAGCTGCGACGCGGATGCTCGAATTCCACGCAAACAGCGAAATCATGGGTGCGTACTTGGAGCGCCCGTTCATTCGTAAAGCGCCGAGCCTAGAGCGGAAGATGGCCTTCAGCGCAAAAACGCAGGACGAAATTGGTCACGGGCAGATGCTCTACCGGGCTGCCGAAGCGCTCGGCATCAAAACTCGCGACGAAATGCTCGACGACCTCGCTGAGGGTCGCGGGAAGTTCCTCAACTGCTTCCACTACCCGATGGAGAGCTACGTCGAAACGCCAATGATCGCCTTCTTTGTCGACGGCGCCGCAATGCGTCGCCAGGCAACGCTCAAAAAGTCTAGCTGGGAGCCGTACGCCCACGCAATGGACAAGATCTGCTTCGAAGAGGGGATGCACGTCAAGCACGGCGAGTCCATTCTTCGTGAGTTGATGAATGGTTCCATCAGAGAACAAGAGATGACCCAAGAAGCCTTCGAGAAGTGGTGGCCACGCATCTTGCAATTTTTCGGTCCGACCGATGATAAGAGCACCCACCATGGCTTCGCGTCGGAAGTTGGTCTGAAGACGGCCTCGAACGACGAACTTCGGAACTCGTTCCTCAACACCTACATGCCCAAGGCGGAGCGGTACGGGCTCGAAATTCCTGATGAGCCGCGAATCCGTGACAATGGTGATGGAACCTACGAAGTCGTTGAGGATGACCTCGACTGGGACGAGTTCTTCACCGTCTCGAAAAACGAATACGAGGGTAGCAAACAGCAGATCAACGGCCGCGCACAGTCGCAGAAAGCCGTGCAGTGGGTCCGTGACATGATGGATAGCCAGACGACCACCGGCAGTGGCCCGATCCCACAGGCGGCCGACTAGACCATGATCTGGGAGGTTTTTCGCCAGTCAAACGAAGGTGGTGAGTTCAAATACTGTCGTGACGTGCACGCACCCGACCGGGAGATGGCAAAGCAATTTGCCGTCATCCAGCACGGTCGACGCAAACCGACGAACGCGCTGTGGGTTGCACCGCAAGAGAAGATACTGAGCATCTCTCCCGATGAAGACCCGGGCGAGTCGACCGCCGACGGTGAGACCGTCGAGTGGGTCGTCTTTGCCCCGAACTTCCAAGGCTATCAAACCGAGGCAGGTTCGGTTGAGGCGACTGACGAGGCCGGTGCGAAGGCATTAGCGCTTGAGGAGTTCTCCGACCCTGACGACAAGGAACTCTGGGTCGTCGAGGAACAATTCCTCAGCGAAGTAAACGCGACCCAAGTTGCGTTCGGCGGGACGACCGACAAAGCGTACCGATTCGCACAGACCTACAACGTCGACCCTGCCGCCGAAGAGGTAGCAGCCTCCGAAGGTGAGCAGGTTGAGGCCGAGCGCCGGCGAGGTGAACTATAATGTCGGCAACCGAACCCGACCTCGGCAGCGCCGATGATCTTACCGAGCGTGAGCGAAACGCTGTTGAGGCACAGTTGTTCCGACTGGCTGACGACGAGTACGTCCAAGCCGAGCGTTACACGTTTTGGCAGGTTCGCGCGCCAACGCTTGAGTCTGACCTTGCCTTTGCAAACAACGCACAGGACGAACTTGGACACGCCCGACTGTGGTACGATGCCATTCAACAGTTCGGTTACTCCGAAGAGTCGCTGCTCTGGGAGAGCGAGCCGTCGGACTTCCAGCACAGTACCTTCGTCGAGCTTCCCTTCGAAGAGGGTGACTGGGCAGACGCGGTCCTCCGAGCGTACCTCTACGACGTGGCCGAGGACATCAGGCTGTCAGCGTTAGAAAATTCAAGTTACAAAGTCATCCGTGAGCGCACCAGCCGGATTCAGGGCGAAGAAGGCTACCACGTCGAACATGCCGAGAGCTGGCTGCAACGAATGGCTCAAGACAGCGACGCCAGTCGCCGCGTGGAAAAGGCGCTCGATCATCTCTACCCGTACGCGCTGACCTTGTTCGAGCCGGTTGGTGATGTGGAAGATAATATCGTGGAACTCGGTGTCCGGACCATGACCCTCGACGAGATGCGCGAGGAGTGGACCGACCGAATCACCGACTTCCTCACCAACCTCGGCTTCGACGTCCCGACGGACGAGGAACCGGCCACGCCCATTGGCCGGGACAACAATCACACCGAGTACTGGGACGAACTGTACGAGGAGATGGTCTCCTCGTACCGGAACCTCGGTCGACACGAAGCGACCAAGCTCATGGGCCCTGAAGACGATGAGTAGCGATTACGACCGGCCACGGGCCGACGCCGACGCAAAAGCATGCTCGTACACGGAGTACGATACGAAAGAGCGTGCGACGGGCGATGTGCCTGCCACCGGTGACGGAGCCGAGGGACTCGAACGCGAGATCTGGTCCGCACTCTACCAAGTCGAAGACCCTGAGATGCCTATCAGTGTCGTCGACCTCGGACTGATCTACGGACTGGAGCTTGACGACGGTGAAGTGACAATCGACATGACGCTGACTTACAGCGGGTGTCCCGCTCGTGAGCTCATACTTGAGGACGTTGAACAGGCTGCTGAGAGCGTCAACGGCGTTGACAAGGCCGACGTGCGTCTGGTCTGGTCGCCCGACTGGTCCATGGACCTCGTCACCGAACAGGGCAAAGATGCGCTCCGCGACTTCGGGATAAGTTTTGACCAATGAGCGAACCCGATCCAAGCGTTACGACTAGTGGCGAACTGACGGGTGCTAGGTGCCCGTACTGCGAGTCAACCGACACCAAGCGAGAACATCCCTGTGGTCCATCGCGGTGTCAATCCATCCACTACTGCAACGAGTGTCTTCAGCAATTCAAAAAGTTCGAGTGATTCACCCAAACGACAGCTCATTTCTACGCTCTTCACGCCTGTAGTACTCATCTCAATTCCGTTATACTTTACAGAACTCAGCCTCGAACGTTGAGTATCTAGCACTTAATCGACCGAAAATGGCGTCTGAGACGGTGTAAGCATGGAAAAGAGAGTTCAGCCGCAGACGCTCCGCTCTCCACTAGAGGTTCAAACGCCGTGAACGCTGCCTTCACTACCCCCTGTGAATCACTCTCCTGTTCGATCGATACCGTAAATTCCTCGTAGAACGTCTTTTCCTCCGATTTCGGGCCCAATAGTGCCAACACGACAACATTCAAAGCTGAGTAGACTGTTTAGAACAAAACGAGGAATTGGATACACCCAGAAATATACGAACTCTGGTGTGTAACCGAAATAGATACTTTGCAGACATTCCACCGTCCCGGCGGTCGTCGTCGAAGCGGGCGATTTCGGATCGATTGGCCACCGTAGGAGGTGACTGTTCGTCCGCAGTCCCACCGGAGAGCGGGTCAGTGCCGTCTCGCCGCGTTCCGGGTCGGCGGTCACGTTACACTCCGGGGTAGACCCCCCGACAGCATTCGCCTCAGCCGAGGTTGACGTTGATTGCTTTCGTCTGAGTGAACTCGTCGATAGCCTCCATCGCGTTCTCACGGCCGGTACCGGACTGTTTGTAGCCGCCGAAGGGCTGACCCGCCGAGACATCGTTGTAGTGGTTTACCCAGACCACACCGGCTTCGAGCCGTCGGGCGGTCCCGAGGGCTTTGGTCACGTCACCGGCGATGACACCGGCGGCGAGGCCGTAGTCGACGTCGTTTGCCAGCGCGACCACGTCGTCTTCATCACTCCAGGCGAACGTCTCCATGACGGGACCGAATATCTCCTGTTGAACCGACGGGTGGTCGTGGTCGATGTCGTCGATGACCGTCGGTTCATAGAAGGCACCGCCCGCCAGCGAGTCGTCGTCGGGCGCGTTACCGCCGGTTCGGATAGTCGCCCCGCTCTCGCGGGCGGCCTCGACGTAGTTGTGCGTGCGTTCGACCTGCTCGGCGGAGACTTTCGGCCCCATATCCGTCTCTTCGAGGAGCGGGTCGCCGACCGACATCCCTGCGGCCGCGTCGGTAAAGGCGTCCATGAACTGTTCTTCGATGTCCTCGTGGACGAAGAGCCGAGAGCCCGCGGCACAGCACTCTCCCTTGTTGAAAAAGATTGCCATCATCGCTGCCTCGACTGCTTCCTCGAGGTCGGCGTCCGGGTAGACGATGACCGGACTCTTTCCGCCGAGTTCGAGTGTCGTCTTCGTGATGTCCTCCGCGGAGTTGCGGATGATCTCTTTCCCGACTTCCGTCGACCCTGTAAAAGAGATTTTGGGAACGTCCTCGTGAGTCGAGAGGGGTTCGCCCGCGTCCTCGCCATAGCCCGTGACGACGTTGATGACCCCGTCCGGGACGATATCGTCGGCCAGTTCCATCAGTTTCAGAATCGACAGCGGGGTTTCCTCGGACGGTTTGAGCACGACGGTGTTGCCGGCGGCGAGGGCGGGGCCGAGTTTCCAGATGGCGATCATAAGCGGGAAGTTCCACGGAACGATGGCCCCCACGACGCCGTAGGGTTCTTTGAGCGTGAAGACCTGCTTTTCACGGTCGAAAAGGTCGTTCGTCTGGCGGGTTTCCCCGGTGACGTTCCGGGCCGCGGCGGCATAGTAGGTGAGATGGTCGACGATCAGCCCCATGTCACCCATCGCTTCGGTGATCGTCTTGCCAGTATCAAGCACTTCGAGGGTTGCGAGCGTCTCCTGATTTTCCTTGATGACGGCAGCCATCTCCGAAAGGACGCGCTGGCGCTCGCCTGGTGAAGCGTCTTTCCACCCGCCCTCGAACGCCTCGTGTGCTGCTTGGACGGCAGCGTCGATGTCGGCGGCGTTGCCGGCCGGTACCTCGTCGATCACGTCTCCCGTGGTCGGGTCCCGTGTCTCTATTGTCTCGTCGCTGTCACCGGCGACGAACTCCCCGCCGATGTAGTGGGCGAGAGTGTCGGGAACGGCGTCTGCGGCAGCGTCGCGATGTCTCTGTTTGATTGCACTGTCGGTCTCTGCTGAATCATCACTAGCTGTACTCATAGGTAGGGCAATGACAACATTTGCCACGAGACTGTAAATAGTTAACTGAAGCCTCAGATTTGAACGTTGAGTATCTAGCACTTAATCGACCGAAAATGGCGGCTGAGACGGTGTGAGCATGGAAAAAAGAGTCCAACCGCAGACGCTCCGCTCTTCGGTGGTTTGCACTCGACACAACAGTTATTATTCGACATCTTATCGTGTGGAGTATGCGGGTGCGAGTCAGTGTCGGGCACGCAGTGTTCGGTGTCGCGTTCGCAGCGACAGTACTGAGCGGCACTGCAGCGGCACACGGGGGCGCGGGGTCGACAGGCGCCGCGGGCGTTCTGATCGTCGTCGGCGCGACGGTGATGGGCGGCTTGGTGGCTGGACTCTCCGGTCTATGGTACGACCGGTGGCTGCCGACGATACCCGTTTGGGCGCCGTTTGCCGTCGGGGGATTGCTTGTCGTTCTCGGCGGGTCGTTGTTCCTGTCGACAGCCACAACCGTCGGTACCGATCCGGCCGGACTCCTAGTCGCCACCCTCGCTGGTGGCGCCGGTGTGGGGTTTGCTGTCACCGGCGACGACTGGGGGTGCTCGTGTGATGCAGACGCCCTCTCGACAGCGGTTTTCGGCCATCGGTTCGTCGAGGGACTGGTTCTGGGAATCGTCCTCGACGCTGCAAACGGGCTCGCTGTTGTTGCTGGCGCGGTCGTCGTCGGGCATGCGGCGGTCGAGCTGGCCGTCATCGGCCGCTACTACCGACGTGTGGACCGACTCCGTCGCGGATTCGCTGCTATCGCGGTGATTACGCTGGGATTCGTCGTCGGCGCCGCGGCCGGGACGACGCTCCTCTCGGCCGTTCCAGATGTGTTGGAGGGGGCAGTCCTCGCGGCCGCAGGCGGCGTGCTGTTGGCACTCGGTGTTTCCGAGTGGCAAAAAACAGGCCTCAACGCAGGCTAAACGTTGTGCAGAGCGAATCGTTTTATTACTGGGTGATGACTTATTGCTAACGATGATCGTGCTAACCCGTCGCGCTCTATACCCCGTCTGGCTCGTCCGCGTTGTTTGTCAAAAGTAGTCGTAATTTACAAACCAGTGCGATTGGAGTCGGCAGTCGCCGACACCAGTGCCTGCTCAGTCGTCGTCTGCCGTACCCTGCATACTCTCGTCCGTTTCGTCCTGGAACTCGTCCCGCGAGGGGATGTTGTGGCCCTCGTTGATCGCGTGTTCCGGCGGCACGTCGATGGCCTCGGACTGGTCGAAGAAGTTGTCCGGCGTCAGTTTCAGGTTTGCCATCTGGACGGGCAACACCGGCCAGTCCTCGGGTCGGGTGACGTGGTTTTTCCCGAGCGTGTACCAGACTACTAGGTCCTCGTTGTCGAGGTCGCGGTTCTGTTCGGTCCAGACTGGGAGCCCTTGTGGACCCTCGGCCTGGTTCGGATAGTCACCGGCCGGGAAGCGCTCGTCCTCGTCGTGTGGAGTGACCCAGAGGTGATTGTCGATAAATCCCGCGCGCCGCAGCACGCTACTGTCGTCGGTCTGTGCTGCTTTGACGTTCTCGTGCGGCTCGATACGGTAGCCGACCTCCTTGTCCAGCTTGTTCGTCTTGTTCGGGTTAGTCACCTTCCAGTACCGCCCCTCAAGCGGGTTGATCAGGCGCTGGGCCTCCTGCTCGGTCTCAAGCTGGCGCTGGTCGGCGTAGAAGGCATTGCCGCCGGGGTTGGGCGAGTCGACTGAGGGATCCGCGTGTGGACTGAATCCCTGGGGCCCCGTCGGCACGGTCTGGTTTTCGACCTCGTAGATGTTGTTGTCGGTGCCGTCGATGTCGAAGTCCAGGCGGAAATTGAAGAAGTGCTGGTGGATGGCTGACTTGAGCTGTGGCGCGAGCAGTTCGTCGTAGCCCGTCACGTCCTTGCCCTTCGCTGCCGTGGCGGTGGCGTCAATGCCGGTGAGTCGGACCTGAACTTGGATGCTACCGTCTTGGTAGAAGTACCAATAAAAGGCATAATCGTAGTTCCCGACCGCGCCGATGAACGAGACCACAAGACGGCGGTTTCGGCGGGATTCAGCCGACTCGGTCCGCCAGTCCGACCGCTCCCACAGGAGACCGTAGTCCTCCTCGTGCATGCAGATGGCGTTCGGGACGACGTTGACATCCCCGTCCATGGTGTTCATCACCGCGTCGAAGTAGTGCATGTAGCCCAGGCAGTCACACCGCTTTTCCAGGGACTTGGCCATCCGGCCGATGTTGTACTCGCCGGCGTCCATCGCGTTCTTGAACCGGTCGTGACGGTCGGGCGAGCCGTATGGGACGGACATCTCGGCCAGCGACGCACGGTTCAGAATCTTCCGAAACTCCCCGTTGTCGTCGTAGCCGACGTTGTGGAGCACGAGGCCCTCACGCTGTGTCCAGCCGACGCGGAACTCCCAGTTTTGCCACTCGACTTTGTGGCCGTCGACATCGAAGGAGGGGCCGTTGGGCTGGACGACGTCGTACGGTTCCACGTCGTCGCGGAGCTCGACCTCGCCCTCGCGATAATGCATCTCCTCGGGCGGGAATATGTTGTCCTCGTCCGGGGGTCCGTCGTCGACCACTTTGACGACTTCCATCGCGTCCAAGTCGACGAACGCGTGCAGGCCGTGGACCGGCTTTGCGTACCCCTCGTCGCCGTCTTCCTCGCTGGGTCGGAGGTAGCTCAGGCCGTGTGCCATCCGTCGGTCGCGATCGATATCCTCCGGGATGAAATCGTACCCGACGGAGAACGGATCAACCATGGCGCGGTCGGTGTCCTCGACGCCACGGTCTCTGAGAGCCGCCTGCCACTCTTCGTTTTCCTTGACCGTCTGTTCGCACTCGATGAACTCCTGGATGGCAATCGATGGCTGGGCACCGTCGATGTGCTCTACGTCTGTGAGTTCCTCGTCTTCCAGCGAGACGACTGCTTCGTACGTTTTGCGTTCCGGGCTGTCCCGGATTACCGCAAACGCCTCACGCTCGATTTTGGTCCCGTTCTCTCTGTATTCGTTCAGGGCTTCCTTTGATGGTTCGTTCAGTTCGATTTTTACCATCCGTGCGTTGTCAGTGAAGTCGGATGCTTCACGGAGCACTTTACCTGCGATTTCTATCTCGCCCGGCAGGAGGGGGTCCAAAGGGTGTTCAACTGTTTCTTTGGCTTCGGTTGCCATACACACATGACATGTGCACACACACTAATAGCTTTCTGGATCTAAGACCGACGTTCGGTATGCCTCGATCGCGCCACAGACCGGTTCGCGGTGCTTTTCGGCCGTCTTCACCGAGGAAGCGTGGCGACGGAAACCGTCCCACTGGCCCGGGGCTACAGTTTCTGGTACTCGCCGTTCGCGTGCTGCTCGGGGTAAACAGTGACCTGCTCACCGTCACGCCATTGTGACCACGTCGGCTGGAAGAAGCCCGGCCCATACTTGAGGTCGTGGGGGTACGCGTTGCCGTCCGGACTCTCTTCGTCGGGGCCGTACACCGAGTACGTCTGGTTGAGGTCGTAGGTGGTGTTCTCCATGGTCTCGACTGTATCGTCCAGGCTCGAACCGTCCTCTGTGCGGACTCGGGCGTACATCTGCGTCGCTGCGTACGCTCCGAAGGCCGCCCAGGTCGGTTTGCTCGGCCGGCTGTCGTAGTTCGACTCGTAGATGTCGACGAACTCCTGTGCCTTCGAGGAGAGGTCAACGCCCCATGTGGTGAACGTTCGGCCGATGATGAGCGAGGAGTCGGAGTTGATATCCGAGAGATACGCAGGCGACTGTGAGGCCACGAGGTCACCGAGTAGCGGTTTCTGTGTACCCGACTGTTCGTGCGCCAGCAGCGGTGCCTTTCCTGCCTCGGCGACGAGCCCGAACACGATATCTACATCCATCTCTTCGATCTGGTTCATCTACGGGCTAAAGTTGTTTTCGCTGAGCGAGAACACGATGTCGTCGTCGATTTCGATTCCCAAGTTCGGAACGTTCTGCTTCAGGGCCGGAGCGACCTGGCCGGTCTAGGCAGCGTCCTCGCGCAGAATGGCTGCACTGGACCAGTCCTGTTCGCCCACTGCAAACTGTTCGGCGAAGTTTATCATGTCCAGCACGAAAAAACGCCGCGTTGATCGATGCAACCCTGAACCACGGCTTGAACCGCTCGTAGTCTTCCGCGACTTGGGCCGGCAGCGCAGGTGAGACAGCACCGACGTTGAGATGAATCATTTCGGTGTCGGCCACCTCGGACATGATACCGGACGCCGTCTGTTCGGCGAAGGTCCCGAGTGTGGCATCAGCTCCCTGTCTGTTGACCAGCGTGTTGTGTGCTTGTGCAGCGGCGGTCGATTGGCCCTCGGTGTTTGCACTCTCGACTGTCATCTCGGCGTCAAGGATCCCCTCGTCGTTGTTCTGTTGTGTGGCAAGTTCAACGCCGCGTTCGGTTGCCTTTCCAACGTCGAGACCGAGCGCTGTCAGTACCCCAATAGTTTCTTCACCCGAACCAGAATGGTCACCACCTCCTCACGCGGGGTGGCTACCGGTAGAAGATCGAACATCAAAAATCCGATGTTGCCGCCGTCTTACGTTCAACACGGCATTACAAAATAATACTACGAAGCGGGCGAACAAGTAGCTCACCGGCGGCGGACGGGGTCAGTCGAGGTTGACGTGGACGTTCTTGACTTCGGTGTACGTCTCGATGGCTTCTTGACCCTGAGCACGGCCGTGGCCGCTCATCTTCGTGCCGCCGAATGGCGTCTGTGGCCACGTGTTCGGCGTTTCGTTGACCATGACCATTCCGTAGTCGAGCCTGTCGGCCACTCTGTGGGCACGCGATAGGTCGTTGGTCCAGACACACGAGGTCAACCCGAAAGGCGAATCGTTTGCGACCTCGATCGCCTCTGCTTCGTCCTCTACTTCGATTACCGACAGTACCGGGCCGAAGATTTCCTCGCGGGCAACAGTCATGTCGTTAGTCACGTCGGCAAGCACTGTTGGCTCAACGAAGTAGCCCACGTCCTTTTCGTTGGGAACACCGCCACCTGCTGCCACGGTTGCACCCTCGTCGCGACCGATTTCAATGTATTCGAGGACTTCTTCCAACTGCTCTTTGTTCACGACCGGCCCCATCTGGCCGTCGTCGTCGATGCCACCGCCGATAGGAATGCCCTCCGCGATGGTGGCCATTTTCTCGACCATCTCGTCGTAGACGTCCTCGTGAACGACTAAGCGGGAGTTGGCCCAACACATCTGGCCCGCGTTCATGAAGATGCCATACTGCACACCGCGCGAAGCCGTATCGAGGTCAGCATCCGGGAAGACGATGGCCGGTCCCTTTCCGCCGAGTTCAAGCGTTGCGTCGGCGACAGCCTCGGCCGCGTCCCGCTGGATGGACTTGCCGACGCCAGTGCTCCCGGTGAAAGTGACGTGATCGACACCATCGTGGCTGGCGAGTGCACTCCCGGCACCGGATCCAGACCCGGGGACGACGTTGACGACGCCGTCAGGGAGACCGGCTTTCTCTGCGGCTTTCGCGTAGTACAACGCCGATAGCGGCGTGACGCTGGAGGGCTTGAGAACGACTGTGTTGCCCGTCGCTAGCGCTGGCGCGATACCGCGGCCGGCTAGCTGGAAGGGGTAGTTCCAGGGAGCGATGTGGGCGGTGACGCCGACCGGGTCACGCGTCGTATAGTTTAGACGGGAGTCCGAAACAGGAATTTCGCTGCCTTTGATCTTATCTGACCAGCCGGCGTAATACCGGAACGTGTCGATGACCATGTCTATTTCCAACCCGGCCTCGAACGGCGTTTTGCCGTTGTCGTGCGACTCGACGAGCGTGAGTTCGTCTTTCATCGCCTCGATGGCATCGGCCATTCCCCGGACGTGTTCACGACGTACATCGGGATCCATCGTGCTCCACTCGGAGCTGCGCTCGGCAGCGGCCGCTGCCGCCTGAACAGCCTCGTCAACATCAGACTCATCGGCCTTCTGGACCGTCGCGTATTCCTCTTCGCTGGCTGGGTCTACCGAATTGATGGTCTCACCGCTGTTTGCGTTGCGCCATTCGCCGCCGATATACAGCTCTGTGGGACCGGAGTACCTAGTCACAAAGAAACGATTAGTGTACGGCGTATTAGTTTTTGTTGTTAGACTCCCTACAACACTCGCAATAGCCCATAGAGACGGTTCTAGACCAACCTTCGACCGTCGATCACAGGCAGGTGGCGGCCCAATGGTTCGTCCGTCGGAATGTGTGTGCCTACTCCTCTTTTCTCTTAATGAGGAACTTCATATCGCCCTCGAAGACAGTGGTTCCATCTTGGTTTTCCATCTCCGTGTCGAGGACGACTAGTCCCACGTCCTCACGGCCGACTTCCTTCTTGTTGGAGACTTCCATTTCTAACTGGAGTGTGTCACCGATGTTGACAGGGTTCGGGAGGTCCATGTAGTTCATCCCGAGGAAGGCGTAGGCTGTGCGCTCAACGATGCCGGTCCGGTAGACGAATCCGGTCGCTTGGACGAATGTCATCGGACCGTGGGCGATACGCTCACCAAAATCCTGCTCTTCGGCGTACTCCTTGTTAGTGTGGAGTTCGGTCCAGTCACCTGACAGCGCTGAGTGCATCACGAAGTCTGATTCCGTGACGGTGCGGCCGACGCTGATGAATTCTTCTCCCTCTTCGAAGTCCTCGAAGTGATGTGGCTCGTAACTGTACGGCATACCTCAAAGACTGCTCAGGCCAGCTAAATAACTTTACTCCCGTTTCCCGCTCCGACACGTATTTATCGGGGCTCGCGATATATGAGATCGTATGTCAAGAGTCTCTGATGAGGCCCGCGAGCGCATCCAGTCGGATGCGTTCTGCGAGACGCTTGGTATCGATCTCATCGAACTTGATTCAGGCTTCGCCCAGACCGAACTGACCGTCACCGAGGACTTGCTGAACTTCCATGGGACACCTCATGGTGGCGCTATCTACTCACTTGCTGATTCTGCGTTTGCCGCGGCGTCAAACTCTCATGATAAGACGGCGGTCGCGCTGGAGACAAACATCTCTTATCTTGAGGCTGTTGATGTCGGTGAGACACTGACAGCAACTGCTCACGAGACACATTTAGCGGGAAAAACCGCGGAGTATGAAATCGAAGTTACCGATGAGAGTGACGATCGAATTGCCACGTTCAGAGGTCGCGTCTACAGGATGGAATAGCGTACAGAATTGGGTTGGGGTGGTGTCTACCCTAGGCTTCCACAGAAAGCCTCTGAGAGCGGTCTTAGGGCGGTATTACTTGCGGTGATCGTAGACACGCTGGACCTTTCCGACTTTCGACCGGGCGATGCCGCCTGGTTCGACCAGATCGAGTTCATCAGGCGAGAACTGCAGAACGTTTTCTAAGCGTTCGGTAATCTCGGCCTCGAGCGACTGGCGGCTCTGTGTGGTTCCCTCTTCCATCTCGACGGTTAGTTCCATAACGTCGAGACTTTCCTCACGGTAGAGATCAATACGGTAGTGCGGGGCGACACCGTCTAGATCTAGAATGACGTGTTCGATTTCGCTGGGGTAGAGGTTCACCCCGCGGACGATGAGCAAGTCGTCGGCCCGGCCAGTGACGTTGTCCATCCGAACCATTGTCCGGCCACATTCACACTCCTCGTAGTTCAGCGTCGTCAGGTCGCCGGTCCGGTACCGAAGCACCGGGAGCGCCTCCTTACTGAGCGTGGTGAGGATGAGTTCACCCTCTTCACCTTCCTCGACTGGTTCGCCGGTGTGGGGGTCCACGACTTCAGGAAGGAAGCGGTCCTCCCAGATGTGTAATCCTTCCTGTGCTTCGTGGCACTCACAAGAGACGCCGGGGCCGACGATCTCTGAGAGTCCATAAATGTCGATACCGTTGACGCCGAGGCGCTCTTCGATTTCCTCACGCATTGGATCTGTACAGGGCTCTGCTCCGAAGATGATGGTCGAAATCGGCAGATCGACGGGGTCGTGGCCCATCTCTTCAGCTGTCTCGGCGAGATATAGTGCGTAGGAAGGGGTGCAGGTGAATACGTCGCTTTCGAGGTCGATCATCAGTTCGACCTGACGCTGGGTCTGGCCACCGCCGATGGGGATAACGGTCGCTCCCAACTCTTCGATACCGTAGTGGAGTCCCAACCCACCCGTGAAGAGCCCGTAGCCGTAGGCGTTCTGGATTGTATCGCCCGCCTCAGCCCCGCTGGCGGCGAGTGAGCGAGCGACGACTTCGCTCCAGACCTTGATATCATCGTCAGTGTAAGCGACTATCTTGGGCTTGCCGGTGGTCCCGGAGGATGCATGGAGGCGCGTAACGTCCTCGCTGTCAACTGCGAATAATCCGTCGGGGTACTCGTCGCGGAAGTCCTCTTTTGTCGTTGTCGGGAGCTTTCGGACGTCCTCAACGCTCTGGATGTCCTCAGGCGTGACACCCATCTCGTCCAACTGATCTCTGTAGAACTCGACGTTCTCATATGCGTTCTCTACCGTATCGCGGAGCCGTTCGACCTGTAGTTCGCGCAGTTCTTCGCGGTCTGAGGTCTCTACTTTTTTATACGACATCTGTAAGTGTATGACTGTACACAATCATAAAAATTGTTTGGGTATAATTCTCTGAGATCTGGGAGGAGTTGTATCATCACGATTTGGACTCTCCCCCAGTGGAGATCAATTCAAAATCCGGCAGTAAGAGGTGCTCTTGGAGGAAAAGCTATTTTCCGACACCTCCGAAAGAGGTAGCTATGCGAGATGCGTATATTATCGGCGCAGGGCAGACTCCCTTCGGTGCGATGCCCGAGAAGAGCTACCGATCGTTGTTTACATCCGCCGTGGAGGCAGCCGTCAATAGCGTTCCCAACGGAATCGATGACAACGAGATAGACGAGGCCGTCGTCGGCTCTCTCGGTGTCGGCGGCCGCCAGCTCGGTCTCTCAGGTCCGGCTGCCACCGAGCATGCCGGACTCCACGGAATTCCGAGTTCTCGTATTGAAAATGCTTGTGCCGCGTCCGGGTACGCCGTTCGACAGGCCGTCCAGGCGGTTAAGAGCGGGATGGCTGACGTTGCTATCGGCGGCGGTGTCGAATCAATGACCGATATGAGCAGCGACGTGACCAAGTACTGGCTGGGCGTCTCCGGTGAGACAGAGTGGGAACGCCTGACCGGAACCACCTTCTCGGGCGTTTACGCACAAATGGCCTCCGCCTATATGGACAAGTACGACGCGACAGCCGAACACCTCTCGATGGTGGCAGTGAAAAACCACGCCAACGGCGCAAAAAACCCTAAGGCACACCTCGGCTTCGAGTGCTCGCTTGAGGATGCGGTCAACGCGCCCGTCGTCGCAGATCCGCTTAATCTCTATCACTGCTGCCCGACCTCTGACGGTGGCGCCGCCGTCCTCGTCGCCAGCGAGGACGTAGTCGACCAGTACACTGACGACCCCATCCGCGTCGCTGGTGTCGGTGCGGCCAGCGAGCGAGTCGGTCTTTTCCAACGGGACACGTACACTGCTATCTCTTCATCGAAGTCGGCCGCAAAGCGCGCGTACAATCAGGCCGGTATCGACCCCGAGGATCTGGACTTCGCGGAGGTTCATGATTGCTTTGCCATCGCAGAGCTCCTAGCATACGAAGATCTCGGGTTCTGTGAGCGGGGTAGGGCTCCCAGTATGTTGGAGGACGGAAAGACGGAACTTGACGGAGAGATTCCGGTCAACGCCTCCGGTGGCCTCAAGTCAAAGGGGCATCCCATCGGCGCGACGGGTGCCGGACAGGTCACCGAGGCGTTCAAACAACTTAGCGGGAAAGCCGGTGACCGCCAAGTCGAAGACGCCACACTCGGGCTAACACACAACGTCGGCGGGAGTGGTGGCGGCGCGGTCGTTCACGTTCTTGAACGGGAGGTGGCACAATGACCGATGCACAGATTGCGGCCATCGGCGCCTACACGCCGAGACTCCGCATCGTAGCTGAGGAGTTCGAAGACGCATGGGGCAGTTTTAACGCGGCCGGCGTCAAGCAAAAAGCCGTCCCCGAGGCCGACGAGGACGCGCTTACGATGGGCGTTGAGGCAGCCGAACGAGCACTCGATGTCGCCGGTTACAGCGGCGCGGACGTGTGCCATCTCGCCTTTGCCACGACATCGCCGCCGATGGCAGAAGAGGACCTCTCCGCGCGACTGGCGAACGTCCTCGGTGTCCCCGATAGCGTGACCACACGGACGATGACAGGCAGCACCCGCGTCGGCGCACAAGCACTCAGCGGGGCGCTCGATGCTGGCCCTTGGGGCGAAAAAATCGCCCTCGTCATCATCAGCGACTGTCCAAAAGGTGCTCCCGACAGCGACGTTGAACACGCTGCGGGTGCCGGTAGCGCAGCGTTGGTCGTCGACGGCAACGGTCCCGGAAAGGTCCTCGATCGCACATCTCACGTTGATACCTACCCAGGCACGCGGTTCCGAACCGGCGGCGACGACAAAATTACGGGATTAGGCGTGACTCAGTATGACCGCGAGGCGTTTACCACGACGCTGGGCGGCGCCGTGGACAAACTGGACGACTCACTCGAAGACGTAGATGCCGCTGCAGTCCAGTCACCGGACGGAAAGCTCCCCTATCGAGCGACCGCAGCGCTCGGTATCGACGCCGAGACCATCGCCGCCGCGGAGACGGTGAGTTCGCTCGGGGACACCGGCGCGGCGAGTGTGTTCATCGGTGCTGCGACGGCCTTCACGCAAGACACAGAGCGCCTCCTCGTTGCGGCTTATGGCAGCGGAGCCGGCGCAAACGCCATCCTCCTTGAGGGGCCGGTCCCGGTCGAGAGCGCACTTGACGGCGAGACCGAACTATCCTACGCCGAGTACCTCCGGCGTCGAGGCGAGATCACAAGCGACGAGCCGGAAGGTGGCGGTGCGTACGTTAGCGTCCCCTCGTGGCGGCGGACCATCGACCAACGCCACCGGCTGGTCGCCGGTCGCTGTTCGGCTTGTGGTGCGCTGAACTTCCCGGCGGACGGTGCCTGCCAGCAGTGTAACGAGCGGTCGGTGAGTTTCGAGGCCATCGAGCTGCCCGGGACCGGCACCGTTGAGGCAGTAACTACTATTGCACAAGGCGGTGCACCGCCGGAGTTTGTCGAACAGCAGTCAAAGAGTGGGCCGTTCGTTAGCGCCGTCGTCGCGCTCGACGGCCCCAGGGGCAAGGAGACGGTTAGCGTCGCTTCGCAGGTGCTTAACGGTGACACGAAAGTCGACATCGGGACGGCTGTCGACGCCACAGTTCGACGCATCTACTCACAGGAGGATGTCATCCGATACGGCTTCAAAATGCAGGTCAGCGAGACGCGACGCTAGGTTAGAGTCGCTTGAAAATCGTCGCTACGCCCTGCCCAAAACCGACGCACATCGTCGCGAGACCGTAGTCGGCTCTTCGTCTTTGCATCTCGTGCAGTAGCGTCGTCGAGATGCGCGCCCCCGAACACCCAAGCGGGTGTCCAAGTGCGATTGCGCCACCGTTGACGTTCACCTTCTCGTCGGGAATGTCGAGTCCCTCGATGCAGTGAAGACTCTGTGCGGCGAAAGCCTCGTTGAGTTCCACGAGATCGATGCTGGCCATCGTGATGTCAGCGTTCTTGAGTGCGGTCCGTGAGGCCGGGATTGGTCCCCTACCCATCACCAACGGGTCGACGCCGGCGACAGCGCGCGTTTCGACACGTGCGAGAGGATCCAGTCCGTGCTCTTCGGCGTACGCCTCAGAAGTGACGAGCATCCCTGCGGCACCATCTGTTAGCGGCGACGCGTTGCCCGGCGTCACCGACGCGCGCTCGTCGTCGCGGAACACCGTCGGCAGTTCACTCAGCGACTCGATTGAGGTGTCTGGTCGGGGCGTCGTATCTTTCTCGACCGTCTCGTCGCCGGTACCGACGGGGACGATTTCGTCGTCGAACCGGCCACTCTCAGCGGCCGCAACGGCCCGTTTGTGTGAGCGCAGCGCGAAGCGGTCCTGCTCGTCACGGGTGATGCCGTGTCGGCGGGCGAGGGTCTCGGCAGTCTGGCCCATCGAGAGTCGGTCGGCGTCGTAGCGCTCATGGATGGCGGGGTGGAGCCAGTCGGAGAAGGGAATTCGGCTCATCTGTTCGACGCCAGCGATGGGGTAGACTGCGCCGTCTCCCGCCTCGACTGCACGGGCGGCATCGGTGAGGGTAGTCATCGATGAGCCACAGAGTCGGGTGGTTGTCGCTCCGGGGACTGTCTCGGGGAATCCACCTGCGAGCAGCGCTTGCCGGGCGAGGTTTCGGCCCTGTTCTTCCTCTTGATTCGCACAGCCCAGTCGGAAGTCATCCCAATCGCTGGCAGGAACGCCGGTTCGATCGACGAGTGCGTCTAGTACTGTGGTGATGAGGTCCTCGGGGTACGGTCTGGCGAGAGAGCCATCTTTCCGCGCCTGCGGCGTCCGGACGGCATCAACGATAACGGCCCGGTATTTTGGATCGGCCATCAGTGACTAGATTCTATTGTGGGTGTGATATTAAATCACTGGCCAGCGCGTGGCGGGCAAGCAATGTTTTTTATTCTTCGGTACTGTCGCTGTAAATGATGCAAGTAGCCGTACTCGGAGCCGGTACTATGGGCCACGGCATCGCCCAGGTGTCGGCCATGGCCGGCCACGACGTCCAGGTCCGCGACATCGACGAGGAACTTGTCGCAGACGGTCTGACCGCCATCGAATCGAATCTTGAGGAAGGTATCGAACGGGACAAAGTAACACAAAACGAAGCAGATGCGACGCTTGACCGCCTCTCAGGCACCACATCGCTCGAGTCGGCCGTAACCGACGCAGACATCGTCATCGAAGCAGTGCCCGAGGAGATGGGGGTTAAACACGATACGGTGACAGATGTCGAGTCACACGTCGCCCCCGACACGATCATCGCATCAAACACGTCGTCGCTGTCATTGACTGAAATTGCCAGCGCTCTTGACCATCCCAGCCGGGCAGTCGGGTTACACTTTTTTAATCCGGTCCACATTATGAAACTGGTCGAAATCGTCACTGCAGAGCAGTCGAGCGACGAGACGGTTGAGCGCGCTCGCCAGTTCGTGGAAGGGATCGAGAAGACGCCCATCGAAGTGATGGATTCTCCGGGCTTTGCTTCTTCTCGCCTCGGCGTTGCGCTCGGTGTGGAGTCGATGCGGATGGTTGAACAGGGCGTCGCCTCACCGGAGGATATCGATACGGCGATGGAACTTGGTTATAATCACCCGCTGGGTCCGATTGAACTCGGCGACGTGGTCGGTCTAGACGTGCGACTCGATATTCTGGAGTACCTCCGTAAGGAGTTGGGTGAACGATTTAAACCACCACAGATTCTCAAACGAAAGGTTCGTGCAGGGAAGCTCGGCAAGAAGTCCGGCGAAGGGTTTTATATCTGGGAAGACGGCGAAGTCGTCGGCACGAGTGGTGACTGGGGTGACTCGTAATGTCTATCGAGGAGACCGCCGCCGACTGCGAGACAGTCAACGTCAGCATGGGTGACCGTGTCGAGAAGGTCGCGACCATCGAATTGTATCGGCCTGACGCACGAAACGCGCTTAACGCACAACTCCGGCAGGAGCTCAAGCAGGTGCTCGAGGAGGTTCCGGACAGCGATCTTCGCGCGCTTGTCTTGACAGGAGCTAAAGATTCTGGCGCGTTCGTTGCCGGCGCCGACGTGAATGAACTCCGCGAACGAAACGCACTTGAACAGCGTGAAGCCAGCAAGCGACCGCGGGTCTACGAGTGCGTCGACGATTGCCCGATGCCGGTCATCGCCCGTATCAACGGGCACGCGCTCGGCGGTGGCTGTGAACTGATTCAGGCGTGTGATCTCCGCATCGCACACGAGGACGCGAAAATCGGTCAGCCCGAAATCAACCTCGGCATCATGCCAGGCGGCGGCGGAACCCAACGGCTTCCACGACTGGTCGGTGAGGGCCACGCGATGCGACTCATCCTCACGGGTAAACTCATTGACGCCGAGGAAGCTGCTGACATCGGCCTCGTAGACGAAGTCTACGGCGACGACGACTTCGACGACCGGGTGTACGACCTCGCCGCCGCTATAGCAGAAAAAAGCCCTGTCGCGCTCGAATTCGCTAAGAAATCTGTCAAGGCTGCGTCCCGGATGGATCTTGAGACAGGCATCGAGTACGAAGCAGAACTCTTCGCACAACTGTTCGCCACCGGCGACAAGAGCGAGGGCATCGACGCGTTCTTCGAGGACCGCGACCCCGAGTGGCCCAGCGGTTGACTATCTCGCGGTGTTAGGTGGCACAGTTGTTCTACAGTGTCGAACAGCAAATTTTGTGCTTGTTGACGTAGCGAAGCCGACTGTACAACGGTTTTCGGGCTTTTCGTCCCTATATCTTTGTTCTAGCTACCCGAACGTATTGATCTTTATTTAATGTGAACAACAGACGGTTAGCGTACTAGCTGGACTCTGATCAGCCTTGGGGCGAGTTCTAGGCAGCATCTTCTTCAAGATACGGAGTTCACAGCCACGATTCCCTGAAACTGTTGTTCACTCTCATCAAATCCACTGTTAGAGACGCTCTAAATATCATATTCATCGGTCTCAGTGTTGATATGTCGGAATGAATCTCCTGAAATCACGCCACACGGCGTGGCGACTCTTGCTGCGACGGCCGGTATCGTATTAACATCCCGCATCCATTACAACCATACAAATGTAATGGATTTCGTTACGGTCCGCTCTTTTCGTATTGGTTGGCCGATCGATCCCGCACAGTGGCACAAGTTCTATTTATTCGAACGAATGTTTTTGAGGTACTCGTCACGGTGCCACTACTTTTGATTCAACAGAGGGTGTCATAGAACGAGTAGCACACCAAAGAGCAGGGAGAACGCTGAGGTGGATGAGTTCAGCGACCCTGCAAGATGATCCTTCGGTAGAATCGTTCTTCAATGTCGCGGAAACCGAGACGCTAGCGTTGTTTGAGCATCTCTCCTTCGAGTTTCTCGAAGAGTTCGACGTGTTCGCCCCGGCGGAGACGGGGCGAACACGAGATCACGAACCACCAGAGCTGATGCGTGGCTTCCTCCATTGCTACTACCACGACATCTACGGCATTCGTCCCGTTGAGCGAGAGCTTCGGAACACGGTCGTTTGGCTTAGCTGTGGGTTCGATCGACCGCCGTCGAGAGACGCGGTCGATCGCTTTCTCACCGACCTCGAACACGTCGTTGACGAAGTCTTTGACCGACTCGTCGAGCAGGCCGCGCCGGGCGGCCTGCTCGACTTGACCTACTGTATCGATTCAACCGACGTGAGGGCGATGCCCGCCGATCAAGACGCGTCGAAGTGCTACGATCCAACCGACGACGAGTACTACTACGGCTACGGTTGCACGATCGTCTCGACCGGACAAAAGATCCCGATTGCAGCCGAGTTCACCGAGAGTAAGCAAGCGCCAGAGGAGACGGCGATGCGCGTCACGCGTGACGCGCTCGCCGTCGCCAAGCCGATCTGGATGGTCGGTGACAGCGCCTACGACACGCTCGACTGGCACGACCACCTGCTGGCCGCAGGAGTCGTGCCAGTCGCTCCATACAACGCTCGAAACACTGACGACCCGAAAGACATCGAGTACAGGGTCGAAGACCGCATCGACCAACACAGCGAGGAAGTTCAGCTGAAGCAGTCCACGTTGGACGAGACGTACAACCGCCGTACTGGAGTCGAACGAACCAACGAATCAGTGAAGGACTGCGGCCTCGGGCGAACGCACGCCCGAGGCCGCGTCCACGCACGAGCGCAGGTGTTTCTTGCGCTGTGCCTTCGCCTCGTCATTGCTATCACCAACTACGAACGCGGAGACAATCCGGGAAGTACGATCATCACGGTGTGAGAACTCTTCTATGACACCCTCTCAACATACTAGATATCGGTACCTTTGCTCATAAGACGCATGATTTTGTCCAGGCACCGTTAGGGCGTACGGCTCAATGTCTGTCAAGCCGTTGGACCAGAATGAACAGGCCGTGTAACGAAATAGCACAGCATACAGGCGGAAAGACTCGAAATAATGACCTCGTGATTTGAACTATTCTGCTTGTACTTTCGGAGTAGTAACAGGAACTGGCATACAGAGGAGCAGTTTCTACCGAGTAACCGGATCAGACGTGTGCCAGATTGATTGTGATCTCGTTGACTGTACCGAGTAAGAGTCCTGGGAGTTGGTCCCTGAGCAATGAACCTTCGAGACGAGTCGCTGGACCTGAAATACTGATTGCGCCGATTGCAGCGTCGTTCTCGTCGGTGATGGGTGCTCCGAGTGCGTGCAGTCCCTCAACAGACTCCTCCAGATTAAACGCGTAGCCCCGCTCCCGTATTGACTCGATTTCCTCCCATAGCTCGTCCCTGTCAGTGATTGTGTTTGGCGTCCGGGCGGGAAGTCCGTAGCGGTCGATAACATGTTCGATGTTTTCGTCCGGAAGGTTGGCTAGGATCGCTTTACCCGCCGCGTGTTGATGGAGGTAGTTCCGGTGACCGACATGGGCGTACGTCTGGACTGAGCGTTTTCCCTGCGCCCCGTAAATATGGATGCTTCGACCGTGCTCTTCGACGGCACACCAAATTTTTTCTTCCGTCTCGGCAGCCAAGTTGTCGACCTTCGGCTTTGCCTCTTGGTAAAGTGTGTACCTATCGCGTGCGACGGTTCCGTAGTCAAGGAACCGGAGACCTAACCGATACTCGTCTTCTTCCTCGATAACGAAACTGTTTGCTTCGAGGGTTTTGAGGTGCCTGTGTGCCGTGCTCTTTGCACAGCCGAGGTGGTCGGTGATTTCGGAGGCAGGCGCTGACTCGTTCTGCTTCAGATACTCAATTATCTCTATCGCGCGCTCAACGGTCTCGACCGGCCTGTTAGTATTGTTTGGCATTGTCATACACCTAGCTACGGACGAGCTCTTTACAAAGGTTTGGTTCGAAAGAGCCGAACGCTTCACGAGACAAACTTGGACGGATTGGCAGCAAAACCACTGATCAATTGAAGAACGAATAACCGATAGACAGAAGTCACACGAATAAGATAACAACAACGTATGCCAAAAATAGTCGACCTACTCGTCCGCAAGGACGGAGTCACACACGAGGAGTTCGCTGAACGCTGGCAGGGTGAACATGCAGAGATCGCGAAGGACCTACCAGGACTCACACGGTATGTCACGTCGGTCCCCACCCGACCCGAGAACGCCGAGTTCGATGGAGTACTCGAACTGCACTTTGAAGACATGGCCACGTTGGGGGAGACCTTCGACTCGGACATCGGGAAAACGGTTCAAAGCGACGCCGCGGAGTTCATCGATCTCGAAGCTGGGCCTCGTCTCATCGTCGAAGAAACAGTGCAGTTGGGCGAACAGTATGACTGAAGTGGGCGAGCGCCTCGTCGCAGAGCTGGAAGAACAGGGCGTTGAGTACATCTTCGGCTACCCCGGTGGCCGCGTTATCGAGATTCTCGATCACGTCCCGGATTACGAGATCACAATGGTCCGCCCCCGAGACGAACGCGAGGCCAGCGTTATGGCCGAGATGCGTGGTCGTTTGACCGGCCAACCAGGCGTGCTCACCGGGCAAGGGCCCTGGATCGGTAGCCTCGGAGCCGTCGGGCAGATGGAGGGGTATCTCGCTTCCTCACCGATGGTTACCATTACCGAAGCGAGCGAGCGTGGAGAGTACTCGACGCTTGCACCCTACCAGCAATCTCGCGGGGATTACGGCGGAATCGACCTGCCCGCCGCGCTCAATGCATACACCAAAGAGAACTGGTTCCCGCGCTCGCCGACCGAAACCGTCCGCAGTCTCCAGCTCGCGTTCAAACACGCCACTGCGGGACGCCCGGGACCGACTGCCGTCATCCTTGACGGCGATGCGGTTACCGAGGAGATGCCAGAAGACCCCACGCCGCCCGTCTGGGACGGGCACGACCAAGCCCGAAACTGGGAATCCCGGCCCGACAGAGCGGACGTAGCGACCGCCGTCGACGCACTCGCTGCGGCCGAACGGCCGGTCATCGTTTCAGGAAACGGAGTCCATGCCGCCGCCGCCTACGACGAACTCCAGACCCTCGCAGAAGCTGCTGACGCTGCCGTCGTCACTTCCTATCTCGGTAAGTCGACGTTCCCCGAAACTCACGAACTAGCGGCGGGTGTTATCGGATCGTTCGGCCATGAGGGCGCTAATCAGGTTGTCAGCGAGGCTGACGTGCTCTTCATCGCGGGCTGTCGGATGAACCCTATGGACACCAACTGGCAGGCACCGGATTTCATCCGTCCCGACGAGCAGACCATCATTCATGCCGACATCGACACGCGCAACGCTGGCTGGGTCTACCCTGCCGACGTAGCGCTTATCGGCGACGCCGCACAGAGCCTTGCTGACGTAGCTGAAACGCTCCCCCGCGGCATTGGTAACGAGTGGGCACACGGCCGCGCTGCGAGCGCCAAAGAGTCCTTCTACGACCCCTGCTGTGAATCCGACGCGTCACCGATCAAGCCTCAGCGCGCAGTCAAAGAGATAGAGGCCGTCGTTGACGAGGACACCATTGTGACTGCAGACTCTGGAAACAACCGCTTCTGGCTACTGAACTATCTCCAAACACCAGCCACGCGGACCTACTTCGGCAGTGGCGGCGTCGGCGCGATGGGGTGGGCAACCCCTGCTGCGGTCTCCGCTGCGATTACGACGGATAAGGACGTCATTGCTGTCGCGGGTGACGGCGGCTTCGCGATGACGATGACCAGCGTTGAGACTGCCGTCGACCACGGCGTCTCCCCCACGCTTGTCGTGCTCAACGACACCAGTCTCGGGATGGTCCGTCAAATGCAACACGAGAATGATGACATTGCTGGCGTTGAGTTCCACGATACCGACTTTACGAAGATTGCCGAAGCCTTTGGCGCACGGGCGACTCAGGTCGTTACACCTGACGGACTAGCTGACGCACTCGCGCAGGGAACTAGCGCCGACGTGCCCTTCATAATTGACGTGCGGATTGACCGCGACGAGGAGATGGTCAGGTCGCTACAATCTTCCTTCTACGAGTCTGTCGGCGGTCTCCACGAGTAACGGTCAGCTATCGGCCGGGAGTTCAACTTCGATTTCGACGAATGCGTCTTCCGAGAGAGACGCATTGGCCGAGCATCCTCAGACGGGAGTGTGGTGTTGCGTCGTCGGCCGCTTTCGCGACCTCAACCGAGTTTCAGGCTTCGCGAGAAGGTAAGGGAAGTGAGCAATCACCCCTCAGCATGACCGAGCCGTTTGTCGACGACGTCACCTAGCACCCTGACGCGCTCAAACCCACCGTTCGCCCGAATGAGCGTCCTCGTCTTCAACGTTGAACCCCTCGTTCCCCGTGCCCGGACATGTGACGCGTCTCGCGACCAACCGTGTCGTGATCGTCTGCGATACCTCAAACGCCGATGAGTCGCCAAAACCGAGGGGTTCCGCTGAGGTTCACGTAATGTCGACGGGTCTGTAAAACGGCTGCTAGTGGGTGAATCGGTATCGAATCCAGCCGATAACAACCTTTTTTATTTCCCTCCGTGTACAGTTTTCACACAACGATGGCAAACAATACAGTACTCGTTACCGGCGGAACCGGCTTCCTCGGTTCTTACGTGGTCGAGGATCTTGTCGATGCAGGTCACGACGTTGTCGCGTATGACCTTTCGACGGACGACCGAATCCTTTCGAAGCTCGGTGTCGCCACCGATGTGGAGATTCGTCGCGGCGACGTCTCCGAGCCAACCGACGTGGTGCGTGCAGTCAAACAAACGGGCGCGACTCACATCGTTCATCTCGCGGCCCTGCTTACGAACAGCGCACGCGATAACCCGCGTGCGGCACTTGACGTGAATATTCAGGGAACGAACGCCGTCTTCGAGGCTGCGCGGACTCTCGACGACCAAGTCGAACGGGTCACCTGGGCGTCCAGCGCCGCGGTGTATGCTCCTCCACACAACTACGACGCAGAGTATGTTTCCGAAGACGAACTGGTCTATCCCGACACCCTCTACGGCGCGACCAAGGAGTACAACGAACATCAGGCCCGCGTCTACCACGAGGACTACGATGTCGACCACGTCGCGTTGCGTCCGACCGTCGCGTACGGGCCGTACCGCGAGACTGGCGGTTCCGCGTTTCTCGCCGACATCATCGAGAAGCCCGCACTCGGCGAGTCTTTCAGTGTCGAGTACGGCGACCAGGTTATCGACTGGCAGCACGCTCGTGACATCGCACAGGCGTTCCGCAAGGCAACCTTCGTCGACGAATCCGCGCTCGGCCAGCGCGTCTACAACGTCCGTGGCGTCCTCGCGACAATCCAGGAGGCGGCCGACACTGTCCGTCAGATCATCCCCGACGCCGAACTCGAGGTATCCGACGAGGGCGAGCTTCCCTGGACGCAGAACCTCGATATGACCGCCGCACAGGAGGATTTGGGCTACGAAGTCGAGTACGACCTCGAAACCGGCTTCCGTTCCTACATCAACACGCTGCGCGAGGAGAACGGTCTCGACCCGGTCTGAGAACGCGAGACAGCGCAGCTATCTCTCGCCGAGACGCGTTCCATCGACGTAGAGTTTCTCCGCCGCTGGCCGCCCCTCGTCGTAGCCTTCGTGGTATTCGAACAGCTGAAAGAGCGCGCCGGTCGGGTTCGACGGCGGCACGAACGCCTCCGTCCAGTCGTCGTACTCCCGGTACTCGACGACGTCGAGTCCAGCGGCCTCGATTGCCGTGGCGACGGCGTCGATGTCGGCCACCTCCAGCGTGACGTGGTGCAGTCCGGGGCCGTGCTCGTCGAGGTAGTCGGTCAGGAAGGTGTCCTCGGCCTCCGGCGCGATGAGTTCCAGCCGCGAGGCATTCCGGCCGAAGTCGTATTGGGCCCACCGGAACCGCCCCTCGACCGATTCTTCGATGAGCTTCCGACAGCCGAAGGCAAAGAGGACGCTCTCGGCGTCGGAAATAGAGTCGACGGCGATACCGGTGTGGTCGACGCGAATCGGCGTCTCGTGTGTCATCGCCGTCCGATTGCGCACCCGGACATCTATACTCTTTGCCCGGACCGCCGACGGCCTGTCTGCTCCGCCAGCGTGGAGTATACTCTAATGCTGAAGCAGGGATTAATATTATACTGTCTTGCATATACTGGCTAGCTGTAGCATACCATGAGCAACACTATCACAGCACACGACTTCGTCGTTGTCGGCGCTGGCTCCGCTGGCTGTGCGCTCGCCCACCGTCTGACCGAGGATAGTGACAGAGATGTCCTGTTGCTTGAAGCTGGCCAGCCTGACGACAAAGAGGAGATTCACACACCGCCGCTTTTCCCGGAACTGTACCGGACAGCAGTCGACTGGGACTACTACACCGAGCCACAACCGGAACTGCACGACCGGAAGCTGTACCACCCGCGCGGGAAGACACTCGGCGGGTCGAGTTCACTCAACGCGATGATTTACATCCGTGGGCATCCCTGGGACTACGACCACTGGGCCGACCTCGGGAACGACGGCTGGAGCTACGAGGCGATGCTCGACCACTTCAAACGCGCCGAGCACTTCGAACCGGGGGATGGCGACTTCCACGGCGAGGGCGGCCCGTTGAACGTGACCACCCTCGAAGACACCCACCCGGTCTCGGAGGCACTGGTCGAGGGAATGGCGGAGGCTGGCATCGAACACAACCCCGATTTCAACGGCGAACGACTGGCTGGCAGCGGCTTCTACCACGTCACACAGCGGGATGGCAAGCGCTGCAGCAGCGCCGCCGCCTACATCAAACCGGCGCTCGACCGGTCGAACCTCACCGTCGAAACCGGGGCACAGGTCACCGACATCACGTTCGACGGCGACCGCGCGACCGGTGTCCGCTACGAACAGGACGGGACGGAACACACGGCCGAGGCGGGCTCGGAAATCGTCCTCTCGGCCGGTGCAATCAACTCCCCGCAACTGCTCTTGCTCTCGGGAATCGGGCCGGCAGCCCACCTCGAAGAACACGGCATCGACGTTCGGGTCGACCTCCCCGGTGTCGGCAAGAACCTGCAGGACCACCTCAAAGTGGGTGTCGTCTACGAGCAGACCGGCGGCCCGGAAGCGCCAGCCCCGAGTTCGAACGTCGTCGAATCGGGCTGTTTCGTCCACCTCGACGAGGACGAGCCAGCGCCGGACCTGCAGTTCCACAACGCGCCGGTGTACCTGCTCGAACACGGACTGACGCCGCCGGATGACGACCGGAGCTTCTTCACCATCATTCCCACCCAGATTCGCCCCGACAGCACCGGCGAGGTCCGGCTGGCGTCGGACGACCCCTATCACTCGCCCGTCATCGACCCGAACTACCTCGGCGCCGACGGAGACATCGACCCCCTGGTCGAGGGCATCAAACTCGCACGCGACGTCGCCGATACCGACCCGGTCGACGAGTTCTGTGGCGCGGAGGTCCACCCCGGCCCCGAGGTCACGAGCGAGTCGGGACTCCGCGAGTTCGTCCGCGAACACGCCTCGACGGTGTACCACCCCGTCGGGACCTGCAGGATGGGCGACGACGACATGGCCGTCGTCGACGACGAACTGCGGGTCCACGGCGTCGAGGGGCTCCGCGTCGCCGACGCGTCAATCATGCCCGATATCGTGGGTGGCAACACGAACGCCCCCTCCATCGCCATCGGCGAGAAAGCGTCGGCTCTCCTGACCGAGTAGCACTGCTTCGTTTTCGACAGGTCGTCGGGGCCGGTAAGTCAGCTCCCTGCCGCGGTTTCGAGCGCCGCCCCGAGCGCGACCAGCGTCGCCTCGTCGCGCCGGGCGCCGACGAACTCCAGGCCGACCGGCTCGCCGTCGGCGGTCTCTATCGGGACCGACAGCGCCGGGTGGCCGGTGAGGTTGAACGGGACGGTGTTGGCGACGGTCCGGGCGAAGTCCTCGTCGCTCGTTATCTCGCCGAATTCGGGGGCGGTCATCGGCGTCGTCGGCGCGACCAGCGCGTCGTAGCTGCCCAGCGCCTCGTCGACGACGGCGGTGAACTCCGCCCCGAGGGTCTGCGCGGCGACGTAGTGGTCGAGCCCGTCCTCGGCGAGCGCGCCGTTGGTCAGTATCTGCTCGCGGACGTTCGCCCCGAGGTCCGGCGACCGGACCGCCTCCCGGACGGCGGTGCGCCACGGTTCGCTGTGGCCGGTACCGGTCCCGACCAGCTGGCCGTCGGCGAGCGCGAGCGCGGCGAACTCCGCGCCCGCGACGACCAGTCCCGCGAGCGTGGCCGTCTCGAACTGCGGCAGGGAAACCGACTCGGCGCTCACACCTTGTCCGCCCAGCGCGTCGACGGCGTCCTCGACTGCCGACGCGACCGCCTCGTCGGACCCCGCCATCGCGGGCTCGATGACCCCGACGCTGAGGCCGTCGACCGACTCCTCGAGCCCGTCGGCCGCGGCTGGCGGCGCCGGGCCGCCCATCGAGGAGGGGTCGCGCGGATGCGGACCGGCGATGGTGTCGTGGACGCGGGCGGCCGTTTCCACGTCCGCGGCCAGCGGACCGACGCAGTCCAGCGACGGGGCGAGGT
This sequence comes from Halorubrum ezzemoulense, assembly GCF_004126515.1. Classification (NCBI taxonomy): domain Archaea; kingdom Methanobacteriati; phylum Methanobacteriota; class Halobacteria; order Halobacteriales; family Haloferacaceae; genus Halorubrum; species Halorubrum ezzemoulense. Next base: position 130,723 of record NZ_CP034941.1, read on the forward strand.
CGGCAAAGCCAAACCGCGGGACGAGCCGGTGGATCGGCTTGAGGCCGACGACGCCACAGAACGACGCGGGGATGCGGACGCTGCCGCCGGTGTCGCTGCCAAGCGCCGCGTCCAGCAGCCCGGCAGCGACGGCTGCCCCGCTCCCGCTGGAGGAGCCGCCAGGGACCACGCCCTCGGCTCCGGGATTCTCGATGGGGTCGAACGCACACGTCTCCCCGGTCGTGAAGTAGGCGAACTCGTCCATGTTCGTCGTCGCGGTCACGTCGGCCCCGGCCTCGTGAAGTCGGTCGACGACCGTCGCGTGGTACTCCGGGGTGAACTCGAGGGCCGCCGAGCCACAGTGCATCGGCACGCCCGCGACGGCGAGGTTGTCTTTTACGCCGAGTTCGAGGTCCGCGAGCGGCCCGTCGGTCTCGGGCAGGTCGAAGCGGTACCTGACGGCGTTGTGCCCGTCGGTCCCCGCCTCGACGTCCGTCGCCGCCGTCGCCGTCGGGGTTTCGGCGGGGAGACTGTCGTACTGCGCATCCATGCCCCGTGCCGCCTCGGCGTACTGGGCTCGCTCCTCCTCCGTCAGGTCCAGCCCGAGCCGGTCCGCGACCGTCCGTACGTGGGTGTCGTCGACCATGCGTCTGTGGCGTGGGACCATACCCACTAAGCTGTGGCGCGCAAATCCGGAGTTTAATTAGGGGCCTCCGTGCACAGAGAGGTGATGTACGAGCGTGACTTCATGGAAGGCACGCGTGGCACCATGGCCGTCGATTGGGAGGAGCGAATCGACATCCAGCGGATGCGACGCGAGCGCAAGGAGAAAGCACTGGAGCGACTGCAGGAGTCGGAACTCGGGTCGATGCTGCTCATCAACGACCCGAACGTCCGCTACGTGACCGGCCTCGCGATGACCGGCGGCAGCGGCGCCGACCACTACACCCTCCTCACGGAAGACGGTGACATCGTCCACTGGGACACGGCCGACCACGCCTCGAACCAGAAGTTCAACTGCCCCTGGCTGGACGACATCCGGTACGCCTGTCCCGGCCTCGGGAACGTCCCGCGGGCCTCGGCGAGCGCCTCCGCGCGGGACTGGCTCAAGCATAAGATGGCCGAAACCGTCTACACCGCCATGGAGGAGTACGGCGTCGACCGCGAGCCGATGGGTATCGACGTGGGCAACGGCGCGCTCATCGAGAAGTTCGAGGACCGCGGCGTCGACGTCGACACGTCGGCCGCGACGGAGATCATGCTCGACGCGCGCAAGGTGAAGACGCGTGACGAAATCGAGTGTCTCCGGCAGGTCGCGGCCATCTGTGAAGCCGGTTTCCAGAAGATTACCGAGACGGCAAAGCCGGGCATGCGCGAATCGGAAGTCTGGGGCGAGGCCGTGGGCGAACTCTGGCGTCACGGCGCGATGGCCCAGGGCGGCTACGTCACCTCCGGCCCGAACACGTGGCCGAAGCACCAGGCCAACACCACCGACCGGGTGATTCGTCCGAACGACCTCGTGTACGCGGACTTCTACAACATCGGCTATCTGGGCTACCGCTCGTGTTACTACCGCACCTTCAGCCTGGGTGAGCCGACCCAGACCCAGAAGGACGCTTACGAGAAGGCTCGCGACGACCTCTACGACGTGCTTGAACGAATCGAACCGGGCGCGACCTCCGACGAGATCTGCAAGGGCTTCCCGGACGAAGAGGGCGAACATATGGACTGGTACGGCGCTGACAACTTCTGGCAGATGACCACCAACCACTGGGCGCATGGCTTGGGCCTCCAGCTCTACGAGACGCCGCTCATCTGGCGCGGTATCTCACCGGACCACCCCATCGAAATTGAAGAGGGTATGACGATGGCCGTCGAGACCATGCAGCCCACCGAACGCCAAGGTGTTCGCGTCGAGGAAATGGTCGTTGTCCGCGAGAACGGAGTTGAGATCCTCAGCGAGTGGCCCGTCGAAGAGATTACTCGCATCGACCACTGACGCAGCCAGGCTAGTCGCTACCAGCCGTCGATTCCCTGAACAACACGACCTTCGCCACCCACACTTCCAAGACCGCTGCGGGTGAGTCCGACTCGCCAACGACAGCACGGATGACACCGCTCCCGGCAGATGTCGTATTCCCTCTGACCGCTTTGAGGACCAGCGATCTGTTCACGAGTGACATCCTCAACCGGCTGAAGATGGAAGCGTATCTTGTGTAACTGATGGCCGTGTAAATGAGGCCCTCGCTACGCCCGGTAGTGAAACTATGCCGCACAGACGCGGGCGACTGGGTCGCTCGCGACGGCGAGGCCGAAGGCAACCCGCTATCCGATGAGGCCATCGGTTCGGCTACCTGCCACTGTTTCGCCCTTCCTGAAGACTCCTAAGACGAGTCCCATCACGCTAGGAGAACAGCCGCGCCGAGGCAGCTCATCCCGTTTATTTTTCCTGTTGTAGTCCGGAACGCGTCGCCGTACGGTTGGTATTGGTTCGCAGCAATGTTTATTCGTCCGGCTGAGAGTTAGACGAGGTGAACATGGATGTCGAAACGTTCTTCGAGAACATGCCGTTTGCAAAGTTACTCGGTCTAGAGCTGACTGCCATCAACGACGGACATGCCGAAGGCAGCATCGAGATGCGCGAGGAACTCTCTTGGAACGAAGACAAAGTCATGGCGCACGGTGGCGTCACGTTCACCCTCGCAGATACTGTCGGCGGGGCTGCGCTCGTCTCGAAAGTTGATCAGCCGGTGCCGACCATTGATATGCGTATCGACTATCTTGAAGCTGGCACCGGAGACCTCCGCGCTGAGGCAGACGTCCGCCGACTTGGCGGCGATGTCGGCGTCGTTGACGTGGAAGTGTACTCGGCTGACGGCGTACAGGTCGCTGATGCTCGCGGCGTCTATAAGACTGAATGATCGGTCGCGACGGGCTGTGACTCGAAGTAATCAGGGACGAGCGTCTATTTTCCGGCAGCGGAATGCGTGCGTCGTCACAACTAAGTAAGTGACAAGCACCCACTATTTCCCCATACAGTCGGAATTATTACATATTGCGGCGACCATCGAACCCGAGGCGGAGAGTAGCGACGCGATAAATCTCTACGCGTTCTGGAAATGGGTGTTCACGACGCTTGTCCAGTTGGATCCCGGGCCAATGTCTGTCATCAACCACGAAAGCAGGATACCGACCTAGAAGGGCGACACAGTCGACCTACTACACTACAATGAATACGAAGTCGTCGGACGGAACGGCTATGAGGTCTTCAAGACCGGTGGTAAGACCAGACCCTGGCCGGAACCGTTCTCCAAGAGAGGAAGCCAATCGCCAAGGCCGATATATTGACGGCGACCGACGCCGACCTGCTCCACTCGCTGGCGTTGGCAGTTCCGACCCGGGACAGACAGAGCGACGTGGTCGCCGTCGTTGAGGGCATCCCCGCGGTGACCAGCCTCATCGACAAGGCGGTCGAGCGGATGGACCGGCTCAGCGACGACATAAACTATGTGACGACACACAGTGAGAAACAAGCCCGGCCCACCCGCAAAATGTTCGATATGGCCGAAGGCTCGAGGCCAATATCGACGCGGCCTGATCGCGATTTCGACCAGCTCAACCGTGTGTCAGTCGCATTGTCGCTCCGGTTTTCTCATTAGAATCATATTAAAATTATGCCAAAAATTTATGATGTATCTACGAACAATGCGAGTGCATGTCAAACAATGCCCAGCGCAGTTGGCAAAACGTATCACGACGTGACGTTCTGAAAGCGGGCACAGCGGTCGCCGGTGCAGCGGGTATCGGTGCCGTCGCACAGACAGAACTCGCGTACGCACAGACCGACGGCGAAGAGGCCACAGTCACGATTAAACGCGACGAGTACGGCGTCCCGCACATCTACGCGCGGGAGGCCGACAGCCGCGCTCCCGTGTTCTACGGCTATGGCTACGCGACGGCCGAAGACCGGCTTTACCAGTTGGAACTGTACAAGCGCTACTACCACGGCACCGTCGCCGCAGCCATCGGCGCGGGCGAGGGCGACAACGACTGGGTCTCCTTCGACAAGGCGGCCCGTCGCAACACGGCTGGGGAGCCGTCGCTGGACGCGCAGGCACAGGACCAGCTGAAAGCCGACCAGCGGGAGGTTTTGCAGGCCTTTACAAACGGAATCAACCGCTACATCCGGGAAGTCCAGGATAGCAACGAAATGGAGTTCCACCAAGCGTTCCAAGAGAACGGCTTCGAGCCCGAAGAGTTCTCAACGGAAGACGCCGCCGGGATGTTCGTTGGGAGCATGGCCTTTTTTAGCGGGTTCCAGTTGGAGACGCTGAACGCGACGGTCGTCGACATCCTCACCGGTCAGACCGGCGACGAGCAGCGCGCGATGGAACTCTTAGAGGACCTCAACTGGGGTGACGACCCTGGCGCACCGACGTCGACTGTCCAGTCGGACGCGGGTTATACGCCACCGTACACCGAAGTTGGGCGCAACAACTCGATGTCGTCGGGAACGTCGACCACGAGCACGCCCAGCAGCTCCGCCGATGTCTCCCGCGGTGCGACCGGCGAGCGCGTCGAGGCAAGCAACCGCATCACCAGTGGGGCCTTCTCCATCCCCGACGATCCACAGGCCGTCCACGAGTCCGAGATGGAGCGGGTCCGGACGCTCGCGACCGGCCTGAACGAACTTGGCCTTCCTATCAAGTACGGCTCTAACGCGCTGGCGGTCCAAGGCGACATCACCAATAGCGGATCGTCGATACTCATGGGCGGCCCACAGATGGGCTTCAACACGCCTTCTATCATGTACGAGGCGGGGCTTCATGGCCCGGAATTCGATATCGCAGGCATCACCGTCACCGGCTACCCGTTCATCATGTTCGGGCGCAACCGCAACGGTGCGTTCACCTCGACGGCGGGCATCGACAACTGCCTCCAGATGTTCAACGAGTCAATTACCGTCAACGAGGACAGCCCGGACACCTACACTTTCCAAGGCGAGGAGTACGAGGTCAAGACCAAGGAGGAGACCATCGAAGTTACAGACGGCGAGGACGTGACTTACACCGACCGCTTCACCCGCCACGGCGTCATCACGACGTGGGACCCCGAGAACGAGCAGGCCATCGCCCAGACCAAATCCTACGGGGGGCGACACATGAACTGCTGGCGGGCGTATTACGAACAGCAGTTCGCCGAGGATGCAGAGGAGTTTGTGGAAGTGTCACAGCGGTGTGACTACGCCCTGAACTTCATGTGGGCGGACAACAACGGTGATATTGCGTACGTCCATCTCGGTCGGTACCCCGACGCCGAATCCGTCGAGTTCGACACCCGCCTCCCGGCTGACGGGACCCAGTACGAACTAACCAAGGACGACTACCTCCGAGCCGCCAACGGAGAGGTGCCCGCGGCGGTCAACCCCGACCCGGGCTACTCTGCACAGTGGAACAACAAGCCCGCGCCGGAGTGGAATAACGGCGACCTCAGCTACTCGTGGTCGACCGACCACCGTGTCCAGCGCATCATCAACATGGTCGAGCACCGCCTGTCGAACACCGGCAGCGTCGGTTACGAGTTCCTCAAAGACGTTGTCTACGACATCTCCTTTACCGACCTCCGCGCTATCCGGTACAAACAACACCTGATGGACGCCCTGGATGGGGCAGACCTCACCGACACCGAGCAGGCCGCGATGGCCGAACTGGAGTCCTGGGATCACTTCGCACAAGCCGACGGCGACCATCACGAGGGTCAGTACCCCGCTGGCTACACCATCTGGAACGAGACATTCCCGCATATCCTGCAGGAAGTCTTCGCCGAGACCTTCGGCGACGCCTACGGTCCGGCGTCGTACTTCCTGAACTACGACTACGGCCGCGGGACGCTGATGCGCGTGCTCAACCCCGACGAGACAGCGCTTGACACCGCCGTCGACTACGTCGGTGACAGCCCCGACGACGAACTCGTCTCAGCGTTCAAAGCCGCCGTCTCGTCGCTGAGCGGTAAGTACGACGGCGACCCATCGAGTTGGCGCGGCGACGCCTCGCTTCATACATTCAACAACCTCGCGCTGTTCGGGATGCCCATCGGCGTCACCTCCGCGGGCAGCACCGCGCGAATGAACCGCGGGACCGAGAACCACTTTGTCCGTATGAGCGACGACCCGACCGCCGAGAACATCCTCCCGCCGGGTAACGACGGCTACGTCGCACCGGACGGGTCGACCGGCCCCCACTACGACGACCAACTCTCCATGTTCGAGAGCTTCAAGTACAAAGATCTGCTCTTTGGCGACGATGAGGTCGACGCCACTACCGAGTCGACACAGGAAATAGCCCGACAGACCGACACGGTGACACCGGACGACAACACTACCACACCCGACGACAGCACGGCAACACCGGACGGGTCGACGCCGGACTCCTCAACGCCCGCTTCCGAAGACGACGCGACTACCACCACCGGCGATAGCGTCCCGGGGTTCACTGTACTGAGCGGCGCGGCGGCCGTATTCGGGTCGGCACTCGTCTGGCTCCACAAAAGCGGCGGCGAGGAGTAAGCTACTTTCCGAGCATCCCGTCTATTTCGTCGTCTCCGAGCAGGTCAACCAGCGGCTCCTCACCGTCTTGGTAGGACTGCCACTCACACTCGGACAGTTGGTCGCGGATTTCCGCCTCGCTGAGCTTCGATTCGAGCATTTCATCCACATCGTCGGGGTCGTAGCCTGGAACTGGCATAATATAACACACCACATAATCGGCATTATAATTGCGGGTTGAAATGTCAGGGACTATTTACTCCTGGGTCTGAGAGTACTCCGCAACCCACTCTTTAAGCGTGATTCCCATCTCAGACTGGGTAATCGCGTTCGATGAGGCGGAGTTTGCGCTCTTGATGAGTTCGGCTTCCATCGTCCTCGTGGGAACTTCGCCAATAAAATGAGGGATGGCACGCTGGACGGCCAGCGGACAGCCCACTTCATGTGCAAGGGCATAGCCAGACAGCGAGTGAGGCACTTCTTGGGTGGCATACTCGGGATCTGGCTCGATGAGTTTTTCATTATCAACAAAATCGACGTACTCGTAGCACTTTCCCACGTCGTGAAGAAGCGATGCCGCGACGATGACGTCCATGTCTGGGTCTGCGCCGTGAAACTCGCGCTGTTCGGCGGCGGTTTCACGAGCGATCCGGGTGACACCACGGACGTGTTCGACGTTGGTTACATCGTGGATGTTCCAAGCGTAGGGTATGTCGTCGATGTCTCGCCAGCCGCCACGACTGAGTCCGAGCGTCCATGCCTCAACAACCTTCTCACGCAAGTCGTCGCTCTCGATGTTGTCGAGTTCCGGGAAGGATTCACGAACTTGGGTATTGTACTCCAACATGGCTCACTCTTGGCGCGTGACGACCCGCTCTTGCCCGATGAACCGCGGACGCTCGTTGATGGCGAGGAAGTTATCGACGTCCTCGCGGGCTTCCTTCGCCTTGCCGCCGGGGGCGTCATAGTCCCGGGACCCTTCGCTTCCAAGCGCACGGTGCAGCTTATCAAGATCCTCGAAGTAGAGCTCTGCGACGCCGTCGAACTCAGCGTTCTCGGGATCACTCGGGATCACTTGACTGTACCTGACGACGCCCTCGATCTCGCTGGCGATAGGCGTGTGAGTGTTCTGCCAGTGGTCGATGAACTCCGCGTGTGTCATGCCATCCTGGCGGACAAGGAATGCAGAGTGCTTGTAGAGGCCGTCTGTGTCGCCGTCAACCTCGTCTTTGACGACCCGTTCCTCTCCGATGATACGCGGACGCTCGTCGATCGCGAGGAAGTTATCTACGTCCTCGCGGGCCTCGGCTGCGATCTCTTTTGTCGGGTTGTAGTCGCGCGAACCGGAACTACCGAGTGCTTCGTGAAGGTCGTCAAGCGTCTCGAAGTACAGTTCTGCGAGCCCGTCGAACTCGGCGTTCGCGGCATCTGTTGGCAGGACTTGTTGGTACCGAACGACGCCTTCGATGTTTCTCGCGATGGGCCTATGGTTCGTCTGCCAGTAGTGGACGAACTCCTCGTGAGACAGCCCATCCCGTCTGACTAGTAGAGCTACGTGCTTGTACATCCAGTGAGGATCCCTCGGCATGAAGAATAAAACTTCAGGTTGGGTGGACCGGACTGAATCTCAACGTAGGCGAACAGTGTCTGCCAGGCCGCAAGCGGGCAGACCGCCCAGTGAGAGAGTGACCTCACCGATCCGCGGATCGCCGACAGCGACGCGCTGCTTGCGTTCGTTATCTCCGGATACCGACCAACGAGGCACTCAACGAGGGTGACTGTGATGGCTATCAGCGTCGTGAATACGAGTACGGAGACGGTCCCGAGGAGGCGTCGCCTATGGCACCACAGCGTGGGTTCGGTTCGCCCGGCATCGTCACACGCCGGACGACGGTCGTTACGATCAGCGCGACCACCGGCGTGACGGACGCCGGCTCGGCGATGGCGACGCCAGCTCCAACATCTCGTCGGGACAGACTCAAACAGTCATTCGTGTCCTAATCGAAACTGCTCACTCGTGATCGACTCGCGCGCTGCATTCAGCACGGTTCCGAGCGCGTCTCACCGATCGAGAGTTTCACCAGAGCTAAAATTCGCCGGGCGAAATAGTCACTAGGAGACCGCCACCGATGATTTGAGACCGAGAATTAGATGACATTCAAGCGAGTCGGACTGCCTGTTCCACAGAAGGTTTTAATAGGAGTTGGATGCCAGTCCTTGGTGTGACTATGAAGCACACACATGACAAGACAAGTGATGCTGCACCGAGTACTAGCTCGCGTCGGAGATTCATGGCAACCGCCGGGGCAGCCGGTGCGCTTGGACTCGCCGGCTGTAGTGGTGGTTCAACTGGCGGAACGAGTACAATAACCGTCGGCAGCGTGAACCCGATGAGCGGTCCGTACAGTTCCCTGGGACCGAACCAGCGCCGGGGCGCCGAGCTGGCCGTCAGCCAGATCAATGCCAACAGCGACTACGACTTCGAATTCGAACTTGTGACTGGCGATAGCGAGACCGAAGCGAGGGCGGCACAAGACGAAGTGCAGCGCCTCGTCCAGCAGGAAGGGGCCGATTTCATAGTCGGTGCGATTTCGAGCTCAGTCGCGCTGGGAATCAACGAGATCGCGAACTCCTCGGAGTTCGTTTACTTCTCGGGCGGAGCCGCAGTCCCCATCACCGGGTCCGCGTGTAACCCCTGGGTTTTCCGGTTCGAGACCAACACCGCAATGATCGCCGAGGCTATTTCGGCCTACAGCGTCAACGAACTCGGGACAAACGTCTGGTTCCACTACGCCGACTACGCGTACGGGCAGTCGGTCTATCAGCGTGTTAGCCAGCGGATGGCCAACGCGAATGGGGAGTACAACGAAACTGGTGTCTCGACCTCGCAACTCGGCGCGTCGAATTACGGCTCGTACGTCAGCCAGATCAGTAACTCTGATGCCGATATCGTCGTCTTAGGAATGACCGGCGGTGACCTCGTGAGTTTCACTAATCAGGCTGCGGACCAGGGTCTGACAGACGACAAGATTGTCATTGGGCCGACCCAAACGTTCCAGAGCGTGCTTGCCGGAACCGGGATGAACAGTATTGGCACCTACGGTGGCGTCCGATACTTGCCGACGCTGGATACCGGTGACAACCAGCAGTTCGTTGACGCCTACGAAAGCGAGTACGACGGCTCGCCGGGCAACTTCTCCCGCGTCGGGTACGACTCGCTGCGTCTGATAGCAAAAGGGATGAACGAAGCGGGCAGTACGGAAGTCGACGACGTACGTGATACGCTCGAGGGCGGTACCTACGAGACGGTCCTCGGAGATATCACGCTCCGGGAAGAAGACCGTCAGGCGACCAACCCGACATGGATGGGCGAAATTATCGACGATGGTGGAACTCCCACCGTGGATCTTATTAACGAAGTGCCCGCAGGTGAGACAATCCCGCCAGCAAGTGAGCTCGGCTGTAACTAACCCACCATGGTTGCCCAAATTGTCGAACAACTGATAAACGGACTCACACTGGGAATGGTGTACGTTCTCCTGGCCGCCGGACTCTCGGTTATTTTCGGCGTGATGGACGTCATCAACTTCTCACACGGAGAACTATTCGCACTGGGTGCGTACTTCGCGTTAAGCATCATCGCGCCGCTGGGGAGCGGCATCGGGTTCTGGGTAGCACTGCTCGCCGCCCCACTCATCGTTGGCGTCATCGGTGCCGGAATCGAGCGGGTCACTATTCGGCCGCTATACGGTCGTAATCCGCTCTACCACATTCTGCTAACGTTCGGGCTCGTCCTCATCATCAACGACCTCATCAAATTGATCTGGGGAACCGAACAGCAACAACTAGTCGTGCCAGACTATCTCACCCAGTCAGTCAGTATCTTCTCGATTCAGCTCTCGCTGTATAACTACTTCATTATCGCATTTGCGGGGGTGCTCGCAGCCAGCACTTGGCTCCTGCTCAACCGGACGAAGTACGGGATGATCATCCGGGCCGGCTCACAGGACCGCCAGATGGTCCGCAACGTCGGCATCGACATTGACCGCTACTACACGCTCGTGTTCGGATTCGGTGCCGCGCTCGCAGCAGTCGCCGGCATCGTTCTCGGTGGCTACCAGAGCGTCTCCACGGGCATGGGAAATAGTGTCATTATCCCCGCGTTCGTCGTCGTCGTCTTGGGCGGCCTCGGGAGCTTCCGCGGTGCGGTCTTCGGTGGGCTCCTCGTTGGCGTCGTCCAGACAATGATGCGCGTCTATAACGGCGCGACGCTCTTCGAACTCGGTGGGTTTGCGCTGACGATTCCCAACCTACAGGGGCTAACGGTGTTCCTGCTCATGATTGGGGTGTTACTCGTTAAGCCACAGGGACTATTCGGGACTCGAGGCGACGAATCTGAGAGCGGGGAGGGTGAGATTCTCGTTGGGTCGAGTGGTGGGTTACTCAGCGACTCAACGAGAACCAAACTCGGTCTAGTGTTCATTGCGGCGATGATCGTCTTACCAATCTTGCTGTTGTTCACCGGCAGTCGCTACTACGTGCTCGTAATGAACAATATTCTCATCTGGGCGATCTTCGCGTTGAGCCTTGATGTGGTGATGGGCTATGCAGGGCTAGTCCCGCTTGGCCACACGATGTTCTACGGTGTCGGTGCGTACACCTCCGCGCTTGTGATGTTGCACTTCACCTCATCGTTCGTCGTAGCGATCGTCGCTGCGATTTTCATCTGTGCGGTCATCGCTTGGATTGTCGGGAGCCTCTCTATTCGAGTGTCGGGTGTGTACTTTGCGATGATCACGCTCGCGTTCGCCGAATTGTTCTACAACGCGGTGTTCCGATTGGGATTCACGGGAGGCAGCGACGGCCTGCTTGGATTTGAACCGACGATGGGTATCGCCGGACTCGGCGTCCCTCTCTCGGAGATCAGTTTTGTGTTCATGGGCTACGAGATCGATCAACAGATTATTTTCTACTACATTGGACTACTACTCGCCGTGCTGGCGTTCCTGTTCGCGCGGCGTATTATGAACGCCCCATTTGGCAGTGTAATCCAGTCAATCCGAGAGAGTGAGGAGCGCGCGGAGTTCATCGGCTATAACACGGTCAAGTACAAGCGCCGTGCCTTCGTTATCAGCGGCGGGATCGCTGGATTGGCCGGTGGGCTCCTTGCGGCGAGTCCATCAACCTTTGTCATCTCACCTGACCAGACCCTTGCCTGGATTCACTCCGGTGAGGTAATTGTTATCGCTCTGTTAGGTGGAATGGGAACGCTCTTCGGCCCGATGCTCGGCGCCGGTGCGTTCTTCGGCGCTGAAGAAATACTCTCGCAGTACACCGAACAGTGGCGGATGATAATCGGCATCATCTTTGTGTTGTTCGTTATTTACGTTCCACGTGGTCTCGTCTCGGTCCCGTCGCTGGTCGTCCAGCGACTTGATCGGTTCGGGGAAGGCGGCAAACCCGGTATTGGTATCGACGAATCGGAGGTTCAATCAGATGACTGAGGCAGTACTGGAAACCGACGGGTTGACGAAACGCTTTGGCGAGCTCACCGCCGTCGACGACATCTCGTTATCAGTCGAAGACGGAGAGTTCCGCAGCGTCATCGGCCCAAATGGCGCCGGTAAGACAACAACGTTCAACCTAATTACCGGTGCGCTGAAGCCCAGTGACGGGGCCGTGCTGTTCAAAGGCGAGGATATCACCACCATGTCCCCGCACGATCGCGTTCGACGCGGCCTCGGTCGATCGTTCCAAATAACGAACGTCTTCGGCGGTCTTACCGTCCGTGAAAACGTACGGGTCGCGGCACAGTCTGTGTACGACGATGATATCGGTCCCGTGTCAGCAATGTTCCGTGACAAGAACAGCTTCGACGGTATCACCGAGCAGACAGCGGAGGTACTGGAGCAGATCGGGCTTCAGCACCGAGGCGAGGAGAAGGCCGAAACGCTTGCATACGGCGATCAGCGTCGCCTCGAGATCGGGCTGGTCCTCGCAACTGACCCCGACATAGTCATGCTCGACGAACCCACGGCGGGAATGAGCAGCGAGGAAACGCAGTCGACGATGGACCTCATCAGCGAAGTGCTTGCGGACCAGTCGCTGATGCTCATCGAACACGACATTGACCTCGTTATGCGCGTCTCTGACAAAATCACCGTGTTGACGCGTGGACAAGAACTCGCCACCGGGACACCGGAGGAGGTAGCGAACAATGAAGACGTTCGCGACGCGTATCTAGGGGGTGCACGAGAATGAGTGACAAGCTTCTTTCGATGGAAAACGTACAGGCAGGGTACGGCCTGACGCAGGTGTTACAGGGTGTAAACCTCGACGTAGAGCAGGGGAGCGTCGTCTCACTAGTCGGACGCAACGGCGTCGGTAAGACGACAACGCTGCGTTCTGTCATCGGTAACATCTCACCAACCGGCGGGACCATCACGTTCGACGGCAAAGATATCACATCGATGAGTACGGAACAGACGATTCAGAGCGGCATCGCGTTTGTTCCCGAAGAACGACGCATCTTCTCGGAGCTCACCGTTCGTGAGAACATCGAGATGGGGCGGCTCGGTGTGGATGCCAGCGACGGCCCGTCCGTCGACCAAATCCTCGACATGTTCGAGAATCTCAAAGAACGCGAGAACAGCCACGGGTCAGTTCTCTCGGGCGGGGAACAACAGATGCTCGCCATTGGGCGAGCACTGACCGCAGACCCTGATCTTCTCTTGCTCGACGAACCTACGGAGGGGCTTGCACCCTACGTTGTCAGACAAATAGAGGAGATAATCCGGGACCTACACGATCAGGGGATGACGATTCTCGTGGTCGAGCAGAACATTCCCATCGCGCTCGACGTCTCCGACTACACATACATCTTGGAAAAAGGGGAAATTGTCCACGAAGGGATCGCTGCGGACGTGCGAGAAGACCAGGAAGTACTCGACAAACACCTTGGCGTCGGGATGGCAGACTGAGCGCGGTCCCTTTTAATTGCATCAGACGGCCAAATAGCGGTGGAAACCAGCAGAGTAGCGATACATACTTTACACTAGTCACTAAATAGTGTTATATGAAAGAACTGCTATTAGGTATCGACCAGAACGTTGACCGAGCGGTCAAACAAGCGGAAACAGTTCTCGATCTCTTCGAGGCTGACAACATTCACGTCTACTTGCTGCACGACTTTGGCGAGAATCCTGAAGGGGCCTCAGTCGTTCAAGTCACTTCAGTAAAGCGTGCGAAGGAACTCTTCGAGGAAGCCAACGTTCCGGTCGACCTCCGTGAAGGCAGTGGGGACCCGGCAGAGTCTATCATCCAACACGCTGAGGAACTGGACGCTGACGCTATTTGTATTGCAGGTCGGAAGCGTTCACCGGCTGGAAAGATGCTGTTTGGGAGCGTCTCTCAGTCTGTGATTCTGAATGCTGACCGCCCGGTCCTGACCTGTAGCACGCCTCATGAGTCAGAGTAGGAACTGTTTCTAATACGAGTTCGTTCACAGTGGTAAATCCTTTGCACGCGGCCGCCCATCGCGATTATCGTCTTTTAAGTCTCGAACGATTCGGACTCATTGGTGAGATAGGTTCACGCGGAGTTCGCCGGTGACTCCTCGAATAAGATCCGCATAATCTCTCTTGATGCGATCGTCCAAGCGGTCGACAGGGCTCGAGATACTGATCGCTCCATAGATATTCCCAGAGGTGTCGGTGAGCGGCGCACCAACCCCTGTGACACCAGTTAAGAAGTACTCCGTGCCGTATGCAACCCCTTCTTCCTGTATCTCTCGCAACTCTGTTTCCAAGTCTGCGCGGGTCCGACCATCGGCAAGGGGGAAACTGTAATTGTCGAGAATCGCCTCAAGACGCTCTGTTGGGAGCACAGAGAGAATGGACATTCCACCAGCCAGTTCGTAAAGTTCGGATTGCTGCCCGATCCGCGAGTTCGTTCGAATAGCACGCTTCCCTAATGAGTTTGCAAGGAACACTGCCTTGTCATTTTCTTCAACTATCCACCAAGCCTTCTCGCTAGTCTCCTCTGCGATCTCGTCCAATTTCGGAACGACCTCGTCGTACATTGCCTGCGCCTCCCGAATGTCCATACCGATGTCTAGAAATCGGAGACTGAGACGGTATTGCCGGTTGGAATTCTGTACCACGTATCCCCTGTCTCTGAGGGTCGATAGATGGGCGTGGACGGTACTTTTCGGCATCCCCAACTTCGTGGCGAGGGCCGTAACGCTCGCTGTTGTCTCATATTTGAGCGATTCAACGATATCCAGCATTCGCTCGTCTGATCTAATTGTATTTTTTGTTGGCATACCACTCTGTGGGGACAAATTAACATAAAATTATTCACTGTGAGTGAACAATCTCTGCGAGATAGCGGCGTCCTACTTTTAAAGAGGTCTGCTCCGGTAACGAATTTTCGACTATTACATTAGATAAAATTTGAAATAAAATTAGCTCTCTCCAGCTTTTCTGTCTTCTGCTCTGATGGGATGAAAGCCTGCTAAGTCCCCAGAGTGCGTAAAGAGGTACTGGGGTGGTCAAAGGCCGATGATTCAACAGCGTCTTCGAACGCGTGGCTCTGATTGGCCTACGTGCCAAGGAAGCACCATCATGGGAGGCCGACCGGATGCTAGCGGCATCCGGGCGGCGAGCCCGAATAGGTGTTGCTCTATTTACGCACACACCACCCATCAGCGCAGCAGCTCGTATCGATCTTCCAGATGCTCGATCACACGGAGGAACCTGAATCCACAAGAGGTGAGCTACTGAGGGCCGCCGAGCCGGCGGCCCTCATCGGCCGGTCACAGCGGTTGTGAGCCACAGCTGAATCATTCACGTTTTGACCGCCTGCCGGCCGGTTTCTGAGCAGTCACCGTGACTGCTTGCGGTTTCTCTCTATGGACACGGTCGGGTCGATCTTGGCGAAAAATATAGTATCGCAGACGTGGTTTGTTGCGCTAGCAGGCTTTCATAGGTGTTGAATCCGATGACTGCACGGGGATCACGATCTCTGAAGAGGCGATTATCTCACGCTTCGTCATCGAGGTGTTGGATCGCTCCGCCCAGTGACCTTGGTCCTCACTCTCTCTGTCAAGATTCCATCTCTGAATTCACTCGACAGCGCTCCAGAACCGAGTACAGAGTGACCCGATCCCACCGCCTTCTGCGGATTCAACACCTATGAAAGCCTGCTGGCGCAACAAACCACGTCTGCGATACTATATTTTTCGCCGGGATCGATGCCGAGCTTGGTCACGAGAGAAAACTACAAGCAGGCACGGTGATAGCTCATACTCACGGACATAAATACGTAAACACATCTGGGATTTCGACCCGGTTGAGTGCAGAGAGAGCAGCCTCACGCAGATCGTCGAGTGTGTCAAACAGGCGGTTCCCAAGTTCTTGATCAAGTTGTCTCCAACACTCTTCCGCGGGGTTCAGCTCCGGTGAACCCCGCGGTAGGTAACAGAGTTCTATCGGTGTACCTTCAGCAAACTCTTGGACCGTGTTCGCCGTGAAATACGAGGCGTTGTCCAAAACGACGCAAATCTTCTCGCCGAATTCAGTCTGAAGTGCGTCAAGAAGTCGAATCGTCGTGTCGCTGTTAAAATTCCCTGCACACGGCAGGAAGAACGTATCACCGCCATCGCTGACTGCACCAAGCAACTTGATACTATCCCACGCGCCCGTCACCGGCAGTGACGGGCGCTCCCCTTCCGGAAACCACGCATAAATCAACGTCGAGAGAACCTGTCTCGTCTGATCGATGGTCAGGATCGTGTATTCGTCGTCCAGGTCGTTGCGCTTTTTTTGAAGCCTTCTTTCCAGGCTTCTTGGGCTCTCTCGTCGGATTTGTAGAACTCCGGCCGGGCTGTCTTCCAAGACAGCCCGGCCTCAGACATCAATCGTCGGACGTGCCGCTCACAGTACTCAACGTCAAACTCTTCGGCGAGATAGTGACGAGCTAGTGGAACAGACCACGCGGGCACGTCTAGTCCAACTTCTTCGGGTGAGTCGTGAAGTACCTCAACGAACTGGTCGTGCTGTTCATCAGAGAGTTCGGATGGTCTGCCTTCACGCGGATCGTCATAGGCGACTTGCTCGACCGGCTCATCGGCGAGCCGGTCGAGCCGGCCAACCCACCGAGACAACCATGGACCGGTGTATCCGTATCGTTCAGCAACCTCCGCCATCGTTGCATCGTCTTCTTCAAGATAGTTGATCACCGCCATTAGCCGCTGTGTCGGCTTTTTATCTTCGACCTCCGCGAGAGCGTCGCGGAGGTCGTCAAGAGTGGCGGCGTCAAGCGTGGACATACTTGCTAATCACACTCTAACCTAAAGAATATTTAGCTGACAGTATCAGGGAACAGCCGGCAGGCGGTCAGAACGTGAACGCGTTAGCTGTGGCTCACACCCGCTTCGACCGGCCGATGAGGGCCGCCGGCTCGGCGGCCCTCAGGCACTCACCTCTGGTGGATCGTACACCTCCTCACGCTCTAGCATATGGAAGATCGACACGAGCAGCTTTCGCGCCGTTGCGACGATCGCTATCTGATGGTTCTTCCGCTGTTTCAATCGAGCGTAGAACCGGCCAAGATATGGATCGTTACACCGGTGAACCGCTGTTTGAACACACTGAACGAGGATCCAGCGTAAGTCTCCACTTCCGCGCTTCGAGATCGATCCTTCCGTCCGCGAGTCAGGCGACTCGCGGACGACTGGATCCAATCCCGCGTAACTCACCACCTGCTTTGCCTCGTTGAATCGGTCGATCTCACCGATCTCCGAGGTGATTAGCAGCGACGAGTAGAAACTCACGCCAGGAATAGTCATCAACAGCTGCGTCTCCTCAAGAGACGCAGCAGTGTCCTCGATCAACGATTCGAGTTCCTCGATTTGACTGGTTAACTCGTCGATGATCGAGAGGAACGACTCCATCAGCTGATCGCCGACGACACCGAGCGAGAAATCCTCGCCGGCGAGGATTTCTCGCCCGTTCACACTGAACGGATCCCAGTCGTAGGTGATCCCGTGTTTGTCGAGTAGGGCGTGGACTTCGTTTTTGAAGTCCGTGCGCTTTTCGACGAGTCTCTTCCGGCCGCGCACAAGTGCGCGGCGCTCTCGGAGCTCTTCGGACGGGACGTAACTCTCAGCGATCATGCCGGCTCGGCGAAGTTGCGCGAGCAACTTCGCGTCGAGCCGGTCGTTTTTCACCTCAGCATAGCCGATCGCCTTGGTTTGTGTGGGATCTGCGACAACCACGTCGAGATGTTCGTCGAGGGTGTCGTAGACCGTGTAGTAGTTGCTGGTTGCTTCGAGCGCCGCTTTGGCTCCAGCGTATTCTTCGGCAACGTCGTCGAGATTCGCGTTTGTGACGCGAATCTCTTCGACGACCTCGGCATCGTCGTCCAAAACAGCGACGTGCGACTCATCTTTATGAAGGTCGATTCCGAGGTAGTACATGGTTCCTGTGAGGCGGTTTGTGCGTGAAGGGAGCCACACCTATTCGGGCTCGCCGCCCGGATGCCGCCGGCATCCGGGCGGCCTCCCATGATAGTGCGTCCTTGGCAGGTAGGCCAATCAGAGCCACGCGTTCTATGACGCTGTTGAATCATCGGCCTTTGACCACCCCAGTACCTCTTCACGCACGCTGGGGACTTAGCAGGCTTTCATCCCATCAGAGCAGTGCAGAGAGGATGTCAAGGCGTGGCAGCCGGTGTGTCGCCAGCCTCTGGATCGAACGGGAGGTTGATCAAGAGTTCGTCGAACCAGACGACCGGGCGCTTACTCTGACCGTTTTCCTCAAAGAAGATGATACCCAACTGGGCGAGGCGGCTGAGTTCCTCGTGGACGTTCTTCACGTCCCGGTCAACGACCCGTGCGGTTTCGTTGATGCTGGCTGGCTCTTCCCTGCGGATAGCTTCAATGAGATCAAGGACACGCGGCGTCAGCGTCTCCATAAGATCGTCGTAACTGGTGAACGAGAGCGTCGGTGTGAAATCCACCGCGTCGCCTCGTTTGAGCGCCTCGATCCCGTCGGTGATGTCGCCGTGGAACTCACTGGACGAGTTCACGGTTACGACGAGAGTTGATTCGGCCCGAAGCTGTTCACGCTCCATCGGGTGCAGCGGCGGCGTGGTGTCGTTCATGGGTATCACCGTGGTGAGATGGTCTCACTTGACCTCGAGCTCGGACTTCGGGATTTCGCTCCAGAACCGTTTCCAGAGTTCGACCATTCCGGGAAACGTGATACTATCTGGGTGAGGGTCTGGTGCGACGTGTAGTTCGTGCCCTTTGGTGTCCTCGTGCGAGTTGTCGTACCGACGAATCGTCCCATCATCAAGCGTGCGGGGCGGGTCCGGCTCCGTCGCGCCGTAATGAAGCTTGTAGGCCCACCCAGACGGGTACGCATCGCGATCTGTCCGCATACAGAACACGCGGACTACAGCCCCATCGGGGTACTTTCGACCCTCACTCACGCCATCGAGGTCGTCGTCGGTCAGTGAGGCCATCCTCATCCATTGGTACATAGACCAATAAAATAAGTATATTGGTTTGAGGACCAACAGTAGTCGTCACACTCCCAATACTCGTACTTCTGGCAGACATGTCCACGCCGATGGGAATATACCGGTTCGAGCTCCTCCAAAGTATCTTGATCGAGCGCCCGCATAGCATCCGCCGGCTGGCCTCACTCCGTGCGGGGCTGGAAGCCGTCGGTGAACGAGCGGGACTCGTCGGCGTGAGCGACGAGCCACTCCTCAACGCTCTCGATCAGCGCGAGGTGAACGCGGACTGTGGCGTCGAACCGTGAAGCGTCTCGGTCATAGTCGGTCGGTCAGGTCACCCCCTCTGGGGCAAACCCTCGTCTCCGGCTGAGGGCGATAATGTTGCCTGCGTCTATCAGCCCGTCAGTGGGGGTGCGGAAGCGACCTCGCCGCTGTTGGCTGGTCCGTGGGCGCAACGCGTGTGGAGCGAAGACGACTCGCGTGATGCGTCCGCGTCGACCCTCCTCAATCAAAGTAAACGACCACGGGTCGGGTGACCCGTGGCTTTTGTTGTTCCCTCAGCCTACGTCGATAGCACTCCACGCGACACGATGTCGCGGGATGAGGATGGGCGATTTACTGAACGCCCCGACCCAGACAGGCTCACCTTCCGAACAAACGGTTGGGTTTTGCGAGTCCGGTAATTAACTGATTCAACGTCTACTCCAGCGTGTTTCGCCCACGCTCGCCACGCCACGTTCACGCTCGCGTTCCGGTCAGCATGGTCTTGCTGAACTTCACACGAATCATTCGTACATCGGAACCGCCGACCCTGACGGTATCCCCGATGACCACAACACGAACACGCCTCCGAATTGTACGGCGACTCGACCGTCTCACACGGAATCTGGTTCCATGTCGCTTTATATCGAACCTGTTGCTCGAACTTGTGGAACGGCAGTTTGTGCAGACGACGATTCATGTACGTGCCGTACTTGATGACGTCTCGAATTCCGCTCAAGTCCTCGAACACGATAACCGGGTCCGGGAACTGTTGTGCGAACTCCACCACGACTCGGGACATCCGGTGAAGAACCCACTCGGTGTAGCGTTCTTCTTTCTCTCCGAGTTGGTGGTGGATGGAGTGTTGGCCGTGTTCTTGACAGCGTTTCGTGATGGTGTGGTAGCGTTGGCGTTCGGCTTTCACCGAGCCGTAGTCAAGCACGAGTGTTCCGAGCGTGTCCATCGTCTCACGAGTGAGAGCGGCGAGGGCGATGTTGCGCTCGTTAATATCGACGCCGACCAGTGTGTCCGCGTCTTCAGGTTCAGGCAATTTGACTTCTGTTTTGACCGTGACGTGTAGGTAGTACACGCCATCTCGGTACAGGAGTTCGGCCTGTCCCAACGACCATTCGTCTTCAGTTAAGGCTGACTCGATGAGGTTGAGGTCTTCCGGTCGTCCTCGAAGGCGTCCTTTCACCTTCTTGTACGGCTTCGGACTCACACGGAACCGAATACGGTCAGTCTCGTCGTTGTGGGTGAGTCGATAGCCTTCGGTGTGTGCCATGACGAGCGGGTATGTTCCCTCCTTGTCCGTGGCCGGTGGCGACGGTTTCCCGACGTTGGTGTCGTCTTGGTCGTGCCACCAGTTGAGGAGTTCTTTGTAGGAGTCCCACGCTTGCAGGGCTTTCCCGACAACCGCGCACTTGTTGTTCCGAAGGAAGTCCTCGCGGTCAACTTTCTTCTGAATCTTGGTGCGTGAGTAGCCGTCTTGTTTGAGTCGGAGTGTGTCGTTGGCGATGTCTCGTGCGGTGTAACGGGCATCTTTGAGCCACGATCGCTTACCAGACTCTATGCAGAGTCGAGTACGTGCGGTCTTCGTGACTTCTTCGATACCCATACCTTGACTATCGGATCAAATGATAATAAACGTAGGGATTCGGATGGGTAAATACAGGAGTCATACACATACGATTAGTTTGTGTAAGTATCATTTCGTGTGGTGCCCGAAGTATCGACACGGGATGTTGGAGTTAGTTCGAGACGAGCTTGCGGAGTTGTTCCGGGGGACTGCCGAGCGGTTCGGTCACGAGATTGTGTCGATGGAGATTGCCACCGACCACGTTCACTTGTTCGTGGGGGCCGACCCGAAATGGAGTCCTGCCGAGATAGCGAAGCAATTCAAAGGTTACTCGGGACGAACGGTTCTCAAGCGCCATCCTGAACTCAAACAGCGGTACTTCTGGGGAAGTGGCCTGTGGAAGGATGGCTACTACGTCGGGACGACGGGTACAGTTTCCGAGGACGTGGTTCGTCGGTACATCGAGGAGACGGAACATTAGGCGAGCGTACGCGATTCACCCACGGGTCAGGTGACCCGTGGAACTCTCGCTGTTTTCTTTAGATTCTCTGGAGTGAGAGGCGACACCCGAGTCGGCGATGAAGCTCGATATCGGACTCTATCTGGATAAATTATCATTTTTGGATACAGTATATATTCTTTAGAGGTTGGGCATCGACCGGCATCGGACCACCGTTCATCGGAGGGCTCAGAAAGCTGAATCAGGAGGTTAGCGGGTCGATCGAAGTTGTAGATCCTGATGGCGAGAAGGTCCTTGATACCTCGTTCGACGTCCCCTTGACCGAGTTAGACGGTGAATATAATATCGTAACATACGCCGACGTGTGGACTACTATCGATGAGTACAAGTTGACTTGGAGCTCGCGGATGCGGTGATAACAGGGGTCTCACGGCTGAATAAGCAATTTCGATTACTAGTATTGAAGAGGAACTTGTCGCTATCTCTATTGACTCAAACGATCAAAATGAACTGATCGCGCTTCGAGTCAGAGAGTCGTTCTCAGATCTTGGGTAGACAAACGAGATCGGCGAACCGGTATCAAAGATTTTTGCGAGTGTTCGTTTGACAGCGTGTTCCCAGCCCATGTCAGCAACAAACAAGACAATAATTTAAAAATGATTATGTGTATCTTAACACACCAGCTTCGCTATCTATTTTGACTGCGTTCGACGACGCACCGACCCGGCGGTGTCGAACGCGAAGGCGACACGCCCTTGACTACACTGACCGGCCCCGACCCACGTTCCACGTCCTCACTCGGTCCCGAGTTTTGCTCGCGTGTACGGTTCGAGGCCGCCGCTGTCGACGAGCGACTGGAGGAACTCCGGCAGCGGGTCGGCGTCGTACCGCTCGTCGGCGGTGTGGTTGATCACTGCGCCCTCGTCGAGTCGGAAACTGATCTCGTCGCCGTCGTCGATCCGGTCGGCGTCAGGACAGATCAACACGGGTAGCCCGAGGTTGATCCCGTTCCGGAAGAAGATGCGGGCGAACGACTGCGCGACGATGCCGTCGACGCCGGAGCCCAAAAGCGAGAGGGGAGCGTGTTCGCGTGAGGAGCCGCTCCCGAAGTTGTGCCCGCCCACGACGAAGTCGCCGTCGGCGACGTTCGGCGCGAACTCCGGCCGGAGGTCGTTGAAGGCGTTCTCGCCGAGTTCAGCTGGGTCGCTGGAGACCAGGAATCGCGACGGGATGATCTGGTCGGTGTCGATGTTGTCCCCGAACGTCCACGCCCGGCCGGGTTCGGTCGTGTCGATGTCGCGGTCGGCGTCGCTCATGCGCCCACCCCATCGAGGACGTAGTCGTCGTACCGGTTCAACTCGACCTCCCGCGGGTCAGTTATCTCGCCGTACAGCGCCGACGCGCCGACGGTGGCGGGGCTCGCGAGGTACACCTCGCTCTCCATCGATCCCTCGCGGCCGGGGAAGTTGCGGTTCGCGGTGGCGAGACAGACGTCGCCGTCGCCCAAGACGCCCTGATGCGTGCCGAAACAGGAGCCGCACCCGGCGCTCTGGACGATGGCGCCGGCGTCGACGAACGTCTCCATGACGCCGGTGTGCATCATCTGTTTGTACACGGATTTCGAGGCTGGGACGACGACCATCCGCGTGTCGGGGGCGAGCCGCTCGCCCGCGATGATGTCCGCGACGATCCGGATGTCCTCGTACCGCCCGTTCGTACACGTCCCGACGAACAACTGGTCAATCTCCGTGCCGACGACCTCGTCGACGGGGACCGCGTTCTCCGGGTTCGACGGCGTCGAAACCTGCGGCGAGAGCGACTCGGCCCGGTAGGTGTGGACCGCCTCGTAGTCGGCGTCGTCGTCCGGCTGCGTGTACGCCGGTATCTCGGGGCGCTCCCCGGTCTGCGCCTCGAGGAATTCGACGGTCCGCTTGTCGGGCGCGACGATGCCGGCCTTCCCGCCCATCTCGATCGCCATGTTTGAGAGGACGAGCCGCTCGTGGATCGGCATCGACTCGACTGCCGAGCCGCCGTACTCAGCGGTCATGTACGTACAGCCGTCGAACCCCACGTCACCGATGAACTTCAGGATGAGGTCCTTCGCGTACACCCCGTCGGGGAGGTCGCCCTCGACCTCGAACCGGAGCGTCTCCGGCACCCGGAACCACAGCTCGCCGGTCGCGAGCGTCGTCCCGAGGTCGGTAGAACCGACGCCGGTGCCGAAGCCCCCGACGCCGCCGAAGGTGGTCGAGTGCGAGTCCGCGCCGATCACCAAGTCGCCGGGGGAGACGAACCCCTCTTCGACGAGCACCTGGTGGCAGATACCGTCGCCCACGTCGTACTGCTGGGCGCCGTACTCGTCTGCGAACTCCCGGACGATGTTGTGGTTGTTCGCGGCCTTGACGCCGTCGGCCGGCGCGTGGTGGTCTATCGTGATCACGGTGTTGTCCGGGTCGACGAGCTCCGGGTCGTCGCCCGTCACGTCCTCGAAGACCTCGAAGGTCAGCGGCCCCGTCACGTCGTGGGTCATCATCACGTCGACCGCGGCCTCCACGTAGTCCCCGGCCCGTACGTCGTCTCCCGATTTCTCCGACAGCAGCTTTTCCGATATGGTTTTTCCGGTCATGCGTTGTCCTCCGCGACGGTCGCTAACACGCGGTCGACGGTCCCACCCATCAGGACGTGGCTCGTCGCCCCTAGGTCGAGTCGGTCGGCGACCTCGTGAGCGACCGATTCAACGCGCTCAAAGTCCGCACTCGTTTCGAGACCCATTCTACTCAGCAGTTGGACGAGGTCCTCGGTCGGCGTGTTGCCGACGCCGGAGAGCCCGTCCGGCAGGACGACTCCTCCGCCGAGCCCGCAGTGCGACGCGTCGAACCGGTCGACGCCGCACTGCATCGCGACGAGGGTGTTCGCGAGGCTCATCCCGTTCGTGTCGTGGAGGTGTAACCCCGCGTCCAGGTCCGGGTGGCGGTCGAACACCGCCGTGTACATCTCCTCGATCTCGACCGGGTCGGCGAGCCCCATCGTTGTCGCCAGCGTCACCTCGTCGACGCCGGCGTCGACGACGCGGTCGACGACCGCCAGCGTGTCTTCCATGGGAATCCGCCCCTCGTACGGGCAGTAGAAGCTGGTTCCCATCCCGGCTTCGACCTCAATGCCCGTCCCCTCGGCCATCGCGACGATCTCCTCGACGCCTTCGAGAATCTCCTCGACGGTCATGTTCTGGTTGTGCTCGCTATACGTTTCGCTGACCGTCACAAGGGCGTTGACTTTGTCGACACCGGCATCGATCGCTCGCTCCATCCCGACCGCGTTCGGGACCAGCGCGCGGTAGGTCACGTCGTCATAGCGCTCGATGCGCTTTGCGACCTCGTCTGCGTCCCGCAATGTCGGGACCGCCTTCGGATGCGTGAAGGATGTGATCTCGATCTCGTCGACGCCGGTCTTCGAGAGCTCGTCGATGATGTCGACTTTCTCGTCGGTTGGGACGAACTCGTCGAGCCGTTGGAACCCGTCTCGCGGGAGCATCTCGACTAAGGTCACGTCCTCGGGGTACTCGATCATATGACGTCCTCCGCGTCGAGCTCCGCGAGCGTTTCCTCGTCGTATGACAGCCGCTCGCCGTACACCGCCTCGTTGTGCGCGCCGAGCGGCGGCCCGAGGTGCGAGATCGAACCGGGCGTCTCGGAGAGGCGCGGGACCGTGTTCTGGACCGCGCCGGTCCCGATCTCGTCGTCCGGGACCTCGACGACCGCGTCGCGGGCCTGGTAGTGCTCGTCTTCGATGATGTCGGCCACGTTGTAGATCGGCGCGATAGTCGCCTCGTACTCCTCGAACCGGTCGATGACCTCCTCGCGGGTGTGGTCGTCCATCCAGTCTTGGATGGCCGCGTCGAGCTCCTCGACGTTCTCCAATCGCTTCTCGTTGTCGGCGAATCGGGGATCGTCTTTTAATTCCGGCCGCTCGATGGCGTCGAACACCCGCATCGCGATCGGCTGTGCGCTCGCCGAGATGGCGACCGCCCGGCCGTCGCCCGTCTGGTAGACGTTCCGCGGCGCGGACGACGTAGAGCGGTTCCCCGACCGCTCTTCGATCTCGTCGAGCTGCTGGTAGCGGAGCGGCTGCGGCCCGATGAGCGAGAAGATCGGTTCGATGAGGCTCGTGTCGATGTACTGCCCGGAGCCGCCGTTCGCGTCGCGGTTGTACAGCGCGAACGCGACCGCCATCGTCGAGAACATCGCCGCGATGCCGTCCGCGAGCCCGGTCGGGGGCAGCAACGGCTCCCGGTCAGGGTAGCCGTTGAGGAACGCGAACCCGGACATCGCCTCCGCGAGCGTGCCGAATCCGGGGCGGTCGCTGTACGGCCCCGTCTGCCCGAACCCGCTCAGCCGGAGCATCACGAGGCCGG
This sequence comes from Halorubrum ezzemoulense, assembly GCF_004126515.1. Taxonomy (NCBI): domain Archaea; kingdom Methanobacteriati; phylum Methanobacteriota; class Halobacteria; order Halobacteriales; family Haloferacaceae; genus Halorubrum; species Halorubrum ezzemoulense. The sequence goes on from NZ_CP034941.1 coordinate 156,482, forward strand.
GGTTGAGCTCGGAGAGGTGGTCGTAGCCGAGGTCCCATCGTTCGAGGGTGCCCGGCCGGAAGTTCTCGATGAGCGCGTCCGCGTCGGCGACCAGATCCTCGAAGACGACTTTGCCTTCCTCGGTGGAGATATCGAGCGTCACCGACTGCTTGTTGCGCCCGAGATACTTCCACCAGAGCCCGACGCCCTCCTTCTGCGGCCCGAAGTGGCGCAGGTGGTCGCCGGTCGCCGGGTGTTCGACCTTGATCACGTCGGCGCCGAAGTCCGCGAGCAGGCGCCCGACCGTCCCGATCGAGATCATCGAGCCGGCCTCGATCACGGTGACGCCATCGAGCGGGCCTGCGGGGGCGTTGGTCTGTTCGTCGTCTGCGGCGTCGTCTACACCGCCGTCCGTAGCCGCGTCGCGGCTCATCGTCGCCTTGTGCGTGTCTCGGCGGCGCCGTGTGCGGCGCGCGCCGGTCGGTTCGTCGTCGGTTGGATGCTGTGTCGTGTCATGTGCGTGTGTCCGTGTTCTTGGGTGGTGGGTCGCCCGCGCTCGATCCCGACGGGGAGCGGGCGAGCGGGCGACAGCGATCGGGGCGAGAGCGGTTAGATCGGGCGGTCGATGTGCGTCCCGTGGCCGCGCTCGCCGACTACCTCGCCGTTTTCGTAAGCGACCTGTCCGCGGACGACCGTATGGGTCGGCCACCCGGTCACGTCGCGTCCCTCGTATGGGGAGTAGTCCGCGCCGCTTTGGAGCAGTTCGGGGGTCACCGTCTTCATCTCGTCGAGGTCGACGATCACGATGTCGGCGTCGGTTCCGACCTGAATTGAGCCCTTCTTTGGATATATATTGAACGCTTTGGCGGTGTTCGTCGACGTCACCTCGACCGCGCGCTCCAGCGAGATGCGTCCCTCGTGGACGCCCTCGGAGAGCATGAGCGGGAGCAGCGTCGCCGACGAGGGGAAGCCGGGGAGGCTGTCCGGCACGTCCTCGCCTACCTTGTCGTCGCGCAGGTTGGCACAGTGGTCAGTGCCGATACAGGAGATAGTCCCGTCCGCGACCCGGCTCCATAGCGTCTCCTGGTCTGCCTCCGACCGGACCGGCGGGTTGACGTTGTGGCGCTCGTCGCACTCCTCGGTCGTGAGACAGAGGTAGTGCGTACACGTCTCGCCGGTGATCTCCCAGCCCGCGTCGTGGAGCATCGCCAGTTCGTCGGCGGTCCGCCCCGCCGAAACGTGGACCGCGTAGAAGCTGTCGTCGTAGTCGTGTTGGCGGGCCAGCGACCCGCTCGCGGTCATGCTCTGTGCCTCCGCGTAGTCCGGGAACTGGTCGACCAACACGTCGTAGCCGCGGTACTCTTGGTCATCGTCGACCGCGGAGTCGAGGTATGGGTTGTCTCCGAGCGCGCTCGTGATCTCCATGTTCTCGGAGTGGTGGCCGAGCGTCGTGGGCGCGTCCTGGGCGGCGAGTTCCTGGATGAACGCGTCCGCCCAGTCGTCGTGCATCTCCGAGTCGGTGCCGAACTTCTCGGGCGCGACATCCTTGTAGTTCTTATACCATTTAAACGACGTAATCCCCAGCTCCTCGACGATATACGGGATTTCCTCGATGTGTTCAAACGAGAGCAGCCCTAACGAGAAGAAGTAGTCGTGGTAGTAGTTCGGCTCTGCCTCGGCGAAGTAGCCGTCCATGATCTCCTCGTAGGAGCCACCCCGCCGGAAGTAGTTCCCGATGGTCGTGACGCCGCCGACGAGGTCGGATCGCGACTCCGTCTCGGCGTCGGCGTCGAGGCCACGGTAGATCCCGTGGTGGGTGTGCGGGTCGATGGCGCCGGGGAGGACGTGTTTCCCTGTGGCGTCTATCTCCCGGTCGCCGGAGAGGGTCCCCGGGCTCGCGATCGCCGAGATCGTCTCTCCGTCAGCGGCCACGTCCGCCTCGAAAACGCCGAGTTCGGGCGTGACGACCGTACCGTTCGCGACGACGAGGTCGTGGTCGGTCATGCGTCGATCCCCTCCACCCACGACTCCACCTCGTCGCGTTCGAGCACCTCGGCGTACTTCATCCACAGGTCCATCAGGGCGATCTTGTGGCTCGCCTCGATCCGGTCAAACAGACACTCCTGTGGCAGGACGACGTTAAAGCCGTTCTGTTGGGCGTCAATCGCGGTCGCGCGGACGCACCCGCTCGTGGAGTTGCCGACGATGATCACGGAGTCGTGCCCGCCCCGGACCAGCCGCGAGAGGAGGTCGGTCCCGTAGAAGGCGGAGGCGTACGACTTGTTTATCACCGTCTCGCCCTTTTCCGGCTCGACGGCCTCGACGATGTCGAGGTCCTCGTGATTGGGGTCGTCGTAGCTCGACGGGACGACTCGCGTGTACGTGACGGGAACGTCTCGCTCGCGAGCGAACGCCAGGAACGGCTCGATGTGGTCGATCGCGTTCCACGCGATCTCGCCCATCGCGGTGCGATACTCCTCGACGGCGTCGAGGATCGGCTCGTCGACCCCGACGACGAGTCGCTGCATGTCGATGACCAGGACCATCGGATTCGTGCCCATCCCGCGGGACTCCCACGAGGACGCGCCTTCCTGGTCGTACCCGGCCGCGGAGATGACCTGCTTGTCGCGCTCGGTGAGCAGGTCCTCCCAGATGCGTTTAGTCATGTGAACGAGTGGCAGTATGTCGAGCAGTCTGATAATTCTGTGGGTGGGTGGAGGCGGGACTGCGGGTCGGCGGCTACCGCGAGGGCGCGAACGCCGCCAGCGTCCGTTCGACCCACTCCCTGTCGCTCCCGGCGGGCGCGCGGACAATCGGGAGGTCGACGCCGATGTCGCGGAGGTGAGCCAACTGCGCGCGCGCCTCTGTCGGCGTCCCGACGACCGCGAGGCGGTCGAGGAGCCCGTCGGCGACCGCGTCGGCGCCGGCTTCGAGCGAGGGGGCCGCACGGACCGCGTCGACGACCTCTTCGTACCCCGCCTGTTCGGCGGCGCGGTCGTAGTACCCCGGAATGTCGCGCAGGTAGTAGGCGACGTGTTCGGCCGCGGCCCGCCGTGCGCGCGCCGGGTCCTCGTCGACCGCGGTCAGCACGTACATCGCCACGTCGATTTCTTCCGGATCCTTGTCCGCGCGGGCCGCGCCGTCGGCGAGCCACGTCAGCGCCTCCTCGAACTGCGAGTCTGGGTAGAGGTTCGGCACCCAGCCGTCGGCGAACTGCCCGGTGAGGCGGACGTTTGCCGGCCCTAGCGCGCCATTGTAAATGGGGATCGACGCGCGTTCCGGCTCGAACGCCTCCCAGAACGCGGTCCGAGACGGCGAGAAGAACTCGCCGTCGAACCCCTCTGGGTCGCCGCACAGATACCGGCGCACCAGCTCGATGTACTCGTCCATCCGGGGCAGCGGGCGGTCGAAGTCGGCCCCGTGGAACCCCTCGACGACGCCGGGATGCGCCACGCCGAGCCCGAGGATCGCCCGCCCAGCCGAGTGCGCGTCGAGGGTCGCCGCCGCCTGCGCGATGGCGGCTGGGGTGCGTGAGAACACGTTGACGATGCCGGTCGCGAGGCCGATTCGGTCGGTGTGGACCGCCCAGCGTTCGAGTTTCCCGAATGCCGACTTCCCCTGGCCCTCCGCGGCCCACGCGCTCTCGTAGCCGAGTTCTTCCGCGCGAACGACGAGGTCGGGCTCGTCGCGCAAGGCAAAGAGGACGCCGATGCGATCGGTCGTGTCCGCGTCGCTCACGGCTTGACTACCTCCTCGACCGCGAGGTCGTTGTACACGTCGAGCCGGGCGATCGCGCCCTCGTCGACTTCATACACGTCGACGTACCGCACGTCCTCGAAGGGCTCGCCGTCGTTGTCGACGCCGTGGAGCGTCCCCTGGCTGACGACACGGTTCCCGGCGACGGTCCAGCGACCGAACGCCTTGCCGGCGCGCTCGTACCGCGGTTCAAGGAAGGCGAGGAACGAGGCCGCGGCTTCGGGCCCTGAGAACCGTGCGCCGGGGACCGTGATCACGGCGTCGTCGGCAAACAGCTCGCCAACGGACTCGCGTTCGTCCGGGTCGGACATCCGCTCGAAGAACTCCTCGACCGTCTCGCGTGGCGTTCGGGCCATGGTTCTCATACACACCCAAAGAGATATAAATGAAACCATCATGAACTTAAGTGCCGGTCAGCAGTCGTCCACGTGGGTCGCCAGCGGCGCGGACTCGGGGGAAAGGCGGTAGGCACACGAACGGCGACACCCCACAGACCGGTAGATTTACGCGACATGGTTCCGAGTGTCATGGTATGGAGTCGCCCGATATGGAGCCGCAGCAGCGGACGTTAGACGACGCGAGCGCGGAGGTCGTCTCGGCCGACGAGGTCGAGTTCAATGTCGAGACCGACGTGCTGGTCGCTGGGGCCGGCGGGTGCGGGCTTACGGCGACGCTCGCGGCCTGCGAAGCGGAGGACCTGACGGTCACGCTCTTAGAGAAGAGCGCCGAGGTCGGCGGCAACGCCGCGCTGTCGACGGGGATGATTCCCGCGGCCGGCACCCGCTTCCAGCGCGAGGCGGGGATCGAAGAGGAGCCGGCCGACATGGCCCGAGACATCTTGGAGAAGAACAGCCACGAAGCCGACGCGGAGTTGGTCGAGCACCTCTGTGAGAGCAGCGTCGACCTGGTCCACTGGCTCGTGGACGACTGGGATATCTCGTTGCATCTTGTTGACGATTTTAAGTACCCGAAACACTCCGAGTATCGGATGCACGCGCCGCCGGGACGCAACGGCGAGAACCTCGTCGCCGAGATGCGCGACCGGATCGAAGCGCGGGAGAACACGGAGTTGCTGACGAACACGCCGGTGACGAAGCTGGTCGCGAGAGACGGCGCCGTCGAGGGCGTTGTCGCCGGCGCGGTCCGCGAGGAGGCGATCCAGGCGGACAAGGTGATACTCGCCACCGACGGCTTCGCGGGGAACCGGGAGATGGTGCGCGCGCACTGCGAGGACGACATCGCCGACGCGCTCTACTACGGCTCCGACGGCAACACCGGGGATGGGATCCGCTGGGGCGCCGAACTCGGCGGCGCCCTCGCGTCGATGGACGCATTTCAGGGGCACGCGACCGTCGTCAGCGGGACGGGCGCGCTGTCGACGTACGCCGTCGTGATGAACGGCGGCGTCCTCGTCAACGCCGACGGCGAGCGCTTCGGGAACGAGTCGAAGGGGTACTCGCAGTTCGCGGTCGACGTGGTCCGTCAAGAGGGCGGCGTCGCCTACGAGATCTTCGACGAGCGCATCTTCGAGCGTCTGCAGGGCGAGTTCGACGACTTCGACCGGGCCGTCGACCTCGGCTCGTACACGAGCGCCGACACCGTCGAGGCCCTCGCCGCCGAGCTCGGTTGCGACCCGGAGGCGACCCGCGAGGCGGTCGAGTCGTACAACGCGGCCGTTGAGGCGGGCGAGCCGGACGAGGTCGGCCGCGAGGACGGGCGACACGTCCTCTCGGCTCCCTTTTACGGGACCGAGGTGACCGGCTCGCTGTTCCACACGCAGGGAGGGCTCGTCGTCGACGAGCACGCACGGGTGCTCCGCGAGGACGGGTCGACCGTCGACGATCTTTACGCCGGCGGCGGCACCGCGACGGGCATCAGCGGCCACGGGGCCGCCGGCTACCTCTCCGGGAACGGGCTCACGACCGCGATGGGATTCGGCCGGCTGGCCGGCGTACACGCCGCCCGGGCGCTCAGCGAGCAATCGTGACGACGAGAGAGACGGCCTCGGCGCTGTCGTTCGCCGGTGACACCGTGCTGATCACCGGCACGGCTCGGGGTATCGGTCGTGCCTGCGCGGTCCGCTTCGCCGAGCGCGGCGCGACGGTGGTCGGCGGCGACCGCCTCGACCAGTCGGAGACCGTCGGGGCCTGTGCGGAGCTTACAGGGGATTTCGAGGCGGTAGACGCCGACGTGACTGACCCCGCGGCGGTCGCGGCGTTAGTCGAGCACGCGGCGGACACCGGGCGCATCGACGTGGTCGTCAACGTGGCCGGGATCGTCGCCCGCGAGCCGATCGAGACCCACGACGGCGAGCCGTGGGCGCGCTCGATGGACGTCAACCTCACCGCGCCGTTCCGGATCGTCCGCGAGGCCGCGCCGCACCTGCGCGAAACCAGCGGCACGATCGTCAACGTCTCGTCGATCTACGGACAGATCGGGGCGGCGGAGCGCGCGGGCTACGCGTCGACGAAGGCCGGACTGGATGGGTTGACGCGGGCGCTCGCCGCCGAACTGGGCACGGACGGCGTCCGAGCCAACGCCGTCGCGCCGGGGTTCATCGAGACCCCGATGACCGCGCCGTACGCCGAAGACGACGCGGCGCGCGAGCGGTTCCGCGGGCTCGCGGCGCTTGACCGGCTCGGCGAGCCGACGGAGGTCGCGAGCGTCGTCACCTTCCTCGCGGGCGACGCGGCCTCGTTTGTCACGGGCGAGACGGTCCTCGTCGACGGCGGGCGGGCGACTGTGGAGTGAGCGGGGCGCGCCGGCCGGAGTTTGGCGCGTCGCCGCAAAACGAGAGCGTGTCAGTACCAGTCAACTGCGTGTCACTGACTAGCGGGAAAACGTTTATTCGGACGTGCGGTGACGTTCGGGCATGACTCGCCCAATTTTATCGACCGAGGGGTTGACCAAGCGGTTCGGCTCCCTCGTCGCAAACGACGAGCTCTCCGTGACCGTCGAGGCGGACACGATTCACGGGATCATGGGACCGAACGGCTCCGGGAAATCGACGTTTTTCAACACGGTCACGGGCTTTTACCGCCCCGACGGCGGCACCGTCCGGTTCGACGGGGAAGACGTGACCGGCTGGAAGCCCGACGAAATCGCGCGGCGCGGACTCGCGCGGACCTTTCAGATCCCGTCGCCCTTCGAGGATCTCACTGTCAGGGAAAATCTGCTCGCCGTGTTCACCGGGGGGCTCCGTTCCGGGGTGCGGGTCCCCGACGAGAAGCGCTCGCGCGCCGACGAACTGCTCGAACTCCTCGAGATCGACCACGTCGCCGACCAGGAGGCCGGCGGGGTCTCCGGCGGCCAAGAGAAACTGCTCGAACTCGGGCGCATCCTGATGCTTGAACCGGCCTGCGTGATGCTCGACGAGCCCACCGCGGGCGTCAACCCCTCGCTGCGGAACCGCTTGCTCGACCACTTGGAGACGCTCAACGACCGCGGCACGACGTTCGTGATCATTGAACACGACATGCGGGTCATCGCAGACGTCTGTGACCGCGTGACCGTGTTCAACCAGGGACAGGTCCTCGTCGAGGGCGACTTCGAGTCGGTGACGAGCGACGAGCGCGTCCGCGACGCGTACCTCGGGGGCGCGGCCGACCACGACGCGTCGCTGGAGACGCTCATCGAGGAGGAGGAGGAGACAGGGAGCGCCGCCGTCGACGACGCGGCCACAGACCCGACGCCGGCCGCCGCCGGCGGCGCGGTAGCTACCGGGAGTGCGGGCGCGTCGTCCGGGGCCGCGGCGACGGGCGCCACGGCAAGTACGGCGTCCGCGCGCTCTGAGGTCGGCGCGGCGTCCGACGGGGAGTCGTGGCTCGTCGGCGAGAACCTCGTCAGCGGCTATGGGAACCACCGCGTCGTTGATGGAGTCTCGGTCGAGAGCAGGGACGGCGTCACCTGCGTCTTCGGGCCGAACGGGTCGGGGAAGTCGACGCTTTTGAAGACGCTCGCCGGGGTCGTCCCCGCGTGGGAGGGGACAGTCAGGCACCGCGGAACCGACCTGACTGGCAACAGGCCGGCCGAGAACGTTCACCGCGGGGTAACGATGCTCCCGCAGGACGGCGGCATCTTCGGCAACCTCACGGTCCGCGAGAACCTCCTTCTCGGCGGGTACACCGTCGACGACGGGGCCGTCCGCGAAGAGCGGTTCGACGAGGTCCTGTCAGCGTTCCCGGAACTGGAAGGCAAACTCGACGAGAAAGGGCAATCGCTGTCGGGCGGCCAGCAGATGATGCTCAGCTACGGGCGCGCGATGATGACCGGCGCGGAGGTGTACCTCCTCGACGAGCCGTCGAGCGGGCTGGCTCCCTCCCTCATCGACCAGGTGTTCGAGATGACCCGACGGCTCGTCGAAAGCGGCGCGCAGGTGGTACTCATCGAACAGAACGTCCGCGAGGCGCTGCGGATCGCCGACTACGTCTATATCTTGGCGCAGGGGCAACTCCAGTTCGAGGGGACGCCCGACGACCTGACCGACGAGGACGACCTCGTGGAACTGTACCTTGGGCTGGACTGACGCCCGCCGACTCGTTTCCCCACCCGTCGTCTGTCTCGCCGCCCGCCTCGCCGGATGCGCTCGTCACCGCCGCGAGCCGCGGAACTAATCAGAATCTTTCGTAACAAACTATATGTGTGCCCGTATCACACAAGGCATATATGGGAGACAATCCCGCAGACCGTGTCAGTAGACGCTCGTTTGTTAAATACAGCGGCGCCGCCGGCGTCACCGGTGCGCTAGCCGGCTGTAGCAGCAATGGTGGCGGCGGCGGGGGCGACGGGAATGATGGAAGCGACGGGAGCGACGGGAGCGACGGCGGCGACGCGCCCGACGAGGTGATCATTGGCTCGAACCACCCGCTGAGTGGATCTCTCAGTAACACCGGTGAGCGGATGGATCAGGCAGTCAAACTGGCGGCGATGATCAAAAACGAGGCGGGCGGCATCGAGTCGCTGGACGGCGCGGAACTCAGCGTCATCAGCGGGGACAACGAGGGGGCACAGGAGCTCGGCGGCGAAGTCGCACAAGAGCTCATCGACGAGGGTGCGAGCGTACTGACCGGCTGTTACTCCTCGCCGGTGACGAGCGCGGCGACCCGGACCGCGGAGAGCGCGGGCGTCCCGTTCGTCATCTCGGTGTCCGTAGCCAACTCGATCCTCCAGGAGACGCAGCTCAACTACGCGTACCGGCCCCAGCCGCCGGCGAACCAGATGGCGGTCGACCACGCGCGCCTGCTCGCCGACGCAATCCGGAACGCCGGCGAGGAGATTGAGACCGCGGGCCTGTTCTACATCGATATCAGCTTCGGGCAGTCGGTGCGCGACGCGCTCCGCGAGGAGCTCCCTGCCAACGATATCGAAATCGTCGCCGAGACCGCCTACGAGCCGGGCGACACCGCTGACACGCAGGTCACGACGCTCCGGGACGCAGACCCGGACGCGGTGATCGCAACCACCTACCGGTCGGGGACGATCGAACTGGTTAACGCGATGAACAACCAGAACTACCAGCCGAAGTACGTCACCGGCTGCTCGAACGCGGCAATGAACGATGTCAGCGCGCTCGAAGAGATGGGCGACACCGTCGAGGGCGGGTTCGCGAACAACTTCGCGCTTGACCCGACCTCCGACGCTGCGAGCGAGGTTCAGTCGCGCTTCGAGTCGGAGTTCGACACCAGCTTCGACGCGAACGTTGCGATGACGTACGCAGCAACCGAGGTCATCATCGCGGCGATCGAGGAGGCGGGGTCGGCCGACCCAGACGACATCAACAACGCGTTAGGGGAGATCACCGTCGAAGATCACATCGCGGCGATGCCGCCGATCACTTTCGCCGACAACGGTGAAAACGAGAACTCGCTCGCACCGCTGTTCCAGATCCAAGACCTCGAAGACCGCGTCGTCGCACCCGAGGAGTTCGCTGAGACCGACGTGCAGTTCTGACCCACATGCTCTCTTCGTTTTTCCTTGACGCCTGCGGTCGAGAAGCGGCTACCGTCGCCGGGGCTCTCGACACGACCGCAGCGCCGGTCGTTCTCGGGCTCTCACTCCCATCTCCGACGATCTTCGCCCAGTACTTGGTGTTCGCCGTGTTGCTCGGGGGGATATACGGCCTCGTCGCGCTCGGGCTGACGATGATCTTCGGCGTGATGGACGTGATCAACTTCGCGCATGGCGCGCTGATGGTGGTCGCGATGTACACCGTGCTCGTGTTTTCGGACGCCACGGGGCTTTCGCCGTTCTTCGCGATCCCCTTCGCCGTCGTGTTGCTTTTCGCCGTCGGCATCGCTATCTACCGGTCGACGATCGCCCCCATCATCGACGCGCCACAGGAGAACCAGCTCATCGTCACCTTCGGCGTCCTGCTGATCCTCGTCAGCGGCGTCGAGATGGTGTTCGGCGCGGACCCCCGACAGCTGGGGCTTAACCTCGGCTCGCTCGAACTCTCCGGCGTATTCGTGCCACGGGGACAGTTGTACGCGCTCGTCATCGCGCTCATCGCGCTTTCGGGAACGTGGCTGTTCCTCCAGCGGACGATGCTGGGCCGGGCGATCCGCGGGACCGCCGACAACCGTGACGGCGCGCAGTACGTCGGGATCGACGTCCCGCGGATCGACGCGCTTACGTTCGGGATCGGCGCCGCATTAGCCGGGCTCGCAGGAGCAGTCATTCCCCTCTTTCAGTCGTTCACGCCGGCGCTCGGCGATCAGTACCTGATAAACGCGTTCGTCGTCGTCGTGTTAGGCGGGCTCGGCTCGTTCCCCGGCGCGTTCGTCGGCGGGCTGATCATCGGCTTCATCCAAGTGTTCGGACAAGCGTACTTGGGCGGATCAACGTACCAGATCGTGATATTCCTCGCATTCATCCTCGTGTTGCTCGTGAAACCGGAAGGACTGCTCGGAGGGAGCGCCGATGAGTAACGCACTCTCCCGCGCCGTCGATCGATACGGCGCGTTCCGAGACGAGTGGTACGCGCTCCCGGCGTTGGTCGCGGTGAGCCTCCTCGTGCTCGCCGCGATGCCGTTCCTCCGGCAGTTCGCGCTGTTCGGAGTCGCGCCGCTCGGGTGGCTCAGCCTGAACATGCTCATCATCACCCTCGTCTGGGCGACGACCGCGCAGGCGTGGAACATCATGTCCGGGTACACCGGACAGTTCTCGTTCGGGCACGCCGCGTTCTTCGGCCTCGGCGCCTACACGACGATCATCCTGACCGGGAACTTCGGCATCTCCCCGTGGATCGGGATGCTCCTCAGTAGCGCCATCGCAGCGGTATACGGGCTTATCATCGGCGCGTTGACCTTTCGATACGATCTAGAGGGCCACTACTTCGCGCTGGCGACGCTGGCGTTCGCGGAGCTGTTACGGTACGTATTCACGAACGTCGCACAGCTCGGCGGCGCGAGCGGCTTCTTCCGTCCGCTCGCGCGTGAGTACGCCGACGGGCCGGGCCTGGTCGCTTTCCAGTTCACCGGCGACCTCCCGTACTACTACCTGATCCTCGGGTTTCTGACCGTCGTCACTGTCGTGTCGCTCGCGATCAACCGGTCGCAACTCGGTTACTACCTGTTCGCGATCCGCGAGCGGGAGCAGGCCGCGGCCGCCATCGGAGTCCCGACGTACCGGTACAAGCTGCTGGCCGTCGCCGTGAGTGCCTTCTTTACGGCGTGGCCCGGCGCGTTCTGGTCGATGTACTTCAACACGATCCGCCCCTCGACGGTGTTCGACCTGCTCGTCAACGTCGAGGTGCTCCTGCCGGCCATCGTCGGCGGGGTCGGCACCGTCCTCGGGCCGATCGTGGGGTCGCTCATCGTCATCCCGGTCGGCGAGTTCGTCCGACAGTCCTTCGAGATTCCCGGACTGAACAACGCCGTCTACGGGGCCATCCTCATCGCGATCGTGTTGTATAGCCCGAAGGGCGTTATCTCGTGGCCGTCCCGGTTCGTCGAGCTGCTCCGGGCGCGCACCGACTTATTGGACGACGATGCCGACTGAGCCCGAACGCGAGCTGGCGACGTTCGCCGCGGAGGTCGAGACGGACATGATTCCCGACCGAGTCTGCGACCGCGTGGGGCTCACCGTCGCCGACACCCTCGGCGCGATCGTCGCGGGGTCGACCGACGACGCGGTCGACGCGCTCGCGCGGCGCTGGACCGACAGCATCTCGGGCGGAGCGACGGTCATCGGCGCCGACGGCGGCGAGACAGTCCCGCCGCTCGCGGCGCTGTGTAACGGTGCCGCAGGGACCGTCCTTGAACTCGACGAGGGACACCGGTTCGCCGCCGGCCACCCCGCGATTCACGTGTTACCGGCGCTCTTGGCCGACGCAGAGATCGGGTACAGCGACAGCGACGCGTTCGTGCGCTCATTCGTCGCGGGGTACGAGGTCGCCGTCCGAACCGCACGCACACTCGGCACGCTCCGGTCCGGGTACCACCCGCACGGCGTGTGGGGCGCGGTCGGCGGCGCGGCCGCAGTGGCCCGCTCGCGCGAACTCGACCCGGAGACGACGCGGTCGGCCATGGCGATCGCGGCGAACTACGCCCAACACACCCGGTTCGAGGCCGCGACGGAGGGCGCAACCGTGCGGAACGCCTACGCGGGCATGAGCAACCTCGCGGCGCTGGTCGCCGTCGATCAGGCCGAAGCCGGGTTCGGCGGCCTCCGGAACGGGGTCGCCCGGCACCTCGAACACGCCGCCGCGGGCGACATCGACGAGTCGGCCCTCGCCGCCGGGCTGGGCGATCGGTGGGAGATCGAACACGGGTACTTCAAGATCCACGCCGCGTGCCGGTACACGCACCCGGCACTGGACGCCGTCGCCGCGCTCGAAGCCGAGGTGGACCCGAGCGCGGTCGAGTCGGTCCGCGTCGAGACGTACCCGGCGGCCGCGCGGCTGACGGAGCCGCGGCCGCGCAACCAGCTACAAGCGAAGTTCTCGATCCCCTTCGCGGTCGCAACGGCGCTGCTTCGCGGCGACTCCGGGCCGCCCGCGTTCACGGACGAGGCGATAACGCCCGAGGCGATCGCCTTAGCCGAGCGCGTAACCGTCGCGGTCGGCGACGATATTGCCGCCCGCGCCCCTGAACAGCGGGGCGCCCGTGTGACGGTCGAGACCGCGGACGGGCGACGGTCTCAGGAGGTCGCCGCGCCGCGCGGAGGCGAACACAACCCCTTCGAGGAGGCGCGGCTCGAATCGAAGTTCCGGAACCTAGTCGTGCCGGTGATTGGGGCCGACCGGGCGACCACGCTCTGGGAGCGCGCCAGGGCACCGGCGCCGCCGCGCGTCCTCTGTACGCTCGCGAGCCGGTAGCGCCCGACCGTTTTCCGCGTCCGTCGCGTCCCATACGCTTTTGTCCGCGACGCGCATCCTCAATGTATGGCAGAATCACACACACGTGAGTGGGAGCGAGCCGTCAGCGACTTTCTCGCGGCGCCCATCGACACGACGGCTCGGAGACACGGTCGGGCGGTGGTCGCGGACGTGCTGGCGGCCGCCGTGGCCGGATCGGCGGCGCCGGGCGTCGCCGGGGTCGCGACGGGCGCGTCGTTCGCGGAGGGCGACGCGACGATCCTCGGGACGGACCGGCGGGTCGCCCCGCCGCAGGCCGCCATGACGAACGCCGCGGCCGCCATCGCACAGGAGGTGGAGGAGGGCCACAACACGGGCGGCCACGTCGGTGCCGGGATCGTCGCCGGGGGGCTCGCGGCCGCGGAGGCGAACGACGTCGACGGTGAGACGTTCGTCGACGCGTGTGCGAAGGCCTACGAGGTCTGCGTGCGCCTCGAACGGGCGATATTCGCGATGAAAACCCGGATGAACGACGCGATCCCCTGGCTGGTCCGGAACCCGCACTCGGCGTGGACGACGGTCGGGCCGGCGGTGACGAGCGCGCTCTGTCTGGACGCGACCAACGAGGAGCTGCGCGAGACGTTCCGGATCGCGGCGAACCTCGCGGTGGTCTCGATGCACGACCCGTACGCTGAGGGGCCGACGGCCCGGAACTTCACCGCGGGCTTTTCCGCGCAGGTCGGCGTGACCGCAGCGCTCACGGCGATGGCGGGGGTCGAGGGATCGGAGGCGGCCATCGAGGCGGTGTACGACCCCTTCGAGGAGTTGCTTCCGGAGGGGTTCACGAGCCAGTTCGAGACACTCGGAGAGGAGTGGGCGGTCGCGGAACACTACGTCAAGCCCTATCCCTCCTGCCGGTACACCCACCCGCCGCTCGACGCGCTCCGCGAGGCGATAGACGGACGAGACGTCGATCCGAGCGCCGTCGAGTCGATCACGGTCCGAACGTTCGCCAACGCGACCGACATGGCACACGCCGCGCCGGAGACGTTGACCGCCGGGAAGTTCTCCGCGCCCTACGTGCTGGCGACGTACCTCTGTCGGGGCGGCGTCGAACTCGACCACTTCACCCCGGCGGCGCTGGCCGACGAGACGGTCAGGGGCGTGGCCGCGCGCGTCGACCTGCGCGTCGACGACGGGTACGAGGCGGCCTTCCCCGAGTCGTGGGGCGCGAGCGTCGCAGTCGAACTGCGTGACGGGACCACGCTACGCGGCGCCCGCGAGTACCCCCGCGGCGACTACCGAGACCCGATGCCCGAAGCGGCGTACCGAGAGCGGAACCGAAGGCTGCTGGCGCACGGGCTCGGTGCGGGCGAGACCGGCGACGACGAGCGCGTCGACGCGGCGCTCAACGCCCTCGACGCCGTGGCGGAGCGACCGGTTCGGTCGACGATCGACGCGCTCAGCCTGTAAAGCAGAACGAACGTTCTGGCAGGCAGAACAGACGCGACAGATACATTACCCACCCGAGCGATCGGCTATGTATGACACGCGACGACACACCAAACGCGGCGTCGGTCGGAGCAACAGAACGGTCGTTCAGCATTATCGAACAATTGGGCGAACGCGGCGGGTGTGGGGTCTCGGAGCTGGCGGAGTCGCTATCGATATCGAAGAGCACGGTACACAACCACCTCCAGACGCTCCGGAGTCTGGGGTACGTCGTACAGGACGGCGACGAGTACCGGCTCGGGCTCCAGTTCCTCGGGCTCGGCGACCGCGCTCGCCAACATCACGATCTGTACTACGTCGCCAAACCCGAGACGGACAGCTTGGTCGAGGCGGTCGGGGAGCGCGCGCAGGTGATGGTCGAGGACGACGGCGTCGGTATCTACATCTACCAGTCGCTGGCTGACCAGGCGGTGCGGACGGACTCACACATCGGAACCGTCGTCGACCTCCACGCCACGTCGGTCGGGAAGGCATACCTCGCATACCTCCCTGACGACCGCTTAGACGAGTTTCTGGAGGCGATCAGCTTCACGGAGCAGACGCCAGACACGCTGACCGAGGTCGAATCGCTCCGGGCCGAACTCGACGATATCGCAGAGCGCGGGTACGCGTTCAACGACGAGGAGCGAACCGTGGGGATGCGCGCGGTGGGCGCGCCGATCCTTTCCGCGGACGACGACCGCGTCCTCGGCGCCATCAGCGTCTCGGGACCGACGACCCGGATGAAAGGGACGTGGTACCGCGAGGAGGTCCCCGAGATGGTGACACAGTCCGCACAGATCATCGGAATTCGGGCGACATATTCGTAGTGATTCGGGAGAGCAGAATGACTGTTCGATTAGCTGTCTCTGCGGGCGTCGACATCGCATCGAGCGTTCGAAAGGCATGCTATTACAGTCGTACATATGTAATGGATTGAATTACCCGTGTCATGGAAACCGACGATGTAAAGTTCGTTGCTGAGGGGCGGGTGTTGACTGTTTTTCGCAGTAATCTATCATCTTAAAGTATTATATTAAAATACAACATAAACAGATGATGATGGCGCTGTATCCCCGCCCTGCTCCGCTCTTTTCAGTCGTTCCGTTGAGGGTGGGGGCTTAGCGCCTATATCCAGCGAAATGACAGAGACGCAGGCTCACACCTCGTCGGACGTCGGGTCGCTCGCACAGCCGCATCCCCCCCGGCGGATAAGTTCGCTCACCGGGGCGTCGGTCCCGCAGTTCTGACAGACGGCCCGTACATCGATGAGGATGTCGTAGTCGGCGCGGTCCAGTTCGTCCGCGTTCGCGAGCGCGGTCAGCGCCGACTCCGCCACCGCTGACATCCGGCCCTGAAGCTTCTCGACGGTCTCGACCTTCCTCTTAGCGATGTCCTCGCTCGCGTCGGGGAGGCTCGCCTCGCGCTCCTGTGTGAGGTACGTGTGGATCGCTTGGTGGGTGACGAAGTCACTGGTGACCTCGTCAACGTCGACGCCCTCACGCTCCAGGCGTCGACGCGCCCGCGTCGCCGACGAGCCAGAGTCGCCGCGGACCGCTTCGTATGTACTCGATACGTCGACTGAGAGCGACGAGACGCCGACCTCGCCGAGGGCCGCCCGCAACACGGCCTCGTTGAACTCGTCGGCGAGGTCGCGCAGACTCGTCCGCTCACCCGATTCGCCGGTCCACGCCGCCTCCAAGTTCGCGCCCATCCCGTCGAGGTCGTACGCTCGGATCACCCGCCCCACCTTCGTGTTCACGCCGCTCGCTGCCGTGGTCATAGTGGTAGTTCGACGCGAAGGGTTACAAAAACATCGGTGAGCCGACGCGAGATCCGAGACCGACGAGGCTCGCCAAAATAACAATCCATTTATAATCACACATAATTTTGTAGTTGTGCGTGCGGTCAAGAAGTCGCGGAATCGACGACGAGCAAGTTTGAAGATGTTTTAAAAGGCTGTTTCGGCCGTCAGTCGATCTGTTCGATGTAGTCGTGCTCGTCGGGTAGGGCGGCGGTGTCGCCCGGCAGCAGCGCGGCAACGAGGTAGTCGGCGTGGGTCTGGAAGTAGTCGACGACGCGCGCGATCCGGTCAGTGTCGATCGCTTCAAGCGAGTCGAGTAGAATGAACGGGACCGTCTGGTGAACGTCGTGGACGAGATAGCCCGCGAGCGCGAACACGAGCCCCGCCACCTCGCGTTCGCTCTCGGAGAGGTGGTCGACCGTGTCCTCGTAGGCCGTCCCGTCGGGCGACGAGCGGACGATGTGGAGGTCGAACCGGGTCCGCGTGACCTTGCGGCGCCCCTCGCGGACCTCAGTCTCCCGGCGCTCGATCCAGATCCGGTCGAGGTTGTCGTACTCTAAGATGTCGAGCACCGTCTCCATGTGGTCATTGAATCCATCGACTGCGTCCTCCTCGATGCGGTCGACGCGCGTCCGCAGCTCGGTGATCCGCTCGGCCAGCTCCTCGCGTTCGGCCTTCAGGTCCTCGCGACGCTCGATCGCCGCCTCACGGTCGTCAATCTCGTCGTCGATCTCGTCGATCTCGTCTTCGAGCCGCTCGATCCGGAGCTCGATCCCGTTCGCCTCGCGGTGGAACTCTAACGCCTCGTCGTAGCCGTCGACGTCGATCGACTCGGCCTCCTCCTCTAGCTCCTCGATCTCCGCTTCCTTCGACTCGATCCGGTCTTCTAAGTCCGCGATCCGCGACTCGGTCGACTCGATCTCCGTCCTGACTGCGTCGAGCCGCTCCTCGGCGCGCTCAATCTCGCGTTGGGCCTGCTGGATCGACGACTGTCGGTCGGTGAGATCCTGGATCTCCGTGCGGATCTCGTTGCGCTCGTCGAGCTTGTCGGAGCGGAGTTCCCGCAGCCGGTCGAGAGTCGCCTCGATCTGCTCGGTCTCGACCTCGGACCCACAGGTCCAACAGACTGTCCGATCGCCCCCGGTCAGCGCGGCGGTCGGGTCGTCCCCGGTCGTCCCCTCGTCGACGTCAAAATCGATCTCCGAGTCGCCCACCATGTCCTCGTTGAAGCTAATGACGCTGCCGAGCTCGTTGATATCGTCGTCGAGCGAGCGCTTCCGGCTGCGCAGCTCGTCGATGCGGCCAGCCAACCGGTCCGCGTTCCCGTCGGGTTCCTCGGCCGCCTCGACCGTCTCTCGGAGCTCCTCGCGCTCCGCGTTCAGCTCCGAGAGCGTCGAGCGCTCGGTCTCGAGGTCGAACTCGAGGTCGTCGAGTTCGGACCGGGCGTCCCGGACCCGCTGGAACGCCTCCTCCATCTCTTGTTTGCGCGTTTGGCTCTTCTCGACGCCGGCGTCGAGCTCGTCGAGCTTCTCGCGGACCGATTCGAGCTCCACTTCTGCCTCTTCGAGCTCTTTGGTCTTCTCGCTGCGATCGGCTTCAAGACCGGGGAGATCGCGTTCGAGGCTGTCGAGCTGCTCAATTTCGGACTCCAGGTCGTCGCGCTCGCGCTTGCACTCGCGGATCTCCGCGTCGATCGCGTCGGTGTCGATCGGGCGCATGATGACCTCGCGGAGGTCGTCGCCGCGCGCGACGGCCCGCCGCGCTTCGTTGTCCTCCAAGAGGAACGCGAACAGGTCGGCCAGTTCCGGGTCGTCGAGGTAGGGATCGCCGCCGTACGAGACGGAGTCGCCGCGGCGCCGTAGCGTTCGGGTGTACGTATCGTCACCGAGTTCCAGGGTCACCTCTCCCTCCTCGGCGTCGCCCTTCAGCGAGCTCTGGCGGCTGCCAAGTCCGGCCATCAGCGCCTGTAGGAAGGAGGTCCGGTTCGTCGCGTTCCGTCCGGTGAGAACCGAAACGCCGTCGGAAAGCGTCACCGACGCCTCGTCGATGCCGCCGATATTGCGGACATCGACGCGAAGGGAGTGCTTCGGAAGTTGAGCCATTAGTTTGCTCAGAGAACGACACTCATGGTGTTAAATCTGGCTTTCGGCCGAGTGGTCGGCCGCGCGTCGCCCGGGGCTGCCGGCGGGAGGCGCAATTTTGATAGAGGTAGCCGAGCCGCAGGTGGTACGAGCGACCTGCCGGGATGTCGTCGACCCGGCGACACTCGCCGGGGGCGAGGTCGAGATCGTCGATGGCGCGTTGGTGGTCGTCGTGGCGAGGCTCGAAGCTGTCGGCGTCAGTGGGTGTCGTGTCGAACATAACGGTTTGTCGGGCCACCCCCTCGGGGGAAACCCTCGTCTCCGGCTGGGAGGAATAATGTCGACGACGACGGTGGTCGATCGGGGCGAGGCTGTCGTCGTAGCGCAAAAAAAGAGGCCGGCCGGCTGGATATCCTCACCCAGCGACGTAGACATCCCCGAAGCCGCAGTCGGGGCAGTCCACTTCGTAGTCGGGAGCCCGCTGTTCGTCCGCGGTGACCTCAAGCTGTGTGTCGCAGTCGGGACACGGGAGATCGAGACTGCCGACCGGCGTCGGGTCGGCGATGTCGATCGTGTCGTCGGCGTCGGTGCTGTTCATGATCAGAGTGCCTCGGTCTCAACGGTGAAGTCGTCAGGCGAGAGCTCCACGTCGTCGACGAGGTCGGCCACGATCTCGGCGGCCGCCTCGATAGCCTCCTTGACGTCGAACCCGAGCGTGGCCTCGATGACCTCGCCGTTGTGGACGGCGGTCGCGACGACCGGCTGCTGGGTGTAGACGATCAGGTCTTCCTCGAGCGACTGGTACGGGCCCGCCGAGACGAACTGGCGGGCACACTCGAGCGAGCAGAAGCCGACCGTCCCGTAGTCAGCAACCATCCCACGGGCGTCACACCCGAGGAGGAGTTTCAACTGGTCGTCGACATCGTCGTGACAACCCTCACAGGCACACTCGATGTCGTCGTCAAGGGTAGTCGTCAGGTCAAACTCGGACTGAGGCGTCGAACCGCGAAGCGTTTCGGTCATAGTCGGTTGGTCGGGTCACCCCCTCGGGGGAAACCCTCACCGCTGGCGGGAGGCAAAAATGTTGTCAGCAGAAGCGAGGTCAAGACTCGGCCGTAGCCGGTGTCTCCGACACCGTGCTGAACGGTGGGTTAGTAGTTACTGCTAACGTCACAACCAGCCGTCCCATTGGGGCCAACATGAGTGGGGAGTCACAGAGAGTTTCCCCCACTGGTTGTCCCCCGAGATCGACCCCAAACAAACCCGACTGATCGACCGTCTCCACTACAGGCTGGTTGCGGTTCCGTCATCTGCCGCAACAAACCCACCAGCCACCGGGCTGTAGCAAGGGAGTCTCGACCCCCGCTGAGAAGCCGGTCAGAGGACCCGGCGTTTGCAGTCACTACAGGCGACGTCACCACCCCCGAGACGGGTGGCCGACTTACTCGAACAGAAGTCACACCCCTCCGATCCACTCCGGGCATTCATCGACATGAGGGCGGCGAAGACGATGCCGACGAGCAGGGCGATTGCGGTGCCGAACGACGCGGTGAAAACGACGAGTGCGAGAAGCGTATTCATCTTGGGAAACCTCACCGCTGGCCCGACCGAAATAATGCTATCACTGGGTTGGGGCCTGCCGCCACTCCGTCCGGATTCAGACGGTGTCGTCTCACCGTGTTGAGACAGAACGAGGCCCCACCGAAGGTGGGTGGCTCGTGGACGCCATTCTGTATACCAGATCGCTGAAAGATTCCCGGTGGGGATACTGGCGATGACTCCCGCCAAGAGGGAGTCGTCGAGGTGGGGGCAACCCACCCAACAGAACAGTGACCAGCTGTCCTCGAGGCGTGTCGGTCGCGACCACTGTTGGTGGGGTGGACCCGACACCGTTCGGTCCCCGTCGGCTGTCAGGCTCGAAGCGGTCGCCTGCCGTGTCTGTGGTGGTGGCGTTCCGTCGCTGGTGACGGCCGACGGCGTCGTAGTCAGAATACTGAGAGGTCTACCTCGCTGTGGATCCTGATCGTCGACACGGGCCAAGCGAATGCGGCGTCCAAAGCGGCGACTGGTCGCCGCGTCTGTGGTGTTGATCAGAGGCGGTGTCGATGCCGATTGGTGACCACGTCGTGACCTCGGTCGGGAGACGCCGCGAGTCGAGATCGGCGAGTCGAGTCGCATCGACAAGCCCACCCGGATGAGGGGATCAGCAGAGTCGGTCACCGACGTCGGAGGTGAAAATCCCGCCGGGGTCGAAGCCGTTCCACACGGCGTGTGATCGTGGCGATGGTGACAGCCGGTCGGCGTCTGAGGTAGGGCCGACTGTCGGCTGACGCATCAGGTTCCTGAAACAGTGACCAGAGCCACGACTCGGCGGTGAGAGACTGGTCGACAGCCGATGTGTTGAGGGAGTCTCTCGTCTGTGGATCGGACGGCGTGTCGACGGCAGTCGACTGGTCCCCAAGGGGACTGTCCCGGTGGTGGTCATCGACCGTCAGGAGATGGGAAGTCTACCGAGACGATCGCGGTCGTCGAGACGACGAGTCGTGTTGCGTCCGGGGTCCACCTGACCCGTGGGGAAGTGTGCTGAGGCTATTTCGAGATTCTGAGAGGATTCGTGAGTCACACAGTGTTGGTGAGGCGGTGGTAGTGCCGACCGCCGTGTAGTGGTGTCCCCGTCTTGCTGGCCGACTGCCTTCTGCGGTCAGTCTCGATCGTGGTGGTCAACCAGCTGGTGATGCTTCTGTCTGAGACCCTGTCTCTTCATGTCCCCTTCAGGGGACTGCTGGGGTGATCCCGGTTGCCTGCTGTATCAGGCATCTTACTCTTGGCCCTTGGGCCTGAACACCCCCACCCAGAGGGGGTATTACCCGGTATATCACAGACGTACCGGGTCAAATTGGGGGTGTTCTGAGAAGGTGAAAATAAGTCGGTCTCGGAAACCGGCTGAAACGGCTTTCTAGAACACGCTCAGGTATGCGAGCGAGTCATATTTGATTGAGCAGTGATTTTGGAGTGGAGACCCCCGGATAGGCCTTGCCTTCATGCGGTTTTGATTTGATATCCGAGGGGGTGCTGAGAGTGGACTGAAAACGGGCAGATTCACCCCCCGTATGATTATTTTCACTAAAATTGCCGGGTGTGTCGAAAATGTGGTACTTATATGCGAAATAAACTCTGGTAGGTTCTCGGTTGACCCCCCGGATACCCCACTACGTCATGCGGTTTTGATTTCATATCCGGGGGGTGTTTGAGTGACCTTGCTACCCCCGGATACTCCGCTACGTGTGGTTATTTTCAAAAAATCGAATTTGGCTAAATTCCGAGACATAAAAGAGAAAATAACAGGCGATCGGGGATCTGCTGTGAG
This sequence comes from Halorubrum ezzemoulense, assembly GCF_004126515.1. Taxonomy (NCBI): domain Archaea; kingdom Methanobacteriati; phylum Methanobacteriota; class Halobacteria; order Halobacteriales; family Haloferacaceae; genus Halorubrum; species Halorubrum ezzemoulense. Next base: position 178,255 of record NZ_CP034941.1, read on the forward strand.
TTAGAGAATACAGGGCCTTTTCGAGACAAAATAGGCTTGAGTTCTGCTTCTGTGGCACCCCCCAGATACCCGGTTACGTCTTGCGGTTTTGATTCCATATCCGGGGGTGATATTCGGTGGTCAGACCTGAGTTGGACACCAGCTGAGTCAATGTCAGTAACCTCACCAGCGGGTTGAATAGTTTAGTGTGGAATATGGCGCAAAGATAGTGAGTCAGTCACCTGCTCATCTCGGGCTTTGCGCGACGATTGGTATCGAAACGTCCAGCGAGAAGGCGTAGTTGACTCTGATGAGAGACATACTATCGTACACCTAATCCACAATCAGGAACCTGTCAAGTAGCCCCCGTCGGAGCAACCGAATCGTGCAGTGAGAACGGAGCCGGGAGGAAGTTCCCTAGTCGTCCATCGAGAACTTCCCTTCGAGTTCAGCGAGGGTTTCGCCCTCGTCTGTGAGCTCAATACCGAACCACGTCCGAACCTGCTTTCCGCCTTCGACACTGGGCCGACCTTCCTTCAGTTCGACGTCGACTTGCGCTTTTAGCGGCCCAGTGAACGCACCCGGCGCGTACTCTTGGATCGCCACATCATCCACCGACATATCAGTACTGTTACGGATGTGCCGGAGGCAGATTTGCGCCCACGAATTGAACGCATCGCGGAGTTCGGCCTTCGGAACGAACACCGTCTCGTCGGTGTCGGTCGTGATCGTCTCGTCTTCCGTGTTGGTGTAACGACGGAGGAACTGCTTCAGTGGGTCGGGCATGTCGTCCCCGATGAGCGGCTGGCCATACTTGCGGTGGATGCTGTCGAACGCAACGTCTTCTGTGTCGACCGAAGGCGTCGTCGAACTACTCTCGTCTCCGCCCGAGTCACCACCGGATCCACTACTGTCCGCGAGGCGTGCGGGCGTGTATCCTGTCGTGTCCTCGATATCTTTGAGAACTGGGAAGTACACATCATCCGGGAGCTTGAGGTTGCGCTTCCCGGCTTTGTTCCTGCCCGGCGAGTCGGCATTCTGTTCGTCCGAATCACTGTCGGAATCATCGCTACCCCCGCCGAATTGTTCGAGGTCCTCAGGCTCGCAATAATCATGCTCGATCGCGTATCCCACAAGCCCCTTCAGCGGGATAGGCGTGTGCTCTGGAACGAGGTTGTTCTGGCGAGCGTAGGTCCACAGATGGAGGTACTCTAAATCATCGAGATTCTGACCACTCGCGGAATCCTTCGGGTCGCGCTTGCCCATGTCACAGAGCGCAAAGTGTTGGAAGTTATAGAGCGCTTCCCGCTTGTGACAGTAGGCAGTTTCGTCGTCGATCACCACGAAGTAGTTCTCCGATTCACCGAAGTGACCGAAGGGGTTTTTCCCACGGGATCCGGGCGTGAGTCCAAGGTCGCGCAGGTCGAGGTTCCAGAGGGGGTTGTGGCTCCCAGTGAGCTCGCGATAGTCGCCCTGTTCGATTCGGTCTTCGATCTCCTGTGGGTCGATATCCATCGCGGTGCTGGCGTCGTTCACCAGCCCCCCAATGTTGCCCGTCGCGGCGGGGTGTTGTGACGGGTGGATTGTGGGGATGAAACCGAACAGCGAGAGGGGTGGATACACCGCGTTTTGTTCAGGCACAGGATCGAGAACATTACCCTCGCCGCGAAGCGTGCTCGCGTCGCCAACAGGCCACCTGTGAGCGGCCGTCAGCGCCCCCGTGTCAGCGTCGGGATCAGCCGGGATGATGTGGGGGTCACGAACGGGCATATTTACGCCCGTTTCTGTCCGGTCGATCGCCCCGACAGTCTGGGGGAGGTCGTGGGCGGTGGGGTAGCCAAGCGACGTCGGATCCATTCCGGTTGGGTACTCGCCAACTGGGTCCGACCGGTCGGCGAGCGCCCGCATCCACGCAGGGGCCGTGGCCGGTCCATCACTCCCGTCGTCGGCGGGTGTCGGGCCATTCCCCATCGTCAGTCGAAGCGCCCATTCAGCCGGCGGCGTGAGCGCGAGCCAGCCCTCTTGGAGGAAGTCGTCAAGGTCGCGCTTCTCATCGCCAAACTGCGGCAGCTCTAAGAGCCATACATTGGTTCCACCGTAGTCAGTGTGGGTTGGCTCTTCGTCGGGCGTCAGTGCCGTCTGTCCGTCCGCGTCGGCGCTCGCAGTAGTCTCGTCTGTCTCGGTGTCGACGTCGATCATACCGAGCCGCGTCGCGACTTTCTCCCAGAGCTCGTGATCATCCTCGTTGGGGTCGGCGTCGCCCTCGAGGACTTCCTCGCGATACACCTCGGCGGCGGCTTGGACCGTCCCCGTGAACGTATCGTCCGGCGACGGTGTATGCGTGTCCAGCACCCGGCCCATGTTGACGGCGCTATCCACGCCGGGCCCGTACTGGTGAATCTCGATGACCTCGCTGATCGGGCCCTTCCCGTGGAATTCGCCTTCGGACTCCAACAGGTGAACCGGGACTTCCTCGGCCGTGACGGGCGTCTGCTCCTCTGCGTCGACGTCGGCGTCAGCCGGCGGCGCGACGCGAATGTCCTGATCGTCGAGTTTGTCTTGGAGCGTCCCGTCGCGAGCGGCCTCGAGAACCAGCTTCCGGGTGAACATCTCGTCGCCGGGGAACTCGCCGGTACAGAACAACTCGCGGATGTTCATGTCGCGTTCACACTCGCGCTCGTCGTGGTCCCGGTCTTCCTCCGCAAGGACGACCCGCTTCGGCGGGTCCGAATCTTGGAGGAAGTACACGTCGGGGATCTCCCGGCGCTTGATGATCTCCGCGAGTACGTCGCGGTGCTTCATTTTGAACGACTTCGTGACCGGGGAGATGCACGGGATGCCGTGGGCGTGAGCGGTAATCGCGTCGGCCATCCCCTCCGTGATTGCGAGGGGTTCGCCCTCGACAATGGTCTCCCGGCCGTAGATCGGCTCGTCGGCGATAGTGTAGTTCTTCGTCGTCGCGAGCTTGGCGTACTTCCCCCCGGTGAAGTCGTCGGTGTGGGTGCCGTCTTCGGTGTCGAAGTCCGGCCGCCGCCCGATGAAGAAGGCCACCTTGCCGTCCTCGTCGTAGTACGGGAAGATGTACCGCGCCCGGAAGAGACACGAGAGGTCGGCGGGATCGTCAGGATTGTCTATCGTGGTGTAATCGACGTATTCCTCGCCCTCTTCGTTCTCGCCGTAGGCGTCGTTTGGCTTCGTGAACAGCCCGGTCGCGACCATCGTGTGGTGGCTAAAGCCCTGCTCTTCGAGGTGGAAGAAGAGTTCCTTGCCGAAGGCGGGTGCCCACCCGAGCTGCTTGTCATCGACGAGGTCGTCGCTCCAGCCCCGGTGGTCAGCGCCGAGATACTGGTAGGGTTGCTCGTCGGCGGCGAAGTCCTCGGGCTCGGCAATGCGTTCAGCGGCGTCTTCCGTGGACTGGATGCCGGCGGTCTGTGCGTCCTCGTTCGGCGGCATCGCGTCAGCAGCGTCGGGATCCTGCTCAACAGGGTACGCCGGGTCGGGCTCGTCAAGTGTGGTGAAGTATTCCCGCGGTGTCTCGGGCTTCCGGTAGCCCACTTCGAACGCCCGTTCTTCGTTCCACGTGACATTCTGGTCGATCGTCGTATCCAGCTGGCTGTGGAAGAAGCGGGCGGCTTCCTCGAGGCAGGCTTGGACTGCGCCGAGGTCCGGCGTGGGGCTCAGCCGGAGGTCGGTAGGGTCGGCGTCGACGAGTGTGCTGTTAGGCTCGGCACGCGGCTCGCCGGGTGCGGTTTGTCCTGTGGGGCGTGTGTCGTCGGCGTCGCTCTCTGCGTCGGCTGCGCCGGCTGCGGGCGGCTCTGTCTCGCCGTCGTCCGGGTCGGTGTCGCTCCCAGCGTCAGTCTCGGCGCCGTCGTCGCTCCCAGCGTTCGTCTCGGCGTCGGACGTAGTGTCTGCGTCGTCCTGACTCCCGGCCTCGCTGTGCGCGCCTGTGCGCCCGCCTGAGCCATTCCGACTCTCGGACGGGGCGTTGGTCGTCTCGGTGTCGGTTGTGTCTTCCTCGCGTGTGCTGGCCGTGTCTGGCTCGTCGCTCTCACCGTTCGCGTCCGTGGGCGTGGGGGATGCATCTTCGCTGTCGTCCGTGGCGGGTGTCTCTCCCCCACCGTCCGGGCCGTCGTCGGTATCATCGGAACCGTCGCCGTCGGAACTGTCGTCGGAGTCCGAGCCGTCTCCACCTACGGGATACGCATCCCGGTCGAACGCTGCGGCGTCGATTTCCGGCCCTTTCTCGTCGCGAGGTGTATTGATCTTGAACTGCCCCGTCTCGTCGTCACGGTACACCGCGCCGTGCTCACAAGCCGCCTCAATGGTTGCTTCTTCTTGTTCTTGGGTGAGATCGTGTGCGTCCCAGAGAGCAAGGGTCAGAGCCTGTTCGTTGAACGGGGTGTGCGGTTGGTTACCCGCAGTGGTCAGTACCTCATCCCAGAACGTCGGGATCGCCCGTTCACCGAGGGCGAGTTGCTTTCCGTCTTCTTCGATGACGCCGGCCTCGACACCCGCGCCAATAGCGGCCCGTGCCATCGGCTCCTTGAATTCGTATTCCCGCTTGAGCGCGATTACTGCCATCGAGACACTGGCACTCGCGTCATGGTCATTCCCAAGAGCATCCCACACAGGCACCCAACTATCCCGACGCTGCATCTCGGCTATTTCGTCTTCGCCAAGGTAATCGCGAGGAGAATCTCGCGGCCCCGGCAGACGGAGCGCATCTTCATCAACCACTACGAGTTTGTTCGTCGCAAGTCCGATCCGGATTGCGTCCGCAGCCTGCGTATCACGGACGCCAGTCCCGTACCGAAGCGCACCGGGGAGGTTATCCCGGAAGATGGCCTCCGTCTCGTTCAGGTTCGCCGAATCCCACACGTCCTGCCAGAAGGCGGCGTCGGTGGGGTCTTTCGCGCCGAATTTGTCGGCAACCGCATCGGAGTCGATTTCGATATCGTCTGGCGAGCTGTCCTCGTCGATTGCGTCGCTGTTGGCGATGTAGTAGGTACTCAAGTTTGTCATGGCGGCTGCGTGACTGAACGTCACGGCGTCAATCGGGCTCGTCTCGTCGGCGCCCGCGTCATCGTTAAGGATGTCGACCGGCCCATCCGTATCGCTGTCGGCACCGAACGGGTCGTCTTCATCCACGGTCGTCTCGACACTGGGAGACGGCTCCTCGTCAGGCGTGTCGGCGTTGTCCGTGGCCGGTGTGTCGCCCTCATCCGCGGCTGCGTCGTCATCGTGTATCCCGACCGGGTCGCGGTTGTTGCCCTCAATATCAAGGGCGGTCATCTCGCGGTATATCGGCAACTGCTCATCGGGGACGATCGGCTCAAACGCATCCGGTGGGGCCTCGTGGGTTACATTCGCTCCGGGTTTGGAACCGACCCCACTCACGTCGCTATCCCGACTCGGCATCTTGCTCGGGATGAGCCGTTCCGGAATGGGGACGGCTTCGCGTGAGAACCCGGCACGCTCTATGTGTATCTCTTCGTCCTCGGTATCGCTCGTGTCTGGTTCGTCTTCCGTGTCCTGCTCAACCCTTGCTTCTTCGGGAACTTGCTCAATACTCGTGTACGTCTCGGTGGGTGAGTCTCCCTCGGTGTCAGGAGAATCGGCCTCGACAGGTGCTTGAGTATCCGATTCGCTCGTGGGTTGTTCAGCGGGCGAAAGGAATTCGGGGAGAGCCGTTTGGACAATGTCCCAGTCCTCCTCCGTCGGTATCTCTTCGAACTCCCGCTCGGGGACGAACGGCTCGTAAACCAGTTGCCAGTCCTCGCGAAGGTCGCCGAGTGTCGGGTAGCGTTGGACCTCGCCGCCGGGGTAGACCACCCACTCGTTGTTGTGGGTGTCATAGCGGCACCACACGTCGAACGCGTTCGTTGACCCGAAGCCCTCGTCCATCCGGAGCGACCCCTTCTTGGCGCCATCAGCCATGCCGTCGTACAGCTGAATCTCGTCGTCGTGGGTATTGACCCACACCGCTTGCTTGCCCTTCCTGATGAGCGCGTGCTTCCGCTCACCGTCTGTGGGTGTCCCCAACTCAAGGAAGTCGGTCTTATTGTAGTACAGCGGCATCGGGTCGCGCTCTGTAAGATCACCTGCGTCTTCTGCGTCCTCGTTGGGGCGCATCCGAAGGTGCCCACGGATGAGCTTCGGGTCTGTGAGAATGTGGTTGACGCGAGCAGCAAGCTCAGCACTTTTCTCACCACCCTCCTCCGGAGTGACGAACATAACCCGCCGGTCACTACGAACCGACCGGGCGAGGTTCTGGAGCGTCCGGGCTGGCTTCTTGTAGGTTGAGGTCTCTGCTTCGATAGTGATCGCACCGCCCCCAGAGAGGTCTGCGGCGATTGGGTAGTCCTTCTTGAACTGCTCAAGCAAACGCGAGGCCCGCTTTGTATCCACAGTCCCCTCAATCGGCGGGTAGGCAACTGCGTCCGGTAAGCTCACTTCGTGGTCCTGCCGGACGACGGTGACTTCCATCCCGATAGCCGACAGCATCACGAACGACCGGCGAATCACTTCGTTGTGCTTCTCTGTCTCGGGCCGCCAATCTTCATCAGCCTGCTCAAGAACCGACCGAATCCCTTTGTCCGTGATCGACAGTTCCGTCTCCGGGTCGGTGATCCGAACCTGTCCTGTCGGCGTCCCGCCCGTCCCCCGGACGCTGGTTTCCTCTTCTTCATCCTCGGGGTCGGCCAGCTCAACATACGCCTCATCGACGAGGATTCCGTCAGGCAGCTCCTCGAAGTCCGTCGACGTCCGGCGGTGGAACCCCTCGTTTGCGGCCTCGACACTCACCGAGAGTGTGTCGTCGCCGTCCATCTCCGGCGGGTCGATATTCAACGCCGGGGCGGGCTCAAGCGTCTCGTATGCGCCGGGGAGCGTATCGAGTGCGTTCTGTCGGATCTGTTCAGCCCACACTGCCTCAAGGAAGCACTTCGTCAAGTCGTGTTCGCCCCCAAGGTGCATCAGGGCGTGTTCCGACTCGTCGAGGTTCTGCTCGAGCGCGTCGACGCCGTACTCCTTGAGGTTCTCCCCGATGATCGCTTCGGCTTCTGCCGGCGTCCGCCGCGCCGGGTACGGGGCGAAGGTGTCGGGCGCAAGCGGGTCCGACCGCATCGGCCCGTCCTCGTCCATCGTGGAGATCGTCGTCAGGGCCGTATACGCAGGCAGCGACTGAATCGTCCCCGAGTCGATGTCGTCGTCGTCGAACCGCTCGGCGATGATCCGGGCGTCATCAACTTCCGTCACACCGAAACTCAACAGCGTGTCCGTGTTCCCGAACATCTGCTTGAGCGTCTGGGGCGCAATCTCCCGCACCTGCGAGGGGTTCTGGAGACACGTCACGACGCCCATCTTCCCAGACCGGGCCTTCGAGAGCATCTTGTCGAGGGCCATGTTCTCTGAGGCGATGTCGTCAAACTCGTCCATGAACGCGAAGAAGGGCTCGCGGTCGGCCTCCTCGATCTTCTCGCGTTTTCTGATGGTCGACCACACGCGGCGCATGATCCCCGTGGAGACGACTTTCCGGATCTCGTCAGACCGCACCGTGTTCCGGACGAGAATGATTTTCCCCTCTTCGACGGCGTGCGAGAGGTTAATCGTCCCGTCTCGGTGGGCCACAATCCCCCGGCTGATGGGGTCTTCGACCCAGTCTTGAATCCGGCGGAGAACCGGGTCGATCTCTTCGGTGTCCATCTCCGCGATTTTCGTGGTGTACTCGTGGATGAAGCTCATCCCTTCTTGGCTGATACTGTCAGCTAAATATTCTTTAGGTTAGAGTGTGATTAGCAAGTATGTCCACGCTTGACGCCGCCACTCTTGACGACCTCCGCGACGCTCTCGCGGAGGTCGAAGATAAAAAGCCGACACAGCGGCTAATGGCGGTGATCAACTATCTTGAAGAAGACGATACAACGATGGCGGAGGTTGCTGAACGATACGGCTACACCGGTCCATGGTTGTCTCGGTGGGTTGGCCGGCTCGACCGGCTCGCTGATGAGCCGGTCGAGCAAGTCGCCTACGACGATCCGCGCGAAGGCAGACCAACCGAACTCTCTGATGAACAACACAAGCGGTTCGTCAAGGTACTTCACGAATCGCCTGAGGAAGTAGGATTAGACGCGCCCGCGTGGTCTGTTCCACTAGCTCGTCACTATCTCGTCGAAGAGTTTGACGTTGAGTACTGTGAGCGGCACGTCCGGAGATTGATGTCTGAGGCCGGGCTGTCCTGGAAGACAGCCCGGCCGGAGTTCTACAAATCCGACGAAAGAGCCCAAGAAGCTTGGAAAGAAGGCTTCAAAAAAAGCGCAACGACCTGGACGACGAATACACGATCCTGACCATCGATCAGACGAGACAGGTTCTCTCGACGTTGATTTATGCGTGGTTTCCGGAAGGAGAGCGCCCGTCACTGCCGGTGACGGGCGCGTGGGATAGCATCAAGTTGCTTGGTGCAGTCAGCGATGGCGGTGAGACGTTCTTCCTGCCGTGTGCAGGGAATTTTAACAGCGACACGACGATTCGACTTCTCGACGCACTTCAGACTGAATTCGGCGAGAAGATTTGCGTCGTTTTGGACAACGCCTCGTATTTCACGGCGAACAAGGTCCAAGAGTTTGCTGAAGATACACCGATAGAACTCTGTTACCTACCGCGGGGTTCACCGGAGCTGAACCCCGCGGAAGAGTGTTGGAGACAACTTGATCAAGAACTTGGGAACCGCCTGTTTGACACACTCGACGGTCTCCGTGAGGCTGCTCTCTCTGTACTCAACCGGGTCGAAATCCCAGATGTGTTTGCGTATTTATGTCCGTGAGTATGAAAACTGGATTTCGTTCTTGGTGAGAACGTCCATGATCTCCTCGCTAGTCCCCGGCACCTGAGAGGAATCTACAGCGGTGTCGTTGGTGATTTTCCGCCGCATCGCCTCCTCACGCACCTTCATCAAGTCATCCTCAGCAGGGAGCTTCTCCGGCCCCGTGGCTCGAAGCAGAATCGCGTACGCATCCTCTTCCTCGAACTCCTCCGGGTTGTCCCAGTCCGTAGCTGTTGCAAGTAGGTACGAATGCCGAGGAACACCGCCGGCCTCGTCTTTCCACTTGTCGTTGCTCACGATGACGCACTCGTCGTAGTTCATGTAGTAAACGCCACCAATGATATCCGAGTTCTCGATGATGGGACGCATGGCCTGGTCGTCCAGAGCCATCTCGTCCATCAGGTTGTTCGACATACATTTGCTCTCTGACTGTTCGGACTTAAGTTTGGCTTAAGCGCGATGAAAGTGAAAACTGAGCGCAAACTGATATCCAATAATTACGGCTCTGTTGATGTATTCTTTTCCAGACATATTCTCTCTGGCTCTGATGGGATGAAAGCCTGCTAAGTCCCCAGCGTGCGTGAAGAGGTACTGGGGTGGTCAAAGGCCGATGATTCAACAGCGTCATCGAACGCGTGGCTCTGATTGGCCTACCTGCCAAGGACGCACTATCATGGGAGGCCGCCCGGATGCCGGGCCGCGGCATCCGGGCTGTAGCGCCCATGACTCGACTTCTTTCGCGCATGGACCAGTCAACAGAACGTGCTCTATGGCACGGAGTCCTTATCGGTCTCTTGCGCCCCATATCTTGGTTCACGTTCTCTAGGGATAGCAGCGTTTCCATCGAGTCAACAGGGCAGTACAGTCACAACAACTGATAAGTCCATACCAAGCAGTGATAGTGTCGTATGAGAGATGGTCAGCGGATGGAGGAGGCAACAAAACGGATTACTGCGGTAATGGATCGGGTTAGCGAGGCAGTCATCACCGACAGGGAGTTTCTCGAAACCGTTTCGACTGGCCTGTTGGCTCGTGGTCACGTTCTACTGGAAGATGTTCCGGGGACGGGGAAGACGCTCACCGCCGTTGCACTAGCCGATGCACTCGATCTGGAGTTTACTCGCATCCAGTTTACACCTGACCTGCTGCCAAGCGACATTACCGGCTCACAGATTTATAACGAGGAGCACGGTGAGTTCCAGTTCCAGCGCGGACCCGTTTTTGCCAATATCGTGCTGGCCGATGAGATCAACCGTGCACCCCCGAAAACCCAGTCGGCGCTCTTGGAGGCAATGGATGAGGGACAGGTTACTGTCGGTGGGACAACATATGACCTCCCAGAACCGTTTTTTGTTCTTGCCACTCAGAACCCCATCGAACAAGAGGGCACTTTCCGCCTGCCAGAGGCACAACGGGACCGATTTATCGTTAAGACCTCGATTGGCTACCCCGACCGCGGCGGCGAGATCGATCTCATTAGCCGTCGAGCGAGTCGGGACACCCAGATGCCGACTGTCAATCCGGTTGTCGACGCCTCGCAGGTGACCACTCTCCGCCAGCTGCCCGAACAGGTGAGTATCGAGGAGTCGGTCAAAGAGTATCTTGTCGACCTCGCCCGAGCGAGTCGAGATGATCCGCGAGTCGACGTGGGCGTCTCGCCACGTGGTATCCAGCGGTTTTTCGAAGCCTCTCGGGCCCACGCGCTGATCGATGGTCGTGACTACGTGACGCCCGATGATATCAAGGCTATCGCCCGTCCGGTGATGACCCACCGGCTGGTGTTGACCTCTGAGGCCGGAATTAAGGATATCAACGCCGAGGCAATCGTCACCGACCTTCTCGACAGCGTCGAGGTACCGGGCGCAGCGACGACTGCCGACTGACGCCTCTACTCACCCTCGAATTGCGACGACCAGCAGCAGGACACCCACAGTCGACGCGAGGACGCCGACAAGCGTCCCGTCGCTAACGATCAGTCGACTGAGGGCATTCGTGTACAGCCCCCACGCCAATCCGACGCCGACGACCGCGAGACCGAGTGCCGAGAACATGTGGATAGCTTCCAGTTGGATTGATGAGGAGGGACCCAGTTCAGCCTGCGTCGTGACGCTACGCTCGCCCGTGTTCCAGATGAAGATTGAGACGGCAACAGCGGCGAAGACCACAAGCACATCGGTACCGCCGATCCCAGCAGCGATCGTACCGATCCCGAGCCCCGCGCTGGCGATGGCGCTGCCCGCGGTCCGCCGGGGGATGTATTTCATTCCGCCTGCGGTTACAATCATGGCGAGCACGCCGGTCAACAGCGCCACGGCGACGGTGACACCCGCAAGAACAACCCCCGCCGGCGTCAGCGCGGTGACTACTTCATCGACCGGAACTGGTGTCTCAGGGATCTGGCTGACGGTCTGTGGCACCAATGGTGAGCCGACGATGGCGACCGCTACCGCACTCCCCCCGGCCAGCATGGACGGAATAAGGCGGCCGACAGTGTCGGTTACCCGACCGGCGACAAACTGCAACCCGCTTAGCAATACCACCCCAAGCGTCACGAGACCGATACCAGAAACGAGGCCGCGGCGGAGGCTGGGGGCTGCGAGAAGCTCAAAAACCACCGGGAAGCGAGCGAGAAGCGCCCGGGGATCTGACACCCCAAACGCAAGCAGTATCGATACAAAGGTTAGCCCGAGCACCGGCACAAAAGCCGTGTTAAGCACGGAATGAGTTCGCGAGAGTAGTTGACCGACGGACTCCTGATTCGTCTGTGGTGTCAACTCCATGACGGGGGCCACCACAATTAGTAGTTTGAGCGCCGCGATCTGGAGGGTCACGAGAAGCCAGAAACTGACGAGGACGAATACGGATTCAGAGGGCCGATACAGAAACGTGGTGAGGGTCGAACCATCGATCCCGGGGATGGAGACGGGAACCGCAGTCAAAGCATCGAACTGGAGGACTAGCAGGCCAGCGAGTGGCACACCGATCCCAATCAGCGCCCGCACGGCCGTCCCCCAAAGTTTGGCAACTGCGCCTTCCCCGACGCCTGTATCAAGCGTGGCGATGACGCCGAAGGCAGCTATTCCGACAGCGACTGTTACGCCAAGCTGACCGATCAGCGGCCGAACAAACGGATCGCCCGCAATTGTCAGCGGTACCAGCTCACGAAGCGGGAGGCCGACGGCAACCAACCCGACAAGGCTCGGCACGGGCAATAGCAGCGTCGCAACTGCAGTCCCGAGCGGTGTCTCTGTATTACGGACCAGAACAATGGTTCCCAACAGCCCCCCGGCGACCCCAGCAGCGAGGCCGGGCCGAGTTGTCCCGGTCGCGCTTGTGAGGAGCCAGCCACCGAGGGCCACGGTAGTGCCGATCAAAAGCGAGCCGAGGCGTGTTGTATTCGGCTTCGGCAGAATGGTTTGACCGGCCATCACTGCACCCCCGCATCCAAGCCCCGGGCAAGCGCGGCAGGTAGTTTCTCCGCTCGTTCCCAGTCAATAACCGTCGCCCCGAGAAACCGGAGCCGATCAAGCCGGACCGAACGCTGAAGCGCGACTATCCGGCCGCCGACGGTCTCGGGAGCGGTCTGTGGCGAGAGCACCGTCACCTCATGACCGTCGCCTCGGAGTGACTCGACAAGGTCAACGATCGCCCCGTCGGTCGCAGAGGTACACAACATCACCTGCGCGCCGGGCGGCACGAGCGACTGGAGCCGCTGCCAGTCGATGCCGCCGTCAGCCACTGGGGGAGATGCGGCTTCTCCGTGCGGCTCAGTGCTGGTCGGCCCAACAGTGGTAGAGCTGTTGGAGTGATCTCTGTTATCAATCCTGTCGGTCGCGCCCGACGCCGCGGCGTTACACACCGCTGTCGCGTGGGTGGTGAAGGCGGTGCCCTCGTCGGCCGAGACCCACGCCGGAGGTTCGATATCGGTCTGTGGGTCGGCAATCCCGAGTGCACCCAGCGAGACGTGGTGACCCTCGTTGATCAGCACTTCGATGGCGATTGTCGCGGCGTAGGCACTCAGGGTCGCCCCTGTCGGATCAGTCGGGGAGGCTGCAGTGTGAGTCGACGGGCGGCTGTCGGTGAGGACGACGACGTGGGCGGCGTGCTGCTCGCGGTAGTCGATCGTCGCCAGTTTACCAGTCTTCGCATACTGTCGCCAGTTGATTCGTTTGACTGGGTCTTCGGGCCGGTACTCTCGAGTCGCGTAAAACTCGACGCCCGGTCCACCCGAGTCCGTCGCCAGCTGCCCGGTATAGGAGGTAGTCTGCTGGACTGGGATATCCTCGACTGCGACCCGACACTCGAAGTCGGTGACGCCTGTTGCGTCGATTTCCTCTCCGACCACTCGCGTGCCGTTGAGGTTACGCGCGCTGACGGTGACATCGTCGAAGGTGTAGGTTCCACGGTCGGCAGCGAGCGTGTAAGTCGTCGACAGCTTACTACCCCCTGCGATTGCACTGCCAGCGCGGGGCGACCCCTCGGTAACGCCAAGTTCCTCGGGGACGCCATCAACGAAACGGAGGTCGGGAATTGCCGTGTCTCCCGTGTTCCGGACCGTCAGAGTCACGTCAACGGGCTGGCCGGGCAATGGGGTCTCAGGGCTGATCTCTCGGTTAACTTCGATGTTACCTTTGACGACCGGCGAGCCGGACAGCGCCCCGTAGAGAGCGAATACCAGAGGGACGGCCGCGGCAAGCACCAGCGAGAGCGATCCAGTTGCGATTCCGGCGGCGACAAGGATGATCGCATAAGCCCGCATGATCCGGTAGCGGGTGTGTCTCACTGTCGGCCACCTCCGGAGTCAAAGAGAGCCCGTAACTGACCGAACCGCCCTCGCCGCCGTGCTGGTGGGTTATAAGCCGTTAACTCAGCTGCACAGGTATCTTCAACTGCGCGCAACGTCCGCCGCGTTCGGTAGTTGTAGGCGTGGTCAGGATACAACCACGCGTACACTCGGTATAAAAGTGGGAACTCAACTGAATTGGTCGCCGTCAGCGTCGCCGCAGCTACCTGATCGTTGGTCCACTCCCCGTTGTCGACGTACTGTTCGGCCTGCTCGCGGTCGTCAAATTTGCGACCGTATAGATCTACTAGGACCGTCCGGAGTGACTCCTCGATGGTCTCAGAGCCAGACCGCCCGTTCCGCACGGATTCGAACACGCTAGTGAGGCCCGCGCCCGTCACGTCGACCTCCCGATCCGGCTGCTCGGGCGACAGGTCTGACAATACCGCCGTCTGATCGTTCGTTCGCCACGCCCACGAGCCCAACAGCCCGATACAGGCGAGGACCGCACCGGCGGCGAGGATCGCAGTCCGTACCCCGACAGCTTCGGTTAGTCGATCCAACTGCATCATAATCTCTGGCGGCAGGAGTTCGGGGCGGTAGCCAACAACGGCGGCAAACCCGAGGACGACGGCGCTTACGATCAACAACAGCAGGGTCCGAAATAGATGCTCACGGTTCATTCGTCGTCCTCCTCCCGGAGCGTCGACAGCGCCTCGCGGGCGGATTCAAGCCGCGATTCATCAGGTGACCGGTGGCCGTACTCTACGGCGCGATATAGGTCGGTGATATACTCCACAGGTCGCCGCGGCAGCCCCTGTCTGATCGCGTACCGACTGATCTCGGCGGGGGTCCGTGTCGTGAGCTTTGGCGGCCGTACAAACTCGACGAACGACCCCCAAATCGCCCGAATCCGTCGGTGTTGTTCTGTATCGGGGGTTCTCGTCGTTGTTGCGTCGGCTGTAGTATCATCGCTACTGCGACGGAGCCCCCGGAGTCGGGAGCGAACCCACGTGATCGCCGCTAGTAACAACCCGTAGGGGTTCACCTGATGGAGGATATTGATAAGCGATCCCGTCAGGAGGCTCGGCAACGACGTGAGCTGTCGCCAGAGCCCCACGATAGCGGCCTCAAACGCGGCTGCCAACCGAATCACGAGATTGGTCAACCGGTGTGGAATAGAGATAAGAAGGGCAACAATAGCCGCGAGTCTGCGTGTCAGTAGCTGCCGAGTGATCCCGTACCGCCGGGCGATCATTATGAGGCCGACAAGGGTACCAACCAACGCGGCGACGACGACCCCGGCGTTCCGGTACAGCCCGTCTATCGACTGCTCGCCGGTGACGCCGTTGGCGCTGGCGGTGAGGACAACCGAATCGGCGATGGGGAACGACAAAGTAATTGTCCCATTGGCGTCAGTCTCGCCGACGACCTCGCCGTCAACACGGACCGGAGTGCCCGATATCGGCTGGCCGTTGCGGCTAACCGTCGCAGTCGCCGAGGTTCCCGGGAGTGCGATCAGGGACGGTGAGACCGAAATATTAGGGGCAAGGGGATCACGCTGTTTGTCCTCAGCGGTCTCTGAGTCGTTGCCTCCTTCTGGCGGGGTGACGGTGAGCGTCGATGAGACATCAACCGACCCGCGAGTCGCCCGGACCGAATAGTTACCCGGCTCGATGTTTGCGAGCGAGAGTTCGTAAACGCCATCGCTATCGGTCGACCCAACGGTCTCGCCGTCGAAGTCGATGTTCGCGTCAGCGACCGGCACGTCCTGAACGGCGACCACAAGTCGAGCGGTCCCACCCGTTGTCCGATTCCCGCCCACGGAAATCGTCGCGTTTGTCTCTGGGGCGTAGGTCACCGACGATTCGTTAGTCGCGTCGTCCACCTGATGAAAATCAGTACCGAGTGCGCCGATCGTCGGTCCCCCAAGCCGGGAGATTACCAGCGGCAGACTACTCGCCACGGTCGGTAGTGCCTCGACGAGGCGTGGACTCACAGTTGACGTCGCATCATCAAAATCGGTGGTGAGGAGAGTCGACGCCGAACCGTCGATATCGGCAACAGTAGTGGTCGAACCCGAATCGTCGGAGTACTTGGTCTCCGAGCCGCGAGGACGAGCGGTAATTGTGATCTCTTCGGCGTACGGTAGGGTCGCCGGTGTCTCGCCGCTCGCATCGGTCCAGCCGACGCGCTCATCGTTGACATAGACTGGGACGCCGACGACCGCGCTGTCGTTTTTCTCGACGTTCACCGCGACATCAGCGCCGACGACCGCCGAACGGTTTAGCGAGAGGTCGTACGGTGGCTGTGGCGAGTCAACCGGAAGGCTGCCGCCCGGCGTCGGATCGAACCGCACCCAGCCGACACCCTCGAAATAGACCTCGACCCACGCATGGGCCCGATCGCTTGTAACGAGAGATTCACCATCGCCAACAGGGCTCCCCCCGGCAAAGCCGACTACGTACCGTGCTGGGATGTCCTGACTCCGGAGCATGGCTGCCATCGTCGTGGCGAAATGCTGGCAGTAGGCTTCGTCGACCTCAAACAGGAGTTGATCGGCGATCGGCTGGCTGGAGTCGATATCGGTCTGGAGCGAGTAGCCCTTATTCGATTCGAGCCAGTCGTGGACCGCCATCACGCGGTCGTACCGAGTTTGTTCGCCGCCGACGATTTCAGCCGTGCGCTCGCCGACCCGATCTGGCGTATCAGCTGGTAACTGCGTGTATGTTTGACGAATATTGTCTGGAGCCCGCCCGTCAGCCTGCCGAAGGGTGGTTGCATCGCGAGGGGGAGGTGAACTCGTGGCGGTGTAGGTGGCTCCCTTCGAAAGTGAGCGGTCGGTGCTGACGCCGCCGACAGTCGATGCACGGACAGTCGTTCCTGACTGGTTCGACAGGCTGACACTCTTTGGCTGCCACGCTGTCGGTAGCGACCGGGTGTCGGTCAACACGGTCACTTCGTATTCTATGATCTGACTGTCTACAGTCCGATCGTCGTTCGGCACACCCTCCGAGATGGGACGATCGTCGGCCGACTGTTCCCACCCGGTACCCGTATAGTCCGTGTATGCGGTCTGTCGCCAGTACGTGGTTTCCGACGAGTTAACGACAAACAGGGGCACCGGAGTGAGTGATCCATTAAACCCACTGCTAATACTAGTTTGCTCGGGGGCGGCGAGTGAACCGCCGACTGGCGATCCTGACGTCCCGCCCGGCATCTCGCCACCTCCACCAGCAGTCCCGAGTCCGCTTTCTTCCAGTTCATCACCGGGGAGTCCGAGTGCTCCGGGGCCATTTTCCTCGCCAAAGATATCAACGACGGGGAGGAATGCAGCCGAGAGCAGCAGCGCCACAATGGCAACGATTACTAGCACCCCTTCGCCAGTTTGTCTCCCCTCGCTCATCTACTTGTGAACAGCTACCAATCCATCATGTGTAAAGCTTGCTTACTTTGTGCTAGTACTGTGGCTCTGATGGGATGAAAGCCTGCTAAGTCCCCAGCGTGCGTGAAGAGGTACTGGGGTGGTCAAAGGCCGATGATTCAACAGCGTCATCGAACGCGTGGCTCTGATTGGCCTACCTGCCAAGGACGCACTATCATGGGAGGCCGCCCGGATGCCGTAGTGCCTAGTGAAAGTTATGAAGGTAGAGTCTGATGAGGAGGTATGTCTGGGGATCGCCGCAAAGAGATCGTCCGTCACCTCAGTGAGGACGATCTCGATCGACTCCTCGCGGAGTCTACGGATGAAAAACTCACTGAGCGGTTGATCTTCGTTAAACGGCTCTACAAGGGGGCAACCTTGGAGGACGCTGCCGACGATGTCGGCAGGTCCTCCGCGACAGGAACACGCTGGGCTCGCCGATGGAACAAGGGCGGTCTTGGACTTCTAATGCCGAACTTCGGGGGCGGCAGGCCCCCGAAGCTCGGCGAAGAACAACAGCAACGCCTCTTGGAACTGCTCCGGGAGGGCCAACCGTGGAAGAAACAAGAGATACAACACCTCATCAACGAGGAGTTCGACGTTGAATTTCATCCAGCCCATCTCACTACGTTCCTCGAAAAGCTCGGCCTCTCCTACGCAATTCCACGAACTAAGCGCCCATCACGGCCAGAGAATGCCGAAGAAATCCTCGACGAACGCGTCGGCGACGCGTTCGACGAGGGAACTGATGAGCCGCACAACAAACGCGATGGAGACGATGAGGAAGGCTGGGTCGTCGACGAAGAGATCTGTACGGACGGTGGAACTGTGCTTGGATTTCTCGACACATCGCATCCACAACCGTGGGACAACTCACAGCGACTCTACACCGTCGACGACCCTCACATCACCCGACCGCTGGTGAAGTTAGACGAACCAGCGGTCGGGTTCTATGCACTCTCCGGTGAGAGCGTGGTCCAGTTTCCAAGTAATCAGGAGAAAGAACGAATCTGTGAGTGTCTCGAAGGAATCCGCGAGCAGAATCCGAGTCAACGGATTCTGCTCGTCTTGGATAACTTCTCTTCTCACGTGTGCGAGTACACGCGTAAGCGAGCCCATCAACTCGGAATTGACCTCGTGTTTTTGCCCGTTGGTTCACCGGATCTCAATCCAATCGAGCAGGTCTGGAAGAGTTTGAAATGGGAAGCGTCACCGTTGATTGTGGAGAGCGCGGCAGAATACCGCGCTCTCCTTACCGAGCTCTTTGAGAAGCTCACAGCTCAGCTTAGTTTCGCGGCCTCTTGGATTGACAATCATCTCAACGACTATCTTCAAAAGTTATGCTAGGTACTATCCGCGCCATTCCCTTGGAGGGCAAGCAGCTCCGATCTGTTCTCAACGATCTCGACCGGAAGTACATCGATGTAGAGGTCGAAGTCGAGTTCAAACGAGGACCGTACAACGGGACGCAGTCGCTGGATACGAAGCGGTTCCGCGTCGTCGGCGTCCGTGACGAGGACGCCGACGACTACCATCTGTACATGACGAATTTGGTGAGAAAAGAGTTCTTCCCGGCCGATTTAGCGCAGATCTACCGATGTCGGTGGGAAGTTGAGTTGTTGTTCCGTGAGCTGAAGACTCAGTACAACTTGGATGAGTTCGACACGAGCGACGAACACGTGGTGAAGATCTTACTGTACGCAGCACTGCTGTCGCTGCTTGTAAGCCGCGATTTATTGGATCTGGTCACTGAGCAGGCGGATGATGAGCTCGTGTTTCCGACAGAGCGCTGGGCGGCGACCTTTCGGTCGCACGCCCAGCTTTTCCTCCACAAACTGGGTGAGTATCTCGGCTACTCACCACCGCCGCTGCTTGAACGACTGATCGAAGACGCTCAAAAGATCCACAAGCAGCGACCGATCTTACAAGAGACGCTCGCTACCGCTACACAACCGAGGTGTGAGTCTTAACTGAAGACGGATACCACTTCCGCTTCCATTCGGGGAGTCTGTTGTTCTGGTCGTACTCACTCGGCTTATCGTCTTCAGGACTGTTCCCGTAGTCCCAGCGGACGTGGTTGTAGAGTTGGCGATGAACGTTCAGATGGTATTCCAGTTCAGCCGCTACCTCTTGTGTTGGATAAGCGTGGTAGCGGTGACTGTATTCCATCGCTGTCTCTTGATTAGCAATGTGTTTCCTTAATGGTTTGTATCACGAGTTGTCGGCTTCATCCCCGAGGTCAAGCCTCGGGGTATTCGCCTTGACTTTTGATAAACCGGGGTGATGGTTCACCACCGTCTGACCACGACGGCGGCCGTCCTAGTGACTCGAGCACGCTGATCGACGCACAATCGAAACCCCAGCCCACACTTCCACATTAATGACCCGAACACTCCACGTCCAGATCAAGTCCGCGGATCGTAGCGGCCTCGAGGAGAGGCTCAAAGCGATCGACGCCGGCGACGATGTCGAACCCAGCGAGCCAACGCTGTCGATCGAAGATCTCGAAACGTTCGGTCGCGTCTTTCGGTCGACCAACCTCGAACTGCTCGAAGCCATCGTTGAGCACGAGCCAGAGAGCATCCGAGAACTCGCTCGCCTTGTCGAGCGGAACCCACCAGAGGTCCTCGACAACGTGAACGAGCTCGCCGACTACGGGCTCCTCGAGTTCGAAGAGAACGGCAGCGCAAAGCGCCCCGTCGTGTGGTACGACGAGATCGACGCGGACCTCCCGCTCACATCGGCGTCGGGACGCGAGCGCAAGGCGAACGACTGAGCGCTGAGATACCGATGGCTAACAACTTGCGTAGCGTTGCTCGGCCCGCTGTGGTGAACGTCTGGCGGGTTTGTGTTGGGTGTTGGACTTCTACCCAACGCTTATAGCGTTGGCCGGTATCCCAACAGATGAGAGATGGTCCAGGAGCCGCTGTTCCAGTACACGCACGTCGAGGCCGGTCTCGTCGAGAACGTCGTGCTTCGACCGACCGACGACACCGAGACGTACCCCTCGGGCTGGAAGTACACACTCCACCTGGGCACTCTCGACGACCTCACGCTCGTCCGATACGACAACTCCCACGAGGACACGAAAGGCCACGAACACCACACCGCAGCCGGCGA
Organism: Halorubrum ezzemoulense; assembly: GCF_004126515.1. NCBI lineage: Archaea > Methanobacteriati > Methanobacteriota > Halobacteria > Halobacteriales > Haloferacaceae > Halorubrum > Halorubrum ezzemoulense. The sequence continues at coordinate 198,385 of NZ_CP034941.1, forward strand.
CCTCGACGACGTCGAGTTCCCGGGGATGGAGGACCGGCTTGTCGAGTTCTGGGCAAGTACAGACGAGTACTGGGACGCCGTCGGCGGCGACCCGCCCCGGCCGCACTGATCGAACACCACCCGACACACCCCGACCATGACCACACTCCACATCACCGTCGGCGACCGAGAACAGCTCCGTGAGGACGCGCTCCAGTTTGTCCAAGACGTCGAGGCCGACAATCTCGACGATCAGGATGGAACAGCAACGCTTCAGTTCGGCACCTACGACGACTTCGTCGACAGTCTCACGCCGCTGCGCCTCGAGCTCATTCGGGCGATCGCGGAAGAGGTGCCCGAGAGCATGCGCGAGGCAGCGCGTCTCGTCGAGCGTGACGTGTCCGACGTCCACTCGGACCTGAAGCAGCTGGAAGTACTGGGGATCCTCACGCTCGAAGAGGGCGGGCCCAGCGGTGCGATTCAACCCGTCGTTCCGTTCGACCGCATCGAGGTCCACATCGACTACCCGCTCATCGATAGCGGCGATGCCGATGGGACTCCCGCGAGCGCGTAGTCACCACGCATCTCTCTCGGAGTGTCCTCGTGCGATGGCTACTCACGACCCGCAATCACGCTGCTGTTCCGGAACAATACTTTCGCCCCGCTCACCTGAGCTATAAATCACAGAGTCTCTAATTTTGAGGGGAGGGAGCACCACTGGCCCGGTTTCAACAGCCGGATCATCTCTAAAACAGTGTCACACGCTCCCTCTCCCCCTCAAAATAGCTCGCGAGCTCGTGAGAATGACCACTGATGACCCAAAGACAATCCGTGGCGACTGCTCGTTCTGCGGCGAGACAGTCACGGGTCGGGACGCAATCATCCACTACGAGACCGCTGGCGGTGATCCGGGCGTGTGGGCCGAATGTCCAAGCTGTGGCGAGATCGTTGACCCCACCCATGCTCAGTAAACAGTTCATCCAGCAGATTATGAGACTCGAGCCGTCATCGACAACGCACCACGAGTGCCGTCACTGTGGGTACAGTGTGGAGCAGGATGTCGATGAATGTCCACGGTGTGGCTCTCACGAAATTGCGGCCTACGATCTTGAGTAATCGCTGAAGTGTTCACGGTTGGTAGAGAAAGTTCAACACCTTATGTATCACCCGAACGCTAACATGGCTCCGATTGTTACATAAGGTATGGAGCAGCCGTCACCACCCACCTCGCTCCCGAGGTATCTCGCGGAGGGGCTCCCCAAACAGGATACGGAGACACTCCAGGAGGTACAGAACTATATTGGGGCTCTCATCGAGTATCGCGACCAGTCGGTCGACACTGACGAGCTTCCGGAGGCTGCCGAGCCCGTCGACGAGCCCGATGGCGCAGGACGCGGGACCGTCGTCAAAGAGAAAGTCACCTGTGGCGACGACAGCTGTAAATGTGCCAGCGGGAATCCCGCGGATATGCACGGCCCGTATCTCTATCGCTACTATCGTGAGAACGGCACAATGAAATCGGAGTACATCGGCAAGCCAGAAAGTGAGTAGTGGTGTGAGAAGTTTGCAATAACCACCCGTTCGTGCCAACCTGCGGTCCTAGACTTCCTCGCGAAGGGTGTCATCAACGACATCAGCGAACGCAACGTTCTCACGCACCTGTTGTATCTCGACGGTGACTCGGTCCCCGACACTCGTTTCGGGAACGATCACAACGTAGCCGCGCTCGACTTTCGCGATCCCGTCACCTTGGTCACCGAGGTTCTCGATTTCAACGTCTCGCTGTTCACCTTCCTCGACAGGCGGGCCGTCGTATTCGTGTTGCTGAGTAGCGTGGTCAGCTGACTGAGTGACCTCAGTCGTGTCGGTGGCTTCGGTATCCGACGTCGATGTCGATATGAGCGCAACACGGTATGTTTCACCCTCAGAGAGTGTCCCGGTGGCTATCTCACGGTCTGGCACAGGTATCTGGTAGGTGCCATCGTCCTCCTCAACAGTCGCAGTATACAACGTCTGGAGCGTCTCAGAAATGTTCATAAATCGCGTATTGTATTGACTCGTGCCAGCGGACTTGGTTCTAGCGTTTCTAGTGCTCTCAACTGAATACCGTCGGTCTGATCAAGGTTCCCGAGAGACCACTTCAGGACTCATCGCCAGCATCAAACACGGCCGCAAAGTCTTCGAGAAGCTCCTGTGGCGATCGCTCATCACTACGAGACGGAAGTGGAGCTTCCCAGCATTCGATTTCGAGCATGCGCGCATTCGACACTGACTCCGGTTCGGTTGTCACATTGAAAATTCCGGTATGATAGATCGCCAGCAGTCGCTGCTCATGAACGGTGACGTAATCGATTCCGGCCCGGTCCAAGACTGTAGAAACGTTAGTCGGCTCAGATAATGAGACAGAGACACTTGGAGACTGCGAGTCGGTCATACCAAGTCATAGGCATATTCTACATATAAAAACCCGACTTGAGCAGGGTTCAGATACACCAACTGGTCAGTTGCCGTGACCGGTCTATCGTCTCTCAACGAGTACAATAGAACAGTCCTCCCGCAGTCTCGGCTGTGACAGTATCCGCCCAGACGCCGGCTACCCACCAATTAAACGAGTGTGATAAGATGTCCCGGAGTCAAAGCTAGTGAGTTCGGTAATACGCTGCTCCAGTTCTTCGATTTCAGCTTGGAGCTCGGTTGTGTCTTCGTCGGCACCAGCCAACTGGTCTTTGAGCCCTTGGAGACGGCTTTCTTTCATCTCGTCGTCGACGTCTGCCTTCCGTACATACTCGCTTTCGTCGATCTCGTACACGTCGGACTCAGAGAGTGACATCACTTCCAGCGCATCGTCAAGTTTGCTCGTGTCGACACTCAGCACGCGCTCGGGGTCGATCCCTTCCGCCTCCAATAGCTCAAGGACTTCTTCGTCATCTTTGAGTGTTCGATTCCGACGGACCGCTCTTCCGTAGGAAATTGTTGATACAGTCACGGTATTTTCACGAGTAGCCTCAACCACCGATCTGAACGTCTCTCTAAGCCGAATAGAGTTCACCCGGGACAGACCAAAATCGCAAGACAGCAAGCCATCAATAATGTCCTACACAAGAGCGTTCGAGTGAGCTACCGTCCACTACTGTGGTCGTCGCCTTCGAGCGCGTCCCGAAGCCCGTCCGGGAGTAGGGAAAACGGCTTTTCCGCGTGAAAGGCGATGTTCTCGTAGGCCTGCTTGACGTGTTTTCGCTTCGGGTCTGCACACTCCTCGGCGAGCGTGTCCAGTTCGTCCATCATGGACCGGAGTTCGTCCTCGGCTTCAAGCATCTCGGCGGTCAGCGCCAGTTCCTTGGTCGCCTTGGCGGCCGCGCGTCGCACGCGGCCGTCGTCGTCGCAGAGCGCGTCCGCGTAGAGGTCCCGCAATCGTTCACGGTGGGTCGCGATTTCGTCGAGCGTCCACTCACCCGGTAACGCCTCGTCGGTGAGGTCCGCACCGACCGTTCGATAGGCCAAGCGCGGATACAGACTGGCCGCAAAGCGAATCACGGACTGTCGCTGGTATCCATCGTCGGCCTCGTAGAGGTCGAGACACATATCGAAACACTCGTCGAACAGGGCGGCTCGTTCCTCGAGTTCGGTGTTTTCGATTTCGTCGATCGCCCGATTCACGCGCTCGGTGTCGCCCGAGGAGAGTGCGTCAGCGAACGCCTCGTGAGTGTGATCCATAAGCGTTGTTGGTTGGATGGCGGCGTAATTCCTCGGATCGGCCTTCGAGAGGATTTCCGTTCCTCACCCGGCGGCGTCGTCGACGTAGTCATCACGCTACCAGACGGTTCGGCCCGCAAGCGACCTGACCGCAGTCGCCGTGAACACTTCGACGGAGCACGTTTCCGTTACGGCCGTATCCGATCCGTGTAGATGGGTAGCGAGATAGCGCAGTCGTTCGGGGATCGCTTCGTCACTCCACGTATACTTCTCCCGGAACACGGGCAGGGTGTATGTCCGATCCTCGTCGAGTGACCAGATCGTTGCTGTGGCGAGTCTGGCGTTGACGTGATCGTCGGCGACCACGTCCGGATGTGAGGTGTCGATGTGCCAAAGTGTCGCTTCTTCGGGCTGAAACAGCGGAAGCGGATCGAGGTGCTCAGACTGGAGATGTTCGAGCGTCAGTTCCATATACGGTTTGTACGGTTGGCAGAGATCTAATCTGTTCAGCACGGGGAATTCTAAAGGAGAGCTACCGCGAACGAACAGCTATGGTCGACTACATCGTGGAAATCAAAGACTCGGTCTTTCGCGAGACACCACTCGCGGAGGCGAATTTCGATGAGGATGGTCGACTCGCCTTCGACTTGAAAGCGGACGCAGAGGAGTGGGTAACTGAACAGAACCGAGAACACACGAGCAGGGGGCAACTCACGCTACACACCGCTCATCCGACCGACACGTCGGATGTCGACGCCTACGCCGTCTTCCAGCCGGTGAAAGGCGTCTGGGTTCCAGATTCGTAGGCACACAGCCACCCAACCGCCCACCACAATTACTACGGGTTTAATCCGTAGATACCATACGAGCGATGGTTGATCCCGACCCGACACTCACGGAGGCAGCAGTCCGGGGTCTGGCACGTCCCCAGTCATACGACCGGGGGGGAAACTACTACGCCGAGGGTGCCGTCGTCAAGCTCGTCCGGCGCGGTGAGACGATCCGAGCGGCGGTTGAAGGCAGCCAGTACGAGCCCTACCAGGTGCGGATCGATCTCGACGAAACTGGGGTCGTTGACACGGCGTGTTCCTGTCCGTACGATCACGGTGGGATTTGCAAGCACCGTGTCGCCGTTCTCCTGACGTACGTCCGCGATTCCGATGGGATCGACCAGCGACCGCCCATCTCCGAACTGATCGCGGATGCCGAGCCCGAGGTCCTCCGTGACGTTCTCACCAGCCTCATTGAGAGTCGCCCGGAGCTGGCATCCCAGATCGAATCCGAACTCGAAACAGCCGAGTCAGAAGACGAGATGGAGAATGGCGAACACGGTCGAACTCCGGACATCAATCGCGAATCGATCCGCCAGCAGGTACAGAACGTTCTCGGACCGACTAAGGGGCGAAGCGCTCACGCCTACGACCCGTACGAGGCAGCCGAAACCGACGTCGAGAAGTTGCGAGGCCTTCTCGATCAGGCACGGACAGCCGTCGAGGCTGGCGACGGCGAGACGGCACTGGACATCCTCGAACCGCTGGCCGACGAACTCATGGACGAAGAGTGGCTCGCGCTCTCGTACGACGATTCGAACGCGATCTTCGAGTTCTTCGACGAGGTCGACCGAGTGCTGGCCGAGGCGCTGCTCACCGCCGACCTCTCGGAGGCCGAGCGTACCGATTGGAAGGATCGCCTCTGGACGTGGGTACAGGAGATGGGAGGCTATACACACCATCCGCCATACAGTGTCGCGCTCGAAGCCGCCCAACGGGGCTGGGATTTCGAACCGGTTCAGCGAGCGATGCAGGGCGATATCGGCTATGCCGACCTCTGGGGAGGGGATCCACCGTGGTACGCCGAGGACTTCATCAGGGCTCACCTCAACGTCCTCAAGCGCCAAGGTCGCAACGAGGAGTACCTGGATCTGGCGGAGGCTGCGGATCTGATCGATGACTACGTAACCAAGCTCGTGGAGGAAGGACAGATCGACGAGGCGATCGAATACGGCCGGCACAACTTGTCCTCCCCGAACGAAGCACTCACACTGGCCCAGACGCTGCGAAACCATGATCGGCCCCGAGCAGCACTGGAGGTGGCCCAACGCGGATTGGCACTAGACGGCAGCGAGAAAGCGGAGCTGGCCGAGTGGCTCCGCGATCGAGCCGCCAGCCTCGACGAACCGGAGGTGGCCTTGGAGGCGGCTATCGCCGCATTCGAAGCCTCGCCGACGCTTGCGGCCTACCAAGCGGCAGAGGAACTCGCCGGTGAGGAGTGGATGACTATTCGCGAAGAGTTGGTGACATCGCTTCGGAACAAGGACACGACGCAGCGAGTTGCGCGACGGCACGTCGAAATCTTCCTGTACGCAGAGCAGTACGAGGGGGCTATCGATATCGCGGATCGATTTTCGGACTACAAGGTCGTGGAGCCGGTCGTCGAGGAAGTCTGGGATGAGCACCCAGACTGGACGATCGACGCCTGTAAGGAACAAGCCAAGCCAATCATCGAGGAGGGACAGTCCCAACGGTACCGACACGCCGTCCAGTGGCTGGAAACTGCCGGAAAGGCCGCCCGAGTTGTCGGTAAACTCGATGAGTGGTGTGTCTACGTCGAAGATCTCCGAGACGAACATTACCGGAAATACAAGCTCCGCCCGATGCTCGAGGAACTGTTGGAGGGCTTCACTGAGTAGTCGAAACCAGGTGAGGATAATGGATAGGACTACCAAAGACCGCGTTCTCACCGTGCTGGACGAGTGTGACATCGACCTGCCTGAAGATGGGCTGACACTGGAAAAGATCAGAGAGCGGGCTTTCAGATTCCAGTTCGAAGCAGATGACATGCTCTCGTTACAGATCGAGCGTCATCCGACGGTGTACCTTTCGGACATGGGTGTGCCGGGTGTCGATGCCTCACCAGCTCGGTTTCACGTGGTGACGGAGTATCAACTGGATTTGAACGACGAGACGTGGCATATCGAAGAACTTTCTTCGACCTTCGAGTACGAACCATGGCTGGTACTCGAAGCCGAGCTTGGAGCCGGAGGGCCCCACGAGATGATTCAGAAGGGGATCGAGGACGTCAGGGCTGCAGACGATCCAGAAGACACATTCGAGGACGTGTTCGGGTCGTGGATAGATCACTGGGAAGAGAAGTTCGACGAACTCGACGGCAGGAACGTTCCCGAGGAGGACAAAGAAGCGATCCTCGATCTCCTAGTCGGCGAGCTGAAAGAGCGGGCAAAACTCGATTGATCGGTGGCTGCTGTTCGTCCCGACATGCAGCTTCGTGCGACACGCTTTGTTGATTCCGATCGTAGGATACAGACATGCAAACCGAGACGTGGATCGAGCGGTTACTCATCGATCAACTCACTACCCACGACAGACGATACAAACACGATTACGCTGGCGTCGAAAAGACGACTGACGACCTCGTTGTAGCCTGTACGCAACTCGACGGAATCACGACAGAAGGTGGATCCGAAGAGCCGCCACTCGAAGAGCTTCTCTCGATGGATTCGGAGTTCGGACCTGAAGTCGAAACCGCGCTTCAAACACTGCAAGAACGGGGATTAGTCGAGTGTGTCGGAGAACGCGAGCGATCTGGGCCGTCGTTCGAATCAGGGGACTATGGCACGACAACCCTCTGGAAACCGACCGTCGAGGGGCGGGCCGAAGCGAGAGCGATCCGCGAGGCATATTCTGACGAGGTGGAAACACTCGCGGACTCGCACGGTGAGGAGTTCGAGGAGTTCCGCGAAGAGATCGTCTCGGTCGCCAGAACGTATGGAATCCTTCCGAGTGATGTCGAATAACAGACTACCAAAACCATGACCGATTCAGAGACGGAGATACTGGAGCGATTTGTTATCGAAGTCAGTCAGATAGGGACTGTCGACCATATCGTCGACCTGAAAGCAGAACCAGTCGGCAGGTCGACCTATTCCCCTCGTCAGGAGTTGCTCGGCGAGAAGCTGTGTGATCGGAGTACGCGCTCACCCGCGAGTGAATACATCGATTTACCTGAAAGTAGGCGCTAAGGCCCCTTCCTCAACGAACGAGCGAAACGAGTGAGTAGGGAGGGGATACAGCGTTCACGAAAGAAAGCTCTCGTGCGCGGACGAGACGCTTCGCGTCTCGTCAACGCCGCACAGTTCACAAACACGTTCGACGCTCGGCTCACAGGCCCACGCAGTCGTAACAACTATACGCATAGGTACGCATAGTGCGCATGTAGTGAGACGGAAGAACATCACCATCCGTGAAGACCAAGCCGAGTGGGTCGAGGAGAACCATCTTAACCTCTCGTCGTTCGTTCGCGGACAACTTGACGAACTCATCGAAGAACGCTCGTAGATGAACTACAGCTACAGGTATCGACTCCGACCGTCCGCCGCCCTCGAAGACCAGTTAGCGTGGACTGTCGATACCTGTAGACAGGTCTATAACCACTTCCTCCACCGACTCAACCGAACAGACGACACCTCGGCATACCGCGAGCAAAAGCTCCTGCCGAACCTCAAGAGGTGGTGGGACGACCTGAAAAACGTTCACTCCAAAGTTCTTCAGAAAGTCGTTCAACGCCTGTACGACAACCTCTCAACCCTTCGCGGTCGCAAAGAGAACGGCTACCGCGTCGGGACGCTCAACTGGAAGGCACCGGGTGAGTACCGAAGTTTTACCTACAGTCAATCCGGCTTCAAGCTCAAGAACACGAGCGGTCGGACCCGACTGTGGCTCTCGAAACTCGGTGAGATACCCATCACCTTCCACCGCGACCTGCCCGACGACGCCGAAATCAAGACCGTCACCGTCAAACAGGAACCTATGGGGAAGTGGTACGCCACCCTCGGCGTCGAAACCCCGGACAACCCATCGGAGAAGCCGGAGAATCCCGAGAAGTGCGTCGGCATCGACGTGGGGATTCTCACGTACGCCCACGACACCGACGGAACCGCCGTCGAATCGCTCGACCTAACCGACGAGCGCAAGCGGTTGGAACGCGCCCAACGCGACCTCTCGCGGAAGGAACACGGCTCTGCGAATTGGGAGAAACAGCGCCGTGTCGTGGCCGAACGACACGCCGAGTTGAAGAACAAGCGACGGGACTTTCTACACAAACTGTCGAACTACTACGCCCGAGAATATGACCTCGTGGCCGTTGAGGACTTGGACGCGAAGGGCTTGGTCGAACTACCGGGCAACTCGCGGAACCGGGCAGGTGCGGCTTGGGGGACGTTCCTGCGGATGCTCGAATACAAGTGCGAACGCGAGGGAACGCACTTTGTCGCCGTGAATCCGAAAGGGACGACGAAAGAGTGTGCGTCCTGCGGCGTTTCGACCGAGAAACCGTTGTGGGTGCGCGAACACTCCTGCCCGGCGTGTGGGTTCGAGGCTGACAGAGACGCGAACGCGGCGTTGAATATTCTTTCTCGCGGTGTGAAGAAGCGGTTAGGAGCGGGACGCTCCGAATTAACGCCTGTGGAGACTGCGCTCGCTGTGGATACCTCGGTATCTGCAAAGCGCGTCGTTGAAACAGGAAGCCCCACCCTCAAACGCGAGCCGTCAGGCGAGCGGTAGGGTAGGGTAGTTCACCGCGATATGCTGACTGGAAAAGTCTCGACAAGACGGCATTCGAGGGCGATGCGCCAGATGAGATCTGTTCGTATTGCTGGGCTGTAACACTCGATGAGATCGACCAGCTGAGACAGGATGCAAGCATGGAGGTAGAATCTCGTATCGGCACCACCGGCTACCGTCTTCGCTGGAAGCAGAAGGGTCGCGCTCGCGAGGAGTGGTACGATGTCGTCGTTCGGCCGGAAACGACGATAGCGGAACTCGATCGGCTCGTGTGTCGATTCAGTACGCTCGATGATCTTCACCTCCGGATGTACGGCCTCGAAGACGAGTATCTGGACTCGTCACTCAACATTCTCCCGGACCACCAGCATGAGAAGATCGACGACCCTTCGTACACGAACGCGAGTGACGTGACGATCGGAGACATCGCTGAACGTGCGACGCTCCGAGAAGGGGATCGGCTCAGCATGGTCTACGACTTCGGAACGCCGTCACAGCACTACTGTATCGTCAAGGAGGTCTACGATCCAGACGAGATCGACGACCTGCTGGCAGAATCCGACACAATCGCCGGGACAGATACCGCCGCCATCATTGACGAAAGACGACTGTAGGCGGGACAACCACCCGCTACTCGTCCATATCGGGATACTGGGACGGTGCGTCCCCCTGTTCGTCGACGACCACGGGGCTACTGTCCAACGATGCGTTGCGAGTATCCTGGAGTTCGATGTAGTGTTCCCAGTTGTCACCCATGTCGAACGTGTAGGAGAGCGCTCCCAGCTCTTCCGGATTTAACTCGTCGATCGTGGTGTCGGCGGCGTTACCTTCCGGCGGCGGATTCGACTGGAGCTCGCGAAACCGCGCTTTGGCGTCTTCGGAGGCGTCGTCGGGCACGGCTTGATCGATGAAGCGGTCGATCTCCGCGTCGTCCATCGCTCGCCAGCTCGGGCCGCCGTCGTAGAGCTGTGGGTGGACGTAGCTCCGGAGCGCGATGCCGTCCTCGTTGCGCGTGATGAACTCGTAGGCGTGGCTGTCCCAACGCTCGAACGCCTCGAAGATCGCCTCGTGGAATTCGGCTAGTTTATGTGACCCGTCGACTTCGATATCCCGCCAGACCTCCTCGTCGGGTTCGAGCTCCAGTGGCGGATTCGGGAGCAACCATACACGAAACACGTAGCTCGTCATACGTGTATCTTCCATAGGCGGGAGTGTCAGTTTTCCTCACGACAATAGCGTGGTTCCTCGATCAGTTGACTACAGTACCGTTCATTCACAAAAGATCCCAGCGTCATCTACGATTTTTAGAATATCGGTAACGCAAAATGCTAAACAGTCGCCCCTATCGATTTGTTGTGTGAGCGACCACCACAATCTGTAGACCCACCTCTATCGACTTGTTCCTGTCACCGATAAAACTGAGTCATCGATAACACCCTCGCCCCTATCGACTTGTTCGGTGAACACCCTACTGATTGAGCTGTGCATTCACGACGGTGCGGAGTTCGTCATTGTGGACGTCGTCTAGCCGCGAATCTTCTCGGAGCGTCTCGATGATAGTCTCCGGATTCTCACCAAACGTGAACTCGAGGTAGCTACCCGAGTGTGGTCCCTGACTCTTCCGCTCTGTCTCGACCAACGAATACGTCGTGAGTTCTTTCATCTTATTCACGTACGTCTCCTGGTGGTACTGATCCGAATCTAGGGTACCTGTCAAGTACTGATACACCCGGTATCCAATCGGGCTCCTTGCTGCACCAGTTCCGTCCTCACGGGCCACAGCTGCAGTCGCGAACAGACAGAGCTTCTTCTGCGTACTAATCCCACGTGTCACCTCCAACACGCGGTTCTTCTCAACCTTATCTTGGGCTTGTCGAACGTGTTCCTCCCGGACTTTATCTACACCTGTTTTTTCCGCAATCGACCCAGCTGTTCGCATCAGGTCGATCGCCTTCCGTGCGTCTCCATTGGTTTGGGCAGCGAATGCAGCTGCAAGCGGGATGACGTCACCGCTGAGTGTATCCTCGTGGAAGGCGTCCTCCCGAGCCCGGAGAATTTCCCGGAGCTGGTCGGCGTCGTAGTCACTAAAGTGAACGTCCTCAGGGGTAAAAGAACTGAGAGCGCGACTTCCCACACTCTCCATCATCTTCGTGTCGTTAGTGATGGCAGTGACAGAGACTTGGGCAGTAATCTCGTCGGTGCTTCCAGCACGAGATAGCTGATAGAGAAGGCGCGAAAAAGCGGGCTCGTCTTTATCGCGACGACCGACGAGCATATCGAGTTCATCGAGAATAAATACAACTGTATCGTAGTGGTCGTTGATCAGACGGTAGAGTTCGCGCCATTTTTTCTTGTTTGGAACTCCATGTTCCGGGACATCGACAGTCGCTCTTCGGTAGACTGGCGGAACTAGCGGAATACATTGACAGCGATACAGTCCACGAGACTGTGGATCGGTGCCCCAGTAAGGTTCAGTGACCGGAGGAAGCCGTAGGTCCGAGCGGCCTGCTCCAAGCCCTGCTTGGACAGGCCGCGGAACTTCGCCAACCACGGTTGGAGCAGTGACCAGAGACACTCTACCTGGTTCGTGTGGACGCCTTTGTCGGAGACGTACCTCTCGTCGTGGACAACGTATTGGTGATCGTGCTCCATGCCTCGGTAAGCTGGCAGTCCATCGGTCCAGACCTCTCCCAGCGGCTGGGAGAGGTCGTCTGCTTCCTCGATAACTGGCCCAAGGTCATCTTCATAGTCGCTTCCTTCCTGAGCTGAGACCACGCGAAGCACGTCGCGGCACGCCGCGACGAGCGTCAGTTCGTCACCCTGATCCCCTGTCCAGCGGGTACGTCCACCCTCGGGCGACCCGCCGCGGTTGAGTCCCTCCCGCGGCGGATCTTGGCCTTTGAAGCCCGAACACACCTGCTGTGTTTCATCGACCTGTGTTGGCCCATCGACTGTCTGGGAGATGCGCTCCCAGACAGTCGGAAATCCCCGACAGAACGCGGTTTCAAACTCTCTGAGCTGGTCGTGAAGCGTCGTGTAACACGGTGAGAGGAGACCAGCGATCTGGGTAATGCTGAGGAGTGTGTCAGCGTAGAGGATGAAGGCGATGAGGAACTCACCTGGGGTGAGTTCCGAATCGTAGAAGGGTGTCCCTCGCGTGTACGTGGTTTTCCAGTCACAGCGGCCACACCAAATACGGTCAGAGCCGTTGAGAGCGTGGAGGTTGTCTGCGCCGCAGTGTGGACAGGAGCGTTCTTCCCACACCGTCTTGAGACGCCGCTCGACGATGGCGTCGAGCGGCTCGGGCCGAAATTCTATTACCCCAAGTTCCGCAAGTTCCGCTAGCCTCTGGCCGAAGGCAGGACGGTCTTCACACATACCCGTCTTTGCCAGGCCAGAGGCACTAATACTCCTGGTTCCGCCAGTCTACTGAAGAGCGTCGACAGTTGTTCCGATGTCGTTCGCCACCTTTCGGGAAAGTTCGTAGACAGCTGCGCCGAGGGTTCCCACGTTCTGGCAGTTCATCTGGATGACGCCGAACCGGATATCACGGCTTTCGCAGAGTTCGACGATGTTCTGACAGACAGCATTAATGATAAGAGATTTCCCGGTTCCAGAAGGACCATAGAGGAGAAGATTCGGCGGTCGCTCGTTACTTATTGCGACGCGAAGGTGCTGAGTAATATCGGTGAGCTGTGTGTCACGACCGACGATACGTTCTTCGTCGACGATCTCGTTCGGCTCAAGGAGCGACCGGTTCTTGATGAGACTCGCGGCTTCTTCCTGCTCGAGAATGAGATCTTTGATAGAACTCGTGGACTCGGAGGTTCCCTCGGGACCAGGATCCGTGGGCATATTGGGACCCACTCTACCAAAATACTAACTCAGCTTTGAACGTTGAAGTAGGAGCATGACGTAGGCGGTAGTGAAGACGGATGATGCCGATTACGGACTTCTTGTCGTGTACGCGTGTGTTTGACGAGTTCGAATCGCTGTCATCAGCTCAACGTCATCACGCGAAAACCTACGCCACCGGTCTTGTTGCGGCCAGCAACAAGACCGTGGCAGGCATCTCACGCGAAGTCCTTCCAGCTGGAGACAAACGCGCTCTCAACAAATTCCTCACCGAGTACGACTGGGACGAACAACAGTTCAACCACGAACGCCTCGAAGAACTCCAAAAACACGGTGAAACACGCTGGTCGAAGGCTGGCTACATCATCCTCGACGACACGATCACCCACAAAGCCGGGGACGAAGTCCCCGGCGTCGGCCACTTCTACGATCACGCTGAAGGTGACACTGTCTGGGGCCAAGACCTCATCTACGCCTTCTACGCTGACGACAAAACCGCCTACCCACTCACCTTCCGCCTCTACGAAAAACAGGACGACAATGACCAAGACCACGACACCAAGTACGATCTCGCCCGCGAGATCGTCACCGAACTCGAAGACGAGGTAGGTGTCCCGGCGGACACCTACCTCTTCGACTCGTGGTTCGCCCACGATTCTGGCCTTCCTGAACTCATCGAATCCTCCGACAAAGACTGGATCGGCCCGCTCCGGAGCAACCGACAGGTGACCTACGGCGGCGAAGAGATCCGCGTCGATGCGCTTGCAGAGCGCATCGACACGGTTGAACGCGACGTTGAAGACGAGACCTACCACATCTGGACAAAGAAGCTTCCCGTCTCCCAACTGGGAGACGTGAAGCTGGTGCTCGCTGAGAAAGAAACTGACGAAGAAGACGAAGAGAACCCGGTCAAGTACCTCGTCACGAACAAGATCGACGCACCGACCGAGCACATTATTCGCTCCTACGGGATGCGGTGGCGCATCGAAACGTTCTTCGAGGACTCGAAGCAGGATCTCGGCTTGGGAGACTGCGAGATGCAGACCGACGAAGGTGCCAGTCGGCACTGGCACCTTCTGATGGCTGCCTACAGTCTCGTCCGTCTTGATCCCGAATCGAGCGCCTTGGGGACGGTTCGCTCGAAAGCGTCATCGCTTCGAGCGAACCTCGAACACTCGCTGAAAGAAGCCGTTTACAACCTTCTCTCGTGGGTTCGAGACAACGATGAGCGTAGCGTCGACGACCTAATGGAAGAGATTGATCACCTCTTCGTTCACTCAACAGCCGACGCTAACGTTCAAAGCTGAGATACTAAAAGATTCCCCTGTCGATTTCTTTTCTGCCGGTATGACCGTCAAATCCACGGTATTAGAGGTTTACGCTGTTCCTCTCCGTAACCTCCGACGATTTGTTAGGGGTTATCGTCTCAACCGATTCAAAAGAATACCCACACACCCTCTCACCCCTATCGATTTGTTCCAGCCTCCAAGGAAGGAAGGGGTGACAGAATTCCAGATTGGACTAACGTCTCATCTACGTCACGATTTGGGGCAAAATTGAGAGTCTCTTCCATCTTCTCTTTTTCTTCTTTCTAGTTCTAGCTACTAGCTAGATAGAAGAACACACGTCTATCGATTTGTTCTAATCACTCTTCGTCGCTATATTCTCCTCCTAATAGGATATTAAATAAGAAGTCAAGAAACCAAGCGACGAAGACCAGGATCGGAGTTCTTGTACACTGTGGCGAGTGATGTCTTGTTGCTCCTTTTATTTCTTCGACTAACTACTCTACACCCACTCCTATCGATTTGTTCAACCCCCTTTCTACACACCAATTATAACAGAATCGAATTTATAAAGATGGATTTAGCCGAAGGATATTATTCTGATTAACCATATCCACCTTGGCTCCCCCGTGATTGACCCACCTCACCACTCTTTCTCGTTAGAACAAATCGATAGGGGTGGGTGTGTGGTCCTAGGGACACGGTCGTGGTGAATCCCCCGACTACGTGTAGGAGTGATCCTATGCTCAATTTTGATCAGAAATGGAAACCTCCCACTAGGGCGTGGAAAGAACTTCTCTCCACTAATTCAATACCGATCTCCTATGGGTAACTCCTCGCGAAACAAATCGATAGAGGTGACCCTCTATATACAGGTGGTTTTGTTGAACAAGTCGACAGAGGGGTGCGTCTAGTGGTAAAATATGTTGAATCCGTGGACCCAGTCGTATCTTCCTGTTATATTTCACCTCCGTCACCACAACCAAGAAGTGACTATCACCACCCGATGACGAACCCATCGATAATCTCTGTGAACAACCTCAGACATTTAGCATCTCGCTCTCTCACAACAGATATGTCGTTTCGGGTCAGCTGGCACAATCTCCTTGAGCGGTTAGATGACCTCCCGGAAGGAGCGACGCTCCGGACACCACTCTCGAACGACCGGTTTCAGATAACTGGCGTCCAGGAACACCGTGTCATCATCAGATTCTCAGATAGCGGTGAGTCGCGACCGCTTCAAAAAGATCAGTTCGAGACACTATATCGGCGTGTCACCGACTCTACCGATGGGTTCGACCTCGATCGACTCCCACCCGATGCGGATCCATACCCGACGGTATTGAGTCTTCATCCACGATTCGAGGTGAACGACGACCGAGGTGTGATAATCGAGACCGAAGCGCCAACCACCTCATTGTTGCTAGACGAGGACCCGTCCTCTGAGCCTGCTCCCGACGAACGGACAGAACCTGATCTCGATGTCTACGCGGATGCGCTGTTGCTCGTCGACGCGCTGGAACGTCACGAGGTTACAGCGCTCGAAGGTGTCGAGACAGGGACACTCATCGACCTGTATACCTTGCTCTCGGACGTTCAACGGAACGCAAACGACCTCCGCAAGGAGATCGCCGACACGCTCTTAGACCGACTCCATCACGACCGACCCGTCTCGGGATCGTACGGCTCGGTCCAGCGGACTGCTCGGACGAACCGCTCGCTCAAAGCCGACGAGGAGGTGCTGGACACGCTCGAATCAGCCGGGATCAACCGTGATCGGGTGGTGAGCGTTGATCGCGGGAAGGTTGACGACGCCCTCGAGGTGACTGATGTCGCTGAAAGCGACGTCTACGAGATTGAAGAAACCGAGTACGTTCGGAAAGCCGAGGTGGACGAAGACCGCAAGGAGACGCGGCTCCAAGGGCTGAAAGACCAACTTGCGGCGAGCGATGCTGACGATGCCGACCAGCTTCGCGACGAAGTCGAAGAGCTCGAATCGCGGATCGAGGAACTGACCGAATTCAAGTCTGGACAGTCGTATCACACGCGCTCGAATGCCGACCGATGAGTTGGTCTGGCGGCGTGACGAGGGGAGACACGCTACGGTCGACGTCAGCCCTAGGTGGGTGCTCGCTACCGATCAAGAGTATCGGCCCAGTTGGATGAGCAGTCTTCTCATGTACTGCTCACCAATCGTCTGGTGAAATCTATTGATAGCTAGTGGGCCTTCAGTTGTGAGCTTCTAGATTCACCCTACAGACCGTCTATCAGTTGTTTCTAGCAGTTCAGCGTTGAAGCGGCACTAAGGCATTAGAGAGCAGTTCACATCCCTTGCTTACTGACACGTGAATCGTTCGGCACAGAGGATGTATCTATCGGATAGAGTCAAGCCGGTCCACAATTCTTCGCAGTATGTGTTCGGCAATCGAATAAGAACTATACAGGTGAGAGCGAATCGAGCAACATGGGTCACCTATCCTCTCTCACTCAGGATCTGACTAAGCAAGACAAGCGGAAGATTGCTACTATCGTTCTGGTTATGACCACTGGACTCCCAGTCTACGTAGCGTTCATGTCTCTCACCGGTGTAATTGATGTGCCAATGACCACGTTCTTCCTCGGACTTACTCCTATTATCGGGTTTGTGATGTCACTGCTCGCGATTATACCAGCCTATCTACTAGGGAGCAAAATGACTCCCTGATTGTCTTGAGCTAGGCACGGACACGTTGATCATACGTGCGCTGTGTATCTCGCACAGCTATCGAGTTATCTCCCTGATCTGGCAGAATCCTCGGCACTCAATGCGTATACTCGTCCTGACAGCTAATTCATCGAATCCCAGACAAAATCAGATTTTTGTGAATATTTTTATAACACCTATTGATATTCAAACACGAACCTGCCTTCTGCTTTTGTATCGAACTTTCTATGGGAATCAAATACCTGGAGACGCTGCTCAGTTATCCGGAATTTGTCATCCCACCGTCGACGTATAGTGACTCCCCACTAACGTAGGACGCGAGGTCGCTCGCTAGATAGAGTGCGGCATCAGCAACATCCTCTGGTTGACCGAGCCGACGTAGCGGGATCGTCTGGCGATAACCCTCTTCAGCCTCTGTCCCGACGATCTCGACGTCCTCTTTGAGCATTGCCGTCTCGATAGCGCCCGGATGAATCGCGTTCACTCGGATGTTCTCAGGCCCCAACTCGTCGGCGAGCGCGTACGTCATCAGTCGGACCGCACCTTTTGATGTACAGTAGGTGACGAAGCCTGCACTCCCTTCGAGACCGGCGTTGCTCGACATGTTGATAATGCTCCCACCACCGTTCTCAACCATTTTGCGGGCAGCGTACTGCGCGCCAAAGTAGACTCCCTTGACGTTGATATCCATCATCTGGTCGAAGGCGTCTTCGTCGGTGTCGACGAACGTCTCTTGGCGGAAGATACCCGCGTTGTTTACCATCACGTCAATGCCACCAAATTCGTCCGCGGCATCGACGGCCGCTTCGAGGTCGTCAAGATTCGTCACGTTACATTCTACATACGTCGCGTCGACATCGTACTCGTCGATAACGAGTTCGTGAGTCGGCGTACCACCCTCTCGTGGTGCTTCCTGAATATCGGCGACAACGATGTCCGCACCCTCCGCGGCGTATGTCTCCGCGATAGAGCGTCCGTTGCCGCTCGAACCACCAGTGATCACAGCCGTCTTCCCGTCAAGCAGGGGACCAGACATGGTGTAGCTAACATGTTCCCATTTGTAAATAAACGTTCGTGATATACCTTTTTATTCTTGGGTTACCTAATTTGGGGGGATTCTTAGGAGGCGATGTATATGATCCATTGTTGTCGACACAAACTTGAATTGATCACAATAGGTGGAATATGTATCGCCTACAACTCTCCTACTAACTGATCGGTTTCCCTGATGGCTCCACCCGGTTGTCGGCGGCGGAGGGCATCAAAACCCACTTTTCGGTCTCTCCCGTACGTATTGCCATGGATCGCCGTACATTTCTCGAAGCTGGTCTCGGGGTAGCCACCGCCACTAGCCTTGCCGGCTGCGCTGGCCAGGTTAATTCTCGGTCCCCGCGTGCTCCTGCTATTGTCGAAAATCGTCCTAACGGGATCTATTTGCCGGGCCACGTTGAGGGAATGCAGATGGTTGGAACTACTGAGCAGGGCGATTACGGCTTTGGACTGATGTACAGCTACGCCCACCGATTTTGGAACGTCAACGGTGAAACCACGTCGCTGACCGAGATTGGGCCTGACGACGATATCCATCTGATGGCTAGCGTCTGGGATTCTGAAACCCAAACGATCCTTCCTGAAACGGGGTTGAGTGTTGAGATCTACCGCGACAGTGAACTCATCTCTCAAGAGGCTATCTACCCGATGCTGTCACAGCCAATGGGATTTCACTACGGAGCAAACTTCGGACTTGACGGGGACGGCACCTACGATGTCCGGCTTAGTGTTGGTGGCTTATCGACTCGACGGACCGACTTATTTCAAGACCGGTTCGAACAACCTGTAACCGCGAGAATCCCATTTGAGTACAGTGAATCGAAACGAGACAATATCAGTTTTCGCCGGCTTGAGGACGCTGGATCCTCCGGTGCTGTCGACCCCATGGCGATGGAAATGCTCCCAAGTTCGATTGCACCCCGGGCAGACGTCCTCCCCGGCCGCGTCGTTGGCACCGGCAGTACCGATGGGGCCGTTTTCGTGACCACGGTGCTTGACTCCCCTCCGGCAGGCGTTGTTGGTCAGGGACAGTATCTCGCCGTCTCAGCGCGGTCACAGTGCAACCGTATGGTACTCCCGGCGATGAGCCTCTCAGCGGCACAGACTCGCGACGGTGAGATACTCTCTAACCAACGGCTCACTCGGACGCTGGACCCATCCCTCGGCTACCACTATGGCGCTGTCGTTGACGCCGTCCAGTCCGGTGACAAGCTGACACTCTCGCCGACGCTTCAGCCGCAGACAGCGCGTCACGAGGGGTATGAAACGGCCTTCGGTGGTGAAACCGGGGCAATGGAAGACATCAACTTCACCGTCAACGATCAGCAGTCGGCGTAGCGATGGTGGCGACAGACTGTTGATTACGGAGAATCGAGGAGAAAGCCTCGCGCTTCAGCGCGGGGAGGATGTCAAGCTGGTCGTGGTGACGGCAGCACCCGGTGCCGACGGGGTGGAACAAGGAAGTTGCCACGCCGGCGGGTGAAAACGTACTCCAAAATGCCGTTGTTGACCCGCTGACGGACAGCCGGTGTTTCCGCTGTGATGTCTACGCCGTTCATCGATCGACGGACATCTTCGAAGGCAGAGATGCCTTGTTGTAACGAAGGGAAGTGGAGACTCGCAACCTCTTGATCGGAGCCGATGTCATCTGTTGACTCGAAGTGCCGGCGGAGTAGTCGCACGTTCCCGTCCACGTCTCGATTCGCACGGGCCGCCTTCTGAGCATGCCCAACTCGGGCATATTCACGGGCTTGATCAACGATATCATCTGGGATCTCGTCGATCCCGCTATTATCACCGAGATTCGCACCAACGCCGTCGACGAGGCCTTGCTCTGCGTGGACCGGGCTGAACATCTCCGCCACCCGGTCGTCGTGGTCCTGTTCGAGGTACCAGTCGTCAAGTCGCTGCCGAATGTTCGAAATTGCTTTTGTCGTTCCCCCGGCGAATGGGCCGTCCTCCAGCGTGACGTAATCTTCCGTGGCTTGGTTGCCGACGAAGCCGGCGGTGAACCCCATAAATAGCGGTGAGTCTTCGGGGACCGGTTTCGAGTCGGGGATGCCCGCGACGTCTTGATTCTGTGCTGGAAGGCCCGCTCCAACGAATCCGGTGCGGCGGGAGTCGACGGTGAACGCATCTGTGAGCCGCGCCTCGACGTCGACACCATTCACACGCTCTTTTTCGCCAGTTAGTGCCTCCTCTGCCGCCAACACCGTATCAGCTCGGTCACTCGCAAGGTGGACGACCGCGTCTTGTGTATCGAATGTTGGTGTTTCAAACTCAGACAGTGACTGCGGAGCGGGGAGGTCCACAGCCGCTGGCAGCGACGCTTCGAACCGGCCGAAGTATGCGGGCGAGTAGGCAATTGAGTAGAGCAATCCCTCGTGGCTCCACTCGTACGCGCGATCGATCGTCCCGAGCGCTGTGGCGACGGCCTCGCGCTGGTCGTCCGTTGGTGGGCCCTCACCGTCTACGTTCAGGTATAACAACACTTGATGGGCAGGAAGTAATGAGTTGCCGGCGTCATCACGTCTGATGTAGTCTCGCCACGCGTGCTGGCGAGCAGGCTTCGCATTCGGATCACCAGTGGGAACTGGCCCCGATTCCGTCCGGGCTAGACAGGCCGACAGTGCGCTAGCCCCACCCATCGCGACTACGCGTTTCAAGAACTCACGGCGCGGTCGGTCTCGATCAAAAAAGTCCATATCTACTGATTGTGACCTCGACAGGATGAATGTGCGGCCTTTGGAAAGTTGAGACGCTTACACGCACGAGCGGATGTGATAGGGTTCAGCGATATCGACAACTTCCAGACAGCAGATCAATACAATAAGCGTCTGGGAGGTGAAACTCTTCCCTATCGTGAAGGCCAGTAATCACCGGTTTTTATACCAATTTTCACGAGGAGTATGGTCACCCGCTCGCTCTTCTTACGATCTCATCTCTCTCCCATCTCAGTATTAGTGGTGTACCCAGTGGTTTGTTGATCTGGTTGTCTTTTTCACACACTGATCCTCGTGCTGACTGGTCTACGGATAACTGAGGCGGGTACCTCGGGGTACTTACCGAGGTAGTTTATAAGCGGCAGTAGCGGTACGCGTTCCAACTGTACTGAGCGATCGGTGTTGGGTGTGAAAAGTCTTTTTTAAAACCCTATTGCGGCGGCACTGCGGTGTACGGGGGCACCATGTTGCCGCCGTAATGACAGTCCCTCTGCGATATGTGCTTAATTACTGGACAAGGAGCCCTCCGTCGACAATAATTGGCTGCCCCATCACGTAAGAAGAGTCCTCAGAACAGAGCCAAACGACAGTATCGGCTATCTCTTGGGGCTCACCGAGGCGTCCTGCTGGAATACCTGCAGTGATGCGGTCCATCTCTTCGCTGTTGTCCTCACCCGCTTGTTGGACCATTGGCGTGTCGATGACACCCGGACAGACTGCGTTGAACCGGACACCATCCTCAGCGTAGTCAACTGTTGCCCGCCGAGTGAGCCCAATAACGCCGTGTTTACTGGCCGCGTAGTGTGCGCTCCCGTTCGCACTCACGCCAGCGACTGAGGAAGTGTTGACAATAGCCCCACCACCTCGTTCAATCATCTCTGGAATCTCGGCTTTCAGACATCGCCAAACGCCTTTCAGATTCACGTCGATCATCCGATCCCACTGCGCCTCGTCGTATTCAGCTAGGCGAGTACCCTCATCTGCGATGCCGGCGTTGTTGTGTGCGAAGTCAAGCCCGCCGTACTCGTCAAGCGCCGTCTGTACCATCGCGTCAACATCGTCAGAGTCGGTGACGTTTGTCTTGACGAACGTCGCTTCGCCGCCGTCACTCGTGATCATCTCAACCGTCTCGTGGCCACCCTCCTCGTCGATATCGGCGACAACGACCTTTGCTCCTGCCTCAGCAAACCGAAGTGACGACTGTCGACCGATTCCTGATCCACCGCCAGTGACGACCGCAACTCCGTCTTGTATTCCGTTCATATTGTCTCCCACCACGTCGCTTCACGTGGATTGCTAAATATTAACAAACAACCGTGATATATCTGCCGGCGAAAGCTTATAATAAGGTATACCGCTGGATGTCGGCCAGGTTGTGCTGACAGAGCGAGAGCCATCCACCCGTCTCGAACGCGCCAACAACCTCAGCGTACATCGAACGGATCGCACGTCTCCTCTCCAACAAGGATCACACCACTAACTAAGAGTAGATACCCCACTTCGAAGCACTGTCTGCTCACGTGTTACAGTACGTTGTATACTCGGCATCGAACTCGCGTGGCGGTGGTTGCTGGAACTGCGAACCCATATCCTTCGACGTATAGGGGGTTTCCAATACGGTCAGTAACCGCTTGAACTTGGATAGCTTTCCAGTTTCGAGATACTCATCCAGTGACTCTTCAACTAGATAATTGCGGGGAATATACCGCGGATTGACCTCCTGCATCAACTCCTCATTCAGGCCGACAGCAGCCAACTTATCCCTCAGCTGCTCGAATTCCGCAGTTGTAAACACCGGGTCATCAAACGTCTTGGGTGCCTCTAATTCGAGGAACGTATTGGTGTAGTCTGCGTTCGATTTGCGAAGCCACTCTAGGAATTCATCGACGAGCTCTTCCTCGCCATCTGAGCCAATTCCCAACTTCTTCCGCATCATCGCGTAGTACTGCGCATCAAATCGAGCCTCAAATTCGTCTAGCTTGGCTTCGAGTTCATCATACGTGAGCGCTGACTGCGTACACAGCGGTTGGAGTGCTTCCGCAAACCGCTCGAGATTCCACCGCAGGATAGGTCGCTGGTTGCCGAACGCATATCGCCCGTGCTTATCGATTGAGCTGAAGACCGCCTCCTCGTCATAGTAATTCATGAACGCACAGGGTCCGTAATCAAATGTCTCTCCATCGATACTCATGTTGTCCGTATTCATCACGCCATGGACGAATCCGACACGCAACCAGTCAACAACCATTTCGATCGCTGACTGTATGACTGTATCAAAGAACTCCACATATGGACGATCTTTTTCCTGCAGCTGCGGGTAGTGCCTGTCAATTACATAGTCAGTGAACTGCTGTAGTTTGTCGGATGCTCGGGCTGCGACGTACTGGAAGGTTCCGTACCGAATGTGGCTGTTCATTACTCGGACTAGGACGGCTCCGGGTTCTGTCCGGCGTCGGTTGACCACGTCGTCAGTCTCGATGACCGCAAGACTTCTCGATGTTTTGATGTGTAGATTCCGCATCGCATACGAGTACAGATACTCTCTGAGCATCGAGCTGACAGTTGCGTTTCCATCGCCTCTTCCGGAGTAGGGCGTTCGACCAGACCCTTTCAGTTGAATATCGTATCTACTCCCATCGTACACGTGCTCGCCGAGTATCATTGCCCTCCCGTCGCCTAAGACGGTAAAACTCCCATACTGGTGGCCCGCATACGCTTGGGCGATCGGTTCTTCTAAACGATCTTGACCTGCTAGCATCTTCGCATCAAGTTTCGCTGTATCCAACCCAAGGTCAGCACATAGCTCGTCGTTACGAACCACAATTTCGGGATGAGCGATACTCTTCGGTGTCACTCTCGAATACAGCTCCGAGTCTAACTCTTTGTAAGTCGTGTCAAATGAAAAGGTCATTTAGGTTCACATAGTGTTCTTTCGCTTGCTTTGATAATTTGTACGGCTCATCCCGCCCATGGGCGTGACAATACGAGCGAATAGGGCCCGATAGAGAGAGAATCTTCATATATCGTCCGTTCGCTGTCGTATTTCCTTTCCAATACCAGCATTGGCCGAGCAGGACGGGCATGCAAGAACGACGCCGTCCTTGTCGCCGAACACCTGTACAAACTGAGCAGAAATATGCTCGCCACAGGTAGCACAATCAGGCATGTGTATCAGTAGAACTCCCGAACGAGATCCGTTACATTGTCCGGAGCTCCGTCGGGTATGACCGCCATATTGTCTGAGAGCCCTTCACGCTCTTCGTAGGCAACCGAGTGCTCGTCCTGATAGAGTACACCCTGGTACTCTTTATTTCCATCCATAATCATGTCTGTAGCGTCATCGTAAGCCGTCGGATCGTGGTCTGTCTCGGCGAGATCGACAATCGTGTCTCGGAAGTAGTCGTAGGTATCGACGTCGTTGAACGTCACACAAGGGCTGTAGACGTTGACGAAGCCGAACCCGTCGTGTTCGACGGCTTTCTGAACGATCTCGGTGTGGCGCTGGCTGTCCGAACTGAACGATTGGGCAATGAACGTCCCGCCGGCAGCCAGCGCGAGCGCAAGTGGGTTGACCGGCGGCTGTTTCGGCCCCTCGGGCGTCGTCGAGGTTTCGAAGTCCTCACGCGATGTTGGCGAGGCTTGCCCCTTCGTGAGGCCGTAGATGCGGTTGTCCATGACGACATATGTCATATCGACGTTGCGGCGGACCGCGTGGATGAAATGGCCAGCGCCAATCGAGTAGCCATCTCCGTCGCCGCCGGCGACCATCACTTCGAGGTTCGGATTCGCTAGCTTCGCCCCGATCCCCACGGGAAGGGCGCGACCGTGAACGCCGTGGAGTGCGTAGCTGTGCATATAGGTCCCGATCTTCCCGGAACAGCCGATCCCTGCGACGACGAACGTGTTGTCCGGGTCGTTCCCGGTGTTCGCGAGCGCTTTCATCATCCCGTTCATCGTGCCGAAGTCCCCGCAACCGGGACACCACGTTGGCTGCTTGTCGGATTTGAAGTCAGTGAATCTGATGTCGGTGCTCATCGCCTTACCGTCCTCCTCCGACCGTACGCAAGAAAACGTCCTTCGAGTCGATGCTCGCGGGTGTCGGTCGTTGCGTAATCTGGCTTGGTATCATGCTTTCGAGTTCGTGACTGTCGCAATCTCGACGTCTGTTATTCCCTGTGCTTCGATTTTGGCCTTCACTGCCGGTGGAAGCGTTTCGAGTGTCTCGTCAACTTGTGGATTAATCGGCACGCCGTCAACTTTGATCGCAACCAACTTGCCACGGCGACCGTGTGCAGCGACTTCGAATTCGAACGGTCGGTCACGTTCATCCACACTGTGGACCCAGACTTTCGCGAGCCCGTTTGCACTCTCCCAGTGAACGCTGTTGACGACGGTGAGACTGCCAGCCGGCGGAACGCAAGAGGAGCCGCATGCTGGGCACTGTGCGGAATGTGGACTCTTACCGATATAGGTATACTCTGCCCCGCACCGGTAGCACTGGAGTGAGAGGGTCATAAGTGGTTCCTCAATCACCCCTCACAGGCGCCCCGCTCGTCCGGGATCGACATCGATGGCGTCGACGGGACACACGTCGACACAAAGCATGCAGTCGATACACTGTGTCTCGTTAATCGGGTCGGCTTTGATGTCGCTCTCGGGGTGGCCCGGTGTATCCGTCCACTCGAACACGTCGACGGGACAGTCCTCGAGGCAGGCACCATCGGCCATACAGATATCGAAGTCGACAGCCACGTGTGTCCCGTGGATTCCCTGTTGTTCCGGTTCGTCGACCGGCCCCCAGACTCGGTGCCCCTCGTGTTTCTCAGCGACATCGCGGTTCGCTTCGAAGTGTGGATCGATAGCCATGAGAATTTCTCGATAAGGGTGGCGTAGTCCAAACGAACTACTATCCGAGCGAGCCCTCCATCTCGAGCTCGACGAGCCGGTTGAGCTCAACGGCGTACTCGATGGGCAGTTCCTCCGTGATCGGCTCGATGAACCCAGAGACGATCATCTGCTTCGCGTCGTCGTCGTCGAGACCGCGCGACTGGAGGTAGAAGATGTCCTCGTCGCCGATCTTGCCGACGGTCGCCTCGTGGGCGACGTCGACTTTCGACTCGTTGATCTCCATGTACGGCATCGTGTCCGACGTCGACTCGTTGTCGAACATCAGCGCGTCGCACTCCACGGCCGTCGAGGAGTTCTCCGCGCCGTCCGCGATGTGGACGAGCCCGCGGTAGTTGGTGCGGCCGCCGTCCTTCGCGATCGACTTCGACTCGACCGTGGATTTGGTCTCGGGCGCGTTATGATACACCTTCGCGCCGGTGTCGATGTCTTGGCCCTCGCCAGCCATGGCGATAGTGATGTGATTGTCCGAGGCGCCGCGGCCCTTGAGGATCGTCGAGGGGTACAGCATCGTCGCCTTCGAGCCCATCGACCCGGAGATCCACTCCATGCGCCCGCCCTTCTCGGCGATGGCGCGTTTGGTGTTCAGGTTGTACGTGTTCTTCGACCAGTTCTGGACGGTCGAGTACTGGACGTGGGCGTCCTCGTCGACGAAGACTTCGACACCGCCACAGTGAAGATTGAATTTCGAGTACTTCGGCGCAGAACAGCCCTCGATGTAGTGGACTTCAGATCCTTCCTCAGCGATGATGAGCGTGTGCTCGAACTGGCCCATCCCCTCGGAGTTCATCCGGAAGTACGCCTGGACGGGCATGTCGACAGTGGTGTTCTCCGGGACGTAGACGAACGAACCGCCGGACCAGATGGCGCCGTGGAGCGCCGCGAACTTGTTGTCGCTCGGCGGGACGCACTTCGTCATGAAGTGTTCGCGGACGAGCTCCTCGTGCTCCTGGACGGCCTCATCCATATTACAGAAGATGACGCCCTTCTCCTCCCAGCGCTCCTGCATGTTTTGATAGACGACCTCCGATTCGTACTGTGCGCCGACACCAGAGAGCGCGTTCTTTTCGGCTTCCGGGATGCCCAGCTTGTCGAAGGTGTCCTTGATGTCGTCCGGGAGTTCCGTCCAGTCGTCGACGCCCGCCCGCACGTCGACGTCCGGCCGAATGTAGGGGACAATCTCGTCGACGTCGACTTCGCTCAGGTCCGGCTGTCCGGGCCAGTCGGTCGGCATCGGCATCTCCTGGAACTGTTCGAGTGCGCGCAGGCGCCGCTCTAACATCCACTCTGGTTCGTCTTTGTCCTCCGAGATGACGCGGACCGTCTCCTCAGTGAGACCCTTCTCGGTCTGGAAGGCAGACTTCTCCTCCTTCTTGAACTCGAAACGGGCCTCGGTGTTCGTCTCTTTGAGATCGTCTTGTTTTGAACTCATCAAAGTATTCTTCAGAGACTACGAATATAAGTGTGATGCGCTAGAACACTCGTTAGTAACTTATGACGGTTTCTTTAACGAAAATGAATAACTTTGTGTGATTTAATTCGGTTTCTCTACTTGGTAGAATTTAACATGTGGCGAGAGGGCTATTCCGTCGAGACAAGGCTACCGTCACTCGTTAGCAAGAATGACTTGACAGCACTCGATCGCTGCTTCGATGTGGCGGTCGGCGACCACGTCGCCCGTTTCATCAGCCGACTTAAGTAGTGTGGCAACTTGGCGGACCCGTTTCCGTCTGGTTTGCGTGTCAAGATCGTCACTGGTAGCATCGCGGGCGACGGCTTCAGCTTCTCCGAGCCATCGGTTCGTCGCTGGCGGAACTGGGCGATCTGCGGTCGCAGTTAGGTGAGTCGCTAGTGCGTCGACCGCAGCCCGCGGCTCGGTTGGGATGTCGATCTCGTCCGTCATTGTTGGTATGTTAGCGCCCACTCTGAAGAATTGTTGCGCCAAGCCACACGCCAGATGCTTTTGGACGTCTCCAGCCGAGTGCGACCTCTTTTTAGCCTATAGTCAGGGTGTTACAGAGCGGTTGGCATACCTCCCTTTGCTCTCTCGAATTGTTCACTGTAGGGGATTATTCTCCGAGTTTGTCTGTTACCGTCTCGTAGAGTCGGCCTGTCCACGCTGGGAAGACGAGAGCAGCGAGGGTTCCAACGACGACACCAGCAACAATTCCCTGTGTGATATCTTGGAGAACTGTCGTTCCGAGTGCCGCTCCGAACGTCACTCCAACGAGCATTGCGAAGACGACCCGTTCTCCCCCAGTGTCGTCGGAGTTATCAGACATCTGTATCGGATGAATTTTCGAGAGGCAAAAATAACTGGGGCAAGTCTCGTGAGCTAAAACGGCTGTGTGGTTCACAGGAGCGGTGTATCAGGCAATTCCCACTAAACCTAGGGTGTCATAGAAAATCTACCACGACATTTATTTCGCGAATTTACAGCTGAATCAGCCGATAGAATGCGTTTGTGAGTGTACTGCTGAGATTTTTACCAGATTGCGTTGATGTTCGTAACGGCCTGCTGAATACACAGCGCGAATGTGGCACGTCGCAGTGACGAAATCAGGATAGATCGATTCGCTCAGTACACTATCTGAGAATAATTCTTCCGCCTCTTTTTTATTCCACCTGTTTCGTGTTTTCTTGTGGAACACGTGTAGCTGTATAGATCTGATCTGATTTCAGCGTTGGCGATTTCTTTGCCTCTTCTTTCTGTTCCACTTGTCTCGTTTTTTCTCGTGGAACACGTGTACTTGTATAGATTTGATCTGATTTCATCGCTGTCGATCCGCGCTTGTTAGTAGTACACGTGGGAAATGTGAATTACTATCTTCATAGTAAATACTTATAAAAGAGATCAGCACCAGTTGTGAGCCAAATAGTGGTTTCCTACATACGTGCCCTGTATCTCGCACAGGTAGCTGAACCTCTCATTGAACTGGCAGAATTTTCGGCAGTCAATGCGCAGGCACGTTCTATCGGTTGGTTCTGGATTTTAACGGAGAAAATAACGCAGTTCCATTGCTGACTGCATCCTCTGTGTCGCGCATGTAACTTCTGACAAAAGCTGAAGATATGCCAGAGGCGCTGCTGAATACAGCGCACGTGTCTTACACGGATGTGTGCTAAGTCGGGAGGTGGGAGGTCCATCAAACAGGTTGAATCGTTTCTATACACGGGCGCCACAACCCTTCTTATTGAAACTCCCTATGGATATGTATGCAGTTGTATTGGCACCGCCGTACGCTTCAGCCAAGTCCGAATCCGGCGCTTTCGACCGCCTTCACCGCTGCTAAACAGAATAATAGCTGTGTGGTGCCAGTGTTCGTGTTAGATGACGCGATTTTGTCACGGGCCAACGGGTTAGGAGTCGCGTTCATGCTCGGTTCTCTTCATGAACTTCGAGATTGGTACCGAGGCCATGGCGGTGATATCGTGATACAGCACGGAGACCCAACCGACGTCGTAGGTCGTCTTGCGCGGACCATCGGAGTCGAACAAGTCGTGTGGAACAAAGACCATTCACAACTGGCCCGTGCCCGTGACCGTGCGGTTCAGCGTGCTCTCACCCGCACCGGAGTCGACTACACGTCCGTTCCAAACGAACAGCCGAGCAAAATGAACTCATCTACAACGCTGCCCTCGAACCCAGATGCGTATCTGGCTAACCCACATACACTGGAGATTAAGACCCAAGCGGTGCCACGACTCTCAGACCTTCGTGAAGACGAATACGACTTAGCGCCCCTCACCGCCGGTACTGAATCTGCTCGAAAGCGATTACGAGCCCTATCGAACGGAACAACGTATCGTCGGTGTGACGACACCGGATAGTACGTCACTCAGCATGATACGGCACTCGACTGGGTTCGAACGATTTGGCACCGGTCAGATAACAGCCGATGAGGCGGGTTCTACCAGTCGTATCGATATTTGATATTGTCAACGCGCTTCACGACCAATATCTGGGGAGAGTCCTTCTCCGTTCGCTTATTCAGGTGCGTTAATATCTCTCACACTGACTTCAACCTCTGTATCTTACCGGGATTTCTGACATAATGTAGGTAGGTCAGTACTGTGTGTGGGTATTTGGATCACCTGAATTGACCGATTCGGGGCGGTGCTAACAGCTATGAGAACCGTTGTATGACACCCAGTCAACGGTTTATGTTTCTATCATACCGAGATATCTACCTCTCTACTTTCCCACTTCTCTTCTACTTCATCTACTGATTTCTCGTTGTCAACCACGTCGGCTAAGTCGCGGAGGTACTCCACGATATCATCGTTGTCTACATCCCATCGCTGGTCAGAGATCGATTTGAGACTCGTCGCTAGCTCACGGGCTTCATCAGCCGTGTAAGCTGCGTCAGTCTCACCAATATCAACGATGACAGCAAACTCGTTGTCGGTGATGCTGAGGTTCAACGACGACACCTCGCCGTCAATAATGCTGCTCGATACCCCGTCCTGAAGATCGGACTCATACATTATGTAGTCGATCTTGTCGGTCCCATTTGAAATCGGGGGATCGTCAGGGTCGGAGCGGTCAACTTTTGGCTGGGAGTGTGGTACTCTTTTGACCTGAGCTATTCTATTGATGAGAATATCTCAGTTAGCTAATATATTTTGTTCAACGATCTGTGTCAGATTGGATCGAACACGCGTGAATGCGTCGGGGTCAACATCCGGCGGGGAGGGCGTACTGGCATCTCTAATTAAGCATTTCAGCAGAGTCGATAAGTAGTAGTTATTGCTATAGATAGATGAATAGTGTTTTTTATCATAGGAATAATGTGAAGATATGTCAGAAGAACAGTCAAACTCTGAAGAAGTAGGCACTCTGCTTGATGTAACTCGTTGGCACAAGGAACAGGCTGACCCTGACTTTGATAAAGAGTCGGTAACACACCTTCTTGAAGACCGAAGGGATGCGGAATTCGTTGAGTGGTACCCTGGCCCTCCGGAGGGGGATTCCATGTTGGCCCGATTTCGGGTAACTGATGTCTCCGAAGGCGGAGAACTAGTTGACTACTCGGTCGAGATCTCGGAGAATTTACTTCAAGAAGCTATCGAATCACTAAGTAATCAGAAGCATAAGCGTACTACTCCTACGGCCGATAGTACCGAAATCAAAGACTCATCCTCAGACGATCAGAGCTTAGAGGATTATTTGTAGTCAAATACCGGATTCTAACACACCCAGAGACGGCTTTATTGAAATCCGTGGTCGCTGATAGTTCGCTGACGCCGTGCTGAATACAGAGCGCGTATCTCACACGGAATCATCTCCCAAGTCGAGTAGGCCGGATCGCTCAGTACAGCCTACTCTGAGAGAACCTTACAACACTCCGAGAGCGGTGGGTGGTGACTACGCGCTCGCGGGTGTACCATCGGCATCTCCGCTATCGATGAGCGGGTAGTCGATGTGGACCTCGATGCGGTCGAACGGAACGACGGGTTGAATCGCACCGCTGGGCCCGCCCTCTTCGAGCGTGAGGATCCCCAGTACTTCCAGCTGCTTCAGGTCCGAGTGGACGTCGGACACGTCACGCTCGACGAGACGCGCTGCCTCGCGCATGCTCTCGGGCACCTCTTCCGCGATCGCCCGAATGAGCTCGAGGCGCAGCGGCGTGAGACTGTCGACGAAGTCGTCGTAGGTGCCGAACTGGAGCGTTGCTGTTCCATCCTGATCGTCGAGATTGTCGGCCTCGACGTCTTGGACGAACTGGAGCGCGTCCTGACGGAGCTGTTCTCGGTCATCGACGGTGATGTGGAGTGTGGTCATGGTCGGGGTGTGTCGGGTGGTGTTCGATCAGTGCGGCCGGGGCGGATCGCCGCCGACGGCGTCCCAGTACTCGTCCGCGCTCGCCCAGAACTCGACAAGCCGGTCCTCCATTCCGGGGAACTCGACGTCGTCGAGGTCACCGGCTGCGGTGTGGTGTTCGTGGCCCTTCGTGTCCTCGTGGGAGTTGTCGTATCGGACGAGCGTGAGGTCGTCGAGAGTGCCCAGATGGAGCGTGTACTTCCAGCCCGAGGGGTACGTCTCGGTGTCGTCGGTCGGCCGAAGCACGACGTTCTCGACGAGACCGGCCTCGATGTGGGTGTACTGGAACAGCGGTTTCCGGGCCATCTCTCATCTGTTGGGACACCGGCCAACGCTATAAGCGTTGGGCAGAAGTCCAACACTGAACACAAACCGCTCGAGGTTCGCCACCACGGTCCGATCGACGCTACGGGCCATCTCATTACTGGGTAGGGGGCGGCGACCCCACACCGCTCCCGAAACCCAATCTTCCCAGAGGGGATGCCACAGTATCAATCGTTGCTAAGACACAGTAATGCTATTTCGACTGTGTGAAACCACCTGCTCGGGCGTAAGCCAGACACGGGTTGCTCGCTTTGAGTTTCCGAATCCGCCGATTCGCTCATCTATTTAAGTAGCTCGTAGCGCTAATTGCGCCGCTTAGCCATTTGAGCTTCCGACTTCATTAACAAACTCGGAAACTCAAACTAGCATGGGTAGCTCGACGTACACCGCCTTCGAAATGAAGACCCCGTTATCGAGGTGAAATTGGACCTGAAGATGCTGAAATCTCTTTTTTAGACATATTACCGTCTGAAACAGCTGGTCACTGAAGAGTGCTTACTCGGCCAACAACTAACAATACGGTAGGAAAACAACAGGTATGGAACATCTCGACGGTGGTCGGGTCCGGAGGCACCTCTTCGGTGACCGTCTTCCTCGTTGGGCTGTTATCGGTTCTGTTGTCGGTCTCTTGGGTCTCGCGTCTGTCGCGTTCCTCCTCGGTGTGGGTGTTCGCCTCTATGATTTCTGGGGCTGGCTTGTGATCGTTCCGGGAACTGCCGTCATTGCGGGGATCTTCGGTGCGGGCTTAGTCCCAACCGTCGGCACACTCTGGCTGATTAGCCTCTGGGGGTACGCCTTTCCACCACTCGTCGGTTATCTCTCTGGTGAGTGGATGGGGGCAGGCCGGTACACCTCGCCGAGAATGCTGGGGTTTGCATACGGATCTGCCCGCGCCGAATTACTTGGAGGACTCGAAACAAGTGTTAATTTTGGGCTGGCGCTTGCGGTCATCGTCGGAACAACCGGCTACGTTGTGGGGTCCGTCGTCAGATGGATAGCGATGCGCATGCGGTCGGCTTGATTACTGAACAGCCTGTACGGATAGAACCCAGCTCAGATATGTCACTTTCTGAGGATTTCAACAAGCCCGGATCTCCCTATTAGATGGTGATGCTAGAGGTTCAGATAAATAATAATATATCTTTGTCTTATAAAAACTTGTCATACGGTTAATTGAACCGGCTGATTCATCAGTAATGTCCCAAGCTACTCACCCATGATGTAGACACGTTCTCTCGAATGAGTCAGGGCCCCATTTGGAATAATAACGAATTCTTGTGCTGATTACACGCTCTATGCCGGGAACTCGCCAAGGCGGCTTCATTCGAAACATCACGACTGACGCGGGCGGGGACTCTCAGGCAGGTTGTCCGTCCATCGTTACGGACTGACAGTTCACTTCTAATCGGATCGCCGGCGATCCGCCATCGCTTTCCTCGATCCAAATTTCGATCCCTGCGTGGTTTGGGTCATCACACGGGAGATCCGGGTGTTCAAACCCTGGCCAGTCACGTTCAAACCGAGTCCCATCAACTGTCACGACGACGGTATCGGGCTCATCCGATGCGGGGAATGTAGCGTCCTCATCAGCTTCATTACTATTTGAGAGAGTGTATTCGCTTTTGAACAGCGTAGACCCGCCTTCACTGGTGACCGTGACGGTGACCTCACGAGTGAGTTCACGATCACCTAAATACACGCTCACAGTGTGTGCCCGTTCCGCTGGGTCACCCGAGCCGATTACGGAGCTACACCCAGCCAGACCAACTGTACTAATTGCCCCGACAGAGCCGAGGAGCTCACGCCGCTGCATTGACCTGTGTCACCCCGGTTATCCGCTGGATGTAATTACGACAACCCGAGTCATCTGGAATGGAATACACCTGTCCAGTGAACTCCATACAGGAGTCAACAAAGGCACTATTCCAAATACTACTCAAAACATAAAGCTGTATTTGTGTGACGCCGTCCCACGAAATAGTGGGACTCGACTGGTCAGATCGGATGTCCCATGCGGGAAGGTAAGTTATAGAATTGCTGAATACTGCTCTGTTGAATAG
The DNA here is from genome assembly GCF_004126515.1 of Halorubrum ezzemoulense. NCBI lineage: Archaea > Methanobacteriati > Methanobacteriota > Halobacteria > Halobacteriales > Haloferacaceae > Halorubrum > Halorubrum ezzemoulense. The sequence goes on from NZ_CP034941.1 coordinate 232,367, forward strand.
CGACCTCTGAGCCATGGTGAGACGATGCCGATCTTGAGACCACTAGCGTCAACCGTTAACAAACCGACTCAAATTTTGACCTCCTCGGTCAACACCGCTATTCAACAGAGCAGAAAAAAGTACTGCTGAGAAGATTGAACCCGCAATAAAACAAGCGCTGGATAGAGAATCAGTTGTTTTGGAACTCGAAACTGAGGCCGCTACGGGTGAACGACAGCGCTTCGTTCGGGCTGTTCTTTCGCCGTTGTGGGACGACGATGGAGCGGTTACCGGTGTAGTGGGGTCGGTTCATGATCTTAGCGAGGTTAGACAACGTGAGCAGCAACTTCAGGTTCCTGACCGGGTGCTCCGTCTTGACATCCACCTCCGCGTAAACGCGGAGGAATCCCGAGCGGTGGGAGTTTCAGGTTCACAGTCCAATCAGTTGACTACCAGACCTTTCGGGCATAGGTAGTCCCACAGTGTCGGACTGGTGGACTGCTGGCCATGCCAACTGGCCGTTACCCCTATCCTCGGCCGTGTACTGCGTCCCAGTGTTGTTTTTGCCACGGGGACGCCGGCAAGCGTCAACGGACTTGGGGGTATCGTCTGGTTTGTTTTGAGCAGTCGGCACAGACACACCCTTCGAGGATATGGCGTTCACCGACTGCCCTTTCAGATACTGTCGTCCGAGAGACGAAGTCTCTCGTGATCACGAAAATCGAAGATTTTCGAACGACCTCGTTACGCGGGCGGACAGGCCGCCTCCGAAGGACGGTTCGGAATCCGCTCCGTTCCGACCGATTCCTAGCTCTCCATAGAGCGGCCTGTCAGTTAAATCTCTGTCTGTGAAACTCGGTACAGACGTTCGGCTAGTGGATTGCTTCCCACTATGTCGGCTTCATCACCCGCCTGAAAGCGGGTGTATTCACCTTCTAGCCTCTATAACATAAAGAATACGATGAGCGTTGTGAAGTGGAGTACAGAGCTGATTGAACAACAGACAACTGGCCCCGATGTTGTGAACACCGCTGAAACAGTCTCGGAGCACAGTCAGAAGTTGATTGATATGGCTGGGATAGAACGACGAACATCATCGTTTGCGAATAGTTTCAGCAATGCGCGTTAGAGACCGCTCAAAACTGGCTCGAAGCCTTCGCCGTCTACCACAATCCACGTCAAACTTAACGCGAGGCCTCAACCCTGAACCCCGTGTGCGTGTAGGATTCAGGCTCTATTAAAAACTTCAACCGATGAGATATTCTCAATGATGTCTAGAGATACCGCTCCAACTGAGAGCGCGACTCACGGAGGTAGTCGAGTGACTGCGTCCCGACTTCCAGCGAGAGCGTCCCGTGCCAGTCGGTGGGGAACGCCTCGAAGATAGGCCCGAAGTCGAGGTTCCCGGCACCGAACGGGAGGTGTTCGTCCGCCGGCCGACGGGTGTCGTTCAGGTGAACGTGCGAGATGCGGTCGGCGTGGTCAGCGACGAACGCGGCTGTCTCCGTCGGGTCGTGACCGGTTACCCGAGCGTGGCCCGTATCGAGCGTCAGCGAGGTGTCCGTCGCGGCGAGCAATCCGTCGATGTGTTCGATAGTGTACGGGCTTCCGAATATGTTCTCGGCACAGATTTCGACGTGACGTGAGTTACCGTACGCGTTCAGTTTGCTGACTGATTCGTTGATGTACTCGCGGAGCTCCGCGTCGTCCCACGCGACTGACCATGCGGAGGACTCTGGGTGGAGAACGGCCTTTTCTGCCCCCAGTTCGGCCGCGGCATCGATACAGGCCGACTGCGTTTCGACGGCACCGCTGCGGACGGACTCGTAAGGCGATCCGATGTCTGTCGGGAACGGAAGGTGAACGAGTAGGCCGAGGCCGTGATCGTCCAGTATCTGCCGAATCGTCCCGCAATTCGACGTGAGACGCTCGCGGCTGTGAGGCCCGTCCATGAGTATCTCGACGTAGTCGAACTCGCCGTCCCCGGCGAAGCGCAACTGCGGTTCCAGTTCCGATGCGACTGCGGTGACGAAACCGATTCGTGGATTCATATTGATTTGGGTAGCGGACCGTGAATTACTTCGTGGGAAGGCTCGCGAGCTCGGCGAGGCTATCGAGGCGATACGTCGGCCGGATATCGAGACGATACCCGCGGCGATGCGGTCGGTTCACGAACGCGGCGTCGACGCCAGCCGCGCGAGCCGCCGCCACGTCGACACGGCTGTCACCGACGTACAACGCCGATTCGACGCCCAACTCGTCGAGCGCCGCCTCAAGATACGACGGGTCCGGCTTGCGACGTTCCAGTCCGCGAAGCGACGGCTCTCGACCGTAGTACGCTTCGAACATCGCCTCCAGACCGAACTCCGCGACGATGTGTTCGATTGTCGCGTGCTGGTTGTTGCTCACGATCGCCGTCGGGACCGCGAGATCGGCGAGCGTCTCGACATCGTCGTAGAGCGGCTTCTCACCGTCTCGGATCGCCGCCAACTGGCGGGCTGTGCGTTCCGTCTCGTGACGACGCCAGAACGCGTCAGCGTCAACTTCGTACCGCTTGGCAAGCCTGCGCACCGTTTCCACCGAGAGATCGTCGACGAGCGACCGGACGTCGCTCGGTGTCGGGTCGACATCGAACGCCGCGAACGCCCGCTGCGACGCTTCCGTCAGGACCGACTCGTCCGTCGGATAGGTGAGGACGCCGTCGTTGTCGAAGACGATCGCGTTGTACTGCGTTTCGACCCGACTCATGTCGTGTTCCACTGGGCCTCGTGCGCGGGCTGGTCGGTCGACTCCGAGGCGACGTTCTCGGCGGAGTGATAGAACGCGCCCCCGGCCTCGGGGTCAAACAAGTGGAGCCGTTCGGGATCGGCGGTCAACGACAGCACGTCACCGACTTCGACCGCCGACCGCGGCGGAAGGCTCACTTCCATCTCGGTGTCACCGACTGTGCCCCGGGTCAACAGCGAATCACCGAGCGGTTCGGTGACGGTGACATCCATGCTGAGCGGGCCGTTCATCTCTTGTGACAGGTCCTCGGGCCGGACCCCCAGAACCACACGGTCTCCCGCGTGAGATGTCACAGAGTCGGAGACCGGACTCGGCAACGGAACGCTGTTCTCGCCCCACGTCACGTGGACGGAATCTCCACGCCGTTCGAGCACTCCCTCGACGGTGTTCATACCCGGACTACCGATGAACTCGGCGACAAACCGAGTCGCCGGCGCATCGTACAGCCGCTGTGGCGGTGCGACCTGCTGAATCTCGCCGTCGTACATGACCGCGACCCGATCGCCGAGCGTCATCGCTTCGACCTGGTCGTGTGTGACGTACAGCGTCGTCGTGCGAAGCTGCTCGTGGAGCTCGGCGAGTTCGGCACGCATCTGGACGCGGAGTTTCGCGTCGAGGTTGCTGAGCGGCTCGTCCATTAGGAACACCTCCGGATCGCGAACAAGCGCTCGTCCGATGGCCACACGCTGTTGTTCGCCCCCCGAAAGCGCTGACGGAGTCCTGTCGAGGAGGTCTTCGATGTCGAGGATCTCGGCCGCGTCTGCGACCCGCTCTGCCACCTCGTCGTCGGTGAACTCGGTGGCCGTTCCGAGACCGAACGTCATGTTCTCTCGAGCGGTCATATGCGGGTACAGCGCGTAGTTCTGGAACACCATTGCGACGTCGCGCGCGGCGGGCGATACGGTCGTCACGACCTCGTCGGCGATCTCGATGGAACCTTTCGTCGGAGACTCGAGGCCCGCGAGCAGTCGGAGCGTAGTCGACTTCCCGCACCCCGACGGACCGACCAAGACGAGGAACTCGCCGTCTTTGACGTTGAGGTCGACACCGCCAACGGCGGTGACATCTTCGAAGCGCTTCACCAGGTCTGTCGTTGTGATTCCGGTCATTCTGATAGTCCGAAGGTTTCCAGCAGCGGGCCTCGGAAGACGATGAGCGCCAGCAGCGGCGGCAACAGCGTCAACACGGCGCCCGCCATGATGAGCCCCCAGTCAGTCTGGCCGGCGTTGCCAACCGACTGGAGGTATTTCATGCCGACCTGTACGACCTGTTTGCTCTGATCAGAGACGACGATCAGCGGCCACAGGTACTGGTTCCACGCGTAGATGAACGTGATCACGCTGAGACCGCTTATCATCCCCCGAGACATCGGGATCAGTACTTTCCAGAGGAAGCGGAGCGGACCGACGCCGTCGACTTTGGCCGACTCGACGAGCGAATCGGGGATCGACATGAAGTGCTGGCGGAGGAGGAACACAGCGGTCGCGCTCGCGACGTACGGGCCGGTAAGCGCCAACAGCGTGTTCGTCCACCCCAGTGCGGCCATCATCTCGTATAGGGGGACGATTCGTACCGGAACGGGGAACATCAGCGTGAACAGGATCAGAAAGAAGATCGCGTTCTTGAACCGGAAGTCGTAGAAAACGAGCGCGACCGCGGCGAGGAGGCTCACGGCGATCTTCGCGACGGTGACAACGATAGACATCACTAAGGAGTTGAACATGTACGATGCCATTCCGTACCTGGTGAACACCTCGGCGTAGTTTGCCAGCCCGTCGGTGCCAACACTGATGTCGGTGATGTCGTACACTTCGGGAACGGTCTGGGTACTCATTACGAACGCGAGCAGGAGCGGCGAGGCCATCACTAAGACGGAAGTGATGAGGCCGAGATGGACGCGCCACTGCGCCGGGAGTACCTGTGTGTCGGCTATCGCCGACAGCGGTCCGCGCTCTCGAACGTCAGTCGCGATGTCGTTAGTGTCGAGTGACATTAGTAGTGTGCGTAGCGGTCTGAGACGCGCAGTTGGACGAACGTGAGTCCCGCCACGAGCACGAACAGGATCACGGACTGCGCGGATGCGAGACCGAGGTTGTTGAACTGGAAGGCGTCACGGTACAACTGATATATCATCAGGTTGGTGGCGTTCGTCGGTCCCCCCTGCGTCATTAGGTCGATCAGGGCGAAGCTGCCGAAAAACGCGTAGATCGTGTTGATCACGACCAAGAACACCAACGTGGGCGACATGAGCGGAAGGTACACGCGCACCAGTCGACGCCACGTTTCGATTCCGTCGAGCCGACACGCCTCGTTGAGCGACTCAGGCACGTTGTTCAATGCGGCGAGCATGAATATCACGTTGTACCCGACCTGTTTCCAGATCGCCGCCACCGTGACGACGGCGAACCCCTGCCACCCGACGGTGAACCAGTCGAGTTCGATGCCGAACCATGCCTCAAGGTAGTGCGTGTAGATACCAACGCTCGGGTGCGCGAGGAACAGCAGGACCGTTCCTGCGACGGCTGTCGGTAGTGCGTACGGCCAAATCGCGGCGATCAGGTACGCGGCCTTTCCGTCGCTGACCTCGTACAACAGGAACGCGACCAGGAGGCCGACAGCGAGCGATCCGATAACGACGATCACCGCGAACGCCATTGTTAGTCCGACGCTCGTGAGGTACACCTGCGACCCCAACAGGTCGGTGAAGTTCGTCAGTCCGACGAACCGGGTGTTCTGACCGAACAGAAACGTCTGGAAGAAGCTGAACCGGAGCGTCTGTAGCGACGGGTAGTACAGGAACGCGATGATCGCCGCCAGTGTCGGTAGTAGCAGGAGGTACGCCCCCAGCGAACTATCGTACGTGTTCTCGTGTACGCCCATTTCAGTTGCCTTTGCTCTGGATGTAGCTCTGGAGAACGTCGTCGGCCTCCGTCTTCATCTCCTCGAGTTTCGACTCGACGGTGACGTCAGAGTTGATCATGCTGACGTAACCGTCCTGAATTATCGTTCGGACTTCCGAGGCGGGTCCGGCTTGCCAGCCCTGTGTCGCGACGGTCTGTTCCGTCTCCTGAAGCTGGTCGAACGCGGTCTGGAAGTTGGGGTTCTCGTCGAACCAGCCGTCTTCTTCGAGGTACTCGACGGCGCTGTCACTGATCGGGAAGTAGCCGGTGTTCTGGTGCCAGAACGCCTGCTGCTCTGGCTCGGCCAGCCAGAGGAGGAAGTCGGTGAGTCCCTGCCGTTTTTCTTCGGACAGACCGCGGGTCATCCACAGCGATGCGCCCCCGATTACGACGCCGGTGCGTGTGTCGCCGACCGTCGGGTAGTACCCCGTCCCGAGTTCGAATCCGTTCTCTTCGGCTCCCGCCGTCGCCGAAGCAACGCCGGCCGTGGACGAGATCCACATCGCCGTCTGTCCGTTGAGGAACGCTTGTTGTGCCGCGCCCCAGTTGCCGACGCCGGCATGATTGTACAGGCCGTCGGCATGCATGTCGGCCCACCAGCCAAACACCCGGTCAGCCGTGTCGGTATCCAGGTTGATTTCAGTCGGGTCCCCCGCACGACCGTTCTCTTCGTTCACAAGCGGGACGTTCGCTTCCGCGAACCACTGCTCAGGGAACCATGAGACGTTAGCGAAGGTGATTCCCTGCTCCGCGATCCCCTGATCGACGATCGTCTCGCTCACCTCACGGATCTCGGCTAACGTCGATGGCGGCGATTCGGGATTGAGCCCGGCCTCCTCGAACATGTCCTTGTTGTAGTAGAAGATCGGGTTCGAGGAGTTGAACGGCATCGAATACACAGTGTCGTCGAACGAGTAGTAGTCGATGACTGGGTCCTGAAAGTCTGACCAGTCGATCCGGTCGCTCGGAAGCGCCTCCTCCATCGGGACGAACGCACCGCTGTCGATCGCGAGGCGACTCCCGAGGTCGACGATCTGTGCCAGCTCCGGCGCTTCGCCTGCGCCGATCGCTGAGGTGACCGCGTTCAGCGTCTCGTCATAGCTTCCCTTGTAGCTTGTTTCGACCGTCACACCGGAGGACTGCTCATTGAAATCGGCCGCGAGCGCGTCGACCGTTTCGCCGAGGTTTCCCCCCATCGCGTGCCACCAAGTGATAGTCGTCTCACCGCTGCTTTCGGAGCTCGCACTATTCGTGGAACTGGACGAGCCGTCCGAGCCATCAGCGCCGTCTGAACCCCCTGATGTTGCTCCTAGACATCCAGCGGAAGCAAGGCCGACTGTGGCCGCACCGGTTGTTTGAAGAAATCTACGCCGACCACTGTGTGAGCCGTTCGAATTGACCACATATCGAGGTATATTAGTTTCATATTAAGATTTTATAATATTTGAAATGATTAGTAGTGAATGGTAAGCACTGCTACAATTACTTCGGCCTCAATACGTACCTGTACATACCGATCCAGAGAGTTCTGGGGTATTTTGAGAAATATCGCTGAGACGACCTCATCGACACCGCCACACACTGACTCGTCGTGACCACGAAGACTTAATCGACGAGAATCGACGGCGGACGAACAAGAGTCGATCGAAGGACGCCGCTAACAGAAGTGGGGCCGCGTCGGCGCGCTCACACCTGGTCTCCGTCGACCGGCCGCTCGCGTCGTGCTCAGGACTACGTGTCTCCGGCAGACGTCTCACCGGAAGCGGGGAGCAGACCGGAGTAGTCGGCGGCGATGCCGTCGACGCCGGCGGCGGCAAGCCGACTGGCCTGATACCACGTATCGACTGTCCACACGTTCACCTCACGTCCGTCCGCGTGCGCCTCGGCGACGAGGTCCACGCCGGCGGTGACCGCCGGATCGTGGAACGGAGTTCCGAATATTACCTTCATCGGAGCGTGGACCGCTGCGGCGTCGTGTGCCCGAGCGATAGCGAGTCCGTCGCCAACCGACTCGTAGACGATAGGAGCGACCGGATACGATGACGTGTCGCGCGTCGCGGCCAGCGCACCCTCACAGAATGACGAACAAAGAAACTCGTTGTCGTGAGCGTCGAGTATGTCGACAACTCGGTCTACGAATGGCTGCCAAGCAACTCTGCGGTCAGCAAGCGCGTCCGGAGAGAGTTTCTCGTCGAACCGCAGGTCGTACCGGCCGGGGTTTTTCAATTCTACGTTGACTCCGACCTCGGGAGGGACGGCTTCGAGGAGCGTTGACAGGCGCGGTACCGTGTCGCCGCTCCGGAGTACCTCCGCACCAGTGACGGTCATCGTCTCGGTTTCCCAGACGACGCCCGTCTCGTCCGTGAGTCCGCGCTCACCGCCGTTGCGTCCTGCTAAGTTGTTGTCGTGAAACACGACGACGTCGTCGTCGGCTGTCGGAACGACGTCGATCTCGATAACATCGGCTTGGCGGGTCGTCGTTCCCTCGTCATCCGTCGATCTGCTCTCGCTTGCCGCCGCTTGAGCAGCGGTGACGGTGTTTTCTGGGTTCTCTCCCGCGAAGCCACGGTGCGCGATGAGCGTGAGTTCACCGGGTGGAGTGGCGTCTGCCGGACCGGCCCCGCTGTCCCGACGTTGCGTGGCTGTTGCGTCACTCGTCTCGTTAGTGCCCTCGGGTTCCACCCCACCGTCGGTGTACACGGCCCCGAGCGCACCCGCTGTTGTGATACCAACGGTGCTCTTGAGCACCCGACGGCGGTGCGTCGGTTGTCGCGTCTCGACTGCGAACAGTTCTGGAAGATGGCGAGCCATATGGGGATGTCTCGCGAATCGGATATAGCGGCTGGTATGTCGTATCATGAGGCGTCTATATCATTGTGTGCGTGTCGATAGGGCTCGTCGGCGACCAGCGGTACCGGCTAGGCGACTCTCGCACCACCGAGGATCAGCCGGCTCCCGACGATCGCGAAGAGGGCGTGAACGACCTCGCGCTGGAGTCGTTCGCTCACGCGTTCGCCGAGGCGCATGCCGACGGTGAGGCTGGAAACCACGAGGATCGGTGCGGCGGTCGACGTCGGGGCGAAGCCGATGTCCAGGAGGGTCCGAGCGCGGCCGCGACCGCGGTCACGAGCACGACGGTCTCCACCGGTCCGGCTGCGGGCCCGTGAAGCATACATTCGACGCGAGTGGAAGTAGAATACTGAAACACACCACATCACACTACCACTCAAATTTGGGAATTATCTTGAAACTCAACGAGAAGTAAACAGGTGTCCCCAAGCCTAACCGTTCAGGAAACGGGGTTTTCTGAACAGTAAAATCAAATCTACAAGCCTCTTCCCGAACTCAGTGAAACACTACTATTCGCAAATTGATAGAATATTCCGTGATGAATACAGGGCGCAAGTCTCGTGCTGGCTCTCGTCAGGACGGCGGCCCAGTCAATCGGTCAATATAATTTGTATATCCTGTACCGGAACGCTTCACATTATTAGCAGGCGAGAATGTATGATGCCTCATGATCGTTGGAATCGCCGCAGCAATATCTATCGGGAACGCAGTGGGTATCTCGGCTATCAGTGCGACGGTCGCTCACCGTTACAACGAACCAGGGGCTGCGTGGTTCACAGGATACACTGCGCTGATCGGGGTCGGTCTCGGACTCGTCAGTGTCGGCATCCTCACCGATCTTATCTCAGTGACCGACTTTGGGGGTGCGGTCGGGCGGTGGCTGGCAGTTGTCTGGATCCTCCCCGCCGCTTTGTGGGCTATGTTTGCACTTCGGTACACGGGACGGTTCGTCTCGCTTTCGCTCAAGACGGGTGCGCTGATTGCGTTTCCGCTTTTGGTGCTTACTCTACAGGGTCTACTAACCGGAGTATCACTAGTGCCAACGCAGGTTCTCGGGCTCCTTGGAATTACTACCCGTTATTACGCAGTGACGCTGGCTGTAGCCGGGATCGTGCTGGTGGTGCGGGCGACACGTCGGTATGACCACCTAACAGCATGGCAAGGAATTGCCTTTGCTGTGGCACCAGCGGCGATGTGGCTGTTCTGGAGCAATATTCCGTATATTGCTCAACTCGGTCAAGCAGCGGGAGGGGCCGCCTATGTGCTTGGCTCTCTCGGCGCGGTGGGTGGGCTTGGACTCGCGGTGTTTCGGTTCGACGCGTTCAAAAAATCCCCTGCCGTCGGCGTCGTCGGCGAACGGGATGTCGTAGACGAGACAGACGACTTGGTGCTAATAGCGGATGACGAGCACCGCGTGGTGCGAGCAAACGAGAGTGCGCGCACTGCGTCGGGGGACTCCGACCCGTCTACCGGCACCGTTACCGTCGAAGATACCGTCGGAACGAGTGTGGACGGGCTGCGAGCAACCGAGACGCTCGAACTCAATGTTGAGGGTACGTCAGCGAAGTTTGACCCGCAGGTGTCGACGGTACTCGACCAGCATGACCAGCAGTTGGGTACCGTGATCAGCCTCCGAGAAGTGACCGAACGAGAACTTCGCAAAGAACGACTCGCGGTGCTTAACAGGGTTCTGCGGCACAACCTACGTAATCAAATCGATGTCGTCAACGCTCATCTCGAGGCCATCGATAACGACCACGCGGACGCCGCAACTGAGGCGACCGATCGCATCACACACATGAGTAACCGCGCGCGGACGATCGACCGACTTCTCTCAGAGACGCACGAAAACGTCGCCGTCGATGTCGCCGAGCTGCTCCGCGGCACTGTGGCCGCCTACGACTCCTTGGTCGCTGTCGAAGCACCCGACTCGTTGATGATCTCGACAGACGGTGCCGCCCTCGAAGCGGCTATAGAAAGCGCCGTCGACAATGCGGTCACACACGCTACGAACGTGACAACGTCTCTCCGGCAGACGCCTGACGGATACGAAATCCAGGTCACCGATGATGGCCCGGGGATTCCCGAGTCGGAACTATCTGCGCTCGAAACCAGCACTGAGACAGCACTACAACACGGCACGGGTCTGGGATTGTGGCAACTTACCTGGGCCGTCCGCACTCTTGACGGTACCGTCTCTTTCGACACATCAAACGGCACCACCGTCACAATTACGGTCTTTGACGCATCTTCAACTGGTGAGTCAGAGACTACTATTTTACAGGCACGCATAGAGAGCAGTTGGCCCGATCAGCGCACCCCGGGGTCTCTTGTAACAAGCTTGGCCCCATCCTCAGACAAACTTGCCCGAAAATATGTCAGTTGATAGTCGACCGACGCGGACGTCTCAGTGTGAGGTTGACGCTAGGTGGGTGCTGACTTCACGCACTATATTCAGCAGTCAGTAGCAGCCTATATCACATATCGAATAGTTATTTCGCCAGGTTGGGCAAGAGCCATTTACAAATTGGCGGCTCTGTTGGAATCATATTCTTCAGACATAATATTATATGAAACAAATGGTCGATGAGAGCTGCGTACTGATCGCTTCAACGCATCGCGTCTAACGTCGTGGCCACTGCGATCGGTGTTAGAATTGTCAAAAACAACCACTGATGCTGATTCGTCCACTGTCGGACTCTTGTGGAGCGACGGCGTAAGAGGGCAATCGTACTGAACGAGAGAAGCCCAAGCACGCTGACTAGGTTCCCAGTAAGTCCCATCCAGAGCGCAACAGGGAGCGGAAGAACAGTCATAACGAGATCTGCTGTTCTTTCGAAATCCATACTCTCAACTTTTAACATTCAAAAATATATCTACTGGTCTTGGAGAACAAATCACTCCATTGATATCCTCTGCTGTGCGACCCGTGAATTGCCTGTACTGACCGCGACTGGGTCAAAATATATCACTCGCTGAATATTTCAGCAGAGCCGAATTGGCCCACCATTAGGCGTATAAATCAGTACAAAGAACGCGACTGAACTGTCGGCTCGAAAACCTGATCCGCACCCGGGTCGGACTCGACGGTCCCCGGGACGAACGAGATCTTCTCGCGCTCGCGTTCCGCAGCTGCCGGGCTCATCATTCCGAGATAGTGGCTTCTGAACGTCTCCCAGTCTTCCCAGCCGCCCCAACTCATCACGACGGCAGGAAGAGCACCACAGTTCCACAGCAGATGACCACCCCAGGTCCGACGGAGATCGTGAACGTCGAGGAGAGTCCACCCCTCGTCGCCAGTCGCCGCGTACCGGCGTTCGCCGGCGCGCTTCACCCAGCGATAGATTGAGTTCGGCTCGACGTCGACGATCGGCTCATCGGGGTCGCGTTCGTATGAGAGCGTCCGGACGGAACTGGCGAGTTCGTTTGGAATCGGCGTCTCGCGGTACTGCCCGCGCTTCGGGTAGTCGTTCCACACGCGGAGGGAGCCGTCGGGGCGTACGTGAAGTCGTTGCCAGTGACGCTGGCGATCTCCTCGCGACGGAGTCCGGCCTGAACGCCGAGCCGAAACGCGATTTCCTGCTCTGGGGACTTCGCCTCGTCGATGAACGCTGCGACCTCGTCGTTCTCGTCGCTCTGGCTGAGCCAGACCCGCTTCCCGTCTCGTTTGGGATAGTCGTCAAGTCGCATAGTAGGCTTTGCGAGGTGACACACCGGATCATCCTACAGCTAAAGCCGCAGTATATTTCTCGGATTTGATAATATGATTTAATAAAGCTAAACAGTCGAGAATATTTTATGAGGAGTCCGTAGGGGTTGGGAGGTGGATCTGGATGGTTGTCCCTGATTCAGATCCGGACACTTCGATGTCCGCCCCTACCGTGACGACGATCCAATACGCGAGATAGAGACCGAGTCCTTGGCCATGGACTAATGGTTGCTCTTTTCCTTTAACCAGAACTTCTTCTTCTTCTTTCGGGATTCCAGGCCCCTCGTCCGCGATGGTCAGCACAACTGAGTCATTACGCTTGATTACAGTTATCTTGACGACCGGGTCCGAGCCGGTGTGCTCCGCAACGTTTTCGAGCAACTCCCACATGGCCGTCCCGATCCGTGGTAAAGTTTCGGCGACCGCAGTGTCTGGTAGCTCGGTTGTCACTCCCACTTCCGGGTGCCGCTGTTCGAGTCTTTCGATCGTATCGCTGACGGTCGGAATAATATCGACTGCTTGAAGTTCCGGCGAGACCTCCCGGTTCTCTTCGATCTGTCGCGCTGACTCAGCAATGTCCAACAGGCGTTCACCAGCCTGAACGATCGTCTCAGCGCTCGATTTAGCACCTCCGTCAAGCTCGTTTGCGAGCAGTTCGGCACGGCCATTAATCACCGTCAGTTCGTTCCGAACATTATGTCGTAACACGCGATTTAATACGCTGATCAGGCCCTCGCGCTTTCGTCGCTGGCTCGCGTCTTGAACCATCACTTGGACTTCTGTGACGTCGTCGGCCGTCCGCTTGTCGCGGCTCACAGAAGGGTCGTAAATTGGAACGAGCCGCATGTCGATGTAAGTGGTGCGACCCGACTGTGTCACGATAGGGTGGTCGCGTATCTGAGCCGTCTGGCCATTTGTGACCTCGTCGAGACGCTCCACTGCTGTTGTGAGGCTCTCGTCATCTGCGGCAAGTACTGATATGTGCTCGCCAGTCAACTCCTCAGGCTCGTATCCCACGAATGATTCGGCCGACTCGGACACGTAATTGAATCGCATCTCGATGTCGATTCGGAACACGAACGAGAAGCTCGCAGCCAGAATGGCCCGGTAGAGCTCGTTGCGTTGGTCGAGTTCGCGTTCTCGCTTTAGCAGTTGCTGACGCTGCCGCTCGCGTTCTGAAATGTCATTGAGAGTCAAAACATCTGTCTCTGATCCCCCGACACCCATTGATTGTGACGACACGAGGTAGTGGCTCGGCTGAGTGCCGTTATTCTGCGTGACGACGTTTTTTGTCCCGTTCTGGGCCGCACGGAGTTCCGGAAACACATCTTCGAGGCTCTCGCCGACTGATCCACCAAGATCCGGAAACGAGTCTACCATCGCGGCTGAGTAGTCTTTGATCCGACCATCGTCGTCGACGATCAGGGTCAAGTTGCCGGCTTGGGAGGCCGCGCCGACTGCTAGGAGCCGATCGCCGAACAGGAACACTGCTCCGACCGCGAACCCTGCTACCCCAACCGGCGCGTAAATGAACTCAATCAACGTCGGTGTCGTAATAGCGATGAGATCAAAGATAACAGGTAAGCCGAGGAGGCCGGTCATGCCAGCCAGCAGCCGTGAGTCATACTCCGACTTCATATATACTTCGAATATCATGAATAGGCCGACGGCTGCGAGCACATACGAGAACCCAGTTGCTATCCAGTGGACTATACCGTGGTTGATCGCCAAATAGCGAAAAGGCGTGGTAGCTTCACTGATTGTAAAATAGAGGCCGTGTAACGGATTGGTAACCTTCACGGTTACCACGGTGAGAAACACGCCGGTACTGAGGAGACGTATACTTGAGTTCTGATGTAGTTGCCGGCCGCTATAAGCGGATGCGAAGTACAACCACGCCCAAACGGTCCCGAATCCGAACACGAGTCCAATAATATACGCGGGCTCCTTGAGTGGATCCGGCACAAGAAAGTATCCCGTTTTGAATATTCCCCAGATTCCCGTCGCTACGAGCATTCCGACCAAGCCACGACGGATGTCGGCGTCGGAGATCATCCTCGCACGCGGAATAGCCGCAAAACAGATGATGCCACTAATAAAAAATAGACTAATATATGCGATACCCGCTGGTGTCGTCAACACTCCAGCCATCACGCGGTGAATACCCTACGCTTGTGACTTTCTGATATTGGGACACCCATCAATATATGTGTGTTTGATGGTGTATATATAATAACCTATGGCCGAATTATCTGATCTGATATCGAACTAATATCTAATAAATTATTGAAATCTCTTCTCGGAGCCCTTCTGGGAAGCACAGTATCTCGAGTTCGGATCCCGAACTGGTCTCATCAGTCTACGGCGAGTTCGACCCCAGATTCGAGGCTGTCGAGCAGCATCACCTTCAGACACCTCTCCTCACAGTAGTAAAGAGACGCTCCGAGAAGAGATTAGCGGCGGCGCCGCTGACGAACTGAACGAAGTCCTCACACACGCTGAAGAGATTTCCAACAGCAACGAATACCAAGTATCGTCGAGATCATGCTCATCCTCGCAGCCCGTAACAAGGTCCTCCTCCACGACATCTCAAATGGGGAGAGGATACGGATATCGCTTCGAAAGCGACCTTCTAACGGGCCAAATCAGCACTCGAAGATGCTGGCCGCATCGAGACTGAAAAAGTCCCAATAAATATCGGTTGCCCCCGACTTCGCCTTATCGCAACCGAAAGCTCGCGACAGCAGACCTGAAAACACTCTCCACCGGGATCCTGTCTCTGCTGTAGCATCCGCCCCACGATAGCCCGACTATGGAGACGAAAATACGGTGCTCCTCCGACTCAAGCGTGAGATGAAGCAGTCAAAATCACTGCCTAGAGGGTTTGAAACGTATTCTATGACACGCAGTCACCAAATCAGTAGTACTTCAAAACTCGAATGCGAAAATTGCGATATGTACGATCTCACTGGCTTTCAGCGCGACCTGCTGTACGTCGTTGCCGGACGTGATGACCCCCACGGACTTGCGATCAAAGACGAGCTCGAGGACTACTACGAAAAGGAAATCCATCATGGGCGGCTCTATCCCAACCTCGACACGCTCGTTGAGAAGGGACTCATCGAAAAAAGCCAGCGGGACCGACGGACCAACGAGTACAGCACTACTCGCCGGGGCACGAGAGAGATCGAAGCTCGGACTGAATGGGAAGCCGGATATATTGACCACAACGGGTAATCGAACCGCTGCGTTCGAGGACTGTTTGACTCTAGTATTTCGCGTTCCTCAAAAGCCGAACCACACCTCGAACTCGACAAAAACATCCGACAGAGGAGTAACAACCATTTATCAATAAAAAGAAAATTTGATTATGATTGAGATCTAATTATGAACTATGAGCAAGTCAGAACAATCAAATGACTCTGAAAAAGAGATTGTCGCCGTCACTAAGCACGGCCAGGCGACCATCCCAAAACGGTTCCGCGAAAAGCTCGGGATCGAAGCGCCTGGGAAGGTGTTGTTCCGGGAAACCGAAGATGGAGAGGTGATCGTTGAACAGGTCCGCTCACCGAGCGAGATGCGCGGCTTTGCCGCCCGTAGCGAAGCGAGTACAGACAAGCCTGCGTCCGAGATTCTCGAAGAGAAACGCGACCAGGACCGGAATGAACGTGACTCGCAGTTCTCAACTGAAGAATAATGTCGGCTCCTGACCGCGTTGTCTTCGGCGCTGAGCCGCTGATAGCACACGCCGACGATGAACTAGGCAGCGAGGTTGTAGAAGAGTATCTCGACGCGGTCGCAGTCGAGGACACCGTCGGCTACGCCAGCTACGTGAATTTCGCTGAGATCCGGTACACAATCGCCCGAAAGTACGACCGCGACACAGCCGACGAGTATCTCGACTGGCTGACTAATCTCGGTATCAAAACGGTAGATGTCGCCGATACTTGGACGGACGCCTCGGAGTATACGCTCAAGTATAATCCTGCGCTTGGCGACTCGTTCGCGCTGGCAACGGCTGAACATGTTGACGCGACGCTCTTCGTTGGCGGTGACGACGATTATGATGACGTCTCCGATATCCCGATCGAACGGTTCCGCGACGGTTCCGCGTAGGCCCGTTCGAAGATCTGGCTTGTCTGTGACCTTTGACATCCTCCTCCGCGTAAACGCGGAGGAATCCTGAGCGTTGGAGATTTCAGGTTTACAGTTCCACCGAACTCCGACACGGTGAGAATCCGTGTGGGGTTCACGGACTGTGACGGGTGGGACTGCTGGGAGTGCCAAGCCCCCGGTACTCCTATCCTCTATCGTGTTCGGACTCCCGGAGTTGTTTTTGCCTCGGGGAGTCCGGCAGACTTCGCTGGACTTGGAGTTACTTTCTGTGGTGCGTACAGCAGTCGGGCACTGTATCGGTTCATTATAAGAACCGACCGTTCACCCAACTGGTTCCGATTACTGTCTCATTGCTTGGGGCGGACAGGCCGCCATCGTAGGACTAACGGGAGTCGCTCTGTTCCCAGTCTGATTCCTATCTATACGTGGGATTGCCTGTCACTTTAAGATGCGGATTGCCAAATCTCAGTGTGGCTATTGTAGTGTAGATTGACTCCGAGTTGTCGGATTCATCCTGCGGCTGAAGCCGCAGGTATTCTCCTTGATCTATATAATATCTTCACTCATCGTCGGGTCGTTCAATGTTGCTCAGTTTCGACCGGTAATAGTGGTTGTATCGAATTGGGTTTGCTGGGGCGAGGCGACACCGGAGTCGCGTCTTATTTCACCAAACGTGCTGGCCACAGACCTTAGCTAGCAGATTCTGTTTGGAAATGAAAATAAGCATGAACGTGTGAAAACAAACCAACTAGCAAATGGGTGAACGCAGCTGGACATCGGTTGTTGATACCACGTTCAGAGAACTGGGAGAGTCTAGCGACTTTTTCCTTGGGCTCATACTGAATTTTGGACTCATTGTTGGAGTGGTCGTGTTTCAGTGGAACCTCGTTGAGATCGCACTGGTGTATCTCATCGAGGTAGCGATTATCCAGCTCTTCTTTTTTCCTATTGCGTTGTTTACTCCGAAACCAGTAGACGGTCGGGACGGAGACATGTGGGACACCGACCCGACCCCACGTCAGCTGATTGGCTTGTTCCCACCAGTATACTGCCGAAATATCAAATTTGTCTGGTCCAAAGTTGTTTTCAATGCCGTGATTGTCGGCGTTATAATCCGCTCTGTTGCCTCCAGATACAGTCTTGGTTCGGACCTACCCGCGTCAGTCGGCCTCGCGATCGCTGGCATCGTGCTGTTTCAGCTGAGCCGTGTTTGGCGGCACTTTGTTGCTGAGCAATCATACAAACAGAAATCACCGACAGACCCGCTGGCGTTTGTGTACGCCCCACTCACTGAATTGTACTTGATATTTGTATACGTACTCGCCCCCGTGACGTTGGTTTTAGCCGGTATCGCATTCACAATCGATAGCGACCTCAGCTCATTGCCTACATTACTGGTATATCTGATCCCAATGGGATTTATTCGGGCGTGGATAGGAAGCTTGGATCCTCAGACAGACGATTTTGAGGTGAGTTTTAATTGAAGAGTGCGGCCTTGTGGAACTCTTCAGCAATTGACATCCTCCCCGCGCTGAAGGGCTGTCTCTTACCCATAAGTCAATACTGTCGAGAAAAATCAACCAGATACAGCCTGATATTTAAAAATCGGTCAGGAAGAGATCATTAGTGACGCCGATTCATTGATACTGTCAGCTAAATATTCTTTAGGTTAGAGTGTGATTAGCGAGTATGTCCACGCTTGACGCCGCCACTCTTGACGACCTCCGCGACGCTCTCGCGGAGGTCGAAGATAAAAAGCCGACACAGCGGCTAATGGCGGTGATCAACTATCTTGAAGAAGACGATGCAACGATGGCGGAGGTTGCTGAACGATACGGATACACCGGTCCATGGTTGTCTCGGTGGGTTGGCCGGCTCGACCGGCTCGCTGATGAGCCGGTCGAGCAAGTCGCCTACGACGATCCGCGCGAAGGCAGACCAACCGAACTCTCTGATGAACAGCACAAGCGGTTCGTCAAGGTACTTCACGAATCGCCCGAGGAAGTAGGATTAGACGCGCCCGCGTGGTCTGTTCCACTAGCTCGTCACTATCTCGCCGAAGAGTTTGACGTTGAGTACTGTGAGCGGCACGTCCGGAGATTGATGTCTGAGGCCGGGCTGTCCTGGAAGACAGCCCGGCCGGAGTTCTACAAATCCGACGAAAGAGCCCAAGAAGCTTGGAAAGAAGGCTTCAAAAAAAGCGCAACGACCTGGACGACGAATACACGATCCTGACCATCGATCAGACGAGACAGGTTCTCTCGACGTTGATTTATGCGTGGTTTCCGGAAGGGGAGCGCCCGTCACTGCCGGTGACGGGCGCGTGGGATAGCATCAAGTTGCTTGGTGCAGTCAGCGATGGCGGTGAGACGTTCTTCCTGCCGTGTGCAGGGAATTTTAACAGCGACACGACGATTCGACTTCTCGACGCACTTCAGACTGAATTCGGCGAGAAGATTTGCGTCGTTTTGGACAACGCCTCGTATTTCACGGCGAACAAGGTCCAAGAGTTTGCTGAAGGTACACCGATAGAACTCTGTTACCTACCGCGGGGTTCACCGGAGCTGAACCCCGCGGAAGAGTGTTGGAGACAACTTGATCAAGAACTTGGGAACCGCCTGTTTGACACACTCGACGATCTCCGTGAGGCTGCTCTCTCTGCACTCGACCGGGTCGAAATCCCAGATGTGTTTACGTATTTATGTCCGTGAGTATGATTCTAGAGGATGGATAGACCGTATCGCTGAGCAGAAACTGAATTTATGAGGAATTTCGCTGAATGAGCGGCTCGGCGCTCATTCAGCACCCAGTTTGTAGCCTTCTGCCCACATGCGGAGCTTCTGAAGCCCTTTCCACATCGTCTGCCAGCCCGGCGGTGGATCAGATCCTCGGTCAAGATACCCTCCAAGTTTCGCTACATGTACCGCGTACGCTTTGCCGCTCTTGCCGCTCAGTTCTGGAAATTTTGTTTCCAGAACTGCGCGTTCAGCGTCGCTTAACAAGGTTTCTGGCGCAAGCGAGTCCTTCCCCCGTGCTAGTTCCCGTAACTCTAGCACCTTCCACGCGATCACTGAGTAGACGCTCAGCAAGACTTCCATACGCTCCCACGTCTGAAGCTGTCTTTCTTCGATCTCACAGCCACTCTTCAGCACTTTGTGCCAGTCTTCAATCCGCCATCGAAGGCTGTAGTACTCGATGATGGTCAAGGCATCATCGAACGTCTCGACCGATTCAGTGGTGAGTAGCACCCACTGAATCGGATCGTCTGCCTCACTGACTTCGTCCACTCTCACCACATTGATCTCGACTGAGCCCTCTTGTCCGGGATTGTTTTTCGGCGCACGAATCTCGCAAGTGGCTGTTGTAATCGACACTTCTGCTGTCCGAGCCTCGCGTCCACCGCCTTGTTGAATCTCAATTGAGTCGCGACCTCGCTCGGCGAGGTCGCTACTCCACTCGTATAGTTTTCCAGCATCACCGCCTTCAGTCCAGATACGCCGATTCTGATTCGCTCGGAGGATAAAGCCAGTGTCGTCACGCTCTCGGCCAAATTCTTCGAACAACGAAAACGCGTCGCCGCCCCTGTCGTGGACAAAAATCGGACGGATATCGTCAGGAATCCATTCAAGAGCTGCTCTGTCTCCACGCAGCCATTTCTCGTACTGGGTTTCAACGTCGATTGGGTCGTTTTTGCCGTTTGTGATGTAGTCGACGTTTGTCTGTTGGTCCTCGACCAGCGCCTGCTGGTCGATGACCCCGGTCATTCGGTGCGTGTCGGGACAGACTCCGATTGACGAGTGTAGTTTGACTCCTTCAACATCAATATCTTCAGAGCTAATGTCGCCGAGTCCATCTTTCGCCGGATGACGTGGGTAGGTGAGGTATGTGGTGTCGGAGACGACCAGTAGCTCGTCTCCGCCACGCACTCGCGAGTGCTGTGCTTGTTTATGAGCGGAGAGGATCTCGCCAGGGGTCACACGATCATTATCGCAGAATCGGTACGTAGCCTTTGTGGACGGCCAATTCTCACAGGATGCTGGGATGGACTCGGCAGGCGAGCTGCCGAGTTCATCCCCAATCTGTACCAGACGGTCAGTGAGACGTTTATCTCCAAACTCGGCTGATCGAAACTCCGTTCGAATCCACCCAGAGACATCCATGTCACGCAGCTGTCCATCTTCGTCAAGTTCTGGTCGCCAACTCCGTGAACGGTGCCCATCTTCCGGCATTAGTCCGTCAGCTGCGGCATTAGAACTTATGGGTAAGAGACAGCGCTGAAGGGCGAGGATTCCCACGGCACCGCACCGCTGGGTTGGGATATTGTGGTTTACGACGTGACCTGTTCTTGAGGTACAAACGCACCAGTTTCTTTGTCAAACAAGAACGTCGATGGCTGTGCCAACCAGCCGTTACTCCTATCACCGCCATCCGTGGCGGGACTTGGAGATACTTTCTGCCGAATGTTCTCAGCACCGTTCACGTCCGCGTTCGCCACAGTCCCGCACTCATCGCAGACATACAGTCCGCGTTCAACACGGTTTGCGTCACGCTTCCGACCACGGCACGAACACGACTTCGAGGTATCCCGCTCAGACACTTGTTCAACCGTAATACCTTCCATTTCGGCTTTGTATTCGAGAAGGTCTGTGAAACGGTCGAACGCCCACGAGTGTAGATCAAGATTCCCGTGTATGCCCCAGTCCTTTGACTCGGCGTTCTCCTCATCCTCACGGATGCCAGAGAGATCTCCCACCACGATAGTTCCAACTTCCTCGTCAACACACCGCTGGACGATACGTTTCGAGAGTGTGTGGAAGTAGTGGGTACGGCGAGCCGACTTCTTCTGGTTCAGCCCGGTGGCCTGATCGGAATTCGAGTCGTCACACAGAGCGATTCGCTTGCTGAAGTAGTAGTCGTCCTGTTTCAAGCAGTTCAGCGGGTACAGCTCGCTGTGACCGTCTTCATACGCGAGCGCGGCAAAGTTGTTAATACCGAGACCAACACCCACCGTCTTCTCACCGGGGCTTCATCCACGTCGACCTCGACCTTACAGACGAAGTGTAGTTCCCATTCGTCGCCCGTCCACACAATCTTGGTTTGTTGGACGTTCTCCACGGCGGAGAGGTCAACGTCGGGGCGAGTTTGGTACGTACACAGGACAAAATCCGACCAGTACTCTTTCAGGTTCGATCCTTTTGAGAGTCGGACGCGGTTGTACTGGGTGTCGAGTTTGAAGCCTTTCTGCTTGAACGTGACTGTGGAACGCGGGTGTTCGTCGCCGTGTTTACGGTAGCCGGGCGGGTTCGCTCTCGTGTCTCCGTTACGTCGTTTGCCGTACCAGTCGTTGAACGCCTCAGCGAGTTCTTGAAGGACTCGCTGACTTGACTGCGAATACAGGTCATCATAGCGTTCGTGGGTTTTGAGGTACGTGGTGAGTTCGTTGTGGTTGGGAATGTGACCGATTTCATCCCAGATCCGACTACACGTCCACCGTCCGACGTTCCAGAGTTTCGAGGCGGCGAACCCGAGCGAATCAAGGTCGTCTTACACCCGAGACTGGTTCCGTATGGAAGCAGTATAGGTGCGGGTAACGACCTGTTTCGCTATACGTAACCTATGTAGACTAACTTGCTTGAAGCTATGTATTTGCTCAGCGTGGAATATCCAGCCGTGCCATCGAACGGTGGACTGTGAAGGGTAGTGTCGGATTCATCCCCGCGCTAAAACGCGAGGCTTTCTCCTCAATTCTCCGTAACCGTACCACTGCGATTACCGTCGATACAATCTACGATGTCACCATCTCTTTTTGACTCTCTCGCAGTTGGGTGAACGCTTCTGCTAGGGTCGCAAGGATGAGTAGCGAAAACGGGAGTCCGACAACACCAGACAGCAGGATTCCTATTCCTTCCCCGGCAATGGCACCGACCACTAACGATGTCATGGCTGTTAACACACCTGAGATGAGCCCAATCCCAGCGACAACTACTAATAATAATCCGAACAGCCGCAGCCAATGACCGCGTGTTAGCTGCCAGCTATTCCGAAAACCGGCGATGAAGTTCTTGTCCTCTACCGCGACGTACACGAGCGTAAAGATGAACGCAACGTATGCGATGATTCCAGGAATAACAAAGAGCACTGACCCGACGAGCATGAGAACCGCGTATATGAGCCCCCCAACAAGCGAGTTCAGGAGGACCGGCACAATGTTTCGCGTGTAGTACTCTGACGGAATTTCCTGTGTATGACCGCCGACAAACGTTCGAATCGTGACAATCGTGAGCCATTGAAGCCCCAGCAACAGGAGAATAGCTGCGCTCACGGAAACAGCAAGCGGGGCGTCGATTGCCGGGAGAGCTACGTTCCCTGTCGGCGTACCTGACTGCTCAAGCCCCGTGACGACAGCACTATAAAACGGAATCTGCCACGCAGCCCCGATCAGCAAATATGCGACCAGCAACAGCAAGCCGTTACGATTCGCGACACGGCTGATTCCTCCCGCAAGCGATGAACCAATATTGAGTGTCACGCTAGATCCATCTCGTGTTGATGTGATACATTGTACTGACGCGTTTCACTATCTGAAACTCGGCGTTTCACGGAGGCGTGTTGGAACTTATCAGGTGCGAGACTTAGAGCCAGAATATGAAGTACTGACATCCTCCCACGGCTAAAGCCGTGGGGTTCCCCCACTGGGGGTTGAATCCACGAGTAGCGGGAGGTTCGCAGGTTCGTCGTCACGGTGGACGATGACCTGCGTTTCGGGCTGTGCCAGTACAGCCCCCGCCTCGGACAGCGGTTTCGAGAACTTGCCCAAGGCTCGTTTGCCAATATTCAGCGCACCGTTCTTGTCGGCGTTGTCGTCCAGCCCACACCCGGGACACTCAAAGCGTCCCTGCGTTGCTCGGACGCCTTCGCAGGCACAGCGGTTGCACGTCTTCGACGTGTCGTATTCTTCGACCAACTGTACGTCGATGCCTGCGTCGTGGGCTTTGTACTCGATGTAGTTGAGCAGGCGGGCGAACGGCATCTTGTGGGTCTTGTCGTTGACGTACCGCCCTTTGCTGTTGTCCTTCCGAATCCCGCCGAGGTCACCCACGACGATGATTGCGTTCCGTCCTTTGGCGTCCTCCACAATTTGCCGAGCAATCTTGTGGAGACGGTCGTCCACCTTCCTCGCTTCCGCGTCACCGATACGCTCGACCACCATCTGTCCCTGTTGGGGTTTGGCTTTCCCGATGGACTTCCGCAGTTGCTTGTAGTGTTCGCGGATACGACGAACTTCCTCACCGTAGAAGGTGGTCTTGCGGTCGGAGAGGAACGCGCAGGTAGCGACCCAGCGTGCGCCCATGTCGATAGCCAGCACGTCGTCGTACTCGTCTTGGATGGTCACAGACCGCTTCACGACGAGATGTACATACCAGTCACCGTCACGGTACACCAGTTCGCTGTCTCGAAGGTCCCCCTCATGGACGAGTTGTTCGTCCTTGTGCGGAACGTGGGCGGGGCACCAGATGGAGTGACCCCGTCCACGCTCGGGATCGTAGACGGGGACTTTCACCCACCACGACGAGAGAACGGTGTCCTCGTCGTAGGACACGTCGAACACGTCGTTGCGGAGAACGACAGGCTGTTCACTGTCGGGGTTCGGATCTTTCTGTCGCTGGACTTTCGACGCCTGCTGGTCGGTCGCGGAGTACAGGTCGGCGTCTCCACCGTGAACAGCCGTCTGGAACGCCTCGTACTCACGGGCGAGCAGGTCAGCCTTCCTGTTGGTCAGCGAGTGGAGTTTGACCCGCACCGTGGTTTTGACTGTCCGTTTCATAGCTACTCACCTGCTTGGGCGTCGATGTACTCCTCGATGACCTCGCTGGATACGTCGCCCGCACTTGAGACGAAGTACGAGCGCGTCCACAGCGACGGGAGGCCGAAATCAAACTCATCACGGAGTTGGTGCGAGGAGTAGCCCTTGACCTGTTGCATAATCTTGTTCGGGGCAAGTGTTGGGTCGCCCGTGATGAACAGGTGTACGTGGTCAGGGCGGATCGCCAGCTCCAGTATCTCCAAACCGAGTTCGTCGGTTTTCTCCTCGATGAGTTCTTTGAGACGGTCGCGTACCTCGCCCTCAAGTACCGATTTGCGGTACTTCGGACACCAGATGAAGTGGTACTGGAGTTTGTGGACGTTGGTACGTTCTCTGTCGAACCCACGAGGCATCGTCAGTATATAGAAAGTTCTCACCTAAAGATGTTATGTAGGCATCCAACCCCAACCGTGCCTACGAGTGTGGAAAGACTCCCAGTTGTCGGCTTCATCCCACCCGTGAACGGGTGGGCTTTCGCCTCGCTACCGCTGTAATTTAGCAACCAAGCGGAAGGACATCACCCTAACGGAGCGGTTCGAGGTTAAGAAGCGACGGATTTGTAGACTGGTCTTCCGATCAGGAATAGGCCTAAGATGCCGAATATAAGTGGTAGAGGGCTACTCTGTTTCTTAAGATACGATTTCGAGGGCGAGCCTTGTACGACATAGGCCGTGGTTGTCTCCCCGACATTGTACCGGTCAATTCTGTCTCCCGCGGCAGTCCTTGTGTCGGACGCTTTTGTTCCTATTCCCGGTCTGATGTTGTCGGAAGTGTATTCGGTTCCGTTGTACGTGTAGCTGTAAGTGACGTGGGGGGTGTACCTGTCCCCCCTTTTTGAGGAATCCATGGTGACTTCTTTGCTCTCTACCGTGGCTTCAATCTGTACCCCGGATGAGAGACTTTGTTGCTGAGAGTATCCCATGTATCCAGCAACTCCGAGCAGCACAATCCCCAGTATTATACTTATCAGAGACAGCTTCGACATATTGGCGATTGTTTAGACTATTGAATAGTAATTTCGACGTATTTCTCACTACGCAACACATACAGCTCTCATTAACCGCTGTTTCAGGCGAAAATATATCTGAAGAATGGGATTTCAACAGAGCCTTTCTCCGTGATTTTACTACTGTGATGGCGTTATAGTGTACACTATGGAATCGGTGAGATGCCGACCCGAACCACAAGGGGCGGTGAACTGCGGAGGTTCACCCGGCAATGACACGGATTCCGATGGGGCGTTGTTGACCGCGCCACAGCCGTATAAAGGAGAGAAAACGAGAGTTTCGCCCGTATGTTTGGGGGGTTCCCCATGAGGCGGGTTGAAACCAAAGGGCACTGACAGCCCGAATCCGGTGGACGGATTCCACGTCCTTCAGGGCGTGGAAGAGGTCAATAGCTAAGCAGCCACCCACCGGTTTGCGAGTACGTGCTTCTGAGCCTGAGACACGAGTAGCCGATTTATTATCGATGTATGCCATGGGCCCGTATGAGCAGTCCTGACTGGGCGGGACAAAGACTGTCGAGACGCAATCTGCTTGGTGCGTGTATCGCTGCCGGAACTGCCACTCTCGCAGGATGTACGTCCGGATCTCTCGAGGCTGAAACTACGGTTACCAGAGAGTATGACGGAACCGACATCTCAGAAATTAATGTCCAAGGCGTAAACGGTGACATTGCGATTCGTGATACACAGCGTGAGACGATCCAGCTCAACGGCACAAAGCGGGCAGCAAGCGAAGATGATCTAGAACGCATCACGCTACAAGCCGACCAATCCGACGATCGCCTGTCGCTCACCGTTGACACGGAGGATAGTGGCTTCCTTCCCTTCGGTTCGTCCCCGCTACAGATGGATCTGACACTGACCGTTCCTGAAGGATTACACCTTACTGCTGAGGGGATGAACGGTGATGTCGATATAGAAACTAGCGGGGCCGAGAGCGTCACTGCCGATACAACAAACGGTGATATCACACTTTTAGCATCTGAACTTGTTGAAGTCCAGACCGACACCACAAACGGTGATATCTCAATTACCCTGCCAGCAACCGCGGAGCCAGCAATATCGCTTGACACAACCAATGGCGACACCACAATCAACGGGTTCCAAGCAGATTTAACTGAGTCCGGGTCAGCGGTCGACCGGATGGTTGGAAACGGTACGCACCGTGTTACAGCAACTACTACGAACGGTGATATTACTATCCGCGGTAGGGAGAGAAACGAATGATCAGGTGGTTCCAATCAAAGGACCTTGCGGTTCAATTGATAATCCTCGCAGTAGTTTTTGACCCGCTAGGATTTGCTAGCGGGTATTTGATTGCTCCCTCCTTGGAGATCGCTCCGCTCTATGGTGGAATAGCCGGCCTAATTGCCGGGAGTTCGGTGCTTTCTCTTCATGTGCTTTACACATCTATGAATAAATAAGTAAGATATCATTTGTGTCGAGTCAGTCAGTCGAGAACCCGGAGAGATCAGCCACGACAAACACGTAAACATCGACGCAATATCACGGGAACATATCTACCACGAGCAAATGATTCGCGATATGCGCGGTGTGCCCTCCACGGTACCGAACCGATCAGCTACAGATCTTGTGATCATCGGTACAAATCTGCTCCCTTTGGCTGGCATAGTCTATGGCGATTGGAATGTTTGGACTCTTTTGCTACTCTACTGGATTGAAGCATTTAGCACGGTCCTCTTCGGCGTGCTAAAGTCGTTGTTCGCAAAGCAAGGATCCCCCGATGTTGTCGGAGAACGAGAACCCCTTCATGAACTACGGCACAAACGAGGTGGCTGGCGGCCTCTCTCAACGCTTCCACCAATATATCCCCGCAATGTGCCCTTCGCATTGTCAATCCTCGGTATCTGGGCTTCTACCATACTGCCTATTACGATACTCTCCTGGGTGCTGGTTGAGACATCGATAGCGCTTTCTTGGGAGGTCGCTGTAAGTGTTGGTGCCCTCATAGTCGCACACGGCATCGAGTTTCACCGTGAGTATCTGGGAGCCAAGACATACAAGAATGTGTCCGCCCGTGAAATTCTACAACAACCGTCCCAGCTCACGCTTGGGGTGATGTTTTTGGGGATAATCGGCCTGTCAATGGGCCAATCAGCCGGAGTAACTGTACTTGGAGGATTTGTGATTGTTAAGACAATTCTCGCTGTATCGTGGGAATCTACCGGTCCAATAGCAAGCGCATTTCAAGAGCTCTTTGACCGACTCAGTGCTGACCGTGAGTTTAGTCGGTCACAACCAGAGCTAAGCCTCCCGGATGAGCCGGTTGAGGCGCGAGTGACAGTCAGCCCGCAATCTGTCCTACTTGGAAGCAGTACCACGATACTACTCACGGTGGTTAATCGCGGTGTCGCGCTGCTGCTGGCTGGTGTTGTCGCCGCAATAGTTACAGCGCGTTTTTTATGGGTCGGCATTGGCCTCACCGTGCTACTGGGAATTTTTATTATCCGCGCCGGGAGCTACTACTTCCGGTACGGCACTATTGAGTACCAACGGCGTGGTGAGATGCTTGTCGCGTACGACACCGTACTTGATGCGCCACAGTGGCTGGTTCCGATTCACTCGCGAGCACGATTTGAAATCAAGAACGCCATTCCTGACCGCCTATTTGGTACCGGAACACTACAGATTTCAAACGTTGAGACAGCCCCGACAAACACAGTTCAGTTTGGTCCTGTCGCTGATCTTGACCACGCGACCGAGACACTTGATCTGCCGATCAGACACGAGGAACGCCCTGAGCAGGATCCCGCAGTCGTGGGTGCCGCACTCGTGTTGGCACTAGTTTTCCTTAGTGTTCCACTACTGCTGCTTGGCTCCCCTCAGGTGAGTGGCGCAGAAATGGCAGCTGTCATGGTGTTGATCGCACCGTTTTTTATGATTTTACTCAGCGTCCTCATATATGCGATGCTCGCTCGAATCTAAATGATCTGCGAGGGCAAGCTCATCGACCCACCGGGGTCGAAGAGAGGCCAAACACTCGACCCATGTTTTATATACTCAAGATACCGTTCAATCACTTCTCCCGACACCGCTCCCGTCGTTCCTGCGTAGCATCCGGTTGTAACCCCACAGAGCGGGAAATTGTATCAGCTGTTGAGAGTTTCAACAGAGCCGAAGGTGTCATAGAACGTTTCACACAGAATTATGTTTCACTCCAGCATTCGATGAACTGTCTGGTAAGTAGGGTTGTGGGGGTGTCATAGAACTCTTCTCACACCTCGTTGACTGACCTGTGGATCACTCAGTACAGAGGATTCATACACCAGAGTCGACCGACGCCTCCTTCATTTCTGTTAGGAACGCTTTGCGAGATACAGAGCGTGAGTTCAGCAATCAAACCGATTCCGCCTTACCGGGGAGCAGTAAATATAACCATTAGATAACTGGTGGAGTTGTCCAAACAATTCGGTGGCGTCTGCGATGGATCAATTGCCCTGGATTGCATCGATAACCACTGTCGGTAGTTCCCATCGGGTAAGCGGATAGTCACAACTGACAGGGTTAGATTCTCAGGAAGCGTCTGGATGGGTGCGTATGAAATTTCTCTACCACCCAGACACTGTCCTTACGGCTCCAGACCTCGAAAGCTTAGCGGTCAGCCTTCTACAAGAACTTCCTCTCCCCGGAGTCGAAGACTGCCGCTTCGACTCCGGGGTCATCTGGGAAACGGTCACGCAAGCAGCCGTCGATCAGAAGTCCATCAAGGCTGTTACCGACACCACTCGTCGAACATACTCTGACGACTACACGCTTACACAACTTCACACCGTTCCGCCTGATGAGTTGGAAGCAATCGTCAATGACCTCTTCGCCCAGCAGGCGGCGATGATCCTCGGCCCCAGTCCGAGGATCATCTGCCTCGACTTCGTCGATATCCACTACCACGGCTGTCCACACGCTGAGGCGAGCGAACTCTGCCACACCAAACCACGCGATGGCACCAGCCAGTGCCATCGCTACCTTGCTGGATTCGTCCTCTGTCGGGCGAAACCACTCATCGTCGCAGTGACCCCCGTCCGGAGTGATGAACCCAAGAGCGACGCGGTCGAGCGACTGCTCGACCACGTCGCGGCCCTTCCATTCGATGTCGCAGGACTCCTCGCTGACCGTGGATTCTACGACGGCACGTCGATCGAGCGACTGGATGCTACAGCACCAGTCGCTCTTCCGATCATCCGCCGTGGGAAACAGATGGCCGAGAAATTGGACACGACAGTCTCCTACTGGACGGAGTACGTGATGTACAAGGGAAGCGAGCGGGAACTGCGCTTCCCGCTCGCGGTCTGTGTCTCCTACCAGCAGGGCAACCGTGAGAAACACGGCTTGCTCGTCCGGGCGTACGTGGCGTGCGATCTGACCGATCGCACGCCGAAGGAAGTCGAAGCGCTCTACCAGAAACGCTCAGCCATCGAGACAGCCTTCCGGACGATGCGCGAAGCGCGTGCGCGGACAAGTACGACCGATCCAGCAGTTCGGTTGTTGTTCATCCTCGTAAGCTTCCTGTTGCGGAACCTCTGGGTGATCGTCCGATGGGGCGTGCTCGCCACGCCGCGGCGCGGCGGGCGAGCACTCCCTGTCTGGTTCCGCTTTGAGGTATTTCGAGAATGGATCGATCACGCTCTCGACGACAGGTTGGGCCGGAAGTGGGAAGCGCCGACCAACCGTATCGGCATCCCAGCGACCTACAGCGAGCTGGACGCGGGCTGAGGCCGCCCGCGTCCAGCGGCAGCCCTATGAGTGAGCTACAGCTTTGCTTCTCGTCTGAACTGACGGCGCTCTCACTGGTGTGAGATCGCCGTCTTTGTTCGACTCGATGAATCGGTCGCTCTGATCTCGTTCATTTCTCTCTAGAAATTGGGTCAGCAATCAGGCACGATGGGAACTACCGACTGTTGCCACCACAATCGGATCTATCGGAACCGAACTACTATCGCTGAGCTTGATCTCGTATTGGTCACGTATTGCGAAATCGCTCTCAATAGTACCAATAGAATTGCCGGCTGCATCAGCTATCTCGAAGTTGTGCCCGATAAATTGTCCCACTGGCAGGAACTTTCGAGCTATAGTGATAAGTCCACCACCCGAGGTGACTTTGGCGACAAGGGAGCCGTCCTGAGCATCGTGGATCCGCCAGGTGTCTTGGAAGAAAGAAAAGTCATTATCCAGAACGACGAGATCATCTCCAGTCTGGCTATCTGTTAGCAGGTAGGCACCAGCGATATCCAGCGTACCACTAGGCGCTATAGTCAGCAACTCATTATCGTCGTCATCAACGAAGGAAGTTTCCCCCTCGTACGTATTTTGACATCCTCCCGCGCCTGAAGACGCGGGAATCCCACGGCACCGCACCGCTGAGTTGGGATATTAGGGTTCGCGGTTAGTAACCTGTTCTCGTGGGGCGAAAACACCCTCACTACGGTCGAACAGGTGAACCGCTGGCTGTGCCAACCAACCGTTATCCCTATCACCGCCATCCGTAGCGAGACTCGGGAGTACCTTTTGCCGAATGTTCTCCGCGCCGTTCACGTCCGCGTTCGCAACCGTATCGCACTTCTCACACACGTACAGTCCGCGTTCGACGCGCTGATTGTCGTCTGTATGACCACACGCCGAACACGACTTCGACGTATCGCGTTCCGACACCAACTCCACGTCGATGCCTTCGGCTTCCGCTTTGTAGTCGAGTAGCGTCGTGAAGCGGTCGAACGCCCACCCGTGCAAGTCGAGATTCCCGTGGTCGCCCCAGTTGCGGGACTCACTGTTCTCGTCACCTTCTCGGATACCGCCGAGGTCGCCCACGACAAGCGTTCCGACACCCCGTTCAACGCACTCCTCCACGATTGCTTTCGAGAGTACGTGCAAAAAGTGCGTCCGACGGTCAGTCCGCTTCCGGTCAAGACGAGTCGCTTCACGGGACGAGGAATCGTCGCACTTGGCTTTCTTCTTCGTGAAGTAGTATTCGTCCTCTTTGAGTGCGCCACCGGGGTACAACACAGATTCCCCGCCGAACGAGACGGCGGCGAAGTTGCAAATCCCGACGTCAACACCAGCCACCTCGTTACCCGGCGGTTCCGGGTCGATAGTGGTTCGACAAACGAATTGTAACCGCCACTCGTCGCGCTTGTAGATCGCGCGAACCTGTTGAATGTCCCACTCGGTCAGGTCAACGTCCGGACGAGTCTCGTACTCGCACAGAATGAAGTCTGAACGGTGTTCTTTGAGGTTGCGGCCTTTCGAGAGGCGAACGCGGGTGAACTGTGCGTCGTGCTTGAAGCCAGCCGCTTTGAACGACACGGTTGAACGCGGGTGGGAGTCTCCGTGTTTGCGGTAGCCGGGCGGTCGGGCACGGTCGTCGCCGTTCCGACGCTTTCCGAACCAGCCGTTGAACGCTTCAGCGAGTTCTTCGAGAACGCGCTGACTGGATTGAGAATGTAAGTCCGTGTAGCGTTCGTGGCGTTTGAGTTCGGCTTTGAGTTCCCCGTCATCGGGAATCTCGCCTGTTTCGTCCCACTGTTCTTGTGCGTAGTAGCGACCGACGTTCCAGAGTTTTGAGGCGGCCCATCCGAGTTGGTCGAGGTCGTCACGAACCTGTTGCTGGTTCGTAATCGTGGCCTCAAAGGTTCGGATGGTTCGACTCATTTTCTGGCTTCATAACTGGTTATGAACACCGTTCTGTTGATAGTGTCGGTTGGCGTGGAATATCCGGCCTTGCCATCGACGGTGGATTGCGTAGGAGTTGTCGGATTCATCTGGTGGCTAAAGCCACCAGTATTCTCCTTGAATCTCTATAATATGCCAAATGACCAGTATCAGTACGAGTCAATTGGGGTAATTCGGACACCCTTTGGATCGTCGGAAGGGATGCCAATTCAACCAGCTGGAGCAGATACCGTAGAGGGAACTGTCGAGGTAAAGGGGTCATACGTTAATGCGTTGAAAGACTTGAACGGGTTCTCTCACTGTATTTTGCTGTCTTCCTCCGCGTGTGGAACGACTACGCGAAGCGGGGGAAGTACCGCGAGACGCCGATCCCGAAGGAACTCGCCAGTTCCGTTCGGACGCTCTCATACGAACGCGACCCCGACGAGCCGATCGTCGACGTCGAACCGAACTCGATTTATCGCTGGGTGAAGCGCGCCGGCGAGCGCCGGTACGCCGGGACCAGCGATGAGGGGTGGACATACCTCGATGTCCACGACCTCCGGCGTACTTGGGGCGGTCATTTGCTGTGGGACTGCGGTATTCTTCCTGCCGTCGTGATGAGTTTCGGCGGGTGGGAAGACTGGGAGACGTTCAGAAACCACTATCTCGGAGGGATGAGCCCGATAGCTGCGGAACGCGAGCGCGAGAAGATCTCGTTCGTCTCGGGGAACGTCGAATCCGACCCGGGTGCGGATCCGGTTTTTGAGCCGACAGTTCAGTCGCGTTCTTTGTACTGATTTATACGCCTAATGATAGGCCAATTTGTAGATGGCTCTTGTCCAATCTGGCGAAATAACGATTCGATATGTGATATGGGCTGCTACTGACTGCTGAATATAGAGGTTATAGTCAGCATCAGAGCATTGTTATTTCAAATTAGCAGAATCAGGACAGAAATTGACTTTGTTGATACCGAGAAATTAATTCATATTTAGCCAGTAGTTTTTTAATAATAGTAACACATTACAGACCATGCCGTTCAGTTTACACCGAGAGATTCAGGTTCTCCACGTCGATGACGACCCCTCCATCACGGACCTGACAGGGACGTTTCTCGAACGCGAGGACGACCGCTTCGCTGTCCAGACAGCGACCAGTGCCGACGAGGGGTTGGAGAATATTAATGACCGCCCGCCTGACTGCGTCGTCTCGGATTACAATATGCCCGGCACGGACGGCATCGAATTCCTACAGGCTGTCCGAGAGGAGTATCCCGACCTCCCGTTTATCCTCTTCACCGGCAAGGGCAGCGAGGCAGTCGCCAGTGACGCCATTGCTGCCGGTGTCACCGACTATCTCCAGAAGGGGAGCGGCACCGAACGGTACGAACTCTTGGCCAACCGGATCCGCAACGCCGTTCGGACCCGCCGCGAGGCCGAGCGGGCCGACAGACAAGAACAATTGATGCGATTGACGGAATTCAACGGTGATACCGGTGGTTTCGAACTGGACACAGAGAGCAATACTGTCGTGCTGACGGCAGGTACCCGGCGAATCATTGGCCGTCGTAACCAACACGAAATGTCTCTGGAGGAGGCGCTGAAACTGTTCCATCCAGACGACCGCGAAGACATCCAGCATACACTCGACAAGGTGCTGGAGACGCGCGAAGAACTGTACGACACATGGCGACTCCAACCGGGTGACGGCGAGGAACGTCTCCTCGATATGACAATTACTCCGGTTGTCGAGAATGGGGGGGAGGTAACGAAGCTCCGGGGGGCCGGTCACGATATTACTGAGCGTGAGGAGCACGAACGGACCGCTCGGCAGCGACAGAAGCAATTATCGCTGTTTTTTGAAGAATCACCACTTGGGGCAGTCCAGTGGGATTCTGAATTCCAGTTTGAACGAATGAACAGACGAGCCGAAGAGATTCTCGGCTACAGTGAGGCAGAGTTGTGTGGCGAGTCATGGGAGGGGATTGTCGCTGGTGACGACCGCGGACAGGTGGGTGATGCTGTAGAAAAACTCCTTGACGCGGACGGCGGAACCCACGTGATCAATAGGAACGTCCGGAAGGATGGCGAGGCAATCACCTGTGAGTGGCACAACCGTGTCGTCACCGGCGCAGATGGGGACGTCCAGACGATTTTTTCGAAGTTTCAGGATGTTACCGACCGAGAGCGGCGGAAGACTGAATTAGAAGAGTACGAGACGATTATCGAGGCACTCAGTGATGCGGTGTACGTGCTTGACGAAAAGGGGCAGTTCACTTACGTTAACGACGAGTTGGTGGAATTAGTCGGCTACGACCGGGAAACGATTCTCGGGAACACACCATCGCTGATCAAGGACGAAGAGGCCGTACAACGGGCCGAGCAGGAATTGGGACGGTTACTATCGAGCGATGGCCCGGAAGCGGTAACATTCGAAGTGACGGTCTACCCCCGCGAAGGCGACCCAATCGTCTGCGAAGATCATATGGGCGTCCTTCCGTACGATGGCGAGGAGTTCAACGGGTCGGTCGGCACACTCCGGGATGTCACCGAGCAACGAGAACGTGAAGCCGAACTCCGCCAGACCACCAACCAACTACAGGGTGTTATCGATAGCGTTGAGTCAGCGATGTGGATTCGAAACACCGATCACGAGTACGTGTATATGAATCAATATCATCGGGACCTGTTTGACATTGCTGACGATACCGACATCGCCGGAAAACGGGCAGCAGATTTACACTCGGCGGAAGTGGCTGAGAAATTTCAGCAGAACGACCAAAGAGTGTATGAGACGAGAGAACAGGTCGAGATCGAAGAGGTCATTCAGACCGACGACGGTCGTCAGTACTTTCTCACCCGGATTGTCCCACTGTTTGACAATGGCTCCGTATACGCCACCTGTGGCATCGCCACCAACATTACTGAGCAGAAAGAGTACGAAGAAAAATTGTAACGACAGAACGAGCGTTTGGAAGAGTTCGCCAGCATCGTCAGCCACGATTTATGGAACCCACTCTGTGTGGCCTAAGGATGGTTGGAACTGATTCGGGACGAGTGTGCGAGTGACCATATCGACGTCGTAGCACAGACATTTGACCGGATGGACGCGCTCATTGAGGACCTGCTGATTCGGGCGCTCAGGTATTCCCGGTCACTCGGAACTGCCCTCGCCTACCGGCGTCTCCTCTTCGATCTCGGCGGTGTCACGATCGACAGTTACCCGGACCTTCTGGATACGTGTGTCATCCACCTGTTCGGCCCGGAGCGTGACGTTCTCGTAGTTGAACTCTTCGTCCTGCTCGACAAGGCGGCCCGCAAGGTTGAAAACGAAGCCCGCGATACTCTCGAACTCCTCGCCTTCTGGCAGTACAATGTCGAGCGCTTCATTGATTTCCTCGATGTTAACCCCACCGTTCACGAGGACGGTGTCATCGTCAACGAATTCGATCGGATCTTCTTCGTCACCCGCCAGTATTTCGCCGACGATTTCCTCGGTCATATCCTCCATCGTGATGAGGCCCTCAGTGGCACCGAACTCGTCGACGACGATAGCCATCTGTATCCGTTTCTCGCGCATTTCCGAGAGGAGCGCGTCGACGTTTTTCGACTCGGGGATGTGGAGCGTCGGAGCGATTACGTCCTCTACGTCGAGGTCGTCGAAAGTGTCGTAGTTCGAATTCTGTAGGTCACGGATGTCGAAGACGCCGATCACACTGTCTAGCGACCCATCGTAAACTGGTAGGTCCGCGTGACCACTTGAGATACACTTCTGGATTGCCTCCTCAACGGTCGCATCACTGGAGATAGCCGCCACATCGAGGCGGGGGGTCATCACCTCCTTGGCAGTGGCATCGGTGAATCGAAGGGCGCGTTGGAGCCGCTGGTGTTCCTCCTCGTCGAGGACCCCCTCACGCTCGCCCGTTTGAATCATATTTCGAATCTCGTCTCGGCTGACGTAGGTCGACTCGATGGACGGGCTGCCGCCGGTAAGTCTGTTCACGACGCCCGTCAGGTAGTGGAATACGGTGATAAGCGGCCACAGTGGCTTCTCGACGATCTTTAGCCCCCGGGCGACACGCCGTGCGTGTAGTCCAGTGTTCTCTACGGCGTAGGATTTGGGTGCGCTCTCGCCGAATATTAACACCACCGACGTGATGCCGAGCGACGAGACGATAACTGCCGTGCCCGCGTCGAAATAGAAGCCAACGATAGTCGTCGAGATTGAGGACATCGTGATGTTGACCATATTGTTCCCCACGAGAATTGTTACGAGAAGGCGGTGGGGATCCTCCTTGAGAGATTTGACCGCCCGTGCGCCACGCAGGCCTTGCTCAACCATCGCATCTACCTGATGGGACGGCAAGGAGAACAGCGCAATCTCCGACGACGAGAAGAATCCCGACCCTACCAAGAGAAGCAGAATCAAGCCGATACCGACCGTGGTGACTGCCGTTTGGCTCAGTTCGGCGCCGACGACTGGCACGGTGTACTGGAGGAGGCCACCACTGGACAGTACTGTGAGGAGAGATATCCACATGCGACCACCTAATGCGTGAGCAGAAAAGTAACCCGTGGTAACAGAGTATGGATTCCTTGAGTTACACCCATACGAGAGCCTGTCATAGAAACCATCTCATAGCTTGAGCTTCTCGCGGCCAGGGTCGTCTCCCCGCTCGAAGTTGGTGATTACAACAACGAGACGGAGACACCAACCATCTGCTCAGACAATAGTGAGGCACCGGCCTGTGACAGTGTACACCCGTCACCGGTGAAGCGGACTGTTTCGACTGTGGTCCCATCATCACTGAGAGCTACCTGAGGTCTCCTTCAGGGTGCGTTGGGCCGACACACTGTGGGTTCGTCGTTGCTGCCTCAACATCGGGAGAGGGAAGCTCACCGTAGTTCCGGGGATTCTGCGAGTGATCTGCGAGTAACTCTTGAACAAACTTGCTGTTGATAAAAGACACTAAACACTCTTATGAGCACGATTGTACGGCTAGTCAGAAATCCCTAGTCCGTTGAATAACGAGGCCGTCTGTGGACTGGATCGCTGATTTCAAAGAATTCGGACGTTGTCTGGCTATATCGTTTATCTCGACATAATCTAAGTCGGTTCTGCTCTGTTGAATAGCGACCTCTGAGCCATGGTAAGACGATGCCGATCTTGAGACCACTAGCGTCAACCGTTAACAAACCGACTCAAATTTTGACCTCCTCGGTCAACACCGCTATTCAACAGAGCAGTCGGTTCAAAAATCATATAGTGAGAGTGTCATAGAACAGTTATATGGATAACACGAGGGGGCATCTGCGCAGTTGAGTTCGAAGTATAGGGTCAGAAAATAAACCTACTCTTGATACAAATCGCTATACACAGGGCATGAAATGTTCTATGACACCCTCATATAGCGTATAAAAAGCGCCGAGAAGGTGGACGTTAATTCAGGTCAAAGCGATCGTTCGTCATAACCTTCTGCCAAGCATCAGCAAAATCATTTATGAACTTCTCCTCTTCAGCAGCATAGGCCTCTGCGAGGGTACGAAGCCGTGAGTTCGACCCGAAGATAAGATCTACACGTGACCCCGTCCATTCGACTTCATCCGTTTCACGGTTTCTGAGTTCGTACACCTGTTTGTTATCTTCGCTGTCAGCTGCCTCCCACTCATAATCCATCGAAAGTACGGTTTCAAAGAAGTCGTTAGTCAGGGCCCCCACGTCATCTGTGAAGACGCCAAGCTCCGAATTCTGATGGTTGGCTCCCAGCGTGCGCATGCCGCCAACAAGGGCCGTTGTCTCGGCCGGTGTCAGGTCCAGGAGATCTGCCTTGTCGACCAGCAGTTCTTCAGGTGAGCGGTTTAGTCCATCTCCATCGGTGAAGTAGTTGCGAAAGCCATCGGCATCCGGTTTCAGAGCTTGGAAAGATTCGATATCTGTCTGCTCCGCAAGCGCATCAGTCCGACCCGGTTCGAACGGTACTTCAATCTCGTATCCGGCCTCGGCTGCCGCCTGCTCGATGGCCGCGGTCCCGCCGAGCACAATAATATCGGCAAGTGAGATGTGGACTCCGTCTGATCGAGAGTCGTTAAACTCTCGTTGAATATCTTCAAGCGTGTCAAGTACTGTTTCCAGTTCTTTCGGTTCGTTAACATCCCAGCTTCGTTGTGGCTCGAGGCGAATTCTGGCTCCATTCGCACCGCCGCGCTTATCGCTATCCCGATACGTTGATGCTGAAGCCCAAGCAGTTTTGACAAGCTGAGTACGGGACAGATCGGAGTCAAGGATTTCCGTTTTGAGCTTGGCTACCTGTTCCTCATTGACGAGTTCGTAATCGGCGTCGGGGATGGGTCCCTGCCAGAGCATTTCCTGGTCAGGCACTTCTGGGCCAAGGAGCCGCTCCGGTGGCCCCATATCACGGTGGATAAGCTTGTACCATGCCTTTGCGAAACTGATTCCAAATTCCATCGGGTTCTCTTGGAAGCGTTCGAGAACCTCCCGATAGTCTGGGTCCCGCTTCAGTGCGACGTCCGTCGTCAGCATCATCGGAGTTGCACTCTCAATCTCGTCGTGTGCTGGCTCTGCAGAGCCATGTACCTCCGCGTCCTTGGGCCGCCATTGCCAAGCTCCGCCGGGTCCCTTGTGTGGCTCCCACTCGTGATCCAGCAAGAGATCAACATATTCCATATCCCAGCTAGTTGGGGACTGGGTCCACGGGCCTTCAATGCCGCTTGTGATCGTGTCGGCACCTTTGCCCTCACCATACTCGTTTTTCCAGCCGAGGCCCTGTTGTTCGATAGGCGCCGCTTCAGGTTCACCACCAAGATTTTCGTCAGAGTCAGCGCCATGTACCTTCCCAAACGTATGTCCGCCGGCACAGAGGGCAACGGTTTCCTCGTCGTTCATCGCCATCCGATCAAAGGATTGTCGCACGTACTTCGCGGACTCGAGAGGGTCTGGTTTGCCACCAGGACCTTCTGGGTTCACGTAAATCAACCCCATGTGGTCTGCGGCGAGGTCGCCTTGGAGGTTCCCCTCCTCATCGTGGCGTTTGTCTTCCATCATCTCCTCTTCAGGCCCCCAGTTGACGCCTTTGTCTGGTGCGTATGCGTCCTCACGCCCCCCTCCAAAGCCGAACGTTTGGAATCCCATCGATTCCATGGCAACGTTTCCGGAGAGGACTAACAAGTCAGCCCAGGAGAGTTTTCGACCGTATTTCTCCTTGACTGGCCAGAGCAGTCGCCGGGCTTTATCTAGATTTGCGTTGTCTGGCCAACTTTCGACAGGTGCAAACCGCTGTGTGCCACCTGACGCACCACCGCGACCGTCACCAGTACGATACGTGCCCGCACTGTGCCAAGCCATCCTGATAATGAGCGGTCCGTAATGTCCGTAGTCGGCTGGCCACCACTCTTGGGAATCAGTTAATACGTCCTCAATATCTGCTTTCACTTGCTCGAAATCGAGAGACTCGAATGCTTCAGCGTAATCGAACTCGTCTTCGTACGGCCCAACATTGCTGGCATTCTGATCAAGTATTTCTACATTGAGTGATTC
The DNA here is from genome assembly GCF_004126515.1 of Halorubrum ezzemoulense. Taxonomy (NCBI): domain Archaea; kingdom Methanobacteriati; phylum Methanobacteriota; class Halobacteria; order Halobacteriales; family Haloferacaceae; genus Halorubrum; species Halorubrum ezzemoulense. The sequence goes on from NZ_CP034941.1 coordinate 271,798, forward strand.
TGGCCACCAATCCTGTGTTGTACTTCCGCTGGCTGAATGTTCTCCAGACATATGGATTGTCCAATTATATGTATGTAGGTGAAACCAATCAACTGTTGTTTATCATATGCCAATCCGACCTCCCACGAACGTTAGCAGTCTACCTCGCTGCTGTATCGCGATTTAACACAGCCTCTAAGCCAAACAGCGTTCACTCATTCGTCTTTAGTTAAGCTTGATAGTAATACAATTCCCAAAAGTATGCTTGTCAGTATTAGATGTAGGAGAAGCCACAGATGAGACACCAGTACCGGCGAGATCGAGCGATAAGCAACCATCACAAACGGCGTTTTCTTGCCGTATCTGGTGTGGCTGGGCCGTATTTGAGCAAAAACCACAGCTATCGAGTATTACTGAAGATATTAACTAAAGACGAATGAGTGTTCACTTAAGATGGACCAAAATCGAAACACAGCAAGTCATCAACAATGTGCTACGCAGGAGCGTAGTGACTATCTCAGCTACTCACCGCCGTCACTTCTTGACCGGCTGATCGAAGGTGCCCAGAAGATCCACAAAGGACGGCTGATTACAAGCGACACTAACCCCCGCTACACAACCCAAGTGTGGGGCTTGACTGAAGACGGATGTAGGATTTCAATCACATACACCAGTAGCCTCAATTTGAACTGTAGCACCGTTCGGCAACTGCTTGACGCCAACGAAGGTCCGTGACGGTCGTTGACCCTCAAAGAATTCGTCATACGCCTGCGTAACTTCCTCTAATTGGCTCATGTCAGTCAGGTATACTGTGGTTCGCATTAGTTCGTGACGACTGACGCCAGCCTCAGCAGCGACAGTGCGAACACGTTCAAGCGCCTTGAGTGTCTGTTTTCGGACACCCTGATCTGATACTGTCTCTTTGCTAGGTACTTGGCCATCAAAACATACCAGTTGTATGCCACGATTTCGAACACTGTACGGAGTAGTTAACGAACTATCTCGTTCTTTTCGGGTTATGTTTTCGGACATGTTAGTCACTTAGCTTCGAATTTCCTGGTGGTTTGTTATTGGCTGCTCTATATTCGAGGAACTCATCGTACTGTTCAACGACAAGTGTTGAGTCCGCCCGCGGCTTCGCAGTACAGGTGAGTACGTAGCCTGCCTCTCGGTCTTCAGTATCGTACCGACGCGCGTTTGGATGGACAACGTCGCCGTCAACCAAACGAGCAGCACAGGTGATACACCAACCTTGTTGACAGTCAGCTGTGAGCCACACACCCGCCGAACGCGCGGCCGCCAGAATCGTCTCGTTCTCACTGACCTCAAGTTCGTGTGTTTCACCGGCTTCGTCCAGCGACGACTCTTCGGGAACAACGATCGTGATGGTCCACGTATCGTCCGACGACTGTGTCATAAATAAGGGGAGAGTGGAGACCGTTGTTACTCGCTCAGGCGGAGTCGTTGAACGGGTTGTTCTTCGTATATGGTGCGTCGCCCGGCTCGCCACGCGCGAAGTGCCCGGCCGGATTAATCTCGTCGTCCCGTTCCTTGCTCAGCAGCTCGATGAACCAGGCCTCGTGGTCCATCTCCTCGTTGAGGATCCGCTGGGCCATGTCGTAGGTTCGCGGATCGGCCCCACGAGTCATATCACAGATCTCGCTCCAAGTACGAATCGCACACCGTTCCGCTTCGAGCAGTACTTCCAGAATGTCTTCGACTTCTAGCTCGGATGTGTCGAACTCACCACTACCATCCATCGGCGTCGGTACCTCGGCGTCGGGACAGGAGGCCCGGTCGGCGAAGTCCCTGATGTCGTTCGGCAGCGACCCCTCGAGTTCGTACACCCTGGGGACGACAAGCTCGAAGTGGGCCCGGTCTTCAAGACGGGCGTCCTCGGTGATCTCCTTGTAGTCCTCCTCCCCGGCGAGGTGCATTCGGAGGTTCGTGTAGTAGTAGTAGGTCGTGAACTCGGCGCCGATCGCGTCGATCAGTTTCTCCCGGAGTTCCTCGGGGTCGACGCCTCGTTCGCGGATGACCTCGGCACCGACTCGCTTGCTCGTGTCGCCCGGTTCCACGGAACCGCTGCCGTGTTCTTTCTCGTTTGCCATCGCATCTCTACATACCCCGGTAACAGTAATCAGAATTGTTTTAGCAATAGATGATATTATCTGCCAAAAGAATGAAACAGCACTAAGAACAATTCTTTTGTGTATCTACTATTTAGCAATAGATAAATGAACGGTAAGCCTGAACCCGCGCAAGAGACACGTGAGTTTGAGTTTGTCCTCCAGTTCGAGTCAGGAGCTGATGAGTTGATGGATGTGTTCCGACAGTACGAGAGCCTCTCGTTGTGGTCGTCCGCGATCTTCGTGAATGACAGCTATATGTGGCGGCTCGATTATGCGAAGGGGACGAGCGAAGCGCTGGACGCGTTCGATGAGGTATTTCTTGACAAAACCCGCTGTAACGAGTGCTTCGATGTCGTAGATTGTGATACGGACCGATCATATTGCGTCCTAGATCGTCAAGAGACTAGCCGAACTATCTATACACTTCGTCGTGAAATTAACAGTTGTCATTCACTTCCGCATATTGTACTCGATCATATTCAGACAGGAACTATATTCGAATCCCGCCGGGTCGGTGACGAGTACCGGTGGCGCATTCTCTTCCCTAGTGATTCTCCTATTGGAGACATCTACGATACAATGGAAGCACAGATTCGGGAGGGCGTGTCGGTTTCGGTGTCCCATATCACTACTGGCAGCGACTGGAAGGCGACCGAGCGCCTCGCGACAGACTTCTCGCCAGAACACTGGGAAGTGCTAAAGGCAGCGGTCAAGCACGGATACTATGAACGGCCGAGAGAAGTTTCTGTCTCCGATCTTGCGTCGATACTTGATGAACCTCGTTCTACGGTTCAATATCGACTACGAACCGCAGAGGATCGTATCGTGTCGGGATTTGTCAAGCAAACACTGTGAACGGTGGTGGCTACGAGTGGTAGAAATCACGATTGCTGATACTCACAGACATGAATACATAAAGATATCAGGAACTTCGATGCGGTCGAGTACAGAGAGAGCAGCATCACGGAGATCGTCAAGCGTCTCGAACAGACGGTTCCCAAGTTCTTGATCGAGTTGTCTCCAGCACTCTTCCGCGGGGTTCAGCTCTGGTGAACCCCGCGGAAGGTAACACAGCTCGATCGGTGTGTCTTCGACGAATTCCTACACCTTGTTCGCCGTGAAATACGAGGCGTTGTCCAAGACGACGCAGATTTTCTCGCCGAACTCTGTCTGGAGTGCGTCGAGTAACCGGATTGTTGTGTCGCTGTTGAAGTTCTCTGCACACGGCAGAAAGAACGTCTCACCGCCGTCGCTGACTACACCGAGCAACTTGATGCTATCCCACGCGCCCGTCACCGGGAGTGACGGGCGCTCTCCTTCCGGAAACCACGCATAGATTAGCGTCGAGAGAACCTGCCGCGTCTGATCGATCGTCAGGACTATGTATTCATCGTCCAAGTCGTTGCGCTTTTTTTGAAGCCTTCTTGCCAGGCTTCTTGGGCTCTCTCGTCGGATTTGTAGAACTCCGGCCGGGCTGTCTTCCAGGACAGCCCGGCCTCAGACATCAATCGTCGGACGTGCCGCTCACAGTACTCAACGTCAAATTCCTCAGAGAGATAGTGACGAGCTAGTGGAACAGACCACGCGGGCGCGTCTAGTCCAACTTCTTCGGGTGAGTCGTGAAGTACCTCAACGAACTGGTCGTGCTGTTCATCAGAGAGTTCGGATGGTCTGCCTTCACGCGGATCGTCGTAGACGACTTGCTCGACCGGCTCATCAGCGAGCCGGTCGAGCCGGCCAACCCAACGAGACAGCCATGGACCGGTGTATCCGTACCGTTCAGCTACCTCTGCCATCGTCGCGTCGTCTTCTTCGAGGTAGTTAATCACCGCCATCAGCCGTTGTGTCGGCTTCTTGTCCTCGACCTCCGCGAGAGCGTCGCGGAGGTCGTCGAGGGTGGCGGCGTCAAGCGTGGCCATACCCTAGAATCACACTCTAGCCTAAAGAATATTCAGCCGACAGTATGAAGACCTCTCCCAGCGGCTGGGAGAGGTCTGGACAGATGGACTCCAAGCGTACCGCGAGATGGATCGGGATCACCGAACGGTCGTCCACAAAGAGAGGTACGTATCGCCTGACGGAGTCCACATCAATCAGGCAGAATGTCTGTTTTCGCTCGTTCAACCGTGGCTGCGGAAGTTCCGCGGCCTGTCCAAGCAAGGGTTGGAACAGGCCGCTCATACATTCGGGATCGTTAGATCGCTGAATCTCACAGGCGCATCTGTCGATATCACCATCGACTGCCTTGTTATGGGGTCTTTCCGCAGCTCTACATAAGAGCGACCCAGTTATCCTTATTGTGGCACATCTCGTCGATGGTATCTCTAGATATGATATTCCAGAATATGATTATTCAGAATATGATTATTTAGAATATTTTATATCACGCCCACTAATTCAGTGCTACTCAATATTTGGATAATTCGGGGAACATACCGACACCCCGGTCGAGCGTCAGTCGTCGGCAGCAGCAGCGTCAGCCTGCCCCTGCCAGAGATCCGCGTATATTCCCTCGCCCGCAACCAGCTCGTCGTGCCCTCCCTGCTCGACGATCCGGCCCTGATCCATGACAACGATCTCGTCCGCGTTCTGGATCGTCGACAGTCGGTGGGCGATGATGAACGCGGTCCGCTCCTCGACCAGCCGCTCGAGGCTTTCCTGAATCAGTTCCTCGGTCTCCGTATCGACGTCTGAGGTGGCCTCGTCAAAAACGATGATCTCGGGATCGTTGAGCAGTGCCCGGGCGATGGCGAGGCGCTGCCGCTGGCCGCCCGAAAGTTTGACGCCACGCTCGCCGACTTGCGTGTCGTATCCATCTGGGAGATCTTCGATGAACTCGTCGGCCGCGGCGGCCTCGGCCGCCCGCTCGACCCGAGCGCGGGCGCTTTCGTCCGGTTCTCCCGCCCACTCGGCCTCAAGCGTCTCGCGGTCGCCGTACGCGATGTTCTCCGCGACGGTCCCCGAGAACAGGTACGGATTCTGTTCGACAATGGCGATGGCGTCCCGCAACGACTGTAGATCGTACTCCCGCACATCGGTCCCGTCAACCCGGACGGCCCCATCGTCGACGTCGTGGAACCGGGGAATAAGCTTCAGGAGCGTCGACTTCCCGGCCCCGGTCGCCCCGGCGAGCCCGATCGTCGTCCCCGCCGGCACGTTGAGCGAGACGTCGTGAAGGACGGGCTCGCGGTCCCCGTAGGCGAACGTAACGTCTTCGAACGTGACCTCTCCGTCAATCGACGCAGGGGTGTGCGGCGAGTCGGGGCTGGTGATCGTGGGCTCGCGGCCGAGCAACCCGAACACGCGCTCGGCGCTCGACTTCGCGAGCTGGTACTTGTTCGCCGACTTCCCGACCCGGCGCATCGGCGAGTACAGCCGCCGCAACAGGAGGAAGAAGAGCGCGAACCCGCCGAGGGTCAGCGCCCCTGCCTCGCCGGGAACGCCGCTGATGATATCGGTGCCACCGATGTAGAGCACGAGGACGAATACGACGCCGGTCAACAGTCGCAGGGCCGCGAAGAACCCCCGTCGGATCCGAAGCGCCGCGACCTTCTCGTCGTGGTACGCCTCGCTCTGCGTAGCGACTCGGCTCTCCTCGAAGCTGTACCGGTCGAACGACTTGATCACCGCGGCGCCACCGAGGTTGTTCTCGAGCCGCGTGTTCAGTCGAGCGACTGTCTCGCGAATCGATTTATATCGAGGTTCGATCCAGGTGAGAAACTGGCTACTAGCCAGTCCGATGACCGGGACCGGCGCGAGCGCGATGAGCGCCAGCTTCGGCGAGTACGTCCACAAGATGATCGCGATTCCGCCGACCGTCGCGACCACGCGGATGAGCTGTCGGAACTCCGTGTTCAGGAACTGCTCAAGCCGATTGATATCGCTGTTGAGGATCGACATCATACCGCCGGTCTGATGATCGGCGAAGAAGTCCATCGAGAGCCGCTGGAGATGGTCGTACGTGTCGTTTCGCAGATCACGCTGAACCTTCTGTGCGGTCGCTTGAAGCAGATACCGGGAGATAAACCGCGCAACTGACCGGACCAGGTACGCGAGCACCGCGATGAGCACGAGCTGTTCGAGCACCGCGAGCCGAGCCGCTTCGCCGGTGATTTCGCCCTGCGGCAGCAAACCCACGTCGGTCAGCAGTCCCGCGTCGGCCGACCCGCGGATCGCTCGATCGATCGCAGCCGCGACGACAATCGGTGGGACCAGTCGGGCAAACCTCGTGAGAAACGCCGCAAGCACGCCGAGCGTAAGGGTCGGCCAGTAGCGCTTGGCGTAGCCGAGCAGACTCACCATCGGGTGGCCGTCAACGTTCTCTCGGGCGTGTTCAAACCCGCCGTGGTCGTCTGTCACTGTGTTCGGTAGCGCTCTTGTGTGTAAGTATTCGGTGACATGGCGCTATAAGCTAGATGATTGTCTGGCGAACTGATGACAGACTAGTCGGCGGCTTGTTCGGTTCGTCGGGTCTCCTCTACTTGTAGCGGGTCGGCTGCCGATGTCGCGGTAACCAATCGGAGGAACTGTCCCGCGTTCGTGAGGAGTTTATTCTCCGCTTTTCGAAGGTGCTCTTCATACGTTGAGCGAGCGACTGCCGTCTGATCGGCCAGGTCTCGAAGCGAGGTCTTCCGTGGTTGCTCGTAGTACCCACTCTCCAGTGCTAATTGGAGCGCTGCCAACTGTCGGTCAGTGATGTTCTCGAACAGTTGGTTCGCCGGCGCCAGCATACTGTGTGGAATCTGTTTTTCCGAAATCGACGTTTTCGAGAGCAGTTCGATTTCTCTATCGGAGCGAAGATCACCGAGCAGCTCTCGAATGTCCTCGCCGTCGAACGCGACTACCGTGTAGTGCTCCCAGCCTTGACGGTAGATCGTTGGCGACTGATACAGGCAGTTGTGTTTCTCAAACCGGTCGATAATCGACTGTTCGAGTGAACAGAGACACGACTGTGTGACGATGTGATACCCTTCGTTACCCTTCGATTCGTGCAGAACGGTTCCGAGTTGGTCAATATCGTCACGCAGCTCTTGACCTCCTCCTCCGCGTGAACGCGGAGGAATCCCACCACGGGATTTCAGGCCGAGCGAAGCGGCCTGTTGATTTCAAGACGCATACGTTCCAAGCGTCGTCTGCTGGGTTTCAGCATCGGCTTGGCTGTCTTGTGGCCCGGTCAAAGAGGCCCCATCCGTAGCCGAGTCATCGGCACCAGCCTTCTGCCGGGAAGCCCAGTCGCTTTGGCGGTGACTCTCTCCACTACGGTAGCGGTCTGCAATGTTTATCGCCCCGTTCACGTCGGCTTGATACTCACCGACCCAACAGCCGTCGTTCGAGCATCTAAACGTCGCCTGTCGTGGCCGGTAACCGTGTTCACCGCAGGCGTGACACGCCTTCGACGTGTTCCGGGGATTCACCGTCTCGACGGGAATCCCCTTCTCGGTAGCTTTGTAGCGAATCTGTGCGTGGAGCTTGGCAAAGCCCCACCCATGTAACCGCCGATTCATGTACTCACCGTAGTCCATGTTCTCGCGGATGTACCTCAGGTCTTCCAGCACTAACACTGGGTTGTCGACGGACTCGGCGTAGTCCACGACCTCGCTGGTCACACGGTGAAAAACGTCGTCAATCTGGTCCCACAGTGCGTCACCGAACGAGTCTGCGATTCGCTCACTACCACGCTTCTGAAGCCGTCTTGTGGCGGTGAAGTAGGTTTTTCGGAGCCGACGAACGGCTTTGCCGTCGGCGGCCCACAGGCGGGGGCGAACCGGAGAACCGGAGCCGTCGCGGTGACACACCGTGACGAGGCTCGCTTCTCCGATGTCCACACCAACCGGTGTCCGCTTATCGGCGGACGCCTCAGATTCGTCCTCCACGTCGCGGGTAGCGGTGATGTGGAGGTACCACGTTCCATCCCGCTCGAACAGCCGACTTTCACCCATCTCGGCGTCGTCTGCGTACAACGCTTCAAGCCAATCCCGCTGGTCGGGATTGGCGCGTGCTGGTATCCAGAGGTGGTAATCCTCGTGGTGCGGGACTTTGGCGTACCACTCGATAGCGTTCTGTGGCTGGTGGTCGAGTTGTAGGCCCTCGTTTGTGAACCGCACTGGGTGGTCGTCGTGGATCTCGTTGGCGTCGTAACTGTTCCCACAGAGTTGTGGGACGTACTTTTTGAGGGCATTTTTCGCGTAGCCGCTCAGGTCGTACTCGACAACCACATCGTTGGTTGCTGACTGCGTGTCACAACCAGTGTCAAAGGCAGCCTGAAGCGCCCGTCGATAGGCATCGCGTGTCTCACGAAGTTTCTGTCGCTTATGGAGGTTCGGGTCCACAAGCTTCAGTTCGAGGGTTTTCGTGAGTTCGCCCATCGTCACCGTGCGAAGATTTTGGTTGTGGCAGATATATATCCCAGCCATCCGGAGTGGAAGTGAACCCGTGGGAAATCCGGCACTATACTCACCGACAGAGATACTGATACACTCCGGGCGGATTGATCTCTTTCATCGCTGAGCGGGTCTCACTCCGAAGTTCGTCAATTTCTCCAAAGTATTGATTACCAAGGGTTGATCTGAGTTGTCGCCAACACTCCTCGGTTGGATTTAGCTTAGCCATCCCAGTCGGGAGATATAGAAGCTCTAGCTTCGATTTCTCGGCAAACTCCTTGACTTTCTTCGCTGTGAAATAGGAACCTTTGTCGAGAACTACGAGTAGCTTCTCTCCGAATCTTGCCTGAAGTGACTGGAGAAATCGAACCGTCGTTTCCTTGTTGAACGAACCAGCGCATTCCAAAAACATGGTCTCGCCGTTCTCGGTGAGACCGCCCAAGAAATTGATTCCATCACGAGAGGCCGACACGTTCACTGTCGGCCTCTCGTCAATCGGAAACCACGCATATCTGAGATCAGCTCCAACCGATTTCCTGAACTGATCAATCGTTATGACCAGCCTGTCTTCATCCCGTCTCCCGACTTTTTTTGAGCTCGTCGTCGTACCGTTCAAGATCTTCCTCGTCAGCCGAGGCTGGTTCTGGCCGAGGTTTCTTCCAGGAAACCTCGGCCTCTTTCATTAGTCGCTGAACGTGACGCCGGGAATGTGCAACATCAAACTCAGTTATGAGGTGTTGTTGAGCTAGTATACTCGACCAAGCAGGCTCATCGTATCCAGCTTCTTCGGGTGATTGGTTGAGTGTTTCAGCGAATTGTTGGAACTGTTCGTCAGAGAGCTCAGGCGGTCTTCCTGGACGTTCGTCGTCGTAGAGCGCGTCTTCAAAGTCGCGCTCTTCGAAGCGATCCAACCAGTTGTACACTGTCTGACGAGGCCATCCGTATTTTTCCTCGATCTTATCTGGAGATAGCCCAGCGAGATATTCGCGTGCAGTAGTGAGCCGTTTGATTGCTTTCGGATCACGCTCGTCCGCGAGCTGCTCGCGGACGCGCTCAACTGAAAGATCGGGAATCTTGTTCCCGTCCTTGGACATACTCAAACGATGAGCTTCTGTGTCTCAAAACTTTCGACGTTGAGTATACAATAGAACGGTGGCTTGTCACACTATGATGTCCGCTCGACCCCCGCCTGTTCGTTCCTCGGTTCCGACACTCTGTCGGAACACTCGTCACTCACGGCAAGGCGGGGGTATGCGCTCGTATCTCTATCAGTACAATGTAGGCAAGATTATCGGTTGACGGTGCTCACACTCAGTTCAACGGTAGTCCACCGCCGATCGATTAGAAGAACAGATTCGGTCTGCTGTACTCAGCCTCTGTACTGAGTGATTTGGAGTGTAAAATATCAAATTCTGAGTGTTTCAACAGAGCCAATGAAACGGTGACATAGTACATTAGTAGTTCCATCCCTACTGACAGTGAACTGTACTGGAGGCCGAGGTCACCTATCCGGAGGGACAACGGTGATATAGTAATTGTCACGACCGGCGAAGGCGGCCGCGTGCTTGAGGAGACCCACTCAAAAACGGGCGATAGTCCTTGTTAGGCTACGCCAGGACATCGATTCTTCGATCACGGCCAGCCAAACGAGTGCGATTGGGTTCGATCCCGGTGATGTTCAGTTTTGACGGCCAGTCAACCCCCCTGCGTCGGACGGAAGGAACTTCTCGCTATCAGTGTGTTCGAATGATGCGACGACGGTGCCGTCAAGCTGCCGGATCCGTGTCTGAACGGGATGGTCACCAATTGTTTCGCTAACGCCACCAATCGCAGTAAGTGGATATGCGGCGGCGATGAGGAGACACCGCTCCTGTTCGGGGTCCAAGATTTCGATGACGAGAAAGACGGTTCCAGCTTTTGTGGCCCTATGAACATCGTACTGCGGAAAGTCTCCGTCTGCGACCCAGTCGCTAATCTGGTCGGCATCCTCATCGGGTACGAGATGGCGGAAGGCGTACTCCTTTTCATCAGGGTTAGTCACGACCGTCGTCTCACTCGACTGCGTATACAGAACAGTCCACCCTGCTGTCTCGCGACGTTCGGCAAGGTCGGCGGCATCTGTAAGTGTCCGCTTCCAGGCCTCTCGGGCTTGCGTATCAACGCCTGCTGATTCGTCACGTGTCATGTCCCTACGGGCGTGGGCACCTTCCAAAAGTCTGTTCCACATCGGGGCCGCGTCCGCTAGCAGCTACCAAACAAAAAGCGCTTCAATTCCGATCGATGTCAACAGGATACAGATTCCAGCGGCAAACAGCTTTAGCGCCGGCGAATACCGCTCTTCCGGTGGGAGCATGTACCATCTGAGCGGCGGAACTGACTGTACGACGGCTTGAAACCGAGTCACCTCACGGCTACCGATAGTTTGCGTTCGATCATGCCGAGTCAGCTCCATGCCCGATTCAGTGTGCTCAACATGCCACGGCCTTCCAGGAAGCAGACAGTACGTCGCGTACCCCAGAACAACGATCCCGAGTATGAAAGTAAACAACACCACGTCCGCCACTGTTCCAGTAATTGTCTGAATCACACCACCGACAACGAGTGCTATGGCTGTTACGACGAGTGCGTACACCGTTGCGTCAAGCACTCGCCGGGCGATTACCTCAGCCCAGCTCAACTCCGAGACCCATTCATCAGATCGATCTACTGAGCTCACGACTGGGGACTATCCGATCCGCTAGCGTCTGGGTCAGCGTACTCCTCTTTGTGGCGATGGCAGCGACTGGATCGGCCGCTGTCAGTCCGGCCAGTCGCCAGCAGCGAGGGGGCTTCACGATCGCAGACACTACCGAGTGCTGCTGTAATGATCTCTCTCGCGTGCTCCTCATTCCCGTCGTTGGCGGCCTCGATGGACTGTTGAATTGGCTCTTGTACATCAGAAGGGAACGACCGGCTGGCAAACAGTTCCCCAGCGGCTTCCTCGACATCCGGGAGCCGGGTCTCAAGTCCCAGTAGCTCACGGGCTCGTTCGGAGAGAGATGGATCTGTTCGTGAGCGCTCGCGGAGCACCTCGCGGAACACTTCGATCGCATCCCAGTCATGTTCGGATAGCTCTTCGAAGCCGTCGGGTCGAATCTTCGCTGGGCAGCGGGTCGAGAACACACACCCATTAGGCGGATCACGGGGACTCGGGGGTGTCCCGCGAAGGGTCGTCCGATCGCGTTCGACCGTCGGGTCTGGGGTTGGAACAGCCGATAGTAGTGACCGGGTATATGGGTTCTCGGGCTTTTGGAACAGCTGCTCTGTCGGTCCGAACTCCATTATTTTTCCGAGGTACATGACGGCGACGCGATCACAGATGTGGCGGACGACGGAAAGATCGTGGGCGATGAACAAGTACGTGAGATCAAGCTCCTCTTGGAGGTCCATCAAGAGGTTGAGAATCTGCGCTTGGACGCTCACGTCGAGCGCACTAACCGGCTCGTCGAGGACGACGAAATCAGGCTCGACGGCGAGTGCCCGAGCGATCCCGACGCGCTGCCGTTGGCCACCGGAGAACTGGTGCGGATACCGGTAGTAGTGCTCCTCACGGAGGCCGACGCGCTTGAGGAGATTTCTGACGCGTTGTCGGCGCTCGGCGGGCGTCTTCCAGTTGTGGACATTCAGGGGTTCTCGAATGATTTCGCCTACCGTCAGGCGGTCATTAAGACTCGATTCTGGGTCTTGGAATACGATTTGTGCGTCGCGTCTCCAGCGTTGGAGGGCATCACCCGACAGCGTAGTGATGTCGTCACCGTCGATGACGATGTTGCCATCGGTTGCTTCCTCAAGCCGGACGAGCGTCCGCCCGAGCGTCGTCTTTCCACAGCCAGACTCACCAACGAGACCGAGCGTCTCGCCCCGCCTCACATCGAAACTAACACCGTCCACGGCTCGGACCGGGTCGCCGCCGAACAACGAGCGTTCCTCATAATGTGTCTTTAGATCACGGACCGACAGCAGTACATCGTCATTAGCTGTGCTGTTGCTGTCTGAAATATTGCGCATCTCGGGGCTGGTCTCGCTACCTCCAGAACTCTCGCCGCTCATTGCTCGCCCCCATCATCAGCTGGCCGGTGATGAGCTACTGCCTCGTCGGTCGTCATTGACTCGGGATAGAGCAGACACGCCGCGTCATGATCCGGGTCGTCACCCACAGCGGTCGGGATTGGTGCGACCTCCGAACACTCCTCGAATGACTTTGGGCATCGTGGAGCGAACCGACAGCTGCTTGCGGGTTCATTCGGTGTTGGCACCTCGCCTTTAATCGTCTCGAGGCGGTCGCCACTAGTCTGAGTGCTGGGGATACTTCGCAGTAGTCCTCGCGTGTACGGATGCTTTGGCTCCGCAAATAGCGGTTCAACCGGCGCTGATTCGACTATCTCTCCGGCGTACATGACATTGACACGGTCTGCTACCTCGGCGATGACACCCATGTCGTGCGTGATAAACAAAATGCTGAGGTCGCGTTCTGCCTGGATGTCCATGAGGAGGTCAATAATCTGTGCTTGAATCGTGACGTCAAGCGCAGTGGTAGGCTCGTCACAAATCAAGACCTCCGGCGCACAGGCGAGCGCCATCGCGATCACAGCTCGCTGGCGCATGCCTCCGGAGAACTGGTGCGGGTACTCAGTGACCCGGCGGGCCGCATCCGGAATCCCGACCTCCTCGAGCAGTTCGATTGCGCGTTCTGTCGCCGCAGTACCACGAAGGTCTTGATGAAGCGACAGAGCCTCCTTAATTTGGTTTCCAACGGTGTATACCGGATTCAGCGTCGAAAGGGGGTCTTGGAACACCATCGCGATCCCGTCGCCGCGAATCGACTCGTACTCTGACTCAGTGTACTCCGTGATGTTATCTCCCTCAAATCGAATTGCGGATGCTGGATCGATCTCACCCGGCGATTCAATGAGTCCGAGTATTGACCGCGCAGTCACGGATTTTCCACTGCCAGACTCGCCGACGAGTCCGACGGTTTCACCGCGTCGAATATTGAATGAAATACCGTCGACTGCGTGGATCTGTTCGTGTTCAGTGTGGAAAACGGTACGTAGATTTTCCACCTCGAGCGCTAGGTCACGGCTCGATGTCGCATCAGCGTTCAATGGCACGTTGTCATCGCGTGCGTGTCGGCTCATCAGGCACCACCCCCAGCAGCGACGTTCTCGTTGCCACCGTCACCGATGTCACTCTCTGGGTCGATCGCATCTCGGACCCCATCGCCAAGCGCGTTGAATCCGGTTACGATGATCACGACGAGAATGCCCGGAATGAGCGAGATGTGCCATGACTGCGTGGCGACATACGGCTGTCCCGCGCTCACCGCTCGGCCCCACTCAGGTACCGGTGCTTCGATTCCGAGGCCAAGGAATGAGAGCCCCGCAATGCCGATAATAACGCCGCCGAGTGAGAGGGAGGCGTAAATGAGGAAGTAGCCAACGACGTACGGTAGCATGTGCTTTTGCATCGTCACTCGCGGGCGCTGCCCGTACGATTTCGCAGCGTCGATCCACTCACGCTCCGACACTTGGAGTGCCGGGCCACGGACGGCTCGCCATAGCGCCGGCCAGCCGGTGATACCGAACAGTATCGCGAGGACGAGCCCGCCGTTATACACCTCTGCGATCCATGTGTCGGAAAGGACGAACGACGCGAGAATGATAAACAACAGTTGGGGCATCGCTTGGATTGAGTCACCAGCAATCACAACTCCAAGGTCAACAAGTCCCTTGTAGTATGCCGTCAGCATCGCAAATACCATCGCAAACCCACCGGCAATGCCGAGGCTGGTGAGCCCAACAAGCAATGACACCCGAGCTCCCGACGCCATGAAGGTGAACAAGTCTTTGCCGTCTGGGAGTGTTCCGAACGGGTGGAACCGGTCGTACTGATCGTATTCAAGCGGTCCAACGTTGTTGTCGCCCTGTCCGCGAGACTGTGTATCACCGTTGGCTTCGCCGACGAAAATCGATTCGACTTGTCCCGTCTCATCGTTGTAATAATCAATGCGGTTCTCGTATGGATTCTCGATGTTCTGATCGACAGTTGTCGGACCCAGCACCGGCGCAAACAGCGCCATGACGACAAACGCGAACACGATTGTGAGACCAAATAGCCCCCACGAGTGTCGGCGGAATCGGTTCACAACGTCGTCACGCGGCGTCCAGTCAGGAATCCGGTAATGACGCCGGTACAGCGTGTACCCCCACCACCCGACGAGCAGCCAGGTGAATGAGTACGTGTAAATTACAGCCACCCGGAGGGCCCACGCTACCGCTGGTGAAAGGCCGAGCGTTGTGCCTTCCCAGCCACTCGGCGTTTGGTATCCGGTATTGTCGATGACAGAGCGAGAGGTAATTGTCGGCAGCTCGGCTCCCCGCTCGGCGACTGTGGCGAGGAGTGCCGCAACCGGTTCGACGACTCCTGGGACCAGCCCGCCGACCCACCCCCACGGGGGCACTGACAGCAACCCGCTGACGATCGCACCAAACTCGGCTGCGATGAGGACGGCAACAACGGCGGCCCACGTCGCTGCGGGACCTGGATTTCGCGTAATCCGTTCAGACAGCGGTAGGTCGCGATCGCCCTCAGGACGACTAGCCTCTTCTCGGAACTCACCAGTGCGAGTCGAGCCCGACCCGACGTCAGTGTCAGCTCCCATTATGCGCCTCCGTCGTATCCAACACGTGGGTCAATCACGGTGTACAGGAAGTCCTGGAGAATGTTGATCCCGACCGAGAGCAGAATGAACAAAAACATCAACGACCCGACAAGCGGGACATCACCATTAATCGTTGCTTGGAAAAAGAGGTAGCCGAGCCCGTTAATTGCGAACACAGTTTCGACGAGCACGGATCCACCGAGAAGGAGGAACGCCTCTCCAGTAATGACAGGAACGAGCGGGATGAGTGCGTTCCGGAACATGTGCTTCCAAACGACGAGTCTCCCGGGCACCCCCTTCGCTTTCGCCATCTCAACATAATTTGCGTTTTTTGTTTCAAGCACCGCCGTACGCCCGATTCGCATCTCATTGCCCATGGACGCAGAGCCGAGGACAAGGGCTGCTGGAAGGATCGCTTTCAACGCACCAAGAAACTGTGTCGGTTCCCACAGCCCCGAAAGGTCGGGCGGGGTAACGATCTGTGTTTCAACAAGCCAGTCCCCCCAACTGAATCCGAACAACGCGTCCGATTGCGTGAGGACACTGACGAATATCACGGCTAACCAGAAGTTTGGCATTGCTCGCCAGACTATCCCGCCAAAAGAGGCGATGTAGTCAGCGAGCGTATTCGGGTTGAGCCCAGCATAGAACCCGAGCGGGAGCCCGACAAATATCGGGATGAGGATAGACCAGAACCCAAGCCACAGGGTTCGAGGGCCATAAACCCCGACGAGTTCCCACACTGACTGGCCGCGGACAACGACCCACGATTCTCCCAACTGGAGCGTCAGGAGGTCGCGCATGAACTCCGCGTACTGAATCCAGAGCGGTTGATCGAGTCCAAGGCTATCCCTGATAGCGGCATACGCCTCCGTGTCGCCGCTTGGCCCGATGATCGCGGCCGCGGGGTCAATTGGTCCCACGCGAAGGATGAGAAACGTTACAGTCGTGCCGAGAAAGACAATCGGCACCATCAAAAGCACGCGCTTGAGAAAATACTCCCATCGTCCCATTTGCTAGGACATCGTATAATCTTATCATGTAATAATACTTGCCCTTACACCAAAAACGGCTAATCACATCAGGATTTAAATTCCTACCATATTTGTCATAGTCATGCCGAATTCCGATTCGGACCGCACAAGAAGAAGGTTCTTACAGTCGACTGGCGCGCTCGCAGCAATGACGGCCGTTGCTGGGTGTTCGGGAGGAAGCGACGAAGAGGTCCCAGACGAGTTGGACGATGGTGGAAACGCGACTGATGGTGAAGACAACGATGAGAGCGCTGAGACAACCAGCGATGGCGAGAAAACGCTGCGCCTGTTGAACGCGTCGATCAACACGTTCGACCCGCCAGCAAATGTCCTTTCATCTGCCAATGAGGTCATCTTCCAAGTTTTCGACGGGCTTGTTGGGAAGCCGGAAGGAAAGTCAGGCGTTGTTAACCAGCTCGCGACTGAGTACGAAATTTCCGATGACGGGCTGACGTACACCTTCACACTCACTGAAGACGTAGTTGCTCACAACGGGAGTTCGGTCGGGGCTGCCGACGTTGTATACTCTTGGGAACGCGTCGCAGCGTCTCCAGATTCCTCGTCGGCGTTCCTGTTGCTCTCAGACCTTGGGATCGAACACGAGACAAACGAAGAGGGAGAGTACGTCCCCGGATCGATGGCCGTGGAGGCTGTTGACGACAGGACGGTCGAGGTGACGCTGTCATCACCATACTACGCGGCGCTCGATATCATGTCAGACGCGACGTTTGCCGTCCTTCCAGAGGGAATCGTCGGTGACATCGAGGGGTATGACGGTGAAATGGAGTACGACGAGTTCACTACGTCCCCGGTTGGAACCGGCCCCTTCGAGTTTGACACGTGGACGTCTGGCGAGGAGATGGCAGTGACTGCCTTCGACGAGTACCACGGCGAGGCGCCAATGGTCGACCGCGTCCACTGGCAGGTGATCGAAGACACCAACGCCCAGTACAACTACGCGATGAACCGGAACGTCGACGCGTTCTCGATCCCGACCGCCCAATATGATCCTGAGCTGGCGACGGTCAACGAGACGCAAGACAACGGTCTTCAAGTTGGTGAGTACGGGCCGGTACAGAACGGTGATATGGTCGATTACCTCCGGATTTCCGGGTTGAGCACGCAGTTCATGTTGTTCAACAACGACCAAGTGATCGAGCCAGCTCGGAAGGCCGTTGCGTGGGTGATGGATCACGAAGAAATCGCCAACAGCGCGTACAAGGGCCGAGTCGAGCCGGGGTATCACATGACGCCTGCGACCCTCTTCCCGGGCGGCCCGGAAGCGGCGGAGGAACACGCCCGCGAGAACTACCCGTACGGATACAACGAGTCGAACATCGAGGAGGCCCGCCTGATCATGGAGGAGGCCGGCTACAGCGACGACGACCCGTACGAGTTCGAGATTCTCAACGTCGAGGACACCACCTACGAGCAGATCTCCAATGACCTCCGGGACCGCCTCTCGGCTGCGCACATCGAGGTCTCCATCAGCACGGCTCCGTTCTCGACGCTGCTTGACCGCGAGTTTGCTGGCAACCGACCGGCCGGGCTCGGCGAGTGGGGGATGTCGTGGGCGGATCCGCTCAACGTCCTCGCGCTGCTGTATCCGCCGAACACCCGCTCGACGGACAACGAGGGGGTCAGCGGAAACCCGCTCGTCGCGCTCAACTGGGTCGACACCGAGGCCTCACAGACCGCTCGCGACTCGTGGAACACGATGCAAGAGAACTCGACCCGCGACGACGCCGCCAGGGAGCGCTGGGAGGAGGCGCTCATCCAGATGGAGGAGGCCAACTGGGAAGATTGCGCGATGATCAACTACGCGTACCCGGCCGCAGAACGGTTCTCGTACGACTGGGTGGACATGCCCGAGTTTGGCGAGCTAGGGGCTCTGAGCCGGTACACTGGCGTCGATATCGATACTGACGCACAGCCTTGATACCCTCCCCGCGCTAAAGCGCGAGCCGCTCTCCTCGATTCTCCATAAATACCACGCTGCTGGCAGCTCTTTTTTTACTCATCGGGCTCTGTTGAAATCCTGGCCTTCAGATATATTATCGTCTGAAACAGCTGGTCGCTGAAGGGTGCTTACCCGTTATTTGTCGAGTGACTGAACACATCTCTGAGAAGCACTCCACCGCTACTGATGGCGATTAATCCACCGGTAGCTTGGAGGACAGCTGGAAGGGCACCATTTGAGGGCCCGGAAAAAACGAGTACGAGAGATAGCCCGATTAGCATCAAATACAACGGAGTCTCATACATATCTGAACGTTCTCTCTTCATTGTTTAATATCTGTGAATTGACCTCGACCGAGCCGAAATATATCACTCGATAAGGATTTCAACAGAGTCACTCATCGCTATTGTCGACAGCGCAGACGATACTGGCGCGTTTCCGCCTAGTACGGAAACGCCATACACGCCACCGAGCCGCCTGCTTTCATAAATTCATCTGTTGATACATGGAGAGTCTCATACCCGTGTGACTCGAGCGCGTGGATAGTTTGGTGGTTTGACTCTTCGATGACAACGACGTCACCTGACAGCGAGTGGCAGTTACACGCGAAGTGATCCTGTGCTGCCTCTGGTGAGACTTCTATCAATGTTTCAAATAACGTGTCAAGTTTTTCTCGGCCTGCGTCAGTAAACGCGTCAGGACACACAACGGCCGTCTGTTCGTCGATAGCTGAAAAGCAAACATCGAGATGGTAGTATGAGTCGTCAGTGAGTTCAAGCGGAACGACGCCGACATCGTAGCGGTCTGCTATTTCCCGGTATGCCTCGAGGTCAGTTCGTGGCCCGTAACCACCCCAGAGGAGGCGACGCCCCGGATGCCAGCGGGCATCGCCGCACCCCTCGAACGGAACATCCGTACGAAGCTGCTCAGTTGGAATATCCCGGTTGGTACACCACTGCTTGAAGTAAGCAGGCTCATCATGTCGTTCTTCAGTTGCCATCTGCGCGAGCAGGAACCCGTCGCGATCTGGAAGCGAAAGGGCATGATTCGAGCAGAAGGTAATATCTGGGAGTTCCCCGGGCGGGGCAACTTCGACCTCGCTAAGATCGTCCCAAACCGCGTCGACATCCATGATCGAAACGTCGGCCAGATCCTCATATCTGGATACGAGATCGTGCCACTGTTGGTTCGCAGTGGAACTGTCCACGCCGGACACCATGTACGGATTAATCTCGTAGTCGACGGAGAAATGCGTCGGAGTAGTAAATAGTACTGATTCGTCTCTGGATCGTCGTGAGAATGAGTCAAGTGGCGGAAGCGCATTCGGGTCAACGTAGAGGTTGTCAGTCATCGTGAACAGACACATTACCTCATCACCTGCTAATAAGACTTGGGCAACAGTATCTTTCGCATGAAATTCCAGCCGTTTGTTTGCTAATTTGGCTGCGAAGTGTGTCAAATAGCCAGTTCTGGTGGTGATATCTGTCTATATAAATATACACAATTAGAACGACCCGTATCAACTTGGGCCCCCTAGAGCGTCAGTGGAGGACGTCAAAAATACTGAGTAGAGCAATACTGAGGGAGGCAGTCACTGCGCCACACAATGTAGGTTATGTTATCAAGATCATGTAGAAGAAATGTTGAGTCCAAGCCAATTCCCAGCTGAGGGTGGCGGTATAAATTTATATTTTTTCTAATAAAAGATCAACTACCGTAGTCGTGGGGGAGCTATCACAGGTCGGGTTTGGGCCTGGAGCATATCACATACAAATATGTGTTAGATGCCTTATCCCTCTATCTGAGAAATCTAGGAAAGACGCCTTTCTTACATATCTGAGTATGAAACCTTACTCAGTAGTCTTATTTAGAGATCTTACTTAGAGGTCTAAGATAGATAAGAGTCATAGATGAATGTCTGACGTATATTTATGTGGTATGTCTCTAATAATGCTGTATGCTCTCGTACACGGTTTACAGCGAGGCTGGCGGCGTCGGGAAGACGTCGCTAACCGCGAATATCGCCTGTGCGCACGCCCGAGCGGGGCTTGATGTGTTGGTGATTCCGCTCGATCCACAGGACGGGAACCTGAGTCGGCTGTTCGACGTCGACGACGACCGGAGTGATTCAGCAGCAGACAGTCTCGTGCGACACCTTGTCGATAACCCGGGTGGCAACTTCGACGATCTGATTCGGACGGCAGAGGGTATTGATATTATTCCGGAACACAACACCCTTTCAGATCTCTCAGACCACTTAGCACGAGAGAAAAGTCGGGCCGAAGACTTCGGCGATGCGTACAACATCTACGCGCAACTCCGGCGTGTCCTCGTTGAGAACGATGTGCCGGACCGGTACGATGTTCTTATCTGTGATCCTCCAGCAACGGAGTCAGATCATCTCTATAATGCGATCTATGCGACGAGGAACCTCCTCATTCCGTTTGAGCCGTCCGCAAAGGGAGAAGCGTCCGTTGAGGGCTTAGAGGAGCTTGCGACGAACTTCGCGGATGAATTGAATATCGAAGTTGGGGTGCTTGGAGCCGTCCCAATCGAGTTCAAGGGGACGAGAGATCAAAACGAGATCATCGAGGACGTGCCCTTCGAGGTTCCGGAGGTGATCGGCGACCGAACATCGATGATGGAGGGCTGTTGGCGACACCAGTGTAGTGCGTTTGAATTTGTGCGAACGCACCGGAGCCGACGCCGCGACTACGAGGTTGAGACGCTGGCAAAGTTCGATCGAATTGCTCGCTCGCTTGAGACGCAGGGCGGCATTGTGGCGCCTTCGCCGCCTGAGCCAGGCGCGTTGGACGATCCTGAGGAGGTGACCGTCTGATGGGGGGATTCAAAGAGGGCACTGTGAATGGGTGGGAGGACGAGGAAGAGGACGACGATGAGCCGGAGGTCGAACCCGCTTCCTCGTCCGACATGGACTCGAAAAGCGACCAGGCAGAGACAACTGAGGTGGAGATAGAGACTGGAGCGAGCAGCAGCGCCGACAATAGCGGACGCGACACAGCAAGGAGTGACATTCCGTGGATATTACGCCGAAACAGCATCACAGACGGGCGAGAACAAACGGTCCAGCTCCACCTCCAAGAAGACACGCTGAACGTCCAGCGGACACAGAAGTCGATTATTGAGAGCCGACTCGGAGAAAGCGTGCGGAAAGCGGATCTCCGTGAGGCAGCGCTCCTGGTTGGACTTCAACACACGGATGATGTTGTCGACGTGCTCGAAGGGTGGGGATACGCGCTCGAATGATATCGCAGTATATGGTTTATTAGACAGTTAGCATCCACGGACAGCCGGCCGACGATAGCTACTCATCCGCTGAGAAAATGTCGCTGCCCACGTCAGAGAGTTCACCCGCCTCCTTGTGGGCATACATCTTCGATGTCGTTGATGGATCCTCGTGTCGGAGGACCCGTTGCGCGTCACTGAACCCCGCTGCATCGTAGTACGCCTCACCAACGCCACGGCGAGCGCCGTGGAGGGTGAGATACGCTTTCGAGTCGTCTGAACAGTCCACAGCGGCTGCCTGAGAGTGCTTTTTGAGCGTGTATCGGCCGCCTTCCGTAGTTAGAGCCGGCGGGGTGAGGTCCCGTTCACGAAAGGCATCAACGAGGTCTGCGGTGCCGAGACTCGTAACCGTGTCAATAGTCTCTGGATCGGCGTCACGCTCCTGAAGTTGACTTCGCGCAGCATCCCGCAGGGATGCGAGGTGGAACGAAGGGAACACGGGCCACGCATCGGTGGGCGGGTCGAGGAGCGTCTGCCAGCGGTTGAGGGCACTAACGGGACGATCTGTCAGCGGTGCCTTCTCGATTTGCTGGCTTTTGCCGAGGACTGTCAATACCTCCTGGTCAGTATCGATATCCCCCCATGTGATTCCCGTCCGCCGGTCATCGCGACTAGAGGCGAGGACCTCAGCACCGCGGACGCCAGAGAATCCGATGACGTAGACGAGCGCCCGGTCACGGGCAGCTGTGAGTGCTTCTCGGCTCTGCGGATCCGCATCAATCGCCGCATACGCTCGCTCGTCGACGTACGAGACGATTGTCTCGCGCTGCTGGGTCGACCAGAACTGCTGTTTGCTAGAGTCGGTTGCGGGCCGGTCAGGCATTTCGTCTTTTGCGCGGTCGGTATCCGCGGGGTTCTCTGGGATGTACTCCCACTGCTGGCAGTAACGGAGATATGCGGAGACGAGCGAGTAGTAGTTCCACGCAGTGGCTGCTGTGATCCCGTCCGTGTCATTGCTGGCTCGACGGGCATTCACCCGTCGGGCGAGGTGACCGGCATACCGGGCGAGGTGACGACTGTCGACCGCTTCTACGGTAGTCACGCCTTGGCCATTCATCCATTCGATCCAGTCCGGGACGACGCGTTCGAGCGCTTGAACGTAATTGCCGGATCGCTGCGTCGTTCCGTCCTCGGACTCGCCAAGTGTCTTCGCCTTGGCGTCGAGAAAATCGGTCAGGGGCTCGTCGAGTGGTGTTCCACTAGTCGTGTCCCCGGGTTGAGGGCCGTCAGTTGGCTGTACCATCGATTTAGCTTCACCGACAGCGGGCATCCTCAAAAATCTACTTGTGACTACTACACTAATCCAAAGTAGGTGCGGGTATTAGCTATAATAGCGTATGAGCTCTTCTGAAGCTGATTTTCATACGATCAAGCCTCACTACTTGTCTGATAAATCTTATTTCGCTATATAGAATCTATAGGTCGAGAAGTTTTGCAGTTTCGGAGGATAAGCTAGTTTCAGGTCGGATTAGCATCAATTCGTGGTGATTTGGAGCGTTCTGGGATCAATTTTGAATCATTACTCTCGAACTACCAGACGAGCGTACGAAATTGCGTGGATTTTGGCGCTGCTGGATACGGTTGTCACTCTTGAGCGGCGGACCCAGCGAGAGCTCAGCCGATTAGTCGTGCGGGATCAACGCCGAGGCAACGAGCTCAACACACTCACCCGCAGTAATCACAGGCGCGTAGTCCATCTCCTCGTCGACACCTGCTTTCAGCAGGAAGTCGGTCAGCCGCCAGATATTGTATAGGAGTACCGCGAACACGAAGTAGAACAGGCGAACGCGGTAGTCTTTCGAGGAGGTCTTGGCGAGAAAGTCACCTTTGATCGATTTGTACTCACTCTCGATCTGCCACCGGCGGCTGTAGCGCTGACAGAATGTCTCGGCTTCCTCGGGACCGACTCGAAGATTCGTCGCGAAGACGGCCGTTCCCTCTTTGCTCGTCGACGGTACGTACAGGAGTCGCATTGGATGCGATCCAGATTCCACGTGGACAGAGGCCGACTCCACAGCGACTTCCTGGTCGTCTTTGTCCATTTGGTCAAGCACCTCCCGTTCGGAGCTGGAGACCCGCTTCGGAATGAGGTAGTTCACATCGAGGTTTGAGAGCGTCTGGAACACTTGTATCGAGTCAAACTCTCGATCACACAGCACTGTCTCGATTGGAACGTGCTCTTTTGCTCGTCGAACGAGCCGTCGCACAGTACGATGGACCTGATTCGACGGGTACTCATCCCACTCAGAGCTCTCTCGAACCGGTTCCACGGCAAGAACGAGCGGGATATTCTGTCCAATGATCGAGAGTGTTGCGAATTTGAACGCTCGACCGTCTCTGTCCTTGGTCCCGCTGACCATCGGCATCTCTTCGACCTATCCGTAGTAGGGAATAGTCGTGATGTCGATCGCGGCTGTGACTGGACGCCGGAACGATGCTTCAGAGGCGATCACCGAGAGTAAGCGATCCGTCGTTTTGTTGAACCCCCTCACGAGTTCTTCGGGGCCAAATTGTTTGACTGCGCGGAGGTGGGTATCACCATGCGGTCCGTACTCTTTCCCGCGCCGATATTGGAAGCGAGTCGCTCCCTGCGAGGTGCCACAGCGGACCATCCCCATGAACGTCTGTAACTCGAAAAATTGCGTGTCCTCGTACGAGGCGTTCGATGCCCGACTAGAGTCGAAGTGTCCATAGGCGTGATCACGTGCGAGGCGCGTCGTCTGGATAATCTTCTCCTGTGAGAAGGATTCGTCTTCGACTGGGTCTGTATCTTCTTGCGTGTCGTCGACGATCTCTGCCTTTGGCCGCACCTTCGGAGCTGAGATGTCGCGATCGTGGATTTCTTTAACAACGAAATGGGCAGCAGCGTGGACGTATTCGTGGGTCGCGTCGTCGAATCGATTTCGCCACGCCCGCGAGAACGCTGATTCATCGGGTACTCGCCTGAAGCCGAGGATAGTCGCTACTTCCGGTTGCCGGGTGAGTCGTCGAGAAAACTCGGCGTACGAGTCACCCGTTATTTTCATGAACACAAATGAGAGGATTATCGCGCGAAAGGAGAGTGGCGCAGGATGCCACGCTGGATACCCGTCTTCGATCGTGTCTATCGAGTGATCGAGGTCTTCGAACGCGGTGACGAGATCGGCTTTTTTGAGTTCGTTTCGGATAGTGATCCCCAGCTGGTACGCTTCGCACAGAGACTGCATGCGAGGACCATCTTTGAAAGGAGGGCTACCGGAACCACTCATTCAAGAAATGGTGGGGTCGATCGCAAAGTTACCACACCAACATGACTACAAACATACTCTGTTCATCGTCAAAGGGATTGCTGCCGCCGCGTCTAGGTCTCCGAGTTGGCTCTCAACCTTCATGATGTCCACGAGGTACCCGGTACGGTTTCTAACATAAGTTCGAGCTGATCCAGACACATCTCGATCTGCTTGTCGATCGGCTCAGATCCCCGTACTGTCCGGTTGATATCCGGGAGGACACCTTGGAAGAAGACCACGTCCGACCCGCTGGCCTGCATGCCGAATGCGCCGGTGTCAATAACGTCGTCGCGCCGGCGTTTACTCTCTTCACTCAGCGACTCACCAATCAACATCCCGTTTTTGCGGTCCATCTGGTCTCCAAGAGCCGCTACCTGATCCAACATATGATTTAGTTTGTCTTCAAATATGAAAGAGTCTGCTTGTCCCGCCGTGTCGCGAATAGGGTGAACCGCTCGGGCTGGGTTTGTAATCAGTACTAAATTCTCATTAAAGGCTTTTAGAGCTTCTTTTTCCTGTTTACTGCGTATCGAATCGTTCCGTCGACTCAACAAGAGAGTGCGCCGATACCGTTCATTTGAATGTGATGTCGGTCTGGGCGCGTTCACGAGACATCTGAGCAGTACACCAAATGAATTAAGTCATATCGAGATATATCGATGTGTATGTCGATACTCGGCCGACTGTTCGGTGGCGAGTCGAATGATAATGAGAGCTGCTGTGATATACAGATAGAGGAGGTGGACTCGGACGAAAACGGGGCGGACGCGCCGGACGAGCGCGCCGACCGTACGGAGGACTGATCGATAATGTCGCAGGAACAGAACACGGCGGCTCAAGCGGGCTCCGAATCCGCGAGCGGGACGCTCCGACGGATGGAGGAGGGCGTCTGCTGTGACGGGCCGTTCCCGGAGACTCGACGGGCGGACGACGCGGTCGTCGAGGCGGAGCTGTCGGCGTTCAAGGCACTGGCCAACGAGAAGCGACTCGCGGTCGTTCACGCGCTTCGAGAGGGCGAACTCTGCGCCTGCGAGTTGGAGACCGTACTCGACGCGCCCCAGTCGACGGTCGCGTCACACCTCAGGAAGCTCCGCGACGCCGGCATCGTCGCCACGCGCAAGGAGGGAAAGTGGACGTACTACCGGATTGCGGACACAGCGAGCCTCCAGCTGCTCGATCTGGCCGCGGCGTTAGGTGAGGACCGATGATCCCGCCGGGGACCGAAGCGGCGCTGCTCGACTCGTGGGACTACTTCCTCCACCTTGCGATGGTCCTCACACCGCTGTTCATCGGCGCGTCGTTCCTCGTCGGGCTCGCACAGGAGTACCTCCCACCCGAGCGCGTCGAAGAGATGCTTCGCGCACGCGACCACGGCAGCGGGAACGTCCTCGCGGCGGGCCTCGGCGCGGTGACGCCGTTCTGCTCGTGTTCGACCGTCCCGGTCTTGGCGGGCCTGTTGGGGGCCGGCGCCCCCACGGGGATGGCGTTCTCGTTCCTGCTCGCCTCCCCGATCGTCAACTGGATTGCCGTGTTCCTACTGTTCGGGCTGTTCGGGACCGGCGTGACCGTCGCGTACGTGACGACGGCGCTGCTCGCGGCGATCGTCGCGGGACTCATCATCGGGACGTTCGAACTCGACGGGTACATCAAGGACGTCCGGATCACCGCGGGCGGTCGCGAGATCGCGACCGACGGCGGAGCGACTCCCTCGGACACCTCAAATGCGGCCGACGCCGGCGGGTGTAGCGAGTGCGGGACGACGGCGACGAACAGAACCCACAAGGAACGCGTGACCGCCGCGGGGGAGGGCGCGCTCTCCTTCTTCCGCGACACACTCCCGTACATCGCGGTCGGGATCGCGATCGGCGCGCTGATCCACGGCGCCGTACCGGCAGAGTTTCTCCAACAGATCGCCGGGCCGGGGAACCCGCTCGCGACCCCGATCGCCGCACTCGCCGGTGCGCCGATCTACGTGAGCATCAGCGGAATGCTGCCGATCGCGCACTCGCTCACTGAGGCGGGGATCCCGATCGGAACGGTGATTGCGTTCGTCATCGGCGGGGCGGGGATCAGCATCCCAAACCTGATCCTCCTGAATAAGCTGTTCGAACGCCGGCTGCTCGCGATCTACGCGACGACGGTCGTGACGATCGGCATTACAGTGGGTGTGCTGTTCAACACCGTCTTCGCCGGCCTCCTCTGAGCCGGGATCTTTCTTACAACGACCGCGACCCGTCGAGCGCAACGAGGACCGCGTTTGCGCGCGGCGTGGCGCGATACATCCGCCACTTGCCTTCCTTTCGGCGCGTGACGAGGCCAGCATCAGTGAGCTGCGAGAGGGCGTGGCTGATTGCGCTGTCGCTCACGTCCAAGAGCGGCGAGAGCTCACACACGCATAGCTCCTCGTCATCAGCCGCGTGAAGCATCCGAACGATCTTGTATCGGGTCTCGTTGCCGAGCGCCGACAGTAGCTCGATATCGGTCTCCAGGTCCGACCCGCCGACGCTCTCGTTCAGTTCTTCTAGCTCCGCTAACCGGTCGGCGAGGTCTTCATCCGTACAGGAGCCACATTCGTCGGCGACGTACCGCTGTAAACGCTCGGTAGATGACATACAAACAATTGAACCAAGCCGGGATTAAACGTTGCGGAGCGCCGTCTCAACTGATAGCTGGACAGCGAAAACAATATAGTAATCTCTCAAATATTGTCTCGTGTGAAAGAGACGAGACTTGTGGCGGGTGTCTGGCGGTCGACAACGACCATCTCGGCAGGCTCGAGCAACGATACGGCCGAATGCGCCGCTACAGGGTGTTCGCCGTGACCGGTTCCTACAAACGGGTCAATTACACCGACATCGAGACCACCTCGGGCGCGATGCGGCCGCTTACCGGCTCGCTCGATAGCGAGCAGGTCGGCGTGTCAATCGCGCGCTGTGAACCCGGATGGCGGAATAAGTCGCATGACCACGCCGCGGAGGATCACGAGGAGATATACGTCCTCTTAGAGGGTGAAGCTACCGTCGTTATCGACGACGAATCCGTCGAACTCGAAGCCGGCGACGCGGTTTGGATTCCGCCGACTGCGACGCGGCAGATCCAGAACGGTGATGTCGAAAGTGCGCTCGTCCTCGTGAGTGCCCCGGCGTCGAAGTGTCGAACCACGACGTGTGTCGACGACCCAGGATCGTGGGCCACCAACGGATTTATGGGGTGATCGGGGGGTCTCGGTCGTTCAAGATGAAATGACTGTGCGACCGATGTGAAGATATCCGACCGAAGAGCTTATAATTGTATGAGAGTTTGTTCAAATGAATCGGCCACAGAGAGGACAAACAAACGTGTCCTGCTGTGAACGATACATCAGACGTACGACCTCAATCCGACTCAATCATGACCGAACTCACCCTGTACGAAGAAGCGATGTGTTGCTCCACCGGCGTCTGCGGTCCCGACCCCGACGACGAACTCGTCGAGGTCAGCGCGGCGCTTGACCAGCTCGAAGACGCGTTCGACGAGCTCGAAGTCAACCGGGCGAACATACAGCACAACATCGATCAGTTCCTCGAAACGCAGCGGATCTACGACCGCGTTCAGGAGGACGGACCGTCGATCCTCCCGATCACGGTCGTCGACGACGAGATCGTCGCCGAGGGCGAGTACCTCTCGTACGACGAACTGACCGCGGCCATCGACGGCAACGCCACGCCACAGGAGGCCTAATAAATGGCACAATCACAGTCGACAGCGACGAGCGCGCGTGAGGTCGTCGAACCGAGTAGCGACGAAACCGAGTTCGTCTTCTTCAGCGGGAAGGGCGGCGTCGGCAAGAGCACGGTGAGCTGTGCGACCGCGACGTGGCTCGCCGACAACGACTACGAGACGCTCTTGGTGACCACCGACCCTGCCCCGAACCTCTCGGACATCTTCGGGCAGTCGATCGGCCACGAGGTCACCGCGATCGACGGGATCGAGAACCTCTCGGCGATCGAGATCGACCCGGACACCGCCGCCGAGGAGTACCGCCAGGAGACGATCGAGCCGATGCGCGAACTGCTCGGTGAAGAGGAGATCCAGACGGTCGAAGAGCAGCTCAACAGCCCCTGCGTCGAGGAGATCGCCGCCTTCGACAACTTCGTCGACTTCATGGACAGCCCGGAGTACGACGTCGTCGTCTTCGACACTGCACCGACGGGCCACACCATCCGGCTGATGGAGCTCCCCTCTGACTGGAACGCCGAACTCGAGAAGGGCGGCTCGACCTGTATCGGGCCGGCGGCCTCGATGGAGGACAAAAAACAGGATTATGAGCGTGCGATCGACACGCTCCAGGACGACGAGCGCACTTCCTTCGCCTTCGTCGGCAAGCCGGAGGACTCCTCGATCGACGAGATCGAACGCAGCGCGAGCGACCTCGGCGACCTCGGGATCGAGTCGCAGCTGTTGATCCTCAACGGCTACCTCCCAGAGTCGGTGTGCGAGGACCCCTTCTTCGAGGGGAAACGCGCGGACGAGCAGGCCGTTATCGAGCGCGCCCGAGAGGAGTTCGACGCGGACGCGACGGCGACGTACCCGCTCCAGCCCGGCGAGATAGCCGGGCTCGACCTGCTCGCTGACGTGGGCGGTGTCCTCTACGACGGCACGGAGGCGACCGTCGACGTCGGGACCGCGACCGACGTGGACGCTGACGGTGCGGTCGAGTTCGATTCGATGGCGGACGCCGACGCGGTTGTCGACCAGCTCACGCCGGGCGAGGAGACGCAGTACCTCTTTTTCACCGGGAAGGGCGGCGTCGGCAAGAGCACGGTCGCCTCGACGGCAGCGACGAAACTCGCTGAGGCGGGCCACGAGACGCTTGTCGTCACGACTGATCCGGCCGCGCACTTAGAGGACATCTTCGGTGAGCCCGTGGGCCACGAACCCACCTCGGTCGGCCAGGAGAACCTCGACGCGGCGCGGATCGACCAAGAGAAAGCGCTTGCGGAGTACCGCGAGCAGGTCCTCGACCACGTCACCGAGATGTACGAGGACAAAGAGGACACACAGATCGATGTCGACGCCGCGATCGCGAACGTCGAAGAGGAACTGGAATCGCCCTGTGCCGAGGAGATGGCCGCGCTCGAAAAGTTCGTGAGCTACTTCGACGAGGACGGCTACGACGTGGTCGTCTTCGACACGGCGCCGACAGGCCACACGCTCCGACTGCTCGAACTTCCCTCCGACTGGAAGGGGTTCATGGACCTCGGCTCGCTGACGAAGGGGGCTGCCCCCGCCAAAGGCGACCAATACGACGAGGTCATCGAGACGATGAAAGACCCCGAACGGAGCACGTTCGCGTTCGTGATGTACCCCGAGTACACGCCTATGATGGAAGCCTACCGGGCCGCCGCCGACCTCAAAGATCAGGTCGGCATCGAGACCTCGCTGGTCGTCGCCAACTACCTCCTCCCCGAGGAGTACGGTGACAACGCCTTCTTCGCGAATCGGCGCGCTCAGCAGGCGCAGTATCTCGACGAGATCCGTGACCGGTTCGACGCGCCGTTGATGTTGGCGCCGCTCCGGCAGGACGAACCGATCGGGCTCGACGAACTCAGCGCCTTCGGTGAGGAGATTACCGGACTCGCAGACGTTGTCGAAGCGGACGCACCGGAGGTGACGCCCTCGTGAGCGACGCACAGGACGTGGAAGGTGCGGCCGAGGACAGCGTGGGCGTGTCTACTGAGGAAGACGTAGAAGCCAACATTGAGGCGGCGCTCCACGAGTTCCTCGACACGCTCGACGAGTCTGAGACGTATCAGCGGTTCGTCGCGGCCGACGAGGCGTTACAGGACGATGACGACGCGATGGCGCTGCTCCGCGAGTACCAGCGAAAGCAACAGCAGATGCAACGCGGCGGTTTCGACGAGTCGGTGATGGCCGAGCTGAAGCAGCTCCAGACCGAAATGTCGAACAACGAGACGATCCAGCGTCAGCAGGCCGCACAGGCCGATCTGATAGAACTGCTCAAGCGAACGAACGACGCCATCAGCGACGAGATCGGCGAGGAGTTCGCGCGGTCCACCGGAGGTGGGTGCTGTTGAGCGCTTCCGGTCAGGACGCCAGCGAGTCCGAAGTGACAGACGAAGAGGTCGTCGCGGCCGCCGAGGCGCTCGGCGAAGAGCTTGCGGCGGCGAAAGAGTCCTCCTCGGAGTTCGCGTTCACCACTATGGTGATGCAGTGTAACGAAGCGATCGGCGACGAGACTGGTGTCGACTACGGGAGCGTCTGCGGCGCCGACGACGACGGCTGCTGTTAGCGGAGGTCATAGGGGCCGTTCCGGCTGACGGCCCTGCCAATTGTCACTCCGCGGACGGAGTTTGCGACAGGAGTTCGTCGAACAGCGAGACGACACGTTCTTCGATCTCGTCACGGATCTCCCGAACCTGCTCAATCGGACGCTCGTGGGGATCGTCGAGCCCCCAATCGCGATTCTCGCCGTTCCACGTCGCCGGGCATACGTCCGATGCCGAACACCCCATCGTGACGACGATATCGACCGCCTGTAGCTCGTCTGGCGTCACCTCTCGCGGCGTTCGGTCGCTGAGATCGATGTCTCGCTCTCTCATTGCTTCGACGACGATCCCGTGGACGTGGTCTGCGGGCTGTGTGCCACCGGTAACGATCGTAATCTGATCGCCCACACCGCGACGGTCGCGCTCGCGCTGGGCGAACGCTGCCGCCATTTGGCTCCGTCCTGCGTTTTGGACGCACACGAACGCGATCTGGTGGTCCGTCCGCTCATCGGATTCAGTCACACCTCCACAAGCGAGTGGGATCGGTATAGCTGTTACTTCAGGCACAGCGGCTCTTGATAGGCTATCTGAGAAGTACTCTCAGACCCGTTTTGAGCTATTGAGACGTATATACATCACATATAAGTGCTCAAGTCGACGGCATCGATTCTGCTGTTTATGAGTGATGATTTGCCGGTTACTCTAGGATTCGTTTGTGTACAAAATGCTGGTCGCAGTCAGATGGCAACAGCGTTCGCCGAACGCGAGCGTGACCGTCGTGGACTCGAAGACAGTGTTGAGATCATTACCGGTGGCACTCACCCCGCCGATAGCGTCCACGACGAGGTCGTGGCGGTCATGCAAGACCACGAGATCGATCTCTCGGATCGAGTCCCTCGAGAAGTCTCAACGACTGAGCTCGAATCATGTGACGTCGTCGCCACAATGGGCTGTTCGACACTCGAACTCGATGCTGAAGAGATAGATGTTCGCGACTGGGCGCTAACAGATCCTGACGGCCAAGATCTCGATCAGGTCCGTGAGATCCGAAACGATATCGAACAGCGGGTTACAGACTTGTTCGACGATGTTCACGCGAACGGTTCGCAGTGAAACAAGCGCCTGCTGGAGCGGTACTCGAATGACGGACTGTTATTGATTTTAGCGAGATTTTAATCAAGCTTTTTGTGAGAAAACAAAGGCACGCATGAGATCTATCCTCCGAAGTTATGATCCTCGTTCGCGTATTTTCTTGTCGAGATCTGCGAATTTTGTGGTATCGTAGACCCTCTCCAAGAGCATATCTCGTTTCTGCCCAACCACCCGAAGCCTCGAATTTTCACGACCGTTTTCGTTATCCTTGCTCATTTTGTATTGCTATTCTAAAATTACAAGTGGTAGATACTAAATTGGTCCCCGTATCTGCTACGCTCGCAGAACAGCATACAACAATACCGGAGAGTCGTGCGGTCGGCACGCAGACATACTGAACGGGTGACTCACCCCGTACTGACGTCGAAGGAAAGGAACATATCGGTTCCACCTTCTGAAGCTGTGACCGTAACATTGAGATAGTTGGTCTCATCTTCAGTTGGGTCTATTAGTGTAGTTCTTCGACGAGCGCAGCAACCGCCTCGTCGACGAGATCGCTGTCAAGGCGACCTTGCCAGAAGTCGATATCCTCGTGGTCGATCGATTGTACTCCCCACGGGACAATCTGACTCTCATCCGGGGTCCCACCACGAAGCCAACTCTCACCAGGAACATCGATCAGGCCGTCCATCCAGGATTTCGACGTCAACGTGAGCGCAATATACTGCTCCCCGTGGAACGGACGGCCTTTATGATTCAGGAGAATGAGCCAGGGCCGAGCAGCTTCCTCGCCTTTGAACGGATCATCCCCGTAGACGACGTCGCCACGCTCGAAAATTGGTCTCTCTCCGTCGGTCACTATTCGTCCTCGACGCTCGGATGCGGTTCCTCGGGTGCGTGTTCGCGCCAGGACTCCTTGTCCTCTGTACCGAGTCGCTGGTTGAACAGGGCGGTCGCCCGTTCGTACCCGCTGTATCCGTCGAGTCGCTCCGTGTCGTCGGTTATCGCCCAGTACGTCGCTTTGTGTTCGACGAGATCGCGGCCCTTCAGTCTCGAGAGCGCGGTGCTGACCGCGCCCTCATCGAGACCGATCTGAGAGGCGATCTCGCGAGCCTTGAACGCGCGATCATCGTTGGCGGCGAGAAATCCGAGGACCTGATCCGGGACGGAGAGTTCCTCGAGTTCGTCCTCGCTCGTCTTCTCGAAGGTATCCCGGTCGATGGACATTATTGAGCAGAAATACGGTGTCAACCGTAATGAGAGTTAGGTGTGAAAGTGGTGAAAACGCTGAAGGAGATACTTCGTCCGTAGACTCGTCGAAGCAGTTCGAGAATCGTAGACATTGAGACGGCCAGTCTTAACTACTGTATAGGTCGAGAAGTTTTGCAGTTTCGGAGGATAAGCTAGTTCCAGGTCGAATTAGCATCAATTCGTGGTGATTTGGAGCGTTCTGGGATCAATTCTGAATCATTACTCTCGAACTACCAGACGAGCGTATGAAATTGCGTGAATTTTGGCGCTGCTGAATAGGGTTGTCACTCTCGAACGGCAGACTCAGCGAGGTCTCAGCCGGTTAGTCGTGCGGAATCAACGCTGACATGACGGGTTTCGATTGCCCGACGCTCTCCTTGTCGACGGCCACGGCGGTTTCTTTCCCGATGTTCTCGGTCGGAGCGGATACGCAAAGAACGCACTCAAAAGTCCCGCAACTCACGACGACGTACAACGCGGGCGACCTCCACGACGACCACCCTGTTCGGTTCACCAATGAGGGCCTACGACTCGACCACAAGCCCGAGAACGCTATTGAGTGGTTTGTCAAGATTCCGCACCACGAGGACTATTACCTCTGGATGCCAGCCCAACCGAACCCCGAACAGCGGGACTGGTTGGAAGCGTTGAACGCTGGTGATGCGGAAATGGGCGGGGGTCGGCTGTTCGAGCGAGAGGGGACGTGGTTCCTCCACGCCACCGCTACTCGCGACGTTGAGGAAACTTCTGAGGTGTCCGCCGAAGAACGGACGCCCATCGGAGTGGACATCGGGGAAGCATCACTCGTCACGGTGTGTCACCGCGACGATCACGGTTCTCCGACCGCACCTGAACTGTGGGCCGACGAAGGGAAGACGGTTCGTCAGCTCCCTAAGAGCTACTTCACCGCCAAGCGCCGACTCCAGACGCGCGGAAGCGAGCGTATCGTGGAGTCGTTCGGTGGCGACCTATGGAAACAGATCGACGACGTGTTCCACCGCGTCACCCGCGAAGTCGTGGAGTACGCCGAATCCGTCAAGAATCCCGTTCTCGTTCTGGAAGATCTGACGTACATCCGGGAGTCGATGGACTACGGTGAGTTCATGAACCGGCGTCTCCACGGATGGGGGTTCGCCAAACTCCACGCGCAGATACGCTACAAGGCCGTCGAGAAGGGGATCCCCGTCGACACGGTGAATCCGCGTAACACGTCGAAGGAGTGCTACGGGTGCGGTGAAGTGGGATACTGCCCGCGACAGTCGACGTTCACGTGTACGAACGACGCTTGCTGGATGGGCGAGTACCATGGGGACGTGAACGGCGCGATAAACATCGCAGACCGCTACCTCAGCGGAGGGAGCCATTCGAGAGAACACAGAGATGACGATGACTCGGCTGAGGATGGGGGGCGTTTGACCGCCCCACAAGACACCCACGCCGATGCTGAAACCCAGCAAGGGACGCGTGGAACGAATGCGTCTTGAAACCGCAGGGCCGCTCTCGGCCTGAAATCCCGTGGTGGGATTCCCGCGTCTTCAGGCGCGGGAGGAGGTCAATGGAGCGCGTCGCCTGTATCGAGCCAGCGAAAAGGATCCAGTGCTCGGTCAGTGCCCCATCGCGCCCCCGAGGGGCTGGTAATGCGGGAACATCGGATGTGGGAGGTGAACACCGAGTGCCATCAATCCGTGCGCAAGCAGCACGTACCCCAGCACGACGAACACCACACCGAGTAGCCGATGAACGCGTCGCCGGTGGGCGACGTCGATCGATTGGATAATCGTCCCATAGAGGAAAACTGCCGGAATCGTCCCGATGCCAAGGGCACCGAGAGCGATTCCCCCTGTGGTCGGGGAGCCGCTCGCGAAGGCGAACAGATACGCGGGATACAGCATCGGGCAGGGGAGAAACGCGTGGACGGCTCCCAGCCCGACAATACTCGGGCTGTTCACGTGTCGGTGAACTCTCGCTGCGAGCCACGACGTAACGCGCTGGACGCCAGGGATGCGAATATCGCCTCCGCTTCCACCGATGACGTACCGAACGCCCGTCGCCACAATGAACCCTCCGACCGCAAGACCGACAACACCTCGCAGGAGATCGGCGATCGGTGTCAGCTGGTCAGCGGTAACGAATACGACGCTCCCGAGCGCGCCGAAGACGGCCCCGAGAATCGCGTACGTCGTCGCCCGGCCGACGTTGAACAGGAAATGCTGGCGAACCTCGTAGGTCGTGAGATGACCGGCACGCCCGTCGTTGGCTGTCACCGTCCCGCCATCGGGCTGCGGCGTCATCTGTTTCGAGTACATCGTCACAAGTGGACCGCACATCCCGATACAGTGTGCGCCGCCCAGCACGCCGATGAGGACGAAGAGGACGACATCAATCCGGAGGAGCGACTCGATCATAGTCGTTCTCGGTTGCGTGCGGATTTGTATCGTCTGGTGTACCTCTCGAATAAGACTGTATGGATGATGTCGAGTGAAAAGAACGCATCAAGATGGCTTTGTTGAAATCCTATTCTTCAAACATTTTCTCGCATGAAACAGTCGATTGATGAGAGCCCCAAAGCGACCGTATCTCGGCTTGTGACAGGAACTATGCTCGCAGGAACGGTCCATCAAACATGGTCTTCGTACCTGATGAACTCCCGGATCAACTCTTAGTTGATTACGAAAACGCGACCGTGTATGGGGATTTGGAACAAGAGAAGGTGCTTCACCAAGGCAAGGTTCGTCTTCTCCCAAACGGGTGGGTTGCGTTGCCCACTAACCGACTCCTGTCTCCTGAAGCGGTACACCACATCGATCCATAGAGATCCGGTACTGAGCGATCAGGGTTGTGAAACTATCAACTGTTGAGGATTTCAACAGAGCCACACGACTAACCCGCTGAGATCTCGCTGGGTCCGCCGCTCAAGAGTGACAACCGTATCCAGCAGCGCCAAAATCCACACAATTTCGTACGCTCGTCTGGCAGTTCGAGAGCAATGATTCAAAATTGATCTTGGAACGCTGAGAATCACCACGAATTGATGCTAATTCGACCTGAAACTGGCCTATCCTCCGAAACTGTGAGAAACGTGTTGGCAAGACAAATCGGGGACTGTTTCGGCCACAGAAGTACGTTGGAACAATTAATTTCGAGCCCGGTTAGGTCGGGATATGAGCTGGACCCGTCGTAGAGTGCTCGCGTCCATGGCTGGTGTATGTGGGGCCTCCGGATGCCTTGCCTCCCCTGACCGATCACTGCCGACAGCACCGACCAGTGGATGGAACCAGTCACGGTGTGATGCCCAGAAAACGGCTACATCCGATGTCACAGTCCCTGAACGCGGAAATCTAGCGTGGGGCGGTGGCAGTGGCCAGATGCTGTCGGTAGTGGCTGATCAGACCGTGTATACTGTTGACGATGACGATGGCCTTACCGCACTCAATGCCCAAACCGGCGAGCACAGGTGGCAAACAGCCCTCGATCGCGACCTTGACGATACGGAACCGGTTGGTGTCTCAGGAGGCATCATCAATGATCAGTTGTTAGTTGCGACCCGGGGGAGGCTCTATTCGTTCAGTACTGCCGACGGCAGTGAGCGGTGGCAACGAAAGCTTCCGGGGCATGTATCTTCGATATCGACGACGGTCGTCCCAGATCGACAGATCGGGCTGATTGATTTTACGCACGGTCAGAAGTACTACATTATCGCCGTTACGGCCGAGTCAGGCGAGATCAAATGGCGAGATTCTGTACTGCGAGGCGGCGGACGTGGACTAGCAGTATTTGACGATCACGTATATGTTACTGGAACATCTAAGACAGGTGAAGAAGTTCTACGCTGTCTTGAAATAGACACCGGGGAGTTGATCTGGCAGCAAGGAATCGCAGATACTGACCGCTATTCGACGCATGTCTGTGTGACGAGTGGTGTCCTAATCGGTGAGGGAGCCGATATTAGTGTCTATGATCATAGCGACGGAAAGCAGAGAGCATCTGTAGAGCTTCCGCACGGACGGGTTCGCAGTATCGCCGTTGACGATGGTACCGCTTTCGTGCTTTCCGAATCCGGTCTCGCAGCGGTATCGGTGCCAGACGGCGGCAGGCAGTGGTCTCTGTCGAGAAATCCGACCCGACATTTTGTCCGCGGCCCACTCGCAGTTGGGCGCGAAAGCGTCGTCGCACCAGTGTTCATGGAATCGCTTGGTTGTCCAGCAGTCGTTGCGTTTGAGCGGATCGATGGAACACGGCGTTGGCACTATACTCTCGGTGACGACTTTGCGTGTGGAACGATCTGGTCTCAACCAGTCCTCGCCGACGGGGCAGTGTTTATCGATACCAGCCCGCATACTGTGACTGCTCTTGGAGATCTTTCCCAGCAGGATTGACTCTCTGTGGCTCTGTTGAAATCCCATTTTTCAGGGCGAGAATCCCGCCGTTTACGGCGAGGAGGATGTCACAGCGGATATCGCAGGGCTGTGATGCGTGGTTTCGGCTAACTCATACTGGCTGCCGGGGTATCAGCTCTCACAGGCCTTACATTCGAGGATATCTCGGCTGAACTTCTGTGCGGCGTTGACGCTGTGTTGGTAGTAGAGACTCTTCACCCCTTTTTTCCAAGCCTCGATGTAGAGCTGGTTGATCTCCTTGACGCTCACTTCGCTCGGATCGATTGAGACGTTCAGGCTCTGTGCCTGGTCGATGTGTTTCTGCCGCTGCGCTGCCTGGTTAATGATCGCCATCTGTGGAATCTCGGCGAAGGTCTTGAACACCTCCTTCTCCTCGTCGGTTAGGCAGTCGAGGTGTTGGACGCTCCCGTCGTTCTGTGCGATGCTGTCCCAGACTTCACGCTCATCTCTGCCTCGCTGTTTCAGTATCCCCTCGAGGAATCGGTTCTTCTGCGTCGATTTGAGCTTCGCACCGTCACGGACGAAGTAGTTCGATTTTAGTGGTTCAATGCTCGGACTGACCTGCCCCAGGATGACGCTGCTGGATTTCGTCGGGGCCACGCTCATCGTCGTTGCGTTCCGGCGACCGTAGCCGTCGAGCACTTCCGGCTCACCGAACTCGTCGGCGAGCCGACGACTCTCCTCGTAACTTCGCTCCTTGATGGTGCGGAAGATTGCCTCATTTTTTTCCATCGCCTCCATGCTGTCGAACGGAATCATCTCGCTCTGGAGGTAGCTGTGCCAGCCGAGGACGCCGATGCCGATCGCCCTGTGCCGTTTCGCAAACCGCACTGGCCGTTCCATGAACTGCGTCCCCTCCGCCTCTTGGATGAACTCCTCCATGACGGCGTCGAGGAACCGCGTCAGCGTCTCTACTGCGTCGGTGTCCTTCCACTCGTCGTAATGGAGCGCGTTCATTGACGAGAGACAACAGACGAAACTCTCGTCTGGCGTGGCGGGCAGCGCGATCTCGGTACACAGGTTGGAAGCGTTGATCTCGTAGCCCTTGTCCTTGTATACCTGTGGCTTCCCCTCGTTCATATTGTCCCGGAAGATGATGTACGGGACTCCGATGTTGATCCGCGTCTCGATGATCTCTGCCCACGTCTCTCGCTTCTCCTCGTCGCCGTCGACCATCGCCTGGAACCAGTCGTCACCAATGATGACGCCGTAGTAGATGTCCTGTACAGGGTCGCCCTCGGTCTTGATGTTGAGCCACTCGTCCAAGTCGTCGTGTTCGATGTCGATGTACCCCGCGAACTGTCCGCGCCGCGTCTCTCCCTGGCTGACAACGTTGATGATCGTGTCGAACAGCTCGGTAAAGCTATAGCTCCCGTTGCTCTTGCCGTTGTTCGTGATCGGGCTGCCTCGGGGCCGGATCTCGCCGAAGTACCCGCTGGTCCCGCCGCCCAGCTTGGTCATCTCGCCCACTTCGGCCTGTGTGTAGAGGATGCTCTCCATGCTGTCCGCCATGTAGCTACCGAAGCAACTGATGGGCAGGCCTCGGTCCAGACCGAAGTTCGACCACACTGGACTCGCGAGGCTGTAGAAACCCCGACTCATGTAGTCATAGAACTTGTCCGCAAAGCCGTCATCATCCAAGATTTCTTCAGCCCGCTCTCCGATCTCTCTGACCCTTTCCTCGGCTGTGACGCCCTCAAGTAGGTACCCCTCGTTGAGGAATGCCCTGCTATCCTCGTTCAGCCAATAGAACGGTTCCTCGTGCTGCTGTTGTACCTCGTCGAGTGCTGGTTCTGTTTGTGCCATCGTTAGAACATGTCCTCTGCGGTAACGCTCTGCGAGTGCTTGTTGTACGTGGTCGACCGCTTGCTGAAGAAGTCGTTATCCTTCGTCATCATGATGTCCTCATCGAACCACCGCGTCTCCTCGAGCAGGTCATCGTCCGGGTCGAATATCGGCTCGACACCGACGTTCTCGAGGCTCTGATTGAATCGATCCCGGAGGAATGCGTCGACGTGCGCCCGGGGAAGAAACTCCAGTTCACCCTCACCGAAGATCCAGTCTAGTATCTTCATCTCGGCCTCGAACGCCTGCTGACAGGCGGCTTGGACCTCTTCTTCGAAGTCTTCGTCGAAGAGGTCCGGATTCTCCTCGCGAATCGTCTCCACGAGTTCGACACCGAATAGCCCGTGAATCTGCTCTTCCTTGCTGGTCGCCTCGACGGCGTTTGCGATCCCCTTGAACTTCTTTTCGTGTTTGTCGAAGCTCGTCATGATGAGGAACTGCGAGAACAGCGAGACGTGTTCAACGAATGTGGAGAACAGGAGGAGACTCATCACGTACTCCTGTGTGTCGTCGCTCTCGCTCTTCTCAAGATACTCGTCGAGGTAGTCAATCCGCTCCTCGATTGCGGGGACGTCGGTCACCTCCTCGAAGTCTTCCGCAATCCCCAGGATGTCGAGGAGGTGACTGTACGCGTCCATGTGTCTGACTTCACTCTCCGCGAAGGTCATACCGACGTTCCCGACCTCTGCTTTGGGCATCTCGTCGTAGATGTCTGCCCAGAATGTCTTGACCTGGACCTCAATCTGCGCGATGGCCAGCATCGTCCGCTTGATAACGGCCTTCTCGGCAGGAGTCGTGTTGACTTTGAAGTCTTGGACGTCTCCTGAGAAATTGAACTCCGTGTGAACCCAGTAGCTGTTCCGTATCGCGTCTTTGTACTCAAGAACGTCGGGGTATTCGTACGGTTTGAGCTGCGTTCGTTCGGAGAAGATGTCAGTCTCTGACTCTCCACCTGTGGTTTTGCTTTCAGTCATTGGTACGTACTCTGGAGGAATCGTTCTCTGTTGGGTGGTTTCTGTTGCCGTCGTTCTCTGTGCGTCTGGACCTGGGCCATGCTCGTCCGGTCAGGGATTGACCGAGCATTCGTTTGATCTGCGTATGGTTGTATCATAGTGAACCGTCCGAGGCGTCGAAGTCATCAAGTTCTGCATCCAGGACCGCATCAAGTTCTCTCAAGAATTCCTGCGGCTCAGAGAATGCTTTGTAAACGGAGACAAACCGAATGTAAGCTATCTTATCGAGCGTGCGGAGGTTCTCAGAGACGAGTTCGCCGATGAGACTCGAAGAGACGATCCGTGCCTCTTGATCTTGTAGTTCGCTCTCGATATCGTCAACGAGAGTAGTCACTGTTGTCTCCGTCACATCTCGCTTCTCAACGGCTCGCTCGATCCCTGCGCGGAGTTTCTGTCGGTCAAACGGTTCGATGGTTCCGTCGCGTTTTTTCACTTGGAGGGATTCCCACTCCGGACGTTCGTAGGTCGTAAAGCGGAACGAACAGCGTTGACACTCGCGGCGTCGTCGGACGGAGGTTCCGTCGGTACTGGCCCCTGTATCGATGACGCGTGTTCGCTCGTTCCCGCAGTCCGGGCAGTTCATAGTTGTCACTGCTTAATCCTCCATGGTCTTAACCCCATATGTGGTGCCTCTCGATTTTGACCGCAACATCTGGTGGTGAGGGCTGTCACATAAACCTTACCCAATAGAATTGGAATAGTACAATTCAGTTTGATTGCCGGGCGTGGGTGATTGGGCTCAGATGTATTGAGCACACCAGGTTCAACTGCGCTACAGCGATTTTTTCGAAGACAGTTGTACCCCGCTGTGGGCTAGCAACGGTCGTGCTCAAACATTTGGAGGGTAGGTTATGGCCACAATTCTTGACTGTGGGTGCCAATACGCTAACGATGACTGACGAAATAGAAATCCCGACCGAGCCACGGGCCGCGGTCGACGCACTGGCGACACACCTAACTGCGACCGCAGACCGCCCAGTGCCGCCAGCAACGAACCGATGGCTCGGGGAAGCTGAAGCCGTCGCCCGCGACGCTGCCAGTGACGGTCTTG
The DNA here is from genome assembly GCF_004126515.1 of Halorubrum ezzemoulense. Taxonomy (NCBI): domain Archaea; kingdom Methanobacteriati; phylum Methanobacteriota; class Halobacteria; order Halobacteriales; family Haloferacaceae; genus Halorubrum; species Halorubrum ezzemoulense. The sequence continues at coordinate 313,476 of NZ_CP034941.1, forward strand.
ACACGCAAACCAGGCAAAAGCGGGTTCGTCAGGTTGCCACACTGCTTGAGTCGGCTGACGAAACAGATGATGTGGTTGCCGATCGCCATATTGAGGCGGCTATTCAGTGCTGCCAAGTCGTTCTCGCTAACGAGTGACCGTGGTTGAGACTGTACAGGATATCTCTCTCGCCACATGTTAAATTCTGCCAGATAGAGAAACCAAATTAAATCTCACAAGGTTGTTCTCTTTCGTTAAAGAAACGATTTTAAGTTACAAAAGAGTGTCCAAGCGCACCACGCTTATGTTCGTGGTGTCTAAAGATTACTTTGATGAGTTCAAAACAAGACGATCTCAAAGAGACGAACACTGAGGCCCGCTTCGAATTCAAGAAAGAGGAGAAGTCCGCTTTCAAAAGCGAAAAGGGCCTTACCGAGGAGACGGTGCGCGTCATCTCGGAGGACAAAGACGAGCCGGAGTGGATGCTGGAGCGCCGCCTGCGGGCCCTCGAACAGTTCCAAGAAATGCCGATGCCGACCGACTGGCCCGGCCAGCCGGACCTGAGCGAGGTCGACGTCGACGAGATCGTCCCCTACATTCGGCCGGACGTCGACGTGCGGGCGGGCGTCGACGACTGGACCGAGCTCCCTGATGACATCAAAGATACCTTCGACAAGTTGGGCATCCCGGAGGCGGAGAAGAACGCGCTCTCGGGCGTCGGCGCGCAGTACGAGTCGGAGGTCGTCTACCAGAACATGCAGGAGCGGTGGGAAGAGAAGGGCGTCATCTTCTGTAACATGGACGAGGCTGTCCAAGAACACGAAGAACTCGTCCGCGAGCACTTCATGACGAAGTGCGTCCCCCCGAGCGACAACAAGTTCGCGGCGCTTCACGGCGCCATCTGGTCGGGCGGCTCGTTCGTCTACATCCCCGAAAACACCACGGTAGACATGCCGGTCCAGGCGTACTTCCGGATGAACTCCGAGGGGATGGGCCAGTTCGAGCACACGCTCATCATCGCCGAGGAGGGTGCCGAGGTCCACTACATCGAGGGCTGTTCGGCCCCGAAGTACTCGAAATTCAATCTCCACTGTGGCGGTGTCGAAGTGTTCGTGGGCGAGGACGCCCACGTCCAGTACTCGACCGTCCAGAACTGGTCGAAGAACACGTACAACCTCAACACGAAGCGCGCCATCGCCGAGAAGGGCGGGCGCATGGAGTGGATCTCCGGCTCGATGGGCTCGAAGGCGACGATGCTGTACCCCTCGACGATCCTGAAGGGCCGCGGTGCCTCGGATAACCACATCACCATCGCCTTCGCGGGTGAGGGCCAGGACATCGACACCGGCGCGAAGGTGTACCACAACGCGCCGGACACGAAGTCCACGGTCGAGTCGAAGTCGATCGCGAAGGACGGCGGCCGCACCAACTACCGCGGGCTCGTCCACATCGCGGACGGCGCCGAAAACTCCTCGACGGCCGTCGAGTGCGACGCGCTGATGTTCGACAACGAGTCGACGTCGGACACGATGCCGTACATGGAGATCAACGAGTCGAAAGTCGACGTCGCTCACGAAGCAACCGTCGGGAAGATCGGCGACGAAGACATCTTCTACCTCCAGTCGCGCGGGCTCGACGACGACGACGCCAAACAGATGATCGTCTCCGGGTTCATCGAGCCGATCACAGAGGAACTGCCGATCGAGTACGCCGTCGAGCTGAACCGCCTCGTCGAACTCGAGATGGAGGGCTCGCTCGGGTGATCTAATGCCGGAGTGCGCACACTGCGGAGCACACGTCTCACAACAGTTTGTGACTGTGTTCGGGTTGGACGGCGGTGACGTAGTTGCCTGCCCGGCGTGTTCCAATAAGGCAAACATCGCAGAGACAGTGTTATCCCGTCGCTCATAACGAACGATGGAGCACTGCTTCGCATGTGACACTGACTACGGGTATCTTGGAACGACACCGCATGAGGGATCCTGTCCGGCCTGTGGCTCGTCAGTCGTAACACCAGCAGGCGAACTCAGCGTCGTCGACACGACAACGTGGGAGAGTGCCAATAGTCTCTCGACAATCCACGTGACGGCGGTCGACGCCCGCTCTCGTCGATTTGAGTTTGTCGTTGCGGCGCGTCGCGGCCGGGGAGAACTGGTCTGTCTTGCGATCGATGGGATGGCGGTGCCCACCGATACAGTGTGGTCAGTCCCGGCTGCCGTCGCTACGAGAGTTACCGCGCACGGGATCAGGCTCAGTGATTCCACGCCAGCTCAAAGCATATGAGGAACGGTACAGGCCGGACACACGGTCGGTCATGTCTGTCCTGTCTCGGTCGCGAGAGGTGATGTCGCTTGGTGAACTCGAATCTGAAATTGCTCCGACAGACCCCCGTTCGTTGATCAAACGGAAATGATCGGTTACTCATATTAGATCTGTTTTTATTACCGCGCGCCCAACATATTGTTATAGAGATGAAAGAGCAGCTCAAAGTAGGAGTCATACAACACAACCCTGTAATCGGTGATATAGACGGGAACCTCGGTAAGATAACCAAGGAGTACAGGCAGCTGGCGGATACTGAGCCTGATCTCGTTGTCACACCTGAACTCTCGATAGTTGGGTATCCACCGCGTGATTTACTCCACCGAGCAGAGATACTTGATGCTCAAGAAGCAGCTCTCAATGATCTGGCTTTAGAAACCGCTGACGGGCCACCGTTAATCGTCGGCGCTGCGGTCAGGACCGAGCGTGACAGCGGTGCGCCGATCCACAATGCCGCAATCGTGCTCCGCGATGGAAAGAAGAGTGAAACGTACCACAAGCGGTTACTGCCGACATACGATGTCTTCGATGAGCATCGGTACTTCCAGCCCGGGACCGACCCAGTAGTCGTAGATATTGCGGACACCGCCATTGGACTCACGATCTGTGAAGACGCGTGGCAGGATGCCGTCGTAACCGGGACACGCCGCCACGACGAGAGTCCGCTACAGGACACAGCTGCGAGCGGAGCGGATCTTATTATTACGCTTTCTGCGAGCCCATTCAGTCTCGAGAAACCGTCTCGACGTGAACACCGGTTCGCAACGCATGCTGCTGAGACAGACTGTCCGGTTGTGTTTGTTAATCAAGTCGGTGGGAATGACGAGTTGATCTTCGACGGACACTCATTGGTCGCTGTTGATGGAGCGGTCCACGAGCAGTTGACAGGATTCGAGTCTAGCACTACTGTCGTGGACGTTTCGGTCGGCGGAGACGCAACAGTTCCGACAGGTAATACTGAAACCCGCGCTACGCAGGCCCGCAAAGCACTCACGCTCGGCGTAGGGGATTACTTCGAAAAAACCGGGTTTGAGGAAGCCGTAGTTGGGTTATCAGGTGGGATTGATTCCGCAGTCGCGGCCGCGCTCGCAGTAGCGGCACTCGACGCAGAGAACGTCTATGCCGTGTCTCTCCCAAGTGAGGTCACAAGCCAACAGAGCATCGCCGACGCTCAGACGGTAGCGGCAAACTTAGGCATCGAGTTCGATGTGATCCCTATCGGATCGGCAGTGGAGGACATCTCCCAGACGCTTGATGCGAACAACGCATCGCTCACTGGTGTTGCTGCTGAGAACATCCAAGCGCGAATCCGTGGGTCTATCCTCATGGGAATAGCGAACCAGCGTAATGCGCTCGTGCTCACCCCAGATAATAAGAGCGAAGCCGCAGTCGGCTACTGTACGCTGTACGGCGACGCCGTAGGCGCGCTTGCTCCACTCGGTGATTGTTACAAACAGCTGGTCTACGAGTTAGCTGGTGTGTTCAACGAGACACTTTCCTCAGCAGGATCATCGCCTGTGATTCCAACGTCTGTAATTGAGAAAGAGCCGAGCGCAGAGCTTCGTTCCGGGCAGGCCGACGAAGAGGAAATCCCAGCGTATGAGGTACTGGATCCTATTCTTGAACAGTATATCGAGGAAGGCGAAACCATCAGTTCGATACGAGAGGAATATCCCGACCACGTTGTTGACGAAGCACTTAGACGGACTACACACGCCGAATTCAAACGACGGCAAACTCCACCGCCACTTCGTATCACACAGAAGGCACTCGGGCGTGGATGGAACTATCCAATTGCCGCAGCGTACGATTGTCTACTCGATGACCATTGAGACTTCGTGAGCTGGCCGCTTCAAATAACCGGGCCAAGTTTCGGATGACGTTGCTGGAGAGCGTCGCAGCAGCCGTTGAGTTAGAATTCCAGTAGGAAGCGTAGGCACAAGTCTCAGGTAAAGGTCTTAGTTTTGTATCTTAGATAATAGTCTTAGATACACGGAGCTAGTAGTCAGACGGCGAACGACAGCAAGTTCATCCAATCAGTCAGTTCCACTGCTACCCACGTATGTTAGCTGCGCCGTGAGATCTGTCGCAGAGACCATCCCGACGATTTCATTTTTATTGCTAGCTACAGTGTTGACTCCTGAGGCCTACATGCGAACAAACGACATATAGTATGTAGACTGTCAAGTATACGTTGGCTATCTATTGGCATAAGTGAGAGATATCTAGCTTGATTTCAACCAACCCGAAGCTAGCATATCGTGGTTCTGTTTGTTATGAGGGTTCGTTTAAATTTAGGCAGTTATTAGATTCGCATTAGATATGAGATGCTGCTCGCAGCGCCACGGTTGAGCTACACAACTACCGATGATAATAGGCCACATCAGTTCCAATGGGTCGTATGAGCGAACACAGAGATTATCGCGCCGGTTTCCGCACGCAGCGTGAAGAGATCGAGGACAAACAGTTACCCACTACTGGGGAGTTTCCAGACTGGCTCTCTGGGGATCTCATCGGGAACGGGCCGGGACAGTTCGAGGCCGGCGACACAGGGCTGCGACACTGGTTCGACCCGTTCGCCATGCTCCGGCGCTTTCGGATTGACAACGGTGAGGTTAGGTACGCGAACAAATTTGTCCAGAGCCGGGATTACGCATTCGCACAGGATCATGGCGGCGTCCGAACCCCGTTCCCAGGAACACCTCCCGATCGATCGGTCTGGACACGACTGCGTCAAGTTCTCGATGGGACATTTCCGGACAACCCAGTCATCGGTATCCAGCGGTTCGGCGACGAATTCGCGGCGGTTACTGAGTCACCGACAGCACTGACGTTCGACCCTGACACGCTCGAAACGACGGGGCGAATCGATCTCACGGCTGGATTGGACTGCGATTTGACTCTCGCTCATGTTCACTACGACCCTGTCGCGGAAGAGTTCATCAATCTGGGGGTGTCGTATGGTCGCAACACGGTGTATACGGTGTTCAAGCGGCCGAGAGACGGTGGGACGCCGACCCCGCTGAGTCGGCTTCAGTTCGATGAGGCACCGTACATTCATTCCTTCGCTGTGACCGACCAGCACGTCGTCGTGACGGTAAACGCGTACGGGCTGGACACCACGCAGCTCCTCAAAGGTACCGTAACGAAGGAGACGTTCCTTGACGCGTTTCAGCCACTGTCGACGCCCCTCCGCTTCGTCATCCTCGATCGCTCGACCGGTGAACACGTGGCAACCGCGTCGGCGTCACCGGCGTTCATCTATCACCACGCGAACGCGTTCGAGCGTGAGGGCGAGCTCGTCGTCGATGTAGTTGCGTTCGACGATGATCGCGCAGTGACCGGACTCGCATTGTCAAACCTCCGGAGCGACGATCCGGACCTTCCACGAGGCGACCTGTGTCGGTACACGGTACCGTTGTCCGGCGGTGAGGCAACTCGAGAGCCACTCCACCGTGGTCCAGTTGAATTCCCAGTGATCAACTACCGAGCGGTTAACGGCACACCCCACCGATACGTCTACCTCGCTGAAACTGACGGAGCGTCAAGCCTACCGACAGATATCACGAAGGTGGACGTCGACACCGGCACGGCCCACCGCTGGCGCGAGTCAGGTACTCATCCAGGCGAACCGCTGTTCGTCCCCGCGCCTGAGGCAGAAAACGAGGACGACGGGGTGCTGCTCTCGGTCGTATTAGATCCCGACGCAGACCGCTCCCGGTTGGTCTGTCTCAACGCCGAGACGCTCGGGGAACTCGGCCGAGCCGAGCTCCCGCATCGTCTCCCGTTCGGATTCCACGGGCAATTCTACGGCCCCGTGGCTCCCGGACGGAGTATGGCGTGAGGTGTCGGATCAAAGTAAGCTAACCCACGACTAAAGTCGTGGGCTTTCAGCGTGGACTCCCGCTCTGGCCGAATCATAGCGGAAACAGCGCGGAAACCCACCCCTTCAGGGCTGTCTCTTACCCATAAGTCAATACTGTCGAGAAAAATCAACCAGATACAGCCTGATATTTAAAAATCGGTCAGGAAGAGATCATTAGTGACGCCGATTCATTGATACTGTCAGCTAAATATTCTTTAGGTTAGAGTGATTAGCGAGTATGTCCACGCTTGACGCCGCCACTCTTGACGACCTCCGCGACGCTCTCGCGGAGGTCGAAGATAAAAAGCCGACACAGCGGCTAATGGCGGTGATCAACTATCTTGAAGAAGACGATGCAACGATGGCGGAGGTTGCTGAACGATACGGATACACCGGTCCATGGTTGTCTCGGTGGGTTGGTCGGCTCGACCGGCTCGCTGATGAGCCGGTCGAGCAAGTCGCCTACGACGATCCGCGCGAAGGCAGACCAACCGAACTCTCTGATGAACAGCACAAGCGGTTCGTCAAGGTACTTCACGAATCGCCCGAGGAAGTAGGATTAGACGCGCCCGCGTGGTCTGTTCCACTAGCTCGTCACTATCTCGCCGAAGAGTTTGACGTTGAGTACTGTGAGCGGCACGTCCGGAGATTGATGTCTGAGGCCGGGCTGTCCTGGAAGACAGCCCGGCCGGAGTTCTACAAATCCGACGAAAGAGCCCAAGAAGCTTGGAAAGAAGGCTTCAAAAAAAGCGCAACGACCTGGACGACGAATACACGATCCTGACCATCGATCAGACGAGACAGGTTCTCTCGACGTTGATTTATGCGTGGTTTCCGGAAGGGGAGCGCCCGTCACTGCCGGTGACGGGCGCGTGGGATAGCATCAAGTTGCTTGGTGCAGTCAGCGATGGCGGTGAGACGTTCTTCCTGCCGTGTGCAGGGAATTTTAACAGCGACACGACGATTCGACTTCTCGACGCACTTCAGACTGAATTCGGCGAGAAGATTTGCGTCGTTTTGGACAACGCCTCGTATTTCACGGCGAACAAGGTCCAAGAGTTTGCTGAAGGTACACCGATAGAACTCTGTTACCTACCGCGGGGTTCACCGGAGCTGAACCCCGCGGAAGAGTGTTGGAGACAACTTGATCAAGAACTTGGGAACCGCCTGTTTGACACACTCGACGATCTCCGTGAGGCTGCTCTCTCTGCACTCGACCGGGTCGAAATCCCAGATGTGTTTACGTATTTATGTCCGTGAGTATGATTCTAGAGGATGGATAGACCGTATCGCTGAGCAGAAACTGAATTTATGAGGAATTTCGCTGAATGAGCGGCTCGGCGCTCATTCAGCACCCAGTTTGTAGCCTTCTGCCCACATGCGGAGCTTCTGAAGCCCTTTCCACATCGTCTGCCAGCCCGGCGGTGGATCAGATCCTCGGTCAAGATACCCTCCAAGTTTCGCTACATGTACCGCGTACGCTTTGCCGCTCTTGCCGCTCAGTTCTGGAAATTTTGTTTCCAGAACTGCGCGTTCAGCGTCGCTTAACAAGGTTTCTGGCGCAAGCGAGTCCTTCCCCCGTGCTAGTTCCCGTAACTCTAGCACCTTCCACGCGATCACTGAGTAGACGCTCAGCAAGACTTCCATACGCTCCCACGTCTGAAGCTGTCTTTCTTCGATCTCACAGCCACTCTTCAGCACTTTGTGCCAGTCTTCAATCCGCCATCGAAGGCTGTAGTACTCGATGATGGTCAAGGCATCATCGAACGTCTCGACCGATTCAGTGGTGAGTAGCACCCACTGAATCGGATCGTCTGCCTCACTGACTTCGTCCACTCTCACCACATTGATCTCGACTGAGCCCTCTTGTCCGGGATTGTTTTTCGGCGCACGAATCTCGCAAGTGGCTGTTGTAATCGACACTTCTGCTGTCCGAGCCTCGCGTCCACCGCCTTGTTGAATCTCAATTGAGTCGCGACCTCGCTCGGCGAGGTCGCTACTCCACTCGTATAGTTTTCCAGCATCACCGCCTTCAGTCCAGATACGCCGATTCTGATTCGCTCGGAGGATAAAGCCAGTGTCGTCACGCTCTCGGCCAAATTCTTCGAACAACGAAAACGCGTCGCCGCCCCTGTCGTGGACAAAAATCGGACGGATATCGTCAGGAATCCATTCAAGAGCTGCTCTGTCTCCACGCAGCCATTTCTCGTACTGGGTTTCAACGTCGATTGGGTCGTTTTTGCCGTTTGTGATGTAGTCGACGTTTGTCTGTTGGTCCTCGACCAGCGCCTGCTGGTCGATGACCCCGGTCATTCGGTGCGTGTCGGGACAGACTCCGATTGACGAGTGTAGTTTGACTCCTTCAACATCAATATCTTCAGAGCTAATGTCGCCGAGTCCATCTTTCGCCGGATGACGTGGGTAGGTGAGGTATGTGGTGTCGGAGACGACCAGTAGCTCGTCTCCGCCACGCACTCGCGAGTGCTGTGCTTGTTTATGAGCGGAGAGGATCTCGCCAGGGGTCACACGATCATTATCGCAGAATCGGTACGTAGCCTTTGTGGACGGCCAATTCTCACAGGATGCTGGGATGGACTCGGCAGGCGAGCTGCCGAGTTCATCCCCAATCTGTACCAGACGGTCAGTGAGACGTTTATCTCCAAACTCGGCTGATCGAAACTCCGTTCGAATCCACCCAGAGACATCCATGTCACGCAGCTGTCCATCTTCGTCAAGTTCTGGTCGCCAACTCCGTGAACGGTGCCCCATCTTCCGGCATTAGTCCGTCAGCTGCGGCATTAGAACTTATGGGTAAGAGACAGGGCTTTAGCCGTGGGTTAGCTTACACAGAGTATGTGCCCATCTTAATTACTCTTTTCTATGAGTGATACTTGGTACAACATATCAATGAAGCACGGCACACGAGCCGACAGACGCTCAATGGTTGGGATAAATCGATGGAGCGGTGCTCGGTCGAGCGAGGAACAATGACGACGGCCGTCGGCGTTGATGTCGGCGGTACGTTTACCGACGTGGTACTCATCGCAGAGGGCACGCTCACAACGACAAAGGTTCCCTCAACGACAGACCAGAGCGAGGGTGTCATCCGTGGGATCCAGCAGGTCTGTAAGGACGCAGGAATTGACCCGTCCGAGATCACCGAGTTCTCACATGCGATGACGGTATCGACCAATGCCCTGCTCGAAGCTGACGGCGCCGAAACGGCACTCGTGACCACGGACGGTTTCCGTGACGTACTGGAAGTGGGTCGGCAGACGCGTCCAGATCTCTACGATCTTGACGCTGAGAAGCCGACACCACTGATACAGCGTCGGAACCGGTTCGAGCTTCCAGAGCGGACAACGATAGAGGGCGATCGAACGGTGCCCGACGCGGACGTGATCGATGATCTTATAGAGCAAATACGCGAGCGGAATGTCGAGAGCATCGTTGTCTCTTTCCTTCACGCATACGTTGATCCGAGCAACGAACAGCTCGTAGCCAAGCGGCTTCGAGAGGCACTCGATGTCTCGGTGTCGGCCTCTCATGAGGTTCTCAACGAGTTCCGCGAGTACGAGCGGACATCAACAGCAGCCGTTGACGCGTACGTTACGCCGGTGATCGACTCCTACATCGGACAGTTAGCGGAGCGTGCTAGCGATCTGGGGCTGCCTCAGCCCCGAATCATGCAGTCCAACGGTGGAATCGCCGAGGCAAGTGAGATTCGTACCCACGCCGTTCAAACTGTACTATCTGGTCCCGCGGCGGGCGTCGTTGGAGCAAATGGGACAACGGTAGGAGAAGACGAATTTGAGGGATTCGTTACATTCGATATGGGCGGTACGTCGAGCGACGTGAGCCTCATTCGAGATGGCAGCGTGGAGCGGACCACAGAAAGTGAGATCGATGGCCACCCAATCCGCGTTCCGATGGTTGATGTGACGACTGTTGGAGCTGGCGGTGGGAGCATCGCGTGGGTCGACGCTGGTGGCGCACTCCGCGTAGGACCTCGGTCAGCAGGCTCGAAGCCAGGGCCTGCCTGCTACGGTCATGGGGGCAAAGAGCCAACGGTGACGGACGCAAACCTCGTGCTGGGCTATCTCAGCGAGGAGACGCAACTAGGCGGGGAACTCAAGCTCGACGTGGATGCCGCTATTGATTCGCTTGAACGACTGGCGGACGAAGCTGATCTCGACTCCGCACGAGAGGCCGCAGAAGGCGTGTTCCGCGTTGCGAACACCAATATGACTCGAGCGATCCGCTCAGTCACTGTAGAACGAGGACACGATCCCCGCGAGTTCGGTCTCGCCGCATTCGGCGGTGCAGGTCCTGTACACGCCGCGGCGCTCGCGAATGATCTTGACATCGGAACCGTCGTTGTTCCTCACGTTTGCGGCGTGCTATCGGCGTACGGTCTGCTCGACGCCGACGAGACGTACGACGCTGTCCGAACGTATCAAACGCCTCTGTCGGAAACAACGGGAACAGAGCTTAAGACGGTGTACGAGCAACTTACGGCCGAACTACCGTCCGACCGCAGCGCAGGTGACATATCGCTTCAGTGTTCAGCTGACCTCCGCTACCGGGGGCAAAGCTTCGAACTTGAGGTCGACGTGGAGCAGCCTATCGAGACTGACGTACTTCGGACCGCATTTGAGACGGCCCACAAGAGAGTGTACGGCTATACGGCCGAGGAACCAGTTGAAGTGGTAAATCTCCGGGTCACCGCGACGATCCCACGGAGCGCTTCTGCGACTGAGCTCACAGAAGAAACCTTCGAGAAATTGGCAGAGCATACTGCCGTGTTCAACGGTACGGAGTACACAACTCCTGTCTACCGTCGACCAACGACGAGCGGGACCACAATCGACGGCCCAGCCGTGCTCGAACAAGACGAAAGCACGACTGTTGTTCCTCCCGAGTGGGAGGCAACTGTACAAAAGAACGGCTCGCTCGCACTCACGGAGGTACAACGATGACGGTTGACGACTCGACAGCCGAAAGTATCGACTCAGTGACGCTTGAGGTGTTTCGAAATAAACTTGAGAGCATTGCTGAGGAGATGGGGAAGGTACTTATACGAAGTGCCTACTCGCCGAACATCAAGGAACGGCAAGATTGCTCTACTGCGCTGTTCGATGCTGACGGCCGGATGGTCGCACAAGCAGAGCACATTCCGGTTCATCTCGGCGCGATGCCGGACGCCGTTGCCGCCGTGACCGCAAAGGATCCCGAGCCGGGTGATGCGTACATCCTGAACGACCCGTTCGAGGGAGGGACCCATCTCCCGGACGTGACGATTGTCTCACCAATCGCAACAGAATCAGATGTCATCGGCTACGCCGTAACACGGGCGCATCACGCGGACATGGGTGGGATGACTCCCGGGAGCATGCCCGCCGGCGCTACTGATATTTACCAAGAGGGGTTACGCCTCCCCGCGGTCAAGCTCCGCTCCGGAGGCGAGCTGAACGAGGATCTGCTGGCGATGATTTTAGCGAACGTACGTAACAGGACCGAACGGCGAGCAGACCTTCGCGCACAGCTTGCGGCCCACGATCGTGCTGAAGACCGATTGCGCTCGCTTATCGACGAGCACGGACGCGACCAAGTCAACCAGGCATTCGGCGCGGTTATCAACTACTCTCAGGCCCGGATGACAGATGAGTTGACTGCTTTCCCCGATGGAACTTACGAGGCCCATGATGTGCTTGAGGGCGACGGCGTGAGCGACGCAGAGATACCGATTAGGGTGTCCATCACCGTCGATGGGGCCACAGTCGAAGTTGACTTCACAGGGACCGCCGACCAGTGTGCCGGCAACATGAACGCACCGCTGTCGGTGGCGAAGAGCGCGGTGTACTTTGTAGTTCGGTGTATCACTGACCCCGAGATTCCCCCGAATTATGGGAGTTACGCCGACATCACTGTTACCGCTCCACAAGGAACGGTCGTGAATCCGACACCACCGGCGTCGGTCGTTGGGGGCAATGTTGAAACCAGCCAACGACTCACCGACGTGGTGTTCGCGGCGTTCGCCGAGGCTGCCCCTGAACGTGTGCCAGCAGCATCGCAGGGGACCATGAACAACGTTATTATTGGGAACCGCGATCGTGAAGGGTTCACATACTACGAGACTATCGGCGGTGGATTCGGCGCACGACCCGACAAAGACGGGATGGACGGCGTCCAAGTTGGGATGACTAACACGCTAAACACACCAATTGAGGTACTAGAAGCTGAGTATCCCTTCACAGTCGAACGATACGGGTTCCGTGAGGGTAGTGGCGGCGACGGGCAGTACCGCGGCGGCTTGGGACTGGTTCGGTCAGTAACCATCGAGACCGAGGCAGTAGTCTCATTGCTGACTGAGCGCCGTCGTCGTCGTCCACAGGGCGCTGCGGGCGGCGAGCCCGGGGCAGCAGGTGAGAACCTCGCTAATGGTGAGCCGTTACCCGCCAAAACTACTCGAGAGGTAGAGGCAGGTACAACCATCACAGTCCGGACTCCTGGCGGCGGCGGATACGGTAATCCTAGCAAACGGACAGCCGACGACCGCAAAGCCGACCGCCTCGACGAGAAAGTGAGCGACAACCACGAGGATCAATGACTGACACACACAAACTCGAAGAACTGTCCTGGCCCGCGGTCGAGCAATACATCACCGGCCGCAGCGGCTTCATGAAATTACAACACCAGATGTGAGTGTAGCAGCTAGCACGTTGCGGACTACACACCCCTCTATCGATGTGTTCTCGACGTTCGGTGCTGTTAGATAAGCTAGAAGTTGAATCACGGTTAGAGTAAAAGTCTCATACAACAGGCGTCACTTTGAGGCGAAAGAGACACACCCCTCTATCGATGTGTTCCACTCACTCGTCGTCGAGGCGATACTAGTGAGATCTGAGCTGTAATTGTCGATAGAGCCCAAAATCGGCGTCTTAAACTGTTATACGTCGGATATTGTAAGGAAGCAAGCCGCACAGAGTTGTCGTGGTGAAAGCCACAGAATACACGCTGTCAGAACACATCGAACACATCGATAGAGGGGTGTGTGTGTTTGTGTTAGTTGAAGAAGAGAAGAAGAGAGAATGAGGAGAATAGAACGAATCGTTCAGAACATACGAGAGCACGGTTCGTTCGATTTGGACGGACAAGACGTGACTACCTCGAATACGTCAGTTGAACCAGCCAGCAAATCACCCCACCCTGCGAAGACATCGAACACATCGATAGAGGGGTGTGTGTCTTCGAGCGTGCGATCGTGAACACATCGTCACCGGCTACTGGTAGTTACCCCGTTATCACTGTTCTCACGCGATTAATACGGTATTGTGCGGTTTCAAACGTCTAATTACACTTCGATAGAGGTGGGGAACCTTTTTCATACAGGGCGGTATCAGTGTGCGTATGGGTATTGACGACTCCGATGATCCTTTAGAGAAGTCGGGATCGCCGGAGGATGAGACAACGGCTCAAGCAGAGCTGTCGAATACGTCTCACGTCACAACTGGTGATTCACAGTCCAATGGCGATCCTGATTCTGAGGAGCCCTCCCAGTCGATCGAGGATATGCTTCTCGAGTTTGATGACCAGAAGGGGCTAATTCGAGAACGAGCGCTACTTGATCCTAACTACGTCGTCGAAGAGGACCGCATTGTGGGTCGCGACGAGCAACTCCAGGAGGTCACCAAAATGCTCCGTGTTGCGCTTGGAGACAACCGACCGCCAAATTTGTTCCTCTACGGCCCGTCCGGAACGGGCAAGTCGCTGATCACAAAGGCCGTTTGCCATAACATCAGCCGGATCTGTAAAAGCCGAGATATCCAGTTCGGCACAATCGAAGTGAACTGCCAAGATCTGGATACGCTGGGTATCGCCGTGTATGAGCTCGTCCAACAGGCTGCCGATGAAGCGGGGGTTGCTGTCGAGGTTCCTAAACACGGCGTCGCGACGAAGGAGAAATGGGACGAACTCTACCGTATCGTTAACGAGCATTTCGACTCCGTCGTATTTGTCCTCGATGAACTGGACATGCTCGTTGGACGACGGGACAAACAAGAGCCCGCGTTCTCGCGACTACTATATCAGCTCTCTCGGGCTGGGACGAACGACGACCTAAACGCGTATATTTCGGTCGTTGCGATCTCGAACGACACGAAGATGATGGAATCTGTTGGGAGTCGCGCAGTTAGCTCGTTTACTCCCGAAGATGTCCATTTCGACGATTACGATGCCGATCAACTTCAATCGATTCTTCGACGCAGGCAAGATGCCTTCCACGAAGATGTCGTCGACGAGGCTGTCATCCCACTTGCGGCGGCATTCGCCGCACAAACTCATGGTGACGCCAGGAAGGCGATTGATCTCATGCGTGTTGCCGGTGAATTAGCTGAACGGGAAGGTGACACTCGCGTTCGAGAAAAACACGTCCGTACCGCACAAGCCAAAGTCGAAAAGAATCGGGTGCTTGAGGTTGTCCGTGGTATTAGTACACAAAAGAAGCTCTGCTTATACGCAACCGCAGCCGTCGCCTCCAAAACCGATAGCGGGTCTGCTCGAAGCACGACCGGCTACCGCGTGTATCAGTACCTGACTGACGCCATCGACGCTGATCAGTACCACCAAGAAACGTACGTCAATAAAATGAAAGAGCTCACAACCTATTCGCTGGTCGACTTCGAACGTCGGAGCCACGGCCCGAGCTCTGGAATGTTCCTTGAGTTCCAGTTCGGAGAGCGACCAGAAACAATTCTGGAAACACTTCGAGAGGATTCGCGCATTGAGGCGGTCTCCGAAGATGAGGTCAACTCCGTCGTTGAAGCTCAAATTCGCAACCAGACGTAGGGGTGACTCTCACTAAGATCACCGTTCGTCGCCCTCCAGATCCATTCAGGATCGAGTAGACCTGATACTGTGTCCATTAGTTTGCGTATACACCCCTCTATCGATGTGTTCCCTAGGGTTGTTATCAAGAAACAATTGTCATTCTGTACGCTAGTCTTAGGCCCCTTGCTCATGATATCCCGTTAGTTCACGTACACACCCCTCTATCGATGTGTTCAAAACAGCCTGCTACCACGATACAACTTGGATTTTATTTCGACTCAATCTACAGATTAAATACTGTTTTCCGTTAGCCTGAGCACACACCCCTCTATCGATGTGTTCGGTGTGTCTGTTATCAAACCACAGAAGATATGCGTCTCACCTGTTTGACCCTATTAAGTAACTTCCCATTAAATCGAGTATACACCCCTCTATCGATGTGTGATCTCGTTTTTGAAGGGCTAAAACACCAGATTATCGAGGAATTTGTCCGGAGAGCATGGACGGCTCTACTGACCTAAGTCCCAGTATACTTGTCAGAAGCTACTCGTCCGCGTCGACTGGCCCTTTGTATTGTGAGCGGATCTTTTCCCCTTCCCGCCACTGCCAGTAGTAGTAGCGGTTACCATTGATCGCCTTGATCGTGATCGTCGCTTTGGCGGGGACGTCATCTGGGATATCATCAGGTCGCTCTTCATTTTGGTCGTCAGCTGACTCCTCGTCGGGCTGAGCGCCACGTGCTTTGTGCGATGCGAGCGCCTCGGCGTAGCGTGCGACGTATCGGAGATCCGTTGGCGAGTAGCTGTTGAGTGTGTCAACGATCTCTGTCGGGAGGTCTTCCGGTGGCGTCGGTGGCTTGGGAGACATCGTCAGTCGCTTCGTGTCGCTCTTATGTAGAACTACGGAAAGCCCCCATAACAAGGCAGTCAATGGTGATATCGACGGATGCGCCTGTGAGATTCAGCGATCTAATGATCCCGAATGTATGAGCGGCCTGCTCCAAGCCTTGCTTGGACAGGCCGCGGAACTTCCGCAGCCACGGTTGAACAAGCGAAAACAGACATTCTGCCTGATTAATGTGGACTCCGTCAGGCGATACGTACCTCTCTTTGTGGACGACCGTTCGGTGATCCCGATCCATCTCGCGGTACGCTTGGAGTCCATCTGTCCAGACCTCTCCCAGCCGCTGGGAGAGGTCTTCAGCTTCCTGAATCACTGGCTCAAGATCGCCTTCGTAGTCGATCCCACGCTGTCCGCGAATCACACGAAGCGAGTCGCGGCACGCCGCGACGAGCGTCAGCTGGTCACCGTGACGCCCTCGCCAGCGTGATCGGCCAGTGCGCGACGAGCCGCCGCGAGAACGACTGTTTCGCGGCGGCTCTTGACCTTTGTAGCCAGAACAGACTTTGCCAGATTCGTCGACCTGTGTCGGTCCATCGATGGTCTTGTTAAACAGTTCCCAGGTGAGGGGGAAGCCGCGCTGAACCGCGGCTTCCGCCTCCCGAATCGCCGTGTGAACGGTTTTGTAAGCGCGACCGAGCAGCGGCGCAATTTGGTTGATACTCAGCAGCGTATCTGCGTAGAGAGTGAAAGCGAGAAGCACCTCACCACAGGAGAGGTGCTTCTCGTGAAATGGCGTTCCATGGGTGTATACTGGCTTAAATTCGCAATTACGGCATCGAACTCGGTCGTGTTTTTCCCACGTCATAATACTCTGGTGACCACAGCGAGGACAGGATGTATTCTCCCAGAACCGCTTGAGCCGCCGCTCGATGCGGGCATCGAGCGGCTCGGTGTTGATCTCGATAACTCCGAGCTCGATCAGCTGCCGAAACATCCCGCCGAACGCTGACTCAGTGGAAGACATATCGCCAGATTAGAACTGTCTGAGTGTAATTATACGGGCTTTCCGCGTTTCTACATAAGAGCGATTTTCTCCCTCCTGACGATCTACCACTGACCACTTCCGAGATATCCGCTAAATCATTTCGCCGCAAATGTCTCTGTTGACTCGATGGAAACGCTGCTACCCTAGCAGAGCGTGAAACAAGATATGGGGCGCAAGAGACCGACGGATTTCACGTGCCATCGAGCACGTTCTGTTGACTGGTCCGTGTGCGAAAGAAGCCGAGTCATGGGCGTTACAGCCCGGATGCCGCGCCCCGCGGCATCCGGGAAAGCCCGAATAGGTGAATCTCTGCTTCACGCACTGGCGTCCCGGGTGAACCAACCATGTACCTCGGAATCGACGTCCACAAACGGTACGCACAGGTGGCAGTGATGGATGAGGCTGGGAAGATCGTCGAAGAGGTTCGCGTTGAGAACGCGAACCTCGACGAGCTCGCCCAGCGGTACGCCGGCGCACAAGCCGTGCTTGAGGCAACCTCCAACTACTACCACATCCACGACACGCTGTCGGAGCACTTGGATGTGACCGTTGCTCATCCCAAAAAGATCAACCAGATCGCAGACACCGACAAGAAAACCGACCGCGTTGACGCCAAAGAACTCGCGCGGATGCTCCGGTTAAATTCGGTGCCTGAAAGCTACGTTCCGACCGAGGAGGTTAGGGAAGCCCGCGCACTCGTGCGCGGGCGACAGACCCTGGTCGAAAACCGTACCAAGTACGCCAACAAGGTCCATGGACTCCTCTCCGATCACGGCATCACCGAAGACGTGAAACCGCTAACCGTGGAGGGACGAGAGTCCCTGCGGGGACTCTCGATCCCGACGCCGTTCGACACGCTGCTTGAGTCGTACCTCGACCTGATCGAGTCGCTCACCGAAGAGATTCAGAAGCTCGATGAGACGATCGAAGAGCGCGCTGGGTCTCTGAAGGAGACCCAGCTGCTCATGACGATTCCCGGTGTGAGTTACTACACTGCGCTGACAATCTACGCGGAGTTAGGTGGGATCGACCGGTTTGACGGTGACAAGGAGGTTGTCAGTTACGTGGGATTGAACCCGGTGATCCGCGAGTCAGGCGACTCGCGGATCGAAGGGGGCATTTCGAAACGTGGATCAGGGCGTGTACGATGGCTGCTCGTCCAAGCAGCAAACACCGCAGTTCATACGAGTAACGACGAGTATCTCAGTCGGTTTTACGACCGGTTAGCAAGCCGGAAGAACTCACAGAAAGCGATCGTGGCAGCAGCTCGGAAGATGCTGGTATCGATCTACCACATGCTTGATCGGGGAGAAGCGTACGATCCACCGGGTGTAACCGCATAGACGAGGGAGCTGAGGGCCGCCGGTCCGGCGGCCCTCAGTGGCGGGCCGAGGCCCTCCGTGAGCGTCAGCTATCGCCAGACAGCGACCGCACCGCAGACACGTTCCGACCGCCTGCCGGTTGTGAGAACAGCAGATCCCCGGACGGCGTAATTATTTTGTCGTTAGACGTGGTTTGCCCGGGTAGCAGCGTTTCCATAGGTGAAATCCTCAACTGATGATATATTCTTGGAGCCGTAATGAATACAGCGCGCGAGTCGGTCACGAGAGAATGGTTGTTACTGAACCAGTTGAATCGGTAGCTACAGAGCGCGGCTCTAATACAATAAGGGTTGCCCCGTAGCGGTTCAGCCACTTTGCTCAGCGAGTCCGTAGCTTACAGAACTCGGGGAGCGATGGTTATGAAGACCCCGTTAGGAGTCGCCGGGACGCTCCTCGGGATTTAAACATCCACCCCGGCCGTAGTCGCCTTGCTCACTCTCTGCGCTTCCGAGAATCGAATCGGTACAGTAGGGCCACAGTGAGGCGACGTACGTCGAGCCGTTGTGACGAAGGTATATTCCAGAGGGGAGAGTTCCGTCGGTCTGCGGGTCGCTACGGTCATAATAGGGTAGCGGAGAGAGCGCCGCTCTGACGTCCGAAAACTCCGACCTGTCGAGGCGCTGGTCGGCAACCGAACGCTCCGCTGCACGGCTGAGCGCTGTTCGAATCGGCTCGACGGAGCGAAGTCGTTCATCACTCGACGGCGTCACCGTTGCTCCGTCTGGTGTATCTGTGCGAAGAATCTCTAGTAAGCCACCGTTGTCTCCCGGGTCAGCGAGACAGCCAGAGAACGCCGCGATGCTCGTCACACTACAAAGGTGGAGCACTCGACGACGGGAGAGCGGTGAACTCATACACGGACAAAGCATCGGTTGAAATTAATTATTTCCGTCTCGACTCCATCGGGCTGGCTGTTACATACGCAAGCGCGTTCTATCGGCTGACTCGTGATTTAGATCGTCTGTATCTCGCACGTAGCTTCTATCAGCTCTGAAGTATTTCAACAGAGCCAGTTTATACCAATCGAGGGTGGAAATGGAAAATACGTCGGTGGCCTCGATCCCGTTGCCGCCGAGGGGCGGAGGCCGCATTCGTTCCGCGGCTCGTGCTGGCGTCCGTCGGCTCCTCCGTCAGCCGAGGAAGTCGATCCCGGTGATCTCGAACCGCGCGCCGCCGCTCTCTGCCTCAGTCGCGACGACGTCCCAACCGTGCGCGTTGACGATCGTCCGGACGACCGAGAGGCCGTAGCCGTGCCCGCCGTCGCGCGTGGTGAAACCGTGGTCGAAGACCTCCTCCTCGCAGCCGTCAGCGATCCCGGGGCCGTCGTCCTCGACGAAGAGGCCCGTGTCGAGAGGCCCGACCCGGACCGCTGCGTCGTCGCCGCCGTGGTCCGTCGCGTTTTGGAAGAGGTTCTCGAACAGCTCGCGGAGTCGGTCGGGGTCGCTGCTCACCGACGGAACGGGCTCGTAGGTGAGCGCCGCTCCCGAGTTCCCGCCGAGGCTCCGCCAGGCGGCCTCGACGACCTCGCCGACGTCGGTCGGCTCCGGGTCGCTGACGACGTTTCCCTGTCGCGCGACGCGGAGCAGGTCGTCGACGAGCCGTGCCATCCGGTCGGTCGTCTCGCCGATCCGTTCGAGGTGTTCCTCGTCACCGGCCTCCTCGTACAGCGTCAGGCTCCCCTCGATGACGTTCAGCGGGTTCCGAAGGTCGTGCGCGAGAATATCGGTGAACTCCTTGAGGCGGTCGTTCTGCCGCTCTAACATCCGCTCGTACTCCTTCGCAGTCGTCGTGTCCCGGCTGATCGCCGCGTACCCGTGGAACTCGCCGTTCCGCAGCGGCGACAGCGTCAGGGTGCCCCAGAAGACGGAGCCGTCCGCGCGCCGGTGCCAGTGTTCGAACTCGACCGATTCCTCTCTCGGCTCCGCGAAGAAGTCCCCGGGAAGTGAGTCGGAGTCCGCCTCGCCCTCGTCGTCGGCGAACAACATCCGGACGTGTCGGTCAAGGACTGCCGTCGCGTCGTGTCCGTAGAGCGCCATCGCCGGCGCCGGCCACGCGATGATGTTCCCGTCGGCGTTCAACATGAAGATTGCGTGCGTGGAGACGCCTTCGAGGAGGCGACGGGCCACGGGGTCTCCCGACTCAGAGGCGTTCGTCGGAGGATCAAGGGCGTTCGTCGCGGGGTCGGGATCGTCTGTCACACGAGGGGATTACGCTCCGGTTACCAATCTCTTCGGACTGGCTTACCAAGGTACTTATACCAGAACCAAGCGGCGAGGCCGCGGGCGTCAGTCTGCCAGTTCGACCACCAGGACTTCCATGTCGGAACCCGTGCCCTCGGTCCGATACTCCCACGTTCCGCGGGGATCGACGCCGTTCTCGAGGGCGTCGCAGAGCACCCGACCGAGGGCGACCTCGAACTCCTCTGTACTCGATATGTCGTCTTCGGATGAGTCGCCAGTTGTCATGATGAAACGTACACTCGACTGCGATACGATGCTGTCGCGAAACTCACCGCCGCGCAAACAGAGACCGCAGTCGTCTGTTTCTACGATTATTGATAGGTCTCCTAAACGGATAATACTACCGAAACACATGGTACACCAAGGTGAATCGCGCTCCGGTAGAAGGTTTCTACCGAGTTTTTAACGCGTTTGCGACAGAACAGTGCTGTATCTGATGAGCGTTATCGTTGAGTTGACTATTCCATCTGTCGAATTCGAATTGGGACGGATCCTCCGGATCGAAGAGCCGACGCAGCTCACGCTGGAAACGATGGTGCCGCTGGGCGGGAAACCCACGCCGTTCGTTCGGATCCAGAACGAAGTCCGCGAGACGTTCGAGCGCTCCGTCCGTGAACACCCCTCGGTCAACGACATCCAGCTCGTCGACACCCACGATGACGAGACGCTGTACGCGCTGAACTGGGACCCCTCGGAAGCCTCGCTGCTCCGCCGGATCCTCGACTTGGACGCGGTCCTGCTGGGTGCGACCGGAACCGCCGACACGTGGGGGCTCGAACTCAGGTTCCCGAGCCACGAGGGGCTCTCGTCGTTTCAAGAGTTCTACCTCGACGAGGACATCGGCGTCTCGATCGAGCGCATCTACAACCCCACGAAGCCGGACGCCGGTCCGTGGTACGGGATGACGCCTCCGCAGCGCGAGACCCTCGCGGCCGCCGTCGAGGCCGGCTACTACTCGCTCCCGCGGCAGATCTCCACCCAGGAGCTCGCGGACTCGTTCGGCATCTCCGATCAGGCCGTCACCGAACGCCTCCGGCGCGGTATCTCCACGCTGGTACTGAACACGCTGCTGGTCGACGAACCGGACGAGTAGCCGCGGTTCTGGCGGTGAGGCTCTGTTGAAGTTCTATTCTTCAGATACGTTTTGTCCGAAACAGCCGGTCACTGAAAACTGCGAATTAGACGGGTCTCTGACACGTGAGAGACAAGTGACGGTACGGACAAGACGGTAGTTGAGAAAATCATCGAAGGAATCGCCGATGCGAAAGATGTGAAGCCGGAGAATCCTCACATTATGCTCGAAAATTACCTGAATTGAGGCGCTAAGGCCCCTTCCTCAACGAACGAGCGAAGCGAGTGAGTAGGGAGGGGATACAGCGCCGCACGGTTCTCAAACACGTTCGACGCTCGGCCCACAGGCCCACGCAATCGAAACAACTATGCGCACAAACACGCATAATGCGTATGTAATGAGGCGGAAGAACATCACCATCCGCGAAGACCAAGCCGAGTGGGTCGAGGAGAACCATCTTAACCTCTCGTCGTTCGTTCGCGGACAACTTGACGAACTCATCGAAGAACGCTCGTGAACTACAACTACAGGTATCGACTCCGACCGTCCGACGCTCTCGAAGAACAGTTAGCGTGGACTCTCGATACCTGTAGACAAGTCTACAACCACTTCCTCCACCGCCTGAATCGGAACGACGACACCTCGGCATACTCCGAGCAGAAGCTCCTGCCGAGTCTCAAGAAGTGGTGGAGCGACCTGAAAGGCGTTCACTCGAAGGTACTACAGAAGGTCGTGCAACGGCTGTACGACAACCTCTCGACACTACGAGGGCGCAAAGAGAACGGCTACCGCGTCGGGACGCTCAAGTGGAAGCCACCGGGCGAGTACCGCAGTTTCACCTACAGTCAATCCGGCTTCAAGCTCAAGAACACGGGCGGTCGGACGCGACTGTGGCTCTCAAAACTCGGAGAAATCCCGCTCACCTTCCACCGCGACCTCCCCGACGACGCCGACATTAAGACCGTCACGGTCAAGCAAGAACCTACCGGGAAGTGGTACGCCATTCTCGGCATCGAGACGCCCGACGACCCGCCGGAGAAGCCGGAGAATCCCGAGAACTGCGTCGGCATCGACGTGGGGATTCTCAAGTACGCCCACGACACGGACGGAACCGCCGTCGAATCCCTTGACCTCTCCGATGAACGCGAGCGTTTGGAACGCGCACAGCACGACCTCTCGCGGAAACAGCACGGGTCAGACAATTGGGAGAAACAGCGTCGGGTCGTGGCAGAACGCCACGCCGAGTTGAAGAACAAGCGCCGCGACTTCCTTCACAAGCTCTCGAACTACTACGCTCGGGAGTACGACTTCGTGGCGGTCGAGGACTTGGACGCAAAGGGGTTGGTCGAACTACCGGGCAACTCGCGGAACCGGGCAGGTGCGGCGTGGGGAACATTCCTGCGGATGCTCAAATACAAGTGCGAACGCGAAGGAACGTACTTTGTTGCTGTGAATCCGCGCGGAACGACGAAAGAGTGTGCGTCCTGCGGCGTTTCGACCGAGAAACCGTTGTGGGTGCGCGAACACTCCTGCCCGGCGTGTGGGTTCGAGGCTGACAGAGACGCGAACGCGGCGTTGAATATTCTTTCTCGCGGTGTGAAGAAGCGGTTAGGAGCGGGACGCTCCGAATTAACGCCTGTGGAGACTGCGCTCCCTGTGTCCTCGGTTGTGGATGCAAAGCGCGTCGTGAAAACAGGAAGCTCCACCCTCAAGCGCGAGGGCGTCAGCCCGAGCGGTAGGGTGGGGTAGTTCACTATCGGTTTCCGTCGGGAGAAGAACAGTACGGAGCGGAACACCGCCGAGGACGGGACGGTCCTCGGGGTTGACCTCGGTATCCAAAACCTCGCTGTCACCAGCACCGCCTTCTTCTTCAGCGGGCGGGAGTTGACTCACGACTTCCGCGAGTTCGAGAAAGTACGCGCCGGACTCCAACAGACCTGGACGCGAAGCGCCCATCGGGCGCTCGAACAGTCGAGTGGCCGGGAACTTCGCTACGTGCGTGACGTACTTCACCGAGCGTCGAACGCTATCGTGGACGAAGCCCTCCGATATGAGTCCGACGTGATAGCCTTCGAGAACCTAACCCACATCCGCGATCGCACAGGTGCGTGTGGGGTCACAAGCGGGCGTTCCGAGCGCTGTACGAGAAAGTGGCGTATAAATCCGAAGCGAAAGGTATCTCAGTGAAGCAAGTCAGGTCAGCGTACACGTCACAGCGGTGCTCCGAGTGTGGCTTCACAGCTGAGGAGAATCGCGCGACCCGCACCGATTTCCGGTGCGTGAAGTGCGAGTCGGAAGCGAACGCGGACTACAACGCGGCGAAGAACACCTGGATGCGGTATGTCCGTCGGGGCCAACAGTCGTCTCGCTAGACGGGCAATAGTCAGCATGCCCTAAAGTCTGGAACAGTGACGCCGAGTGGCGGATTCACCGCCTACCTGGATGGGTTCGAGGCCGAGTTCATGGACAAGCCCCACTCTCCACGAGCGAACCCCTCAGAGTGAGCGAAGTAGGGTGGGGTAGTTGACACACCTTATCGGCAAAGGCGAGGCCCTCGACGGGTCGATGCTGTTCTTCGACGCCCTCGACATGGAGTTCGACAAGGTCGAGATCCCCAAGCAGGACGACTGCCCGGTCTGCGGCGATGACTCGGCCATCGAGTCCGTCCACGACGTGGAGTACACGGCATCCTGCGCGATCGACGCTGGTGGCGACGCCGAACCGGAGATCGAAGCGATCGAGTAAGAGGTTTCCCTCCGACCCGGTTTGGGGCGACGCGAACCGGGGAGTTTCTGAGACGCGGATGGTTCGTAGCGCCGGTCTCGCCGTTTCCCGTTGAGCGACCGCGTGCCGAGTGCTGTGAGAATACTCGCCGTCTGCGGGGTTCGTTCAGCGCTCGCTTCGGATCGACACGGTCTCCTGTTCGAACGCCTCCTCGTTGTCGCGCCACCGCCACGAGCCGACGAAGGGGTAGCCGTCAAGTGCGCAAATGACATACGAGTGGTCCGGCCACGTGGCCTGTGCGGCGTCCGTCTCGCTCGGGTGCGTCGGTCCGGTCGGGTGCGAGTGGTAGAACCCGACCACGTCAAGACCCGCCTCCTCAACGGTCTCAATCAGCTCAAGCTGCTCTTCGGGGTCGATCAGGTAGCGGATCTCTGGTGTTTCCGCGACGTTCTCAGCGGCGTACGTCTCTGTGACGACGCTCTTGTCACCGTCAGTGCCGTGTTCGCCAGCGAGCACGCCACAGATCTCTGCCTCGCCGCCTTTGTACGCCCGATACACGATGTCATCGTACGCTGCCCGCGCGAGTTCGATCATACCCTGAGATAGCCTGATGTCCGGATAAGTCCGTTCCGACCGCCAAGGGGGGAGGCGAGTCAGGAGAACCGGCGGTCATTGAGGACGTGACGTACGCAAAAATAGGGGTGCTGTTCGCGGAGTTGACGCCGTCTCCGAGTCAGCGTTGTGTCGGGTGAGCGCGCCGAACCGTTTAGCTGAAAGTAGGCGCTAAGCCCCCTTCCTCAGCGAGCGCCGACCTAATGGGAGGTGCGAGCAGGGAGGGGATACAGCGCCGCACAGTTCTCATACACGATTCGGTGACAGACCCACAGATCCACGCAATCACAACTTTTTCACAGTAGGGTAGTACAATATTGACCGAACCTAATGAAGTACGACCTCGACTCGGGAGCGCACTCAACGTATTCCCTACACTACCACCTGATACTCACCACGAAGTATCGGCGTGGAGTGCTCACCGAGGAGCGAACCCAATTCATTCACGAGGTCATCAGCGGGTTCACGGACAACTACGGTGTCGAACTGACGAACCTCGACGGCGAGGACGACCACGTACACATCCTCTTCCGAGCGAAACCAACCACAGACCTCGTGAAGTTCATCAACACGGTCAAGGGCGCGACCGCCCGCCGTATCCGCAACGAGTACGCGGACGAACTGAAGACCAAACTGTGGGGCGAC
This sequence comes from Halorubrum ezzemoulense, assembly GCF_004126515.1. Lineage (NCBI taxonomy): Archaea > Methanobacteriati > Methanobacteriota > Halobacteria > Halobacteriales > Haloferacaceae > Halorubrum > Halorubrum ezzemoulense. Next base: position 339,034 of record NZ_CP034941.1, read on the forward strand.
TCGTTCTGGAACGACTCGTACTGCCTCATCTCGACGGGGCAGGTATCGCTGGATGTACTGAAACAGTACGTAGAGGACCAACGCGAGTAGAATGTACTACGCCTACAAGTACCGTCTCAAGCCGTCCGACGCCCACCGTGAGGAGTTGGACCGCCACCGAGACATCTGTAGGCAACTGTACAACCACACGCTCTACCGTCTCAACGAGTACCAAGACGAACACGGTGAACTGCCGTCCATGACCACGCTACGGTCGGAACTCCCCGACCTCAAGAAGTGGTGGGACAGCCTCACCGACGCGTACTCGAAGGTTCTCCAAACCGTTGTGGAACGACTGTTCGACAACCTCAAAAGCCTCTCTAAACTCAAAGAGAACGGCTACGGTGTCGGTCAACTCAAGTGGAAGCCGCCACGGGCGTTCCGCAGTTTCACGTACAGTCAGTCTGGCTTCAAGCTCGACAAGAAGGGCGGTCAAACTGTGCTGTCACTCTCGAAACTCGGGGACATACCGATTCGGCTTCACCGCGCCATTCCCGACGACGCGACGCTCAAACAGGTCACGGTCAAGAAGGAACCGACGGGCGAGTGGTTCGCCACGTTCGGCGTCGAAATGGATCGCGAACCACCCGAACCGCCTGAGAACCCCGAGACGTGCGTCGGTATCGACGTGGGCATACTCAAGTACGTCCACGACACGGACGGGACGGCGGTCGGGCCACTCGACCTCTCAGACGAGCGCGACCGCTTGGAACGCGAGCAACGGAAGCTCTCGCGCAAACAGCACGGGTCGAACAACTACGAGAAGCAACGGCGTCAAGTCGCGGAGTATCACGCCGATCTCCGACGGAAGCGCCGTGACTTCTTGCACAAGCTCTCGGCGTACTATGCCCGGGAATACGACCTTGTGGCGGTCGAAGACCTGAATGTGAAGGGGATGATGGAAACTCCGTCGAACAGCCGTAATACTGCGTCTGCCGCGTGGCGAACGTTCCTCTCGTTGCTCGAATACAAGTGTGAGCGAGAGGCGACGCACTTCGTCGCGGTCAATCCGAGAGGGACGACCAAGAAGTGCGCGTCGTGCGGCGTTTTGACCGACAAGCCGTTGTGGGTCCGTGAACACTCGTGTCCCGCCTGCGGGTTTGAGGCGGACAGAGACGCAAACGCGGCGTGGAACATTCTTTCTCGCGGCCTCGAAGACGTAGGAGTGGGACACTCCGAATCAACGCCTGTGGAGACTGCGCTTCCTGTGGATACCTCGGTATCTGTAAAGCGCGTCGTGGAAGCAGGAAGCCCTACCCTCAAGGAGCGAACGGCGTCAGCCGTGAGCGAGTAGGGTAGGGTAGTTCACAACGTGATAATCTCGTAGTCGTCGCCGACGAGCGATTCGGGTTCGAGCCAGCAGTCACGAATACACTGAAGCGCCGGGAGACAGATCGGATCGAACTCGCCGGCACCGCCGTCCCTGTTCATACCGCGAGCTGGTGGCTGGCCTCGCCGTAGGCGAGTGCGGCTTGGGTCACGGTGAGATTCTGTTGACTGTGCGCGTACAGAGGCGTTATAACAAGATACTGTCTAATCACAGTCGGATGGCGATACTGGACGACCTCTCGGGGTTCGAGTTCGAGGACCTGATAGAAGATGTCTTCCGCAACCTCGGCTACGAGAACGTCCGCCAAGCTGAGAAGACAGCTGACGAGGGCCGAGATGTCCTGATGGAGGAAGTCATCGACGGAACACGGAGAGCAATCGTCGTCGAGTGTAAGCACACGGGGACGGTCGGGCGGCCAGTCGTCCAGAAGCTCCACTCGGCGATCGCGACGTTCGACTTTGACGGCCCCAAACGCGGAATGGTCGTCACGACTGGCCGGTTCACGGACCCTGCTCAGGAGTACACAAACCGACTCCAACAGAACGACGACCCCCACCCAATCGAGTTGCTCGACGGCGAGGCTCTCCGGGAGATCGCCGACGAGATCGGGCTTGATCTCTATAACGGTCGCATTGAGATTCTCTGTGACGAGACGCTACGTCCCCACGATCCGACAACAGATGTCGACGCCCCCGTCAAGGAGAGGTTCCGTGACATCGAGAACATCGAGGCCGCCGACCTTCCGGAGCCACATTCGACGGTGACGTTCCGCCCGGTGGTTGCGGTCACCGCGGACACGAACGCTGTCTTCGAGACATCGGTAGGCGTCATCCACCGGATCAACGATCGCACACAGTTCGTCGTCCACGCTGACCGTGGACATCCGAAGGTGGCCGACGACGACGTCGCGACGCTAGTCATCGAGAACTTCCACGCGGCGGTCCCCCTCGATATTGGACAGTTAACCGAGGTATTCGACGACGTCGAGGAGCGCCGATTTGGGCAGACCCAAACAGAGTACAAGGAGTGGGCTGTTGACCGGCTTCAGGACTATCACACGACGACGGTGACCTACACCGGCGACAACAACGTCACCTACAACAAGACGTGTAAGCCGAATCTCTCGGATATCTCTGTGCAATCGATCGAGCCGGTGTATCTCCCTGAGGTTCGGCAGACGACCGAGCTGCAAGAGTATTCGTATCCGTACGAATACTATGCTGCTGGCCCTTCACGGGTCACCTTGGAGGACGGGATTCATCGGTGCGTCCACTGCGAGACGAGCGGTATCGACGAGACCTACACCTACTGTTCGAACTGCGGGGCGATCGCCTGCCGCAGCCACATCAAGACCGAACGGGTGGAAGGTGAGCCGGTCTGTACGGGCTGTGCGGTGACCGAACGGTTCGCGTTGAAGCCGAAGTACTTCTACGGCGAACAGAATCTCGAGACGTTCCGCGAGGAATACGCCGAGATGCCACTTCACGAGAAGGCGATGGAGAACCCGTTACTGGCGGGCGGCAGCGTGGTCGCGGCGCTGCTGCTCATCATTGGACTGCTCGTTATCGGCGGGGTCATCTGAACGGGCTTGCTGATCACCTAGACTGGTGGTATTTATATCACCCCAGAAGCCCTGATGGGCGCTAACCCAGCGTTGAGGTCTGTTTGTCTACATCTACTTCGCAGTCGACGCCGTCGCTAGGCGCATCGGGTCACTCGAGAGTTGGCGCGGTCCGACGGATATTTCGCTGTTGGCGGCGACCTCCTCGTGAATGAGTCGCTACGGGACGGCCGGCCGATTCTTGCTTCTGTGTGCCGTCTGGGGCACCGCGTTCATGGCGACGGACGTCGGCCTGGCTGATCTCCCTGCGGTGCCGTTTGCGGCCGTGCGTTTCGACATCGCTGCCGCACTGTTGTTTGTCGCTGTGGTTGCCTCCGATGCGGATATCCGTCCCCATACTCGGGACGACTACGTCTACGTGCTCGTCGGTGGCGCGCTCACAATCGGTGCGCACCACGCATTCCTCTTCGCGGGCCAGCGGTACGTCACGGGCGGTGTCGCGGCCGTTCTGTTGGGTCTCGTCCCCGTGGTGACACCTGCGCTCACGCGGCTCGTCTCTACTGAGGAAGAGTTTACCGCTGCCACCGCACTCGGCGTCGTGCTTGGATTCGTTGGCGTCGTCGTCATCGCTGATCCCGACCCCGCGAATCTCGCGGACAGCGTCTTCGGAGTGTCGCTCGTGCTTGCGTCCGCACTTGCGTTCGCCGTCGCCGCGGTCGTCACGCACAGCAGGTCGCCGTCGATGCCGTTCCTCTCGACGCAGGCGTGGATGATGGCTATTGGCGCCGTCGTGCTCCACGCCGCTGTGATCGCAGTCCCTGGTCAATCGTTCGCGGCCGCCACGTGGACCCCGTCCGCACTCGCCGCACTTGCGTACCTTTCTGCCGTTGCTGGCGTCGGCGGCTTCTTGCTTTATTTCACGTTACTCGACGACCTCGGACCCATCGAGATGAGCTTCATTGAGTACGTCATCCCCGTGTTCGCAGCGCTGGCCGGCTGGCTCGTGCTTGGTCAGGAAGTGACGCCGGCGACCGTCGCCGGGTTCGGGTTCATCGTGGCAGGGTTCGTCGCCGCGAAGTGGCGGACATTGCGTGGAACATAGTAGTGCGTGATTGGTGACTTCGGGAGACCTTCCGAACACTTCGCTGGGGTCCCAGTGGTTGGCAAGTGCGGTACACGATCAAAGGATCATCTCACGAGCCGATTTTGAGTGGATCGCCTCCCTCCCAAGCGAGGATAAGATCTTACTTATTGGTAGAATTTGTGTCAATTCGTAATTCGGCGAAGTTACTACCTAATTTGCGGGTTGGTTCGCAACTCATACATACAAGGTTCAAGATCATAATTTCACGCCCCATACGAATGTCAGAACGCCCTCCATCCGATGATTCCGACGAGCAACCCTCCGATACCGATCTGACCGACTGGCCACCAGATGACTCGGATCAAGACCAGTCGGCGCCACCGTGGATTCCGCTTGGCATTGTTGGGATTCTTGCTGTTGCCGTCGGCTGGTTCTTCCGGCCGTGGCTCCATGGCCTCATCTACACGGTGTATACGACGCCGCTACTGTTGCTTGGCATCATTGCTGGTAGTATCGCGGCGTGGGTTACCGTACGTGCGGGCGACCGCGTTGAGACCGTCATCAACACGCTCTCCAGCAGCGACCACACGATTACCCCACTTCGTGTCGGTGTAGTCGTCGTCGTGATCGCTGCGTTCGCGCTGATGCCCGTCGCTAACGCAGTCGCTGGCGTCACATTAAGCGACCAAACAATGAGCCAGACGGCTACTGTTGAGCAACTCGACGATGTTGACGCCGACAATCCCCGAATTGTCACGCGAGCGGTCGCCGAACGGTACGCATCGAACACACTCAACCGGCCGCAGTACCGCGTCGGGGAGACCGATATCAGCGTGGTGAATGGGACTCCCTACTGGGCTGCTCCGCTCGCTCCGGATGGCCTATTTAACACGATCACAAAGCGTCAAGCCGGAACTGTCCTTGTCGATATGACAACTCAGCAGGCGAATGTACGGTCCGTAGACGGCGAGCTCGAAACTGGCGTCGGAACGATCTTTTATCGGAACTACCGCTGGAAGCTCCTCAAATCGCAGGCGTATCTCGTGGACTACGGTGATCCGAAGATGGTCATCCACAATGAGACTCAATACATCACCGTCCCATACACTGAGCCCACATTCCACTTGACGCCGTTACCACACTCGACACCACAGTGGGGAGGCGTCGCCGTCATTGATCCAAGCGGTTCGATCGACATGCTCTCTCCCTCTGAGGCTGCGGCTAGCCCAATCCTTGACACTCAGCAACTGTATCCAGAGAAACTGGCGCTTCAATCGGTCGCGGCAACGAAGTACCGAAATGGAATCCTCAACACCTATACGAGCCACGAAGATGAAATCGAGATCGCGCCGCTTCCCGGAGACGGAAACGACCAGCCGTTCTTCATTCTCTCTGAGTCGGGGCCGCAGTACGTTGTTGCTGTCGAACCGTACGGCGACGCACAGGGTCTCCAAGAGTTGTGGACAATCGACGGCCAAACCGGAACCTTCGAACGCTACATCCCAACTGACTCGCTGTTCGGCCCACAGCGAGCAGCAGATCTCGTGCGGCAATCAGCGCCACAGACAGACTGGGACCGCTTTTCGCCAGCCGAACCCATTCTCACAGTCATCGACGATCGAGAGTATTGGCAAGTGCGCGTCGTCCCCGAAGATAACAGCGGGATCGCGTACGTCGCGTTTGTAGACGCACGGTCCGGGAACGTCGATTCGTTCGAAGAGACTGACGCGATCTCGCAGTTCCTCGCTGGCGAGACACCGGTCGAGAATCCTACCGAAACAGACCCAGTGACGCCTACGGAGACGCCGACGGTTATCGTCCAACGAGTTGCCGAGAACGGTACTGTAATTGAGACCATGAGAGTGTACGACGACGAATCGCTCGAAATACGGACACCCACGAACACCTCCGTTGGTACAGAGAACGCGACGGCTCAAGCCCTCGGCAGTTAGGGAAATGGCTCGGTAATGTGGGCGCTATTGAGTTCGGCATGCTGTCCACCTGACGAAGGCACCCCTAAAAGCCGCTACCCAACTTGTCCGATGTTATTCGATCCAAACGGTTTTGCGATTGACAAACTCCTTGATCCCAGCCTCGGAGAGTTCCCGGCCATAGCCTGAGTCCTTGACACCGCCAAACGGAACCCGTGGGTCGGACTTCACCAACTGATTCACGTACACGCAGCCCGCGTCGATACGGCTTGCCACACGTTCACCGCGGTCGCGGTCCTGCGTCCAAACGCTGGCTCCGAGTCCAAACGGTGTGTCATTAGCCTTGGTGATCGCCGACTCCTCGTCGTCAACCTCGTAAACCGTAGCTACTGGGCCGAATGTCTCCTCCGTGTCGACGGGACACCCTTCCGGGGGATCAGTCAAGATGGTCGGCGGGTAGAAGGCCCCTTCTCTGTCGAGAGGCTCACCGCCAGTCACGAGCGTCGCTCCAGCCTCGACGCTTGCGGTGACCTGTTCATGAAGAGTTTCCATAAGATCTTCTCGGGCCTGTGGCCCGATATCGGTCTCCTCGTTTGTGGGATCTCCCACAACGAGCGAATCCATCTCGTCGGTCAGTGAGCCAAGGAATTCATCGTATACGTCCGTGAGGACGATGAACCGTTTCGCGGCAATACACGATTGACCACCGTTTAGATTCCGCGCCCAAGCGCCTGTCACACACAGCTGGGGAATACGGTATCACCGCCGAGATGCGGTCAGAAGCCGATACAATCCGGACCTGCCCGGCGTATGGTGAACAGGACGACACCGACCGGAGCGGTGACGTATTCCGGTGTCCGTGTAGTCACGAAGCCCACGCAGACCTGTGCGCGTCTCGCACCTTCCTCAAACAACAGGCTGACGAAATTGAAGCTGGGTCGATAGCTCGGCCCGTGCGTCTCAGGTGAGACGACCACAACTGGTCGGAGGTATCACACTCTCCCGAGAGGGCAAGTCCCAACGAGGAGCGCACAAACCGGAGCCCCGACGACGGGAAACTTGCCTCCGTGGGTTCGGCATAGCCAACATCCCCACCGGAGGAATCCCACGGCTTCAGCCCTGTCTCTTACCCACAAATCGAGTCGTTGTTGCGGTCAATGAATCCGACCGAAGCCTCGATATCTACAGATTTAACACTTCTATGGGGCGATTTTGCTGATCTTGTTTACCACATTCAACAACCCCCCACTGCCGATATCACCGTCCGAATTACTCCCCACCTCGATCTCTCGAGAATAGATATGGTTCGACAGCGTCTGATAGTGTTTAAGGAAGACATTTACCGATAGACGTAGTAGAGCCGGTAATGGGTCGGCTTGACGAGGTTGCGCTTGAGGAACTCTACGAAGTTAAAGAGGAGATTGACGAGGGAAAGCCGCGGGAACGTGTTCTCGCGGCGATAGGGCGCAAACAGGGCGATCACTTGGATACATTGGCTGAACGCCATGACGTCGTCGAGAAAACGATCCGCAACTGGCTCGATCGGTTCGAAGAAGAACCGATCGAGCAAGCCCCCTACGACGCTCCTCGACCAGGACACCCAGGAAAAATCAAGGGACAAGACCGCGAGCAGCTGTTCGAACAGCTACAACAGCCGCCAACCGAACTCGGCTACGATCAGCAAGCGTGGTCGGCGAAGCTCCTCCTTCACCACGTCAAAGAGGAGTACGGCGTCGAATACCACGAAAACTACGCCTACGAATTGCTGAGAGAGGCCGGGCTGTCCTTGCGGACAGCACGGCCTCAACACCACGAAGCTGACCCCGAAGAGAAGGCTGAGTTTCAGCAGACAGTCAAAAAAAACGAGCCGAACTGAGCGAGAAAACCGTCGTTGTCGTCGATCAATTCACCAAGCACGTCGGAACCGTTCAGCGGCGTGGCTGGTACCCGATCGGGTCAAATCCGACGATAGAGACAGCAACGTCTTGGGAGTCGGTGACAGTGCTTGGCGCTGTCACCGACGACGGTGACAGCTTCTACTGCTGGACAGAAGAGAACTTGACCAGATTCCACGGGATTCGGCTGTTAGAGGCATTGAAACACAAGTTTGGCGAGGAGTTAGTGGTGTTTCTGGATCGAGCGGGCTACTTCTACGCGAGGGATCTCTGGGAACACGTGAGCGGAGAACGCGAGACCGAAACTGTCGGAGACAGTTCGGTCTCGTGCGTGCGTGGGGACGATCTCGAAGTGTGGTACTTCCCATCGAAACTCCCCGAGTTGAACGCTGTCGAAGGGTGCTGGGACCAACTACAGGAGTGGTTCAAGTACCGCCTTATGCCAGATCTCTCGACGCTGAAAGATTACATTCTGCGAGGACTAAGCGCGATCACCGAACCGAACATCTGGCCGTATCTCACCGGTAAAGATTCGAATTAAACACTATGAAACGTTTGTTTGGGACTCGGTGAACTTGTGGGTAAGAGACAGGGCTGAAGCCGTGGGAGGAAGTCAATCGGCAAGGAAACGGCCCAGCAGCTATAGTTTGACTGATAGATTTATATGGAATAATAATTTTTTAAATGTAGAACACAGATATCAAGGTATGTATGATCTTACGGGCTTTCAGCGTGACTTGTTGTACATAACCGCCGGGCTTGATGACCCACATGGGCTGGCAATTCAAGATGAGCTCGGGGACTACTACGAAGAAGAGATCCACCACGGCCGGCTCTACCCCAATCTTGACACCCTTGTTGAGAAAGGGCTTGTTGAGAAAAGCCAGCGGGACAAGCGCACCAATGAGTATTCACTCACCCGCCGCGGCGAAAGAGAAATCCAGGCGAGAGCCGACTGGGAGGCTGAGTACATCACTCACGACAGCTGAAACCTGCTACACTAGACTCACTTCTCTTAGTCGCAGATCACAACCGGTGGTTCCTGTCATACTCGTTATGAGTGTCGTTTAAGAAGAAAAATGTTGGTTTGTATAGTAATTAGGTATTCTCAAAATAGACCCCTAACAGCAAGCGACTAGTGCCGTGTTCTTAGCGGTGGTGATTACGACAAGTGCCTTTGTTCCGTTTGTTCAACCTGCTACCGCACAAAACGAGTCGCCAGCGCCAACGCTTGGCGACGTTGATATTTCGCATGATGGCCGTAGATGCTCGGAAAGCCATCTTAAACCGACAGATCTTGCATAACATTTCGGGACCGTTTCAGGCCCAGAAACGCATACGATTCTATATTTGATTGTAGTGATGAATGTCAGCTGTTGTATGTGGCCTTCCGACTGGTCCCCGCGTTCCCGTGCCGAAGAGAACCCGCTGTGCGTTGGATCGGCAACCGCTCCCCTGCGCCGTGATCCCCTCCCTGCTCCGATCGGTTACCACCATGACCGAACGTAGACTCGCGGACATCGTTTCGACACGCCGAGGACTGCTGGGTGCGGTTGGTGTCGGTGTGGGCAGCGTTCTTCCCGGGTGCGGATCCGTCCGCCAAATGGAACGAGAACAGACCCGTGATACTCGGACGGTCGATCCGTCCAGAGTCGCGGCCCTCAGCGTGACTGAGGCTACGGGCGATATCGCCTTCATCGGTGAGCCTCGTGACGATATCAAAATCGTTTCGCAGAAACACGCCACCGGCGGCGTCTCCCTCAACGAGCTCGACACCAGTGTACAGATCGTCGAGGATCGGTTGGAGATCACAACTGACGAACCGCAGTTACTCGGTCTAGGCGGTGGCCGCGTCGCCCTAGAGCTCCGAGTGCCACCCAGCGTCGCGGTTCATCGGCTTCACACCAATCATGGGGACGTGACGAGCGTCAGAGTCACCGACGGGGCGACACTGGAGGCTCCCGAGGGTGACGTGTCCGTCAATCGCGCGCGGGGTGAGGTCGCCGCTCGGTCAACGAAAGGAGACATCACTGTCGATGGGACCGAAGGCGGCCTCTCCGCAACGACTTTGGAGGGAACGATTCAGGTACGTGACCCAATGTGCGTGGCAGCGTTGGAGACACAGACCGGAGATATCACCGCCGATGTCCCCGCTGTGGCCGACGACGCTCTCGTTGAGTCGTCTGCCGGCGATCTGTTGCTCCGGCTCAGTGAGGAGCTCAGCGCGACCCTCTCTGCTCACACTAGCACTGGTGAGTTCTCTGTGCCGAAGCAAGCCCCACAGTTCCGCGTTCACCGACGAACAGAGACACAGCTACACGCTACCGTCGAACGAGGTGCCAGCCGACTGACCGCGAGAACGGACGACGGTGATATCACAATCCGCGCCTGAGTGCTCTCACGGGCGATGAGGGGATCCCACCTCGCCTCCGCCCCGCCCCCCGGTCGGTGACACGTAGCCAGTGGAAGGTCATCTCTTCGGGATGGGGAGAAACCAAGCAGACCGTCGCCCGGCGTGTACACCCACTAGAAACTGTCTTAGAAGCCGGGTTATTAAATGCTGTAGTGAGTACTAACACCACGTGACGGCCGACATGTATGTTGATAGGCCGCGGGTGCTGCTCGTTGACGATGAGAAGGAGGTCGCCGACGCGTACGCCCTCCGGCTGGACGCAGTGGCTGATGTCACAGTCACTTACAGCGGTCCCGAGGCGTTGTCTGCGGTCGACGAGTCTGACCCGCCGGATGTAATTCTCCTTGACCGGCACATGCCGGATCGATCTGGTGACGACATCCTCCGTGAGCTACGAGAGCACGACATTCACACTCGGGTTATCATGGTGACCGCCATCGACCCGGGATTAGAACTTCTCGAACTTCCGTTCGACGACTACCTCTGTAAACCAGTCGACCGTGAAGATATCAGAGCCGCCGTCGACCAGCAGTGTCAGGTCCTCGCATACGAACTCCTCGGTCAGTACTTCGGAGTCGAATCGAAGCGAGCGGTTATCGCAGCTGAGTTGCCACAGGACCGTCTCGAGGACCACGATCAGTTTTCGTCGCTTGACGAGCAGGCCGACAGTTTGCGGGACCGCATCTGTCGGCTACTTCCCGACGCAGACGAGTTGTTAGATCAGTTCACCGGTATTGAGCGCGAAGGGTACTGATCTCCGGCAAGAGCCGTGACCCGGGCTGATCGTTGACCCGACTCGTCTCCCAACTACACCAGTCAAGGAGGCCTCTGGTGCCTCCCCCGCCAATTAAAAGGTAATTTCAAACCGCGCACCGCCGTCATCCGCTGCTGTGAGCGTCAGATTCCAGCCGTGTGCTTCGACGATTCGGTCGACGATCGCTAGGCCAAGGCCGGTCCCACCACTCCGCGTTGAATATCCGGGAGTGAAGACGACGTCACGCTTCGCGGGCGGGATTCCCGGGCCGTCGTCTGCGACATAAAACCCCCCTTCCAGTGGGTGAACAACTACAGTCGCGCTCTCGCCTGTCTGCTCGCCTCGGGCGCCCGGATGGCTGTTTGCTGGTGACTCTGTGGTTTGTTCACTACCCGTTTCATCGGTTGAGACACCGTGTTCAACGCTATTTCGGAACACGTTTTCAAACAACCGTTGGAGCCGATCGGAGTCCGCGGTAACCGTCGGCAGCGACTCCGAAACCGTCAGTTCGACCTGTTCGGTATCGATCGACTCCCACGCGTCTCTCGCAGCGGTCTCGATTGCGACCTCCTCCGTGGGTTGAACGACAGCCTCGTCGCGCGTCAGCGTTAGGACATCACGGATAATCTGTTCCATCCGATCGTGTGCGTCTGCGACCGACTCGAAGTGTTCGGGATCGCCGGTCTCCTCTGCTGCCCGGAGGTGGGCCTTCGCGACGTCGAGCGGGTTCCGAAGGTCGTGGCTGATAACGCTGCTCACTTGATCGACACCCGGTGAATAGCCTTCGTCGGGACACTCGCGGAGGTCTGAAAACATCAGGTACCCGGTGTCGTCATCCGACGGGATTACGCGAGCGAAGAACGGGCCTCGGCTGCCGTATCCGTCCAGCCGGATGCCGATCCGATCGCCGCGGACGAGATGCGAGACTGGCTCCCGGTCACCGGTCGTATCGCAGCTGTTGAACCGGTCGAATATCGTCGACACACGTCCGCCCACCAGCTCCTGTTCGAACTGCCGCTCGAACGCGTCATTCGCGGCGGTCACGCGAGCATCGTCACCGTCGACGGTGTATGCGAGCGCAGGGTCTGGAAACTCACGTAACGGAATCGCCGTGTGACGACCATCACTCATCGGTTGCTCACATCTCTATTTGGCATTGTTACCGCGCCCGTTTCTCCGTGCGAGTACGCATGGTAATTGGTTGGACCACCACCCGATACAACACCTATCATCACTTTGGCCCGGCTACTTGTTTAACATTATTTCTTGCTTCTAGGCCAGAAACACTCTTTTTATGTTAACTCTTATAACCAAGTGACCATCTTTCTGTTTGGAACCAGCTATGCGCTCTGAGCAGCGCGTTTCAGTATCTGTGGCGTGACAAGGAAGTCAGCGACGGCAACCCCCACCATCGCTAATCTAAGTGTCTGATCTTCAATAACGAGGAACGCGATAGCTACAATAATAGCGGCCGTCATAGCGGGCATCCCCCAACGGGCGACCGGACTGCGGAATACATTCGCTGATTGCGACATACCAGACCATCAGTATGCGATTATATATTGATACTGGCGTGTTTCTGAATTGGAATCACACCCGGTAGAAGCATTACACTTCCCAGACAATCGCTAATCAACTGGCATGATCTCGCACGAAAGTGAGGTGATGATTTTGCTTGGGGTAGCTACAGTGATTCTTCTTGTATCAATAAGTACTCTCACCGACTTGCCGGCATGGATAACTATCGCTGTTGTGATTGTCGTTAGTGTGTTTATTCTACAGTTTATCAGTCGGAAAGAGAAGTGATTGGATGCTACGCTGACCTTTTCTCACGGCTAAAGTCGTGGGGTTCACCCACTATGAGGTTGACTTCACGCGTAGGGGAGATTCGCAGGGTCGTCGTCCCGTTGGACAATTCGATGTTTCGGGCCACGAGACACGCCCCCCACACTTATGTTAAATCGTCGAGTTATGATTGTCCGTGCGAGACGCGTCTACGTTACCGGTAGCGCCCTTCACCTTCGGCTTGCTGTCCAGTACCGCTCTACCGTTTCGTGCCCCTATCGCTGGTGTAGAGATATCCCCCACCAACGACACGTCTGTCGGTGGGCATTCGAGTACCGATACCGCCACTCACTTGCTCGTTCGACCGATATCACGCGTTGCGCCCGACTCACACGTCACCCGCCAACGCGGCTCTGTACACGACTTCGAACGTTCCGGGTCATGCCATCTATGCGCCTGATCGGGGATCGCAGAATTCTCTTCGGGTCAGTTTGTGTCGAGACTGTCGCCGCAGTACTCATCCTACTGTACGGACACCTTTCGCTGCTAGCTGTCGCCGTTTTGTACTGGATTGATCTTCTCTTTCTGACCCTCCGGACAACGGTACAACAGCTGCTCTCGCAGCCCAAAACGGATCTTCAGTCGACTCTTTTTCAACGTCCGTTCCGGCTTCTAGCCCACAAGCGCGGATCCATCACCGTTACCGATCGCCTCCCGGGAATTTACCCCCGAAACATTCCGGTGGTCTGGGGAGCCGTCTTCATACTTGTTTTTTCAGCGAGCACAACGGCGTACGTCGCCGCCGTCGACATCCCCAGAGAGCTGTGGCGCTCGCCGGCTACACTGCTCTTATTAGGTGGGGGTCTCGTCGCGGCAGCGACGAAATCGTGGCTGGTGCTGCGGGCATATGTGGCCTCAGAGGGCCACGAGATCACCTCTGCCTCGGCGGTCGTCCCCCGGAAGCGAGTACTGATATTCGCTGTCTACGGTGGAATGTTATGGCTTGTCTCCCGGTGGACGCTTACGACCCTTTCCGGCGAGGGCTTGGAGATCACACGAGCTGAAATGATGGTTTCCGCGTTCGTGCTAATCGTGTCTCGGCTCGCGTACGGTTGGTACGCAGCGCGCGCTCGACCCGACGGCTGGCAGCCGGACTCGACGTCCGAGCGTAACGATGAAGCGATATCTCAAGGGTGGTCAGACTCCGAACCGGAAGAGAACGTATCCACTCCGTCTCAGCCGTCGATCCCGGATGGAGAACCACGCGAAACGATGGCGCCTGTTCGCTCCTCTATCCTCGCCGCAGGAGTGGTGAACGCGATGACGACTGGTGGTGTCGTCGATAACCGCTTCGGCCACTGGAGACAGCTCACGATACGGGTGGGTATAGCGGGGTTGATGATTGTCGCCGTTTTTGCCCTGTTGAACGGTGCTATCGTCGTGTCCGCGAGCTTGGCTGCGATTTTCTTCGGTCTCGTTGGAAGCCTCTCGACAATAAGCGCGGTACATTTGCTGCTGGCGCTCGGTGGCGTCGAATACGAATTTTACGAGTCCAAAGTGGTGGCGTACGACCGATACCTCGGACGACCACAGTGGTCGGCGTCATACGACGGTGTCCGGGATGTCTCGGTCGAGCGTGGGCTGTTCGGAAGTCCGCTCTGGCTGGACGCTGGAACGGTGTTTTTTGATCGGACTTACAACTCTAAGGACGGCGACTCCGCCCAGGAACCGAGGTCATCGATCGCATTCGTTCCGGATCCCGAGCGTGCCGGTGAACTGCTCAGCTCCCATTCGTGACGAGCCGTAACGGCTTCACCGGCTTTGTTGAGACCTATTCTTCAGATAGATGTTTATCTAAAACAGCCGGTCGATGAGAACTGTAAAGGTAACAAGACGGACATCGTATCCAAACTACAATTAGTCACGTGTCATTATACCACCTATGGAAGATCTGTACATCTACACTGGCTCATTCGTCGTAATTGGAGCTTCAATAGGGGGGCCAGCGGTAGGTTCGCTCATCGCTGGCGATCGTAGTATCCCGATACTGCTCATGGCGATCGGTGGAGCTGGAATGCTTGCCACTGCCGGCTACGAATTGCTTCGAACTGACTCAGAGGAGTTCACTGCCTCTGCTATCGTCCTTCTCGTGTTGGCTGGTTCCGCCTGTCTGTCCTTTCTCGGAACAATACTCTCTGCGATGGGCAGTTTCTGAGTGGCCTGTACTGACCGCAACTAGTCAGAGAATATTACTCGTAGCTGAGCAGCGATCCCGGCAGTTCGACGGTGACGGTCGTCCCCCTGTCGATATCGAACGAGACCTCTCCGCCGAGCCGGTCGACGCCCCACCAGACGAGCCAGAGCCCGAGGCCTTTGCCGTGCTGTAGTGGCTGTTCTTCAGCGTCTTCGAACACTTCTACCTCGTGGTTGCTGATCCCGGCGCCGCTGTCAGCGACATCGATCCACCATCGATCTACTCCCTCGGTATCGCTGGTCTCCTTCACCCGTACGCTGACATGCGGCTCCGGAGCGGACCCCCCGTGTTCGACTGCGTTCGACACCAGCTCACGAATGACTGGTATCAGAATCTCCCCGTTAGCGCGTGTCTCTGCCGGTGGTGTGTCTATCACGACGGGGACGGACGAGACGCCACCAGCATACTCGTGGCCATCGTTGACGACCTCTGCGTGCTGGACCTCCTCGATGGCGTGACGGATGAGTTCCTCGACGGACCGATTACCCGTACGCTTGTCGGCCTGTAACACTGACTCTATCTCGCGGGCAGTACGTCCAAGATCACGCAACGCCGACAGTTCCTCCTCGACCGTCGTCGCTATCTTGTCCGCCGTGTCGGGAGTGGGACTGTCGGTGAACTGTCGAAGGTGCGCGGTTGCCACGTCAGCCCTGTTTCGTATGTTGTGCCGAAGCACGCGACTCAGAACCTCCGCACGACGTGCATTTTGTCGGCTGTCTGTTATATCGCGGAAGATCAGGGTGTGCCCAAGTGTGCGGTCGTCGCTGTCGGTAATCCGGCTCGATGAGGCTTCTAGCACCCGATCGCTGCCTGGCAGCCGACACGTTGTCTGTCCCCCCGCGAGTAACCTCTTGATGTCGAATGTATCCGGCAGTATGGTGGCAAGGTCCTGACCGACTACTGTATTAAACTCCCGCTCAAACAGATCTGCTGCAGCAGCATTCCAGTCAAGGATAGCATGTCCATCCGTGACTGTGATGGCCGCGTCTGGCATTTCGGCGACGATGTCTTGTCGAGCGACGGCCAAGGCCGCTGGTATCTCCTCAAACAGCCCGAACCGGGTGACTGCCAGCCACGCTGCACACGTCGACAGGATCACAAACGGGACGGGAATGGCTGCTCTCGCTAGCGGAGTCTCAGCCAAGGCGATGAAGAACCTCTCTGCGAACCATACTGGCGGCACAATCACCGCTAGACCTAGTGTCAATCGCGTTGAGACGTGCTGATATCGGTGTAGCGTTCGCCACAACTGTCCAAGGCTGAGCAGCACGATTGATCCAGTTACAAAAAAGGAGATTGATATAGCGAACTGTAGGAAGGGAAGTAGTGCCTCGCTGAGCCCACCCGGGAGGTTATCGAGTACCAGTGAGACCAGTGTAGCGGACATGGACCCTCCAGTGTACAGGAGTCCGAACGGAACAAGCACGAACAACAATAGCCGCTCGCGACGGTCCGTTCGAGTCGTATATGCGAGAATAAACAGAGCATACAGCACTGGAACTACTGTTTGAAGCACCCAGTCTGCGATTCTGGGCCCTTGGAGTCCGAACGCGATGATCGACGGTGTTGACTCCACCGCCGGCGACATGCCGTCTCCGTTGGGCGCTCCCAATTCGTAAACACTAATAATATCGTTGACGCCGCCAGCGGCTGTCCACACTCCCAGCCCAACCATACAGGCAATAAAACTCTGTGTGCCTACTCCCGAATACTGTCGCCTGGTGTGAGCTGCGATGAGTAGCAGCAGTATTCCCAAAGTAACATTCACACCCCCGACAGTGGCGAGCATGATACGATTAGTTCACACGCTAAATGTAATTACCCTGTCGGAGCGAACCGTTCGTCAAGTGGTGGACAGTTAATGTCGACCGCAATTGATATCCTCTGTGAATTCATCTGGCTCGTACTTTCGGTGTATTTGCCCGAGTCCATCGGCACTAACGCTTTGTTGTTTGCCGCTTGAAGATCGCTTCCTGCTTACAGTCTGTCGAATAGCGGCGAAATAAAAGCATACGCACAGATACAGAGCGTGAGAACAAACATCGGAAATCCTAATCCGTCTTCACCGGCGATGACGAGTCCCGCCGTGAGAACTGCGGTTGCTACAGCGAGGAGTGCTGTACGAACTGAACGGAGATATGACCGAAGTGCGGCTTGTTCGTTCGTCATACAAATCGTCTGTTCGAAATTGATGTCACTGTTCTCCGACCCTCTGGAGTGACGCTTCTGAAATCTCCCCCCGCGTTGCGCGAACCCACAAAACAACCGCCGCGACGAGTACGGCCGTCGGGAGAAGTAAGACGACGATGAGGTCGGCACTGAGATCGAACGGTCGGGTGAGCCGAAACGCCGCTGGATATCCGCTTTCCGGTTGCCCGAACACGACCGTCGTCCAGAGATTGGTCGAGAAGTGGATGCCGACTGGGAGCGCGAGGCTGTCGGTGAGGACGTACGCGAGGCCGAAATACAGCCCCCCAACCACCGCCTGTGTCACGGCGACCGACGCTGAGAGTCCCGCCGCGCCAGCGTTCAAGTGAAGCGCTCCGAACACGAGAGCCGATACGACGACCGCGCTCCCCGTGGCAGCCGGCCTTGAGACCCTGCGAGACGTAAACCCGACAACGAGCTCACGGATCAGTACGCCTCGGAAGAGAAAGTCCTCCCACAACCCGACGATAACGAACGCAGCGGCCGTCGCTCCGATCGCGAGTCCGACGGTCACGGGGTCGTTGAAGACTCCCATTGACCACGAACCAACGATCCTCCCGCTCCCGGTAGCGAGAATCGCGGCCGTCGAAACGGCCTGAAACAGCACGCCGATTACGGCACCGCCGGCGAAGTCACCGAGCCACCGTCGACCCAGAGAGAGTCCGTACGCGGCGGGACTGGTTCCGAACAGATAGTATAAGACGAGTATCACCGCTGCTACCCCACAGAGCGTGGGAAGTTGATTTGGGAGGTTGGTCAACACGTCCGGCGTTGAGAATTGCGCGAGTACCAGCCCCACAGCAGCAAGTGTAGCGATGAACGTTACCGCTGTCACAACTACGCGCACCGCCGCCCCGCTGATCGAGACCTCAGACCCGATACGACTGACTGGCCGCAAGCGTGTACTCATCTGGGCAGACCAAGCGTTTCCTTCGGTCCTAGCAGCTCAGACTGATCGACGCCTCGATGTCGCCACCGTCGAGCGACACGGAGAGGTGCTGTGCGGAGGCGCTGAACTGCTCTCGGTGATGGCCGTCGGATGCGACGTAACACTCGCTCGTGACCAATCCGGCGTCCTGAAGCTCGTTGAGACGCCGGTAAGCCGTCGGCCGAGAAACATCAGCGGCCTGCGCGACGGCGCGCCCGCCGCGAGGCTGTTCGGAAACCGCCTCGAACACTCGCCGGGTGTATTCGTCGCCGAAGAGGTTGAGTAGCTCTTCCGTCGATAGCTCGTCGGTCGGTTCCTCAGTCTGCTCGCCGCGCGACTTGTGTCGCACTGCCATGTGATGACGATGTAACGGAACACCCTTGGTGGAATATGCTCAGTATTCAGAGTCTCCGCAGCGAGGATATCTAACTATCCAGACTCGCCTTCGTGTGAGAGCAATCGGGCGCATGTCGATCGGGCGTGACACGGCGAATTGCGACCGCTATCCGCTACTATCCTCGTGTTCGTTGTAGAATGCGTCCAACAGCTTGCGCTGGCTCGCCCGGAGATGGTGGAGCAGCGTCGATCCGGTAATGCCGAGCGACGTCGCAACCTCCTCGGCCGTACTTCCACGCGGGGACGTGAAGTAGTCCGCGAGATAGGCCGTTCGCAAGACGGTCGCCTGTCGGTCAGTAAGCCGTTCATTGAGTTCGTTTCGAAATTCTCGCGTGGTCGTCGGTGAGCGGGTTTTGTCCTGTCGTGCGAGAACGGGTGCCGGTCCGTCATCACCGAGCACGTTTGCCAGCCGACGCACGTTCGCGTCGGGAGACAGTTCGACGATCAGCTGGCTGTCATCGCCGTTAAACACCGCCGTCTGTATCGTCGCACCACGGTTGATTGCCGCAACGAGCGGGACTTCCTCACCCAGCGTCACCTGAATCCGGCCGCGCTCAGTGTCCGACTGACGGACCACACGACCGGCCTGAGCACTCGGAACCGCTTCGACGGTCTCAACGACGGTGTCCGGATCGGCACCCGTGACTGATAAGAAACACGTGAGACCAGTATCACTCGGCATTACGGTCCCCTCAAGCGCGAGTTCCGCGTCGCAGGTGTCGCTCACACGTACCAGCGGGGAGTTCTCCGTGAGCCCGAACGTAACTTCGGTGAGGGTGTCGGAAAACAACAGCTTCCGATTCTGTGTCGCGTTGATCGCGTACCCGGCCAGTTCGCCGAGCGTCTCAAAGCTGGCCTGTACGTGATCGCTGAATGCGGTTTCGGTTCCCGCGTAGACACCGACGACGCCGTACACGCTGGAGCCGTAGACCAACGGCAGCGCGAACACCGATTGGACTCCGTCCGCGAACCCAGCGGCACGAACCGCGTCCGGGACTGACGGATTCTCGCTTAACGACTCTACCAACTCGGGGCGCTGTTGTTCGACTGCTCGCCGTTCGGGGGTAGCCTGTCCCTGCTTCACCGCCTCACGGAGAGCCGGGAACAGCTCTCCTTGCTCACCCCCAACACCGGTGATGACCAGCTCGTCACTGTCGACAGCGCACTCACCAGTCCATACGAACCGATACTGGTCCGATGTCCCCAGTTGGTCCCGGATTGTCTCCATGATCGCGTCTTGAGACGTAGCTCCGACCAACCCCTCAAGCACGTCGGCGATCAGAGTATCGACCATCTCGGCCCGCTCAGACTCCGAACGAAGCCGTTCGATCGTTTGCTTGTTGGTGCGTTTTTCAGTGATGTCGGTAATGTAGACAGTTGCCGCATCGTCATCAGGAACAACTGACACTGACAGCCAGCGGTCGACTTCTGGATAGTACTCTTCGAATGCTACATCAGATACCGATGTCCGTTCAAACGCCTTTGTGAGCGACCCTTCGACCGACTGGGGAAACACCTCAGCAATCGGCTCACCGTCAGGCGTGTCGGTTGTGAGGATATCGGCCGCCTGATCATTCCACGCGCGCACCATCCCGTCTCGGACGGTGATAACTCCTATCGGTGCTTCTGCGAGACGATGTTCCAACTCCATTCACGTAGGGGCCTCCTCGTTCTATCGATGTTTTCCCGTCAGCCAGTATATACGTGTCGTCCGGTTGAACCGCAGTTTACAAGCTTATATCCCGGTCACTAATATCGGTGTTGTTCTGTCGCCGTTTCAGAGTCAGCAACTCACGAAGTGGATTATACGTACAGTTGTAGAATACAGCGTATGCCCTCGAACACCCGGGGCCGTCGAATTCCTCAGGTCTGGCACGTTGTGATTCTCGGAACCATAGCTTCACTACCCGCAACTGCTGTAATAAATTGGCTTCCGAACTCTGAAGCGACCGCCGGTGGCGGGGCGATAATAGTTGGGCCAATGATCGCTGGCGCGATCGCAGCTAAGCGGTCGGTAGAACCGGACGCTGTTGGGCTCCGTGCTGGCTTTCTAGGCGGTATAGTTGCGGTATCTGGATTTATGCTTACAGAAGCCACGAGCGTAGCATGGTCACTCAACACGACAGTGTTCTTCCTTATCGCCGTCGTGATGCTTCTGTGTCTCTCGCCGGTGTTCGGTCTGATTTTCGGTCGGATTGGTGGCTGGGCAGCAAGCAGTGTCGGTGGTTTCGGAGTCGACCAACCATCGTGATCAACTGATTTGCGTTGTTCGCCTGGTTTGCTCCTAGCGTTGTTATTGACATCCTCCTCCGCGTGAACGCGGAGGAATCCCGACCGGTAGGAACTTCAGGTTTACAGTTCGCTCACCCCGCTTCTTATCAGGTCAGATTCACCTACCGAATCGTACGTTTCTGCTCCTGAAACACCCTATTAGCCATTATTAACCCAACCATCGTATAGAAACACATGGCGCTGGAACATCATCAGCGATCGCCTCTCCGCAAAAAAGTGTTTTACTTGATAAGTTACGCGGGTCGCTGTGATTCCAATCGAGCTAACTACTGTGCCGCTGTCACCCGAAGATCATATGAGCTCGGTATGGACAGACCGTTTCTAACGGAGGAACAGTGCCGTGGGTCGGCTACCGTCGATGAACTCTGAGCAACCACTAGTTTTCAACGGAGATAGCCGCTGGGCAGTCGCGTTCGTGGCGTTGCTCTTCGTACACAACGAGATCCACGAGATCGCGCACACGGGGGTCGGTCGTCTCATCTGTGGTGCGTGGGGCCCACGAAATTTCAACAGTTGGCAGCTCGCTTGTTCGAAAACGCCCGAGATTGTTTTAGCACCGCTCGCAGGACTCCTCTGGAGCTACGGGTTGATGTGGATCGGGTATCGGTTACTGAATCCGGCAGAGTCACCGGCCAAACGGTCCGCAGGATTTTGCCTTGTTTTCGCGACAATGCCCTTCGGTCGGCTGTATACTGTGGCGCAGTCCGGGGGTGACGAAATGGTCATCCTGCGTGGAGCCTTCCCGACTGTTGATCCAACTGTGCGCCTCGTTGCTGGGCTCAGCATCGTTCTGCTGCTTATCGGTCCCCCACTATACCGAGCCGCTAGTGTGCTCTCACAGCAACGGCGGTGGATCATTTTTACCGGGATGCTTCTCCTTCCGTTTGTTCTATTCCTAATTGTCGTACTGCGAATCGCAAACCCACTGCTCGCATCTGGGTTCTTGGCTAGTGAGGGGCTACTCGGCTCACCGCTCTTTGTGAACATCTGGACCGTGTTCTGGGCGATTGTCTTACTTCTATCTTGGCGACAACTGTCCACGACACTTGTAAAAAGAGGTGTACTGCTTTCCAAAGACCAATGATCCGCAAGACGCTTCATCAAACTAGTATCGGATTGTATATTCTGTGGATAATAGCGACAACGCTGCTCATTCTCGGCCGATACACGCCGTTTCCATCGTATAAAATCGTCCACTCAGCGGTTGTAACCGGCGCAGTAGTACTTACTGTCGTAGGTACGGGGCAACTTCTTCGGAAAGGCTATCGAAAGGGCGTCTCGGGGTAGATACGCGCTCTGTATGTAGCACAGCCTCGACAAACTATCAGCGACCAAGGGGTTCAATAAATTAGCCGTCTACCGGCCCAAACAACCGGTAGCACGACCATAGCGTTATTGTTCTATAAACTTCAACTCACAGAGAAAATGGCCGAGGGCTTCACGCAACGACACCCGGCGATTGGCGTGGTGGGGCCAGCGTCGGTCGAAACGACCCTCCAAGACGCGCAGGATTCGCTTGACGTGGCTGTTTCAATAGTGCCTGCCGGACGTGACGCTCCCGGCTCAGTTGAGGAGTTCGATTGTGTGGTTGCCGCGGTAACACCTGAATCGGGCAGCGCCGACCGGACAGACGCTGACACAGCCGCGTCACTGACCGGGGTCAGCAACTGGGTGGTCCAGAACGCCACCCGTGACTCCGCCCCACCGGTGGTGTACGTCGCCCCTACAGAGGCATCAATCGCTGAGGCGCTTGAGGCCGGTGTAACGGAGTATCTCCCGTGGGAACTGCTCGCACAATCTCCGACGACCGTGCTCAAGCGAGCGGTTACCGCGACAGAGGTACAGCCGACTCCCGACTATCGGACCATCTACGACAACGTCTCTGAGCCACTCACACTTCATGACCCCGAGACGGGAGAGTTGATTCATGCGAATCAGCGGCTCTGTGAGTTGCTGAAGTATGATCGAGCGGAACTCATTTCTATGCAGGTCGGCGATTACACTGCGAGTATCGACGGGTACGATCAGGCCGCTGCCATGGAGGTTATCACCTCCGCGACGGAGAGCGGAACGGTCGGTCCAATCGAATGGCCGCTTGAGACGGCTGACGGCGAACACGTCTGGGTCGAAGCGACGCTGACGACAGTCACGATAGACGATCAGGAACTGGTGTTGGCGACCGCCACGGACGTGACCGACCGTCGACGCCAGCGTCGTCAGTTCCGCGAGATATCGACTCATATCGATGAGGTCGTCTATCTGGCACGTGCGGACCTCTCGGAGGTTCTCTTTATCAACGAGGCCTACGCGGATTTGTTCGACCAACCGGTCGAACGCCTGTATGACGACCCGATGGCCGTTCTCGACGCCGTTCATCCGGAGGACCGCGAGGCGTACCGCTCGGATCTTATCGCTATGAGCGAACACATCCGCGAGGAGGAGTCGGGTCCGTACACATTCAGTCACAGACTCCGCGTTGGCGGTGAGACACGTTGGGTTGAGGTACGCGGCTATCCGAGCCGCGGTCCAGGCGGTGCCGTCGATCGGATCGTCGGAGTCATTCGGGACGTTACCGATACGCGACGCCGCGAGCGCGAGTATGAGCAGATATTTAACGGCGTGACCACTGCGATCGCAGTTCACGACCCTGACACGGGTGAAATGGTCGACGTGAACGACAGTTACGTCGAACTGTTCGGATACGACTACGACACGATTCTTCAACAAGGAATCAATGACCTCAGTGTTCCCGAGGAGGGGTACACCGATGAGCGCGCGAGACGGCTTATCACCGACGTCGGCGAAACCGAGGAAGATGAAACAGTCGAGTGGCGAATTGAGACCGCTGAGGGCGACAACCGTCTCGTCGAAGCGAACCTCACAGTCGCGACCGTAGGTGGTCAGCGACGTGTCCTCTCGCTGATGCGTGATATTACAGAACAGAAACGCCGCGAGCGGGAGTACGAGCAGATATTCAACGGAGTCAACGACGCTATCGCCATCTTCGACCCAGAGACGCTCTCCTTCGTCAGTGTGAACGACTCGTATCACGAGCTCGTGGGGTGCGACGATCTTGAGCGTATTCGCGACCTCGGTATCGAGGGTCTCAGCGAAACTGAGGACGGGTACACAGCGGAACGCGGTAAAGAACTGATTCAGACTGTGGCCCGTTCGGGTGAACCGAAGACCATCGAGTGGAAACTCGCCCCGCCGGACGAAGAGCAGTCATGGATCGAGGTCACGTTGGCGACGGCCGAGATCGGTGGTGAACAGCGAGTTCTGTCGATCCAGCGTGATATCACGGAGCGGAAGCGCCGCGAACGAGAGTTCGAACAGATCTTCAACGGTGTGACGGACGTAATCGGAGTCTACGACCCGCAGACTGCGGAGCTACTCGATGTCAACGACACCATGTGTGAGCTCCTCGGATATGACCGTGACACAATCATCGATATGGACCCGGAAGAGGTGACTGCGACGGCACTCGGATTCGATGCGGACACAATCGGGGAGGTTGTCCGCGACGTGGCCAAATCCGGTGACCCGGCGAGAGACATCGAGTGGGCGTTGCGGACCGCCAGCGGCGATGTTGTATGGCTTGAAGTCAATGCGACCTTGACAGAGATAGGCGGCGAGCAGCGTGTGGTCACTATCGCTCGGGATGTCACCGGACGGCGCGACCGCGAGGAGCGGGTACAGGTGTTGAACCGTGTACTGAGACACAATGTACGGAACGATATGGACGCTGTCTTGGGATACACGGCTACAATTGAGGAGGCGGCAGAAGACGAGGTCGTCCGAGAATACGCCGAAAGCGTTCACGACATTGCGAACGGCCTCCTGGAACTGAGCGGTAAGGCGCGTGCCGCCAGTCAGATGCTCCAAGACAACGACGACCCAGAAAACCGCAGAGTCGGTACGGTACTGGAGTCTGCCGTCGCCGACCTCCGTGAGTCTCACGACGAAGCGACGATTCAATTGTCTTCCGCGGAGGCTCCCGCACCGGCTGATACGGCTGTCTTTCGGCTAGTTTTGAGCGAGCTCGTCGAGAACGCCGTCGAACACGGTGGGGACTCCCCGGAAGTCGAAATTAAGACGACGCCGTCTACGGCCAACGATGAGACGCGAATCACGGTGCGTGACGACGGACCCGGGATCCCCGACCGCGTACTTACTCCGTTCCGAGCTGATGGTGAGTCGCCGTTCCAGCACAATCACGGAATTGGCCTCTGGCTTGTCAACTGGGGTGTTCGGCAGCTCGGTGGCGGAATCGAGTTCGAGCGCCCCGCCGATGGCGGAACTGTCGTTCACCTTTCTTTGCCAAACGTACTGCGTTGACGGTCACCGGTATCTACACGCAGCAGAACCGTGAGATCCTGTTTTCGGACGCAATCACAGCGGTGTCCCAAAAGCACTTCATCGACCGATTCACCGCTAGAAACACTCCGGACAGCTTTAATTTACAACAATGCCAACGATGATACGCCCTTCAACGATGAATCAACACACGCGTTCGTCATTCGACTCCGTCACGCGACGTCGAGCCCTCGCAGTCGGTGCCAGTGCCGCTGTAGCGTCCACCGCCGGCTGCTCGACAGTCCTTAATGCGATCGGCAACCGAATCTTCGAAGAGGTCAACCTCCTCAACCAGCTGAATCAGGAGGTCAGCGGGTCGATCGAAGTCGTAGATCCCGAGGGCGAGACGGTCCTCGATACTTCGTTCGACGTTCCCTCGACCGAGTCAGACGGTAATAGTAATATCGTCGCCTACGCCGACGTATGGACCACCACCGGCGAGTACCAAGTTGACTTGGAGCTCGCCGATACCGTGATCGCAGGTACTTCAGAGCTGAATCAGCGATTTTCGATTACTAGTACTGAAGAAGAAATTGTCGCTATTTCAATTGGCTCAAGCGATGAAAGTGAACCAATCGCGCTTCGAGTCGGAGAGTCGTTCTCGGATCTCGGGCAGATGAACGAGACCGGTTAACCGAGGCAAAGGAGTTTCGCGAAGGTTCATTTGATAACGGGTTCCTAGCTCGCGTCAACTACAAACAACACAAAGCGCCCGGCTGCGTGTACTAACACTGTTACTGGAAGCCCGATTGCGGCAGCTAGCACGGTAACTGAGAGTATTGTCGGAACGTTACCCACTGAAACCGCTAGTCCGACCATTGTGAGGAGTCCGCCAATGAACGTTCCCGCCGCAACCGTCTCTATCGTTCGGATGCTATCATATGCTAGCGTCCGCGTACTGCGGTCTCCGACGAACGGGATCCCCCGACGATCTACCTCTAAGTATGCGTAGCTGAGTAGTACGACTGCCAAACCGAGTAGCAAGACAGTACAGAAGAGAACGATGGCGGTTCCGCCAGCGAGGATCGACCCTTCTCCGCCGATCGCTGCTAATGACCCGAAGGCCAAAATCGGGACGGCAAGTGCTGCGAGCGCTATTGCCACTACGGAAATCCCGGCCCAGACGTAGATCCCGTTCCGTGAAAGCCACGTGTACGCCCGATCCGAGTAAGTATCGGAGTGTGACGTGGCTCGGTCAACCTCGGAGCTAGGCCCACCCGTTGAGGCGTCGTCTGTCATACCGGCATATCGGTCGTCTCCCGTATACTTCCTAGTCCGTGTCTCGGGCGGAGAAACACGGTGAGGAGACTCTGTTAAAATCCTTACAAAGTGATATTTTCTGACCAGCCGCGGTTAGTACAGACCACTCAGAAACTGCCTATCGCAGAGAGTATTGTTCCGAGAAAGGACAGACAGGCGGAACCAGCCAACACGAGAAGGACGATGGCAGAGGCACTAAACTCCTCTGGGTCGGTTCGGAGCAATTCGTAGCCGGCAGTGGCAAGCATTCCAGCCCCACCGATCGCCATGAGCAGTATCGGGATGCTATGATCGCCAGCGATGAGCGAACCTACCGCTGGCCCCCCTACTGAAGCTCCAATTACCATTCGAAAGGGTACACCGTTGAGGGTGCCGCCGGTCGGAGGCGGTATTCAGATAAGTATCCGACTGATGAGCATATCCCATCGCCGTGGCATAGTCTGGTGGGATCGCCCATCACTTCTCGCGCTCTCCACTGGCTTCTGGGACGGTTTTTGACCGATCGGCGCCAGCGATGGGGCCGGGCATTTGGCGTCGTGTTCCGTCTCCTCGATACCCGTTCAGCTACCTCTTGCGACACTGCGTTCCGAACCGTGGATTTCCCCACTATTTTGAGGGTCGGTGATCTGGGATAATGTATGTCTGATACGGCCCTCCAAGACATATCGGGAGACGGTTCAACGGATTCCTCAGACCTGGATCTCGACTGGCTCACGCTTGAAGACGGCGAGTCTATCCAGTGGTCGAGTACCCCGCACAAGTACAGCGTCCTTCCTGCGTTTATCATCGGAATTCCGCTGTCACTCGTCCTTATTGGCATCCCGATCGTTGCTGCGTCCTATCTTCAGTACACCAATACGAACTACGTGGTCACCAATCGTGGCCTCTACAGCAAACGTGGGGTACTCTCACGTGACGTCCAACAGATTGGGTTCGACAAAGTCCAAAACATCTCGTACTCACAGTCGGCGCTCGGCTCGTACTTTGGATACGGCTCCGTTGACGTTAGTACAGCGGGCGGGTCCGGGATCGAACTTCAGTTTCGAAGTATCCCTGCCCCAGCAGCAGTTCAGGAACTGATCGCTAGGGAAATTGACAGCCGACAGCAGACCGAGTCCGACTCGACGAAAGAGGATGTTCTTGATTCGATTCTTGCGGAACTGCGCGTCATTCGGCAGGCGGTCGCCGACGACCAGAGCGGGTCCCAGGCCGATTCGACTGCCCCGTCTACTGACGAGGCAATCCATACTGACACAAGTAACACAGATGAGTGACAGCTGGTGGTATCAACACGACGATGAACGCGTTGTCTGGAAGGGTCGCCCGCGTCTCTCAGCGGCTCTTCCAGACATAATCGTCGGAACCGCCATCTCTGTGTTTGCCCTTGTCGGCGCTGTTAGCGTCGACCTCTGGTTGTTAGCGGGGGTGCCCATCGGCGTTGCGGTTCTCAGTTGGGGGCTACTCAGGGTACGACGGACGCAGTATCTCTTGACAACCCGAGCAGTATGGGCAAAGCGGGGCGTCCTCGGACGAACCGTTCGTCGTGTCCATGTCGATAAAATCCAGAACACTTCGTTTTCTCAGTCCGTCACAGGCTCGTTTTTCGGTTATGGAAAAGTGTCCGTTGAGGTCGCCGGAGGACGCGACCTAGAGTTTCGGCGGGTTGATAACCCGAAGAACGTCCAGACGACGCTCGCGGAGTACATGGGTAATGAAGAGTACGCAATCCCCGGGTCTCGAGAGCAGTGGGAATCTGTCCTCAGCCTTGTCCGTGAAATCCGCGCCACGGTGGCGCCCACCAGAGATGATAGTGAGCCTGTGACCGGAGAATAAGAGAGTTCACATTGGGTCTCAAACGGTCTGTCGCCAATATTGAAGGCAGTCAGTTACTGTACGTCGCCAGCGCGAGCAGCGTCGGCGAGAGATCACGTGGTGACCGGAAGATTAGTTTCCGGTAGGACAACCCGTTTATAAACGATCAAGTAGGAAACTGTCGCAAGCAGATACACACCGACTGTCGGCAGTGGCGGCCAGTTCAAAATAAAAATCGCGAACGCTACCCAGAATCCGGCTAATAGAATCCCACATAGTGAGACGACATGTAATCCCTCCTGTGACTGAACTTGAATGTCGCTCCCTGTCAGCAGCCGGACGCTGAGCATCGCCACAGTAAGTGTCGCCCAGGTCAAGACTGGGAGCCCGAACACGGTCCATATATTGACCGGTAACTGTGGAGACTCACTGAGCAGTATTGGCCACCCGACTATCCCGAGTGCCACCCAGCCAATGCTCCGAAAGAGCTCTTCGCGGAAGATTGAACGGACGCGTGGGTGGTTAAGGAATTCGCGGAGGGGATGCGTCGAAGTAGTCTTGTCGGCTGTCAGCGCTTGTTTTCCTTCCGGCGATAGCGGCCACTCCGACTCAGGGTGGTTGAGATAATACAAGGTTAGTGAATCAGCGAACGACTCCGTCGTGACGACTCCGTTTTCCTCGAGTTCTGTTAACCGGTTCCGGAGCGTCACCTTAGAGACGTCTGGCTTGATCTGCTGTTGGATTTGCTGGAGCGAAAAGAACGGCCGATCTGCTCGATACATCGTTTCGACGACGTGGCGGCGGGTGAGTTTGGTGTTTACCCGCTTGTCCTGAGGCAGCTTTTCTGTTATCCAAGGTGGGAGGGCCATGTGTTATCAGTCAGTCACGCACAACATCTTATCGAGTCAAATTGTATGTTTTGCTCTGTTGGGGCCACAGGGCGGTGCGGTGCTGTTTCAGCAATTGAAACTGCTTCGGAGACCCTGAGACTGGCCCGAAGCGTCAGGTAGTCGCTGTCGAGCCCCTGTCCGTCGGGTGAACGTACCAGTACCAGAGGGAAGTCACGGCCGCGACCGCGACGTAACTGAGCGTGATCCACTGAGCGGAGTAACCACCTCTTGTGACGAGATACACCGCGGCGACACCCCCGAGCATGATCCCGAGGGCGAGGCTCACGGATATTCCGCCTGTCGTCTGGACACAAAGATCCGATTCGGTCACGCTCCGGACTCCGATAGCACTTGCCGTCAACACGGCCCAAGTGATCACGGGAAGTCCGAAGACCGTCAGGGGTGTCGGGTTGAGCCAACTGACTTCCATCGTCACTAGCGGCCAGCCGACGAGTCCGGCTCCGAACCAGACGATACTTCGTAACAGTTCCGTGCGTACGATTTCGCGTAGTTGTGGCGTCATGTCCACACACCCGCCTAGCGTAGCAACCGGTAAAGCAGCGCCGAGAATCTTGCGTTCACAGAGGCGGACTTTCCGGGCACAAAGGAGAGTTTGTACCCGGAAAGTAGAGGTATTGCGCCACGGACCGTCGCGCTAGGCGGTCACTAGCCGGTCGGATTAAGCTCGGTGTGAGATATAGGAGACAGCGAAGCCCCCCGGCCAATTTCGACCTGTCTTTAACGCGACATTGGTAAAACTAATTATGGCCAAGAATTTTGTCGTTCTATTTTGAAAAATGTATTCGTATTCTAATATCCCCTTTGGGCACGAGTAACGGCTTCGTGGCAGAGCCAGAGATCGACAGTCCACAAAGCTTAGATCCTCAACCACCCGAATCAACGGGAGTAACATAGTGATCAGGGGGATCCCATGATATCAGCAGAGGGAACACGTCACTCTGTATGCTTAGACCGGTACTTCTCGTCGGGTCTGTATTATCAGCTCTTGGTTACAGGGAGAACCAGCGCACAGATACTACAGAAGACGATGGTGCGCGTATTTCAGTATTCAATCCCAGTGAGGCACGGGTTCTACGAGCAACCCGAACTCAGCATCTGTGAGCACTGGCGCGAAAGAGCCCTCGACAGGCTGTTGTCGGGAACAGAACACTCAATTCGACGATTGAGAGGTCATTTAGGAGCTAGTTCCGGAAATCACGCTGCTTGTCGCCCCCTCGGTACAGATATTTCAGTGCTACCTGTGGCAACTCAGTAACAATAGCGTTGAGAGCCATGTACTTACAACAGACACTCTATCCGATCGGACTGGCCAGTACCAACATTGCGATAGGCTGGCTGCTTTATTATTCATCTGAGCCGATCCTCGGAGGGCTGCTCGTCGTGGTTGGGGCCTTTGTCATCCTCACTTCAATTGGGAGTACTCTCAGTCGATATAAATCCGTACTCAGTGATCAACACTGACTCGAGCAACAATGGCTTACTACTATTATATCCGCTACCGGTTAGGTACATGAATGCCCTCCACAGCATCTGTTCAAAAGTCACGAGACAGAACTGTGATTGATCCTGAGGGGTCTGTGTTCCACGCCCAGGGTACGCGCAGCGGGTCGCTTTGTCACCACATCCGTAGATGAGCTCAGCAGCCACAACTCACAATACGGGGGATAGTCGCCTCCCGGATCCCGAACTATCGGCCCTCCTTGTGGCGAATCTGGTTCCGGTTGTCGGGATTGTTGTGTTCAACCTATCGGTTTTAGAACTGCTGACCTTATATTGGCTTGAGTTCGGTGTTGTCTGTTTTTGGGCGGTTGTTCGAGCGACGTTTGCCGGGCGGCCAATGGAACGGAATGGGGATCCAATCCTGTTGGGGGCGATTGCCACAAAAAAGACCTCTATTTCAGTCCCGCTGATCGGTGCTAACGTCCGACTACTGACGATTCCGACACTTTTGTTCGTGGTACCGATCCTCATCGGACTGTGGCTATTCGTCGGGGCATTAGTTGTCGGCCCCGTAGCAAATGTGAATCCGGATGCCAACATCTCGTCGTGGCTTATCGCTGGTGCGTTTGGAATTTTCATCGCAGCAGGATGGCGAACAGCCACTACGTACTTTCGAGATGGTGATTACCAAGATCACAACGTCGCAACCGCTCTTCAGAGTGTCGTCACGGAAGGCGCAACAGTACTCCTCGCGAGCATCATCGCGCTGCTCACCGCAGCTCTGGTTGTCTCTAACGGCGGGGGTGGAGAGACCTCTCGTGCGGTTGAACGGGTTGCGACGGGACCACTCGTCGCAGTGGTAGTCTCAATTAGGCTCCTCACCGATCTCGCAGAATACTACTACGATGGCCGTCTCGGTGCGGGATTGTGGTCACTTGTCGGTCGTGGAGACGCATACAGTCCCCCGGAGCGTGAGACAATTGAGACAACGCTATCAGGAAATCCCACAGTTTTGCGGCCGTCGCTGTCGGGACGGCTACTGCCTACGGCCTCACATTTCCGGACACACCCTGGACTATGGTTGCTGACACCACTCGCCTTTCTCGCCGCATCACTTGCTGTATTTGATGGTGCTACCCAAATAGCGGGTGGCATCATGCTTCTTGGGACCGGCGTCCCGCTTGGTCTCATCCATCTCGACTACTGGATCCGGTACGCTGGTGTTGAATACCGGCTAGATTCGGACACCATTGTTGCGACTGATACCCTGTTTCAAACCCCTCTTTGGCGGTACGAATCGCTAGCTGATCATGAGGTCCGAATCGAACGTGACGCCGTCGACAGGTGGTTAGACACCTCGACGGTACTTGTTGACCGCGGTGACAGACCGACCAAGCTACCACGACTCGAAGATACCACCCCAATCACGGACTCTCTTGTCGACGTGAGTACCGCTGACAGTGACGCTGGTGTCAATTGGAATGCGAATACAGACGAGCCAGACACCATGGTGGAAGTTAGTATCGAACTGCTGCGGTTAGACAGTACAGCACCCCGTATGTCGCTTGTGTCGATGACTCTGTTCGGAGTCGTCTCACTGATTGCGTTGGTGATAGCTGCTCAGTTTGAAGGCGGCGCAGCAGCGGGTGTCTTCGTATTTCTGTTCACTGTGATTCCGCTCGTCGGACTTATAATCTACCAGATCAGCAATAACTAATGCTGTTGGCCCTCCAGTGTTAGGCTGCGGTTCCACCAATTTGGGACACTAACCTCTATTGGTGGTGTGTCGGTACTAGATACATCTACTTGACGAATGATAGTACTGGTGGACGGGGTGGAGGGCCGTCCTTCCAGCGGAGGGTGATCAATGAAGCGTCGCGGGGGGGTAGGTGAGCCTCCCATCCGTTGGGGGGGAGGTGAGCGATGGGAGAGGCCCAGCGACCGGATATTTGTTCAAGACCGCCTCCGGCCGGCGGCTACCTGTATCTAATACTGGGAATAGTATCAAGCCCGTAGCAGCGTTTCATCGGGAGAAACACGGCGCAGTTGGGCCTAAATGAGATTGTTGAGTGTTAGGCCATGCTCTCCGTTGAGCTAGTGGCATCGTTATACTGGTAGCCACCGAATCCGAGAAGCGGGTAGAAGACGAATGAAATAAACGTGAGTCCGAGGCCGAACAGAATCCCCTTATTGAATTTGCCAGCGACATCGATACTAACTTTCAGCGTGGCGAAGAAATTGATCACTGGGACGAAGAACAGAGCAAACCAATACCATGCGTTTCCGCTCACCTTGACTAAGACGTAGAGATTGTATATCGGAATAATCGCAGCCCAGCCCGGTTTCCCAGCTTTCTCAAATACTTTCCACAATCCGGCAAAAATCAAAATAATGAGTCCTAGTGTAACGAACAATTCAATATTGGTACTACTGGCTCCTTGTATCGAAACTGATGAACTCAACGCTGATCGCATCAGTCAATGAATTCTTCCATATTAATAAAAATCCAAGTCACCGTTTCACACTCTGAATTACGACCATTGGAATAGTTATCATACCGAACCCAAACTTCCAGAACACATATGTTCGTAGCTTTCGACTGAGGAAGTAATGTCCGCGCTTCAGTCTGCCCTCCTCAATTGGAATCCGAGTCGGATCATAACTGCCGTCATAGCTGGCACTGCAGTCTTTCTTGCGTCCCAAGTTACTGATGGAGTTCTCTTGGAGCTTGGCGTGGCAGTTCTCTTAGCAATGGTACTCCATATTCCATGGTGGTTGTACAACCGTCATACCACCCAGTCTGTAGATGGGTGACAGACTCGCGCCCTGTATTTAACAGCCCGTTTGTACCAACTGCTAAGAATTTCAACAGAGCCGAGAGGTTGAAATGGTGAACACAGAATTAAAAACAAGCAACTGGATCTACCACATAGCACTATTGCCAACTGACGGACTAGGCACCGTCGTGGTGATTAATAGACATGATAGATGATATCTTAGAGTTCATTTTTGAACTATTGCTGGAGTTGGTCCCAAACGCGGTATGGAAGGTTCTGCTGAGTGTGGTCGGGATCGCGGTGACGGTAGTCGGAGCGACAAAAATTACAGAGTCAACACGAATAGGGGCCGCATTAATTGCCGTCGGTACATTCCTATTTATAGGCTCTCTCTTCTCGTTGTACCGATCGAGCTAATTCTTTTTTTATTACGACGCCGTCACGAGCACGAACCCGACGACACCGATGAGGAACACGATGAGTGTGAACACGAAGCCGGTCAGTTTCACTCGACGGCCATAGGCGTTGAGTTCGTCTCGGGAGTACATGATTGTAACGAGGCGAGACGGATGTCGGAACGGACTCGGTGGCCGTGGGTCTGGAATACGTTCACGCAGTCGTCTGTATTCGGTAAATGACCAAATGCCATAGAGTGTGAGCCCAAAGACAAATCCTAAACCCGATAGAAGCGCCGCAAGGAACGCGAATCCGACTGGATCAGCCACACTGACCTGTATTGATGACTCCTCTGAGTTCAACAGAAGTACCACTATAGTCACGAGAGAAACGAAAAACACAGCTGGTGTAAACAACATGAGACGCTTACTAACTCGAGACAGTGTGTCTCGATTAAACCCGAACACCGTGTCATATCGAGTTGGCTCGCGCCCAGTTGTTTGACTGATCCCTACATTTTGGCCAGGATTACGCGCCCCAATCGCATGAAGTGCTGTCAAGAGCGCCAGAAGACTCCCAAAACCAATGAATCTGAATGGAGCAAATACCGTTTGTCGCTTGAGAAACGCTCCACTAGGGTTGTCGGGGGTAACGTAGGCTGTCGCTGTCTCATTCGGCTCATATGGCTCAATACTACGTTGAGCGTCACTCCGGACGGTGTATATCGGCCGCGTTGAGCCTGGGAACACCTGTTTGCTCGTATATTCACGCCCCTGATATTCGTAGGTGTGCTCAACTGAGATGCGGTAGTAGAAGCGACGCCCATCAGATCTGCTGATATCGGTGCCAACAACAGTTGTTTCGACAGCGACAGCATCGTCAACAGCGTCCGACTGCTGGACGTAGTCATATCCTCCATACCCAGCGATGCCGAGTCCGAGAATGAGCGCGAGAAGGATCAGCGGCGTAACCGTGACAGCCACCCCACGGAGAGTAAACTGCATTTCACCTGAATGTTTTTATTGGAACCAATAAGCCTGAACGGAGTGTTTCAACAGCAGCAACAGCAGTCAGCGTAATTCAAGATGGAGCCCCCGACCTCAAGGAGCGACCGAAGAGAGTGAGTAGGTCGGGAAGGGAACCGACATGATTCCGTCATTACCACGTTCTACACGTGGCTAACTCTCCTCCAAAAACAGTATTGTCATAAAGACTTAGCGTAACATCTGAATTACGGAAGGAGGTACGTCGTACGGTCCCCGTCAAACTCGACGTGGCCGACAGCGACGCCGCCCTCCTCCACGAAACCATCTCCGAGTTCCTGTGGGCCGCCAACTACGTCGTTGACCACGCCTGGCAAGGTGAGTACAAGACGACGAGCAAAGCCCAACTCCAGCGTGAAACCTACGACGACGTGCGGGCCAAAACGAGGCTCCAAGCGAATCTCGTCCAGAACGCTCGCAATAAGGCCGCCGACGCCGTCCAGAGCGTTGTCGCACGCTGGAAACAGGGTGACTACGCGGGAAAGCCGCACTTCTCCGCCCCGACGCTCGTCTACGACAAGCGATGTGCGACGTTCAACGACGACCACGCGACGCTCTCGACCGTTGCGGGACGTATCACCGCCAGATATGTTCTCCCCGACGGGGATCGCGAGACGCCTCATTCAGAGTTTCTGTTCAACGACGACTACGACGTGACGGGCGCAGAACTACACTACCGCGACGACGAGTTCCACCTTCACGCCCGCACAAAGGCGGACGCGGAGTTCGAGACTGCCGATGACGGTAACGACGGGCACAACACAGTCCTCGGCGTTGACCTCGGCATCGAAAACGTCGCCGTCACCTCCACGGGCACGTTCTGGAACGGGGCAGAGCTGAACCACTGGCACCGCGAGTTTGAAAAGCGGCGCGGGTCGTTCCAACGATGTGGAACCCGGGCCGCCCACGAACCCATCCAGTCGGTTGGACGTACCGAGACGGGGCGCTATGACCACTTCTTACACACCGTCTCGAAAGAACTCGTCGCGGAAGCCGTCGAACACGACTGTGACGTGATCGCGTTCGAGAACCTGACTGGGATTCGTGACCGAATGCCGAACGCCAAGACATTCCACGTATGGGCCTCCCGCCGGCTGTGCGCGTATGTGGAGTACAAAGCCGAAATGGTCGGTATCTCGGTCGAACAGGTGAGTCCCGCGTACACGAGCCAGCGGTGTTCCAAGTGCGGGTTCACTCACGAGGATAACCGCCCCGCCTCGAACGAACCGGACGTGTTTGAGTGTCTCAAGTGCGGATACTCACCCCACGCCGACTACAACGCGGCAAAGAACATCGGCCTGAAGCATCTCCGCTCGGGGCAAACGTCGTCGGGCGGAGGCGCACCCGTAAACGTGCGCTTGAATCGTGGGAGATTGAACGTGAACGGGGATTACGAGCCTGCCAGCGATGGCCAGAACGGGAGTCCACGCGAAAGCCCTACCCTCAACGAAGCGAACGGCAGCGCCGTGAGCGAGTTGGGTAGGGTAGTTCACAGCCGGCTATACCACTCGACATATCTGTGTTTCCGGGCCAGTAACGGGTATGATGAAATTATGGATGAATCGCTTGAACAACCAGCGTGAGTGAGCGCAATGACATCAGTAACTGCCCAGCGGTTCAACGCTGTTCCATCTAAAAATCCGAAAGCGAATCCCCTCCACCAATGCTGCTCTCATTAGGACCCTCACTTGCCGTTGATCTCGTTGCCGTAGGCCTCCTGGCGTGGGTAACGTGGCAAACTGCGAAGGATCGGTCCCCCCCAAATGCGGTCCCCTTTGCGCTCATGAGCGGCAGTCTGTTACTATGGGCACTGCTCTCGCTGATCTCTGAATTTCCGAACGCATGGGGGGTCGGATCGAATTTGGCTGCTATCGCGCAGGTTGTCCTGGTCGTGTTTCTCCCCGCGATATGGCTGGTCTATGTCCTTGGGTATATCGGCCGAGAGACAGGCTTTACTTCCCTCCGAGGGGGCTTGTTTGTTCTCCTTGCGCTCCCGCTGATTGGGGCAGCAGCCACGTTCGAGGGTGACCCAACGCGGGAGGAGATCCGTCGCTCACTCGCGTCACTCGTCGGTACTGAACTGTTATTATTGTTCATAATTTACGCCTACGCGGCGTTTCTCTTCCTCAGGTACGGCTGGAACCACGGCCGTGTTTCAAGAACACAGGTTGGGATCCAGCTAGGAGCAATCTCAGCACCATACATTATCGGGGGCTGGCTTGACGGGAGTTTGATCATCGACGGAGTCACTGGCGGGTTGTTAGTTTCGGGAGTGTTACTTACCGTTGCGATTCAACGCTATCCGGTATTGACGGGGTTCCCGAAAGCAGATTATGTCGCGCGGTCACGCGTCGTCGAATCGCTCCAGGAGGCGGTTGTCGTTGTCGACTGGGAAGCAAATATCCTCGATGCCAACGTGACAGCTGAAGGCTTGTTTGGGTGGGCGACACGAGACGTGATCGGGACACCAGTCAGCGCGGCCGTAGACGGATTCGATGTGACAAATCTATCAGCTGGTACAACTGAGGTTGTCTCGCTCCAAACGACAAAGGGCCGACGTCAGTTTCAGTACACGGTCTCCGACGTCGAACGCGACACGAGTGACAGCGACGGGGAGCCCGTGGCGCGGACAATTGTCTTCCGGGACGTGACCGATCAGCGAACCCGTGAACAGCGGCTCTCAGTACTCAATCGCGTGCTTCGACACAACGCCCGGAACAAACTCGACGTGATCTTAGCACATGCGGATCACGTAGAAGACGACACGCACCGGACAGCGATTCAAAATAGTGCCAGCGAGCTTGCCTCGGTCAGCCGGAAAGCACGAGAGGCTGAAGCAGTTATGACCGATAGCGTTAGCGCCCCGTCAACGGTCGATATTGCTGCGGTCGCCCACGAAGTCGCCGCAACGGCCCGTGATGATTACCCGGATAGCAGCATCTCAGTCACTGCTCCGGAGCGGCTACAATTGACCTCCTATCGAACTGTTGTGCGACGGCTTATGACAGAACTCGTCGAGAACGCTATTGTTCACTCAGACGACCCCGCACGAGTCGATATCGAGGTCGAAACGACAGCTGATGATATCCCACAGCTCCGCATCGCAGACAATGGTCCTGGGATCCCGGACCGAGAGCGAGACTTGTTGACCGAATCGAGCGAAACACAACTTGAGCACGGACTGGGTGTCGGACTCTGGTTCGTCAATTGGGCCGTAAGCCAACTGGGCGCTGAACTTGAGTTCCAGTCTACTGGTACCACAGGCACTACCGTAGTCGTTCGTTTTTATCGGAACAGAGAGTCGATGCCGCAAGACTCAGACGGCAGCCATAATCGGTGACAGGCGTATTGATGCTGGAGCCTTAGCCGACCGCGGCTTTATTTGAACTTTCAGAAGGTAGTATATTGTACTGGGTCCTAGTTTGTGTAGAACCCTTCAGAATCGCTCAGTAAAGGGTACTTACAGACCAGATTCGGACTATACCCCTCCTAATGCTGTCAAGAACGTCTTGCGAGATACAGAGGGTGAATTCAGTAGGATAACCCCACGTGGCTTAGCGTATCGGCAGTAATCTAACAATCAGCCTCACTACTGTGAATTCAAAAGTCGACCTTCCATTACCCAATGATGTACTCCGGAGCGAGGAAGATAATGGCGAGAAGACAGACAAATACGAGAATGGCTGTGAGACGCAATAGACCAGCCGCCCGTCGTCGAGTTTTTGGAAGAGATTCAGCAGTTCCGGACAGCGCAGCTCCGACGATAAAAAATAGCATCCACGGGACTCCTCCAGCCTCGCCGACACTCCAACCATACACGAATATACACAAGAAGGCGAGCGACGCGCCAAACTGGATGAGTGAATTGGGGCGACCTTGTGGCTCGTTAAACAGAACGTTGCTGATGTAGGGGACCATAGTTGATACGTACCTGCTAAAGATACAAAATAATGACTTAGTATGATCCCAGTGGAACGTGTTCTGTGCTACGCGATTCCACCGCAGGAACCGAGAGGTAAATACTGCGAGATTCGCGCGCTGTATCTCGCACGACGATCCGAATGTCTCCCTGAATTAGTAGAACTCCCGGTGTTCAATGCGCAGGCACATTTCTCCGGGTGATTCAGATCTGAATTCACAAAATAAATGTTGTGGCAAATCTTCTGTCTCCCTATTTTACCTCACTAAACATACGTTCAACGGCATTGCGATTCCCATGTGTAACGTGCTGGAGTCGAAGCCTGTGACGATGACAGGGCGCGTGTAACCACAGCGCGCCGTCGACCAGAAAGATTGCGTCGTCGATATAATCTGTGCGTTGCTGAGCTTCGTCCGGAGACGGTCGGTCCACAACCGCTTTGATACTGAAGCCACCCAACACAGTACGGTGATTCAACTCGATCCGCTGGGGCTGTTCAGGGTCGGTATTCCAGCGGTGAGTGGCGGTGTCGCCGGGGCAGTGGGGGTGACGGCGCACCGACGACTCCGGCAGGGGGATGCCCGCACCGGGCTCGCTAGGCCGTTCGTCGTCCTCGCCGGGGTGGTGTCGCTCCTCGGGGTCGGATACGCCGGGCTACACGCAGTGACGCCACTCGAGAACCTGCCACTGGGGTCCGCAGTCCTACTTCTGGCGGTTCCATGGATGACGTTTGCAGCACGATACATCGGGATCGGGCGGTACATCACACCTAGACGAGTACTCGCGGTGACGCTGGCCGTGGCTATCCTCGTCGGTGTGAACCTTTTGGGACGACTGATACAGGAGGGGTGGATCACGACCTCGCTGGTGGGTACTGAGGCGCTCCAGACGCTCGAAACGGCACAGTCGGTGGCCACACTGGTACTCCTGACCCTCGTGTTCGCACTGATCGGGGGAGTTGTCGTCGCGACGTATCGACACGACCGACTGTCGACGGTACAGAGTCTCCTCGTCGTAATACCGATCGCCGGATTCATCTTTACCGTTCAGACGACCCGTCCTACGACGCCGCTGTTGAACGACGTGCTGATCGGGAGTACGTTTCTCGTGGTCGCCGCCAGCCTCACGCTGGGGATCTTTCGCTATGATGTCATGACGCGCGTCCCCGCGACCCGGAGACTGGGTGAGCGGGCGGCACTGACAGAGACCGACGAGGCGATTTTCGTCCTTGACGACCGGGCACGGGTGGTCCGAGTCAACGAACCGGCCGAACAAATGTTCGGCGGCGCACAGACGCTGGCCGATGTCACGGATCACTCGGTGACATCCCTGACCGAACTCAATACTATCACCTGCCGGACGACGACGGGCCACAGACAGTTCGAACCGAGCGTCTCGCCGCTTGTCGACGAGTACGGGGAGACGTTCGGTTACACCGTCATGTTGATCGACGTGACGAACCGCGAAATCAGGCGACAGCGGCTGGCGGTACTCAACCGCATCCTCCGTCACAACGTCAGGAACGAACTGGACGTGATACGGGCGCACGCGGAGGAGGCCGACCTCGCCCCGGCCGTCGACGGCGCGGACAGACTGAGCGCACTGAGCGCGGAGGCACGGCGGGTCCAAGATCTCATGGAGCGGTCCGCGGCCGATCGAACCGAAGTCAGCTTACGTCCGCTTCTCGAAGATGTTGTCGCCGACGCAACGGCTGGTGTAAACGCCGACGTGACCCTCACTGCCCCCGACGTGACGGTAAACATCGACCCGGAACGGTGCCGATACGTGATCGATCACCTCGTCGAGAACGCAGTCGAACACAACGACGGGGAGTCCCCACGCGTCGTGGTTCGTGTAGAACGGACCGGGGCGGACGTCCGTCTTGTCGTCGCGGACGATGGTCCAGGGATACCAGAGTCAGAGCGGGCAGTGATCGAGGGGGGCGTCGAGACCCCCTTCGAACACGCCAGTAGCTTGGGCCTCTGGGGGACCAACTGGGCCGTCCAGAGCATGGGCGGGTCACTCTCCTTCGATGAGAGTGATCTCGGCGGGACAGCCGTTGAGGTTGTCCTCAGAGACGTGGCAGTCTCCGACGTGTGACAATGAAAAGAGAGCATTCGGGTGAGGTGTATCAAGCGTCGTAGCAGCCTGGGCCACCTGGACCACGGTGCCCGTCTCTCTTATCGAGATACCTATACGAGGCCGACAAACGTTCCGTTCTTGGCACATAGCCCACACTCTGCGCTTACAGAGTGGGGCTGCTATCCCTAGCAACTCAAATTGACAACGACTGGATCACGATATATCATCTGCTGAATGGTTTTTAACAGAGCCAGCATTTTTAGTTACTAGGTGTCTGAAAGACGACTTGATGTATTCAGCCCTCCGACAGAACACTCGGACATTCGGACGACGCATACAGCGGGTATCGCTACTTCGTCTGTCATACCGCTCTCGGTGGTGTGAGAAGATGCGTCTACAGTCAGCTGAACCCCGCAGCAACGTCCGACATTCTCCTCATTGTACGCGGCCTCGTGGTGATTGACAGTATGAACGACGATTCAGGTGTGAATGTTAAGGGTCCCGATAGCCTCAAGGGTGCTTTATTGTACATCCTCATTGGGATTGCTATCGCCAGCTACGGAGGATACGATTACGTTCAACAGACGGAGGCAGTCCGAGAATCAGTCGAGGTTGATGCGACTATCACCGAACTCGATATCGAGGCTGATAGCGGAACGTCATCAAATCCGGGCGCCGATTTCGATCCGGTGGTTGAGTTTGAGTACACGTATAACGGAAATGAATATACTGGGACAAAAATATACCCCGCAGATCTTGAACAGAACTACGAGACGCAATCGGGCGCCGAATCAGCCATTGAGGAGTACGAACAGGGGGCACAGACAACCGCATATGTTTCTCCCGACGAGCCGGGAGATGCGTTTTTGAAAAATCAAACGTCGAACGCACCGATCATTGCGATTGTACTCGGTGGACTATTCACCCTCTTCGCCGCGGTTTCCGCCGTAAGGAAATTCTAGCACGCTGGAACT
The DNA here is from genome assembly GCF_004126515.1 of Halorubrum ezzemoulense. Classification (NCBI taxonomy): domain Archaea; kingdom Methanobacteriati; phylum Methanobacteriota; class Halobacteria; order Halobacteriales; family Haloferacaceae; genus Halorubrum; species Halorubrum ezzemoulense. Next base: position 380,874 of record NZ_CP034941.1, read on the forward strand.
GCGCTGAGGGTAATCCGTGGGGGTGGAGCAGAATATATTCGTTGTTGATCAGGAATAGTATGCTTTAAACCTAGGAACATTCTCTGTTTCTGAGCCAGAGAGTACAGGTAACACCTATACAATTGCCGGATGCTGGCTGAACTATGGACAGAAGCTCGAAGAGCCAGTTGTTGGTCTCCGGGGGAAGTCTTCTACTAGTATTCCAACTAATCGTGTTTCAAGGGGCGTTCAACATCGTCGAAAGCTCTGGAGTTTCAGGTAGGCTGAGGGGTGTTCTCAGTGGTGGATTATTACTCATCGCCACGATCTGTGTCGGTAGCGGAGCATATCTTCGGTATTAGCGTACGCTAGTTACACAGGGTCTACACTGAGCGCTTGAGCGTCGACCGATTTTTGTGAAATGATACCATACACACAGTTGCTGATGCCCTCCGCAGATTACGGGGACGAACCTCCTTTGAGGGCCGGAGGGACAGGGGGCATCAGCCTTTTGTACGCTGGTAGTACGCCTTTGGTGGAAAACATTTTGCCGTATGTATTTCAGCTACGACCGCTAATTGTCGGCATGTGTATGCCCTCCATCTTCAACCAACTGGACGATCACCCGGTCTCACTTGTGGCCGGATTTGTGACCGTCGCCGGAGTGTATGTACTCACTCCGGCAGTGTGGTACACGGCGTTGATCGCGGGAATGATCGTGTCTGGCGTTCTTGAATTTGCGATCAAGGAGGTACCGCCTGACACCGACGAGTACGACCCGGAACAGTACCCGCTGTGGGCAGCCGCGGATTCGGGTGATGTTCCAACCGACGGCCGCAACACCGACTCTACGGATGATGCGTTGTCAACACTCCAAGAACGATATGTCAGCGGTGAGCTCAACGATGCGGAATTTGAAGACAAAGTTGAACGACTACTTGAGTCCGACAGAGATGACGCGCAATCGCATCTGGAAGAAGATTCTGTCACGGAAAAGTTGGAAAAGTAACTGTAGACGGCTCCCGTAACTTAGTTCTACAGAGAAAACAAGGCGAGTGCCTCGGGGCTTGACCCCGAGGCGGTTCACACTTCCTCCCTGCGTTGGTTGATGAACACGCGCCCGACGGATGTGCTTCCGAACCTGAAACACGTCTCGGAGCATTATCACCGAGCGCACGTCTTCTGAAACGATGCCCTCCAAACGGACGTTCGCGAGGCGCTTAGGTGCGCTCGTGGCAACCGGGCTCGGTGTTAATAGGCCCATTGGAGCACTGACTTCAGAACCCCCGCCCGCTGGAACGCTCGCAATCAACGGATCCGGTGAAACGGGAGCGGCGACAGGTAGCTCGGCCAAACACAGCCCTGCGCGGCAACTCCACTCAGCGGTTGCTAACGGGGCGTACAAGCCGGCCGCAGTTACATCACGGGGAGTTGACACCGTGGTTACTGCGCGGTTTAACCCGAGCCTGGTAACGATGACGGGGGTCCCACAGGGGGTTGCGGCCCCGATCCGTGACCTCCTCTCTCGGTACGACAGTGTATCGCTTGACCGACTCCAACAGGTGGCTGGCGGAACCGCACTCACGACAGACGGCCCTGAGGGCTGTGGTGTCATCGTCGGTGACATCGACGCACGGACACTCCGTCGAGAACTCACTCGAGACGCCGATCTCATCCGAGAGCCGGCCACCAAGGCCGGCTTTACCCGGTTCAAGTCGAAACGCACCACCACGACGCTTGGTGTCCGCGCGGACGAAGTTGTCATCGGGCACGCTTCATCGATTAGCAGTGCGGTGGTCCACCGCGACGCTGGTATCAGCGGTCACGACACGGAGCACTCACGGACAGACACAGACTACGGATCGCTCCCGTCACGGCTCCACGGAGACGCGACGGTCTGTGTCGACTTGGGGACAGAGACGCGGGAGTATCTGCGACGCACCCTCTCGGACGCACCGAAAGCGCTCCGGACGGCGGTTGATGCGGCAGCCGCAGTTGGCGTCGCTTGTAGTGTGACCCCAGACGGCTCAGGGCCTTCGAAGTCTCTGTCAGCCACGCCCCCGACAAGCCAGCATGACACTGCCGATACTCCGATGACGACGTTTCGGTACGGCGCAGTAGCCGATCCGAAACGGCTCGACAGAGAGACGGCAGAGGCGATTGCGCGCGCCGCACGCGAGGGAGAATCCTCGTTTAGTGACGCAACCGTCTCTAGACACGGGCGTACAGTAATACTAGAAACTGCCGCCGACGGCGATATATTTGCGCCACATGCCGAACTGGCGGGGGTGACCGTCGGCGACGTCGAGTCGCTGTCAGACTCATGAGTTCCAACATTGCGTCCACTCTCGACACACGGCATCGGTTGCCGTATGACCCCAACGCAGCTACAGCGGTACTCTATTACCGCACAATCAGTTCGACGATGCAAGACCGACAAAACCTCCAAATACGACCGCGAGACCGAGCGAGGACAGGGCAATGAGTTCTGAGAAGGGCCCCACAGAATCTCCAGATGAATCGACGCCGGATACGGACACACGAACCGAGCGCCACTCGCCGACAACTTCCGACCGTGTTCCGCCACGCTCCGAGTCGGGATCGGTTGTCGACCGGCTGACCACTCGACACGCCGTTGGTGTCGCAGTGATACTGGCGCTTGCTGCGGGGCTGTTCGTCGCTCCCAGCGTGTACGGCGCCGTAACCGGTCCCGACGGCACCGTCGCTGTGATCGAAATCGACGGAGCGATAGACTCGTCGACAGCACAGCACGTCGAAGACAACCTCCGAGACGCCCGCATGAACGACTCCATCCAGGCGGTCGTCTTGGAAGTTGACAGCGGTGGCGGCCTGCCTGCACAGAGCGAACGGATGTACGCTGCGGTCGACCGTACTGCCTCGGTGATGCCGGTATACGCCGCAGTAGATACGCTCGGAGCGTCCGGCGCGTATCTCGCGATTGCGCCTGCCGATCGCATCTACGTAGCCCCGTCCGCGCAGGCGGTCGGTAGCGTCGGTGTTGCGGGGGCCGCGCCGGCTCCAAACGGGCCAAGTGCGGGTACGACCGGCCCTGACAAACGAGGTAGCGATCCGGACACACAACGCGAGCGGCGACAAACGCTCGCCAACCTCTTCATCGAGAACGTGATCGAACAGCGCGGCGAAGAGATCGAGCTTGACCGAGAAGCGATCGCGCACGCCGATGCTTATCTCGGAACCGAAGCCGTTGCCAACGGATTCGCGGACCGATTTGGCTTTGTCGATGGAGCAGTCGCTGATGCCGCAACTGAAGCCGGTATTGACGACTACGCGGTCGACACGCGTCGTACCGAGAATCGCGTTCCGGGGGGCATTCCGCTCTTACAACAGGACGACAGTACTGTCGTCGTTGTCGACGACTCTGAAAGCGATCTCAACGACGATCTTATCCTCGCGGTGGCACCGCAAACATGGGACGAGACTGTCGGCGAGGAAATAGTCATGACAAGCTACACTGGACGACTGCCCACGGACCAACTCAGTAGTGAGACGAACGCCGACGACGCCCGCACGCAACACGACGATACCGGCGCGACGAACGGAGGTGAGCCCGCATGAGCGTTAATCTCCGAACGGCAATCGGCGCATTCGCGCTCATATTCCTGGCTGTTGTCGGCGTCGCCGCAGCCGGGGGTGTCCTCTTAGATACGGCCCCACCGGATACGGAGCCTGTTACAGACGACCACTGGCGGCTCGACTCCGTCGAACCGGAAACCGTCAGCGAGGGCGGTGACATCGAAATGGAGAGCGGCGAGCCGTCGAACACGGTCGTCGTCCACCTCGGAAGCAGTACGACTGGCGCCGGTGGCGGGCTGCCCGTGCTTCCGATTGAGGACGGTAATGCCCCCACGGAGGCAGATATTGGGACGCTCGGTGGCGCCCGGCGTGGCGTCACACCGCTTACCTCGACACTCATCGAGAACGGCCACGAGGTTCGGTTCTACGGCGGAATCAGAAGCGGTGAGCGGCTCCAGTCGCTGCTCGCTGATGCGGACGCGTTCGTGACGACCGCCCCCGGCGCACTCTCGGGACCAGATGCTGATGCCGTCAACTCGTTCGTTGAGGCGGGCGGCCGAACCCTCGTCGCGAGTGACCCAGGCAACGCCGGGGCATTGACCGACTTCGGATCCCCGTTCGGCGTCTACGGCGACGCCGGCTACGTGTACGACATGGAGCACAACGACGCGGGCTACCTCAGCGTCCTCGTACAGCCGCCCGAGTCGACGCCGCTTACTGAGGGGGTTGAGCAGGTCGTCCTTCGTGGCGCGGCGTCCGTTGGCTCTGCTGACGATTCAGCAACGCTCACCACGGCGGAGACATCGCGTCTTTCGACCACTCGGGAGTCTGGCTCATACACGGTCGCAGTACGGAGCGAGTCTCTCGCAGTAGTTGGAGACTCGAGTTTCTTCGCGCCCGAAAACGCCCGTCGCGCCGATAACGGCGTCTTCATCGGGAACCTCGCTGACTTCCTCGTGAGCGGTGACGCGCCTGACGTGTCGTTCGGACCGCCGACCGGACCGGGCGGCGGGACTCCACCGGGTGGGGGTATGCCGCCCGGTGGCCCGACGCCGCCCGAGCCGCCTGAGCCGCCAGAGAACGCGACGGCTTAGCATCGGTTCATCAGCCGCTGCGTGGATTTTTGCTCTAATATTCCATAGGGCTAACTGCCGGTGCTATTCGTGTGTTCAGGGGAAACCAACGGGTTAGTCACAGTTCTGGAGACGATACAGAGTCAGCCATCTGCCCCCTAAAACGAGACTAACTCTCAACTCTCAGTAGCTCTTCGCCGCGCACACCAGCCGATCAAAAATAGCCTTCAACGACACTAACCACTCCGTTTCCAGTTTCGATCTTGGCACACTCATTCGGGTCGCTGCCGAGAAGACAGTCTGCGCGGTCACCCACACCGTTATCCAGTCGGACATCTACTCGGTAGACTGCGCGTTCGAGACGTGTCTGGATGCTGACGGTGTCTTGTGGACCGACAGAGACGGTCCGAGTGAACGCGGTTTCGCCGTTGTCGTCGGTGATTGTGACGTGAACATTGTGGGTACTATCGTCGTAACTCCTCAGTACCAGACTCTCACCACTAACCCGACGTGTATCTGGGTTTCCTGAGTGGTCGGTTGTGCGATGCGCAGCGCGGTAAGCCTCTTTTGCGGGCATGTACAGACGGTGGAAATCCAGTCCGTAATAAGTTGAGTCACCGTTACCGGACGTGAAACACCAATTTCGCGACTTTGCTGACCTATGCCGGCTCTGTCACTGGCCCAGAAACACCGGACCCATGTATATGTCATCTCGACACCCTGGGGCACACATGCGACTTGAGATAGAATCGCTCGGCAAGCAGTACTCAGAGGGTCTTTGGGGGGTTCGAGACATTACCCTTCGACTCGGTGCTGGTGTACACGGCCTCGTCGGTCCGAACGGTGCTGGGAAGTCTACTCTCATGCGCATGCTCACGACGGTGACGCCCCCGACAGAAGGAGCGATCTACTGGGACGGAACTCGGGTGAGCGAATCGCCCGGTGTCGTCCGAAGCCTACTCGGATATCTGCCACAGGATTTCGACACTTATCCGACGTTAACGCTTGAGGAGTATCTCGAGTACGTGGCGGCGCTACGGGGGCTTGATTCCGAAACGGCGAGCGCGCGGATCGAAGCGTTGCTCGACCTCGTGAACCTCACCGACGTGCGTGATCGGCGCCTCGACACGTTCTCTGGTGGTATGCGGCAGCGGGCAGGGATTGCACAAGCGTCAGTACCTCACAAAGCATCCTCGGCTAGCTGTTTCTGAAGCCTGAGTTCCGTGGCGGAACGGTTGTGCTGATGGTCTTGACGAGAGAATCTCCGACGAATCGACGGAGAGCTGTCGCTGTCGGCGGCGGCTGCCGCCGACGCGACAGCGTTGCCACTCACGAGACGCCGTACTCGGTCGGTGACTACCGGTGGAACCGGTCGTCTGGTGGTCGATTCGCGGGGACGGCCCGACGCACTGCGAGGGCCGTCCACGCAGCCCGTCGAATCATATTCACGAACTCCTTGTACGGCCACCACCAGAGGCGACGCCCGCCTCGGCGGGGCGTCGCCACGTATTCGTAGTGGAGATACCGCCACGCGTTCTGTAACAGCAGACTCACCACAACGAACAGCAGTCTCACCGTCGCGTCTCGCGTCGTTGTTGTCGCTATCGCTTGCTCGGACAAGCGATAGCTCGACTCGATACCGAAGCGTTTCGTGTAGTGGTATCGAGCGTCGCGTGGTCTCTCGATGAACGGCGCGTCAGCGGCGTAGCCGTGACGCGCCACACCGTTCTCGTCGTACTTCCCGTTTAGGTACGTACAGTCGATGTAGACGGGAAACTCGACGGTCCAGCTGTGACCGTCGAGTTTCCCTGTCAGATCATGCTGAATGACACGACTCCACCCTTCCGAGAGCTCTTGCTGAATCGTCTTCCCCCACCGGATGATCGGGATCACGTACGCGTAGTTATGCGCTTGAAGCAGCGTGAGGCACTTGCTGTCGTAGAATCCGCGATCAAGATAGACGGCCTTGACCTCGGTGTCAAGGCCGTCGAGGACACCGAAGAACTCAGCGAGGACGCTGCTGGCGGTGTCGCCGTCTTCTAGACGGCGCACCGCCAGCGTGTAGCGTTTGTTCTTCACACGCGCGTAGAGTGTGGCGTAGGCGTGGAACGCGGTGGTTCCACGCTTGGCTTCCGAGTGATAGAGGCTCTGCGTGTCGTCTTCATCACCGTAGTAGGGTCGCAGGTGGAGGTCTGCGCAGACCTCCACCTGCTCAGGAAGGAGTTCGACGATATCTCGTCGAAGGAGCGTGTTAGCGACTCGTTCGAGCCGTTCCGGCTCGAACTTCGTCCGGAGATGGTAGAGGATCGTGTTGGCAGCGGGGCCGTTGTGACTCGACGCACAGAGCGTCGAGATCGAGGTCCCGTCGGCGCAAGCGCCGACGAGGACCTCATAGATGTCCTCAGCAGTGATTTCAGCGTTATTGGCTAAGGAAAGCGGAACTTCCTCGTCAAGGCTGTTGACGAGAAAGTTAACAAGCTGGTCCTCGTGAATCTCACTGTCTGCTTGCTGGGTCGTAGACACACCTTCAGCAAGCAGACGTTCTAACTAAGCGGCTTTGTGAAGTACTGAGCGTTGCTTAACGACCCCGAGCTGTTGGTCGTCGACGAACCAACCGTCGGCCTCGATCCGGAGGAGCGCGTTCGCATGCGTAATGCGCTGGCTGACACCGCTGATGATCGCGTCGTGATTTTTTCGACACACGTCGTCGCGGACATTGAGGCGACAGCTGACACGGTTACCGTGTTAGAAGACGGGCAGTTACTCACCCACGCACCAACCGAGTCGCTGATCAAGTCCGTTGACGGCGATGTCTACGAATGCCGGGTCTCCCAGTCGACGCTAGAGCAACTCGGACAAGAGTTCCCCATCTGTAACACCGTCCAGCGGGCAGACGGCGTCGATGTTCGGCTCGTCGCGGAGGATCCGCCGACCACCGACGCCGAGCAGGTCACCGCATCGCTCGAAGACGCATATCTCCAAACGGTTACGCATGCGAACTGACGTCCGCCGAGCCTATCATATTGCTCGGACTGACATTATCGCTCGTGTTCGGTCGCGAAAGCTACTCATCTTTTTTGCCGTTGTCATCTATATCGGATACCTGATCAACTCGGGCTCGTTTGGCGTCTTCTATACGGTTTCCAACGGGCCGAACGTCAACGGCGCGCTGACCTCTCACCTCGTCGGGCTCAACGCTGGGATGGCCGGATCAGCGGTCATGCTTCTGGCCGGATTCTACGTGCTTCGCGGGTCGCTTGAACGCGATGACCGCCACGGGCACCTCCCGGTGGTAACCAGTTCACAGACCAGTGAACTACCCTACCCTACTCGCTCACGGCTGACGCCGCTCGCTCCTTGAGGGTAGGGCTTCCTGCTTCTACGACGCGCTTTGCAGACACCGAATGGGTGTCCGCAGGGAGCGCAGTCTCCACAGGCGTATCTTCGGGCCATCCCAGCCCTAATTCAGCAAAGCCTCTCTGCAAGACGTTCATCGCCGCATTCGCGTCACGGTCACATTCAAACCCACACGAGGGACACGAATGCTCTCTAACCCAGATAGGTTTCGCTGTCTCCACGCCACACGACGCACACTCTTTCGTCGTGCCCCGCGCTTCGACTTGAACCACGTGCGTCCCGTACAGCTCGGCTTTATATTCGAGCAGAGTGATGAACTGTCGCCACGCCGCATCCTGCTTGTTCTGGGCGTTGTACGACTGTTCCAGCATCCCCTTCACATCCAAGTTCTCGACGAACACCGCGTCGTACTCGCGGACGAGCCACGTCGTGAGTTTGTGCTGGTAGTCCAGCACCTTCCGCCGGATGTGACGCTTGATTTTCGCAACCTTCAGTCGTTGTTTCTCGTAGTTGTTTGACCCTTCCTCTTTGCGAGAGAGTTTGCGTTGCTTGCGACGGAGTTGTTCGTACTCGTCTCCGAGATCGAGCCAATCTACAGTTTTCCCGTCCGAGGTGTGGATGTAGTTACGGATACCGAGATCGATTCCAACGCTGTTGTTCGTGTTGAGTGCATCTACGCTGGGTTTCTCGGGGAGATCGGCCTCATCGGTTTCGAGACCGAAAGAGACGAACCACTCACCGGTTGTCTCTTTTTTAATCGTGACTTCTTTGATCTCCGCTGTATCTGGGAGTTCGCGGTGGTAGCGGATCGGGATGTCACCGATTTTGGAGAGCCAGAGTGTCGCGTTGCGGCCACTCGTGTTTTTGAGTTCGAAACCGGACTGCGAATACGTCATACTCTGAAACTCCGCTGGCGATTTCCACTTGAGCATCCCGACCTTCTGACCATTCCGTTTCTTCTCAGAGAGATTCGAGAGGTTCTGATAGAACCGCGTGACGGTTCGCTGGAGTGCTTTCGAGTGAACCTCTGTGAACACGGAAAACTCGTCTTTCCAGTCGGTGAGACGGTCGTGATGCTTGTACGCCGACCCAACGTTGTCGGCGTCGTTGTGATTCGTGTACTCGTACCGCGTGAAGTTGTACGCTTGGCGATGAACGTCGATGTGCTGTTCGACAGTCTCCGCCACCTTTTGTGTCGGATAGGCGTGGTAGCGGTGACTGTATTCCATCGCTGTCCCTCAGTTTGGGATATGTTTATTTAATGGTTTGTACTGCGTGCGGCGATTCATCCCCTCCCTACTCGCTCCCGATAGTCGCTCCTTGAGGAAGGGGCATTCTCGCCTCAATTCTGGTAAACCGGTGTACCTACTCGGAAAACTACTGAGCAACACTGCCGTCGGCGTTCTCACCGCAGCGGTACTCGCAGGCGCAGCGGTCGTCAACCACTCGATCTACGGGGTCGGTGCCACCGACCCAATTGCCATCAGCTGGCCAGTCTTTGTGATGGTCGTTCCACTCACCGTGTTTGTTGGCGCGGTCGCGATGCTGTTTGGCACGATCAATCTGCTCGCTGGAACCCTCGGTCGGATAGCGTACTTTTTTGGGGCCATCTTCTTGCTCTCCGCACAGTCGGCGCGTCCGGAAACGGCAGTCCCGGCCGCTGTCCCGACGACTGTGAAAGCGCTCGATATTGTCGGGCTCACCCTCGCGTACGATCTCACCTTCGAATCAATACAGGCCGCTGTGCCGGGATTCGAGAGTAGCTTCGCGAACTTCGGAACGGGTGGATCCAACGCGCAAACGTTCCGGTACGAGGGAGGCCCGTGGCCGGCGTGGTTCTTCGCTCAGCGATTGGGTACTGTCGCCGTCGGACTGGCCGTAACGCTTGTCGCGGCACTGTCGTTTAATTGGTTTCGGACGACCGGCGGGGTAGTGGAGAAGGTACGTCGGCGCCTCCCGCTCGACGAGACTCCCCCTGAGACTGCGACACAGACAGCGTCCAATCCACAAACTCCAACAGACACGGCTGATCCGGCTGTGTCCCCTTCGCCTGTTGGTGATGATGTCACGATTCCTCCGGTTACCCGTCGTGGTGCCGGCGGGTTTCGGCGCGTCCTCACGATGGAACTTCGTCGTCTCCTGCGTGGACAACCGCGTTGGTGGTATCTCGGTGCGGGGCTGTTGGCGGTCGTGCCAGCTGGAATCGCCCTCACTGGTGGTGGCACTGAGGGAGCTGCCCGGGGGCTGCTCTCGTTGGTCGCGGTCTGGCCACTCTTCGTTTGGTCACAGATCGGCTCACAGACCGCTCGTCATGGGATTCGCCCTCAAGTTCTCACGTCCGACTACCCGGTTGGCCAGCTTGTCGGCGAGTGGATTGCCGGCTGTTTAATCACCATCGTCGTCGGGGCCGGTGCGTTTGCGATCGCTGTGGCCACAGGAGGTCCCACCGCACTCATCGGAGTGACGGGTCTCGTCATCTTCCCGCCGTCGCTCGCACTCGCTGCTGGGTTATGGACTGGATCGCCTCGGCTGTTCGAAGCGTTGTATCTCGGACTTTGGTACATCGGTCCGCTCAACGGTGGATTCGTTGCTGACTTTGCCGGCGTCACCGCTCGGGGCACGTCGTTGGGAGTCCCGATTGTCTTCGCCGCCGTCGGTGTTGGTCTTGTTGTTGTCGCCGCACAGACACGACGGGTGTACACGAATCTGGGCTAGCTTCCTTCAAAAATTCGACGCAAGTTATCCTGGGCCCTCCTCTGATTACGAATGTTCTATTCTCTCTCACGCAACATCAACAGCGCCCACAATCCCCAGGTCGTTGGCACAGAGAGCGCAAGCCCATTCAACGGCGAATACACCACTGTTCCAATAGCGAACGTCGCCACCAACCAAACCAGCAGTGCCAGCTCTTTCGATTGTATCCCCCCCAGCATCCGGATAGGTACTGATGCGGTTGATTCAAAATTGTACTGTCGCGTTTCAGTGCCGGAAACGCAGGTCTGTAGTCCACTATCCTTCATCACCGAAACCGACCTTAATATCCCCCTGACCTGAAAGGCGAGGTTTTCGCCCCGAATTTTCTGTCATGGAGAAACTGTCGTCGCCGGCGCTGGGTGTCCGGCGTCGCTACAGTTGACATCCTCCTCCGCGTAAACGCGGACGAATCCCCCGGCTTCAGCCCTGTCTCTTACCCACAAATTCTATTCCCGTAGCTGAGAAGTTGAGGCTGGGAGATGGGACGAGATCAGCGGAGTTGGCGACCTGATCTGAACGATGACGGGGAGTTGTGTGACATGGATGTATCAGGTTGGATTCGGACGGAGTTTCGGGCAGCGGAGTTCGGAGACAAGCGTCTTACCGATCGATTGGTCCAACTCGGGGATGAACTCGGCAGTTCACCTGCCGAGTCCATCCCGGCTTCCTGCGAGGACTGGGCGTCCACAAAGGCTACATACCGATTTTGCGATAATGAGAGTGTGGAACCGACCGAGATTCTCTCTGCTCACAAGCAGTCACAGCGATCACGGGTGAGTGGCGGAGACGAGCTGTTGGTCGTCTCCGACACGACGTATCTCACCTTTCCTCGCCACCCAGCCAAGGACGGTCTTGGAGATATTAGTTCCTCAGATATCGACGTAGAAGGCGTCAAATTACACACTTCCGTTGGTATTCGCCCAGACACGCAGCAGATGACTGGGGTCATCGACCAGCAGGTGCTGGTCGAGGACCAACAGGCGGGCAACACTTACAGCACAAACGGCAAAGACGACCCAATTCTCCTTGAGAACGAGCATGAAAAGTGGTTGCGTGGGGATAGGGAAGCCGCCAAGTGGCTTCCCGAAGACGTGCGTCCGATTTTTGTCCATGACCGAGGTGGGGACGCATTCTCGTTGTACGAGGAACTGAGCAAGGAGAGTGCTAACGCTGGTTTCGTTGTTCGAGCCAATCAAAATCGACGAGTCTTGACAGAAGGTGGTGAAGGTGGGAAACTCTTCGATTGGAGTAGCGACCTCGCAGAACGAGGTCGCAACTCCATTGAGATTCAACAAGGCGGTGGACGAGAAGCCAGAACAGCCGAAGTCTCAATCACTGCAGGAACCTGTGAGTTGCGCGCACCGCGAAATAATCCGGATCAAGAAGGGTCCGTCGAAGTGAATGTGGTGAGAGTGGATGAAGTCACTGAGGCTGGCGATCCGATTCAGTGGGTGTTACTCACCACTGAATCGGTCGAAACGTTCGACGATATTCTAGCCGTTATCGAGTACTACGGCCTTCGCTGGCGGATCGAAGACTGGCACAAGGTGCTGAAGAGCGGTTGTAAAATCGAAGAGCGGCAACTGCAAACGTGGGAGCGTATGGAAGTGTTGTTGAGCGTGTACTCAGTGATTGCCTGGAAGGTCTTGGAGTTACGAGAGCTAGCCCGTGGAGAGGGTTCAGTTGCTCCAGAGATCTTGTTAAGCGAGGCCGAACGCGCAGTTCTGGAAACGAAATTTCCAGAACTGAGCGGTCAAAGCGGGAAAGCCTACGCGGTACATGTGGCGAAGCTTGGCGGATATTTAGACCGCGGTTCAGATCCCCCTCCAGGCTGGGAGACGATGTGGAAAGGGCTTCAGAAGCTCCGCATGTGGGCAGAAGGCTACGAACTGGGTGCTGAATGAGCGCCAAGCCGCTCATTCAGCGAGACTCTCGTCAATCCAGCTTCTGTTCAGGGTCACAGACCGTCCAGCCTCTGAAAGTCGTGAGTCAGCATCAATAATGATTCCTTCCTGACCAATCCACTCATATCAGAGCGAATTTGGTTGATTTTTCTCAGCAGCGCTGAGTTATGGGTAAGAGACAGCCGTAAACGGCGAGGCTTCCCGTACCGCAGGTGGGATATTTGCCGGTCTACGACACGACCTGTTCTCTCGTGTGAAACGTCCCGCTCTCGCGGTCGAACAAGTGTGTCGATGGCTGTGCCACACAGCCGTTACTCCTATCCTCGCCGTGAGGACTCGGAGTTATCTTCTGACGCATATTCTCTGCCCCGTTACAATCCGCGTTGGCTACTAACTCACACGACGAGCAGACGTACAGGCCACGTTCGACACGGTTCGATTTCGTGTCGTCTCCACATCTTGAACACGTTTTTGAAGTGTTCCACTCGTTTTCTTTCAGTACCTCAACACCGCGCATCTCGCCTTTGTATTCGAGGTACTGGTAGATGCGGTCGAACGGCCACGTGTGCAGTTTCTTATTGCCGGTTTTGCCCCAGTCTGACTCCCGCACGTCTTCAGGCCAACTCACCGCGAGCGTTCCAACACCGCGATCAACGCACTCCGTAATAATGGCGTCCGTCAGCGTGTGGTAGTAGTGTGTCTCACGATCAGAGAGCTTCCGACGTGCCCACATCGACTTCTCTGACGGGCCGTTCTCTCCCTCGGTGTCGTACTCAGCTCTAGTAAAGTATTGTTTGTCTTCTTTGAGCGAGTTGCCGGGGTACAACACGTATTCGTCGGGGAACGCGACCGTGGCGATGTTGGTGATGCCAAGGTCGATCCCTGCGACATCGTCGCCAGCCGCATCCGCTGTTTCGAGCTCGACTTTACAGACGAAGTGGAGTTCCCAACTCTCACCAGTCCAGACGGCACGAATGTTCTGTACGCTGTTGACTTCTGAGAGATTAACGTCTGGTCGGGTCTGGTATTCGCAGAGCAAGAAGTCTGAGAAATGTTCTTTGAGATTCGAGCCTTTCGAGAGTCGGACGCGGTTGTTCTCAGAGTCGTGTTTGAACCCGTCTTCTTTGAACGTCACCGTGCTCTTTGGTCGAGTGTCGCCGTGTTTGCGGTAGCCGGGCGGATTCGCCTCACTGGAGTTGTGTCGCAAGTCGAACCACGACTGGAAAGCGTCAGAAAGTTCTTCGATGACTTTCTGACTGGATTGTGCGTTCAAATCTTTCCAGCACGACTGGTTTTTCATGTACGATTTTAGCACACTACCGTTTGGTATCTCGCCGGTTGCGTCCCAGATACGGTCAGCTGTCCATCGTGCGACGTTCCAGAGTTTCGAGGCAGAGTCTCCGAGCGAATCAAGACCATCACAGACCTGTTGGTGGTTCTGGATGGAACCAACGTAGGTGCGTGTGGCCTTAATCGCCATACATAGACTATGTAGACAAACTAACTTAATGGTGTGGATGTGCGTGGAATATCCAACCTGCCGTTCGTGATGGATTGGGTCAGCGTTGTCGGATTCACTCCCGGCGTAAACGCCTGTCTCTTACCCACAAATCGAGTCGTTGTTGCGGTCAATGAATCCGACCGAAGCCTCGATATCTACAGATTTAACACTTCTATGGGACGATTTTGCTGATCTTGTTTACCACATTCAACAACCCCCCACTGCCGATATCACCGTCCGAATTACTCCCCACCTCGATCTCTCGAGAATAGATATGGTTCGACAGCGTCTGAAACGTTTGTTTGGGACTCGGTGAACTTGTGGGTAAGAGACAGGCGTAAACGCCGGGGCTCTCTCCTCGTAGAAAGATAGAGTGTCCAGTCACACGGGTCAGCGTCTCATCTACCAGGCTCATTGATTCGCACTGGGTGAGAGCCCGAACCACTCATTCGTCGAGTTTGCCGATACCTGACCGTGGACTTAGCGACACACAGGAGTGTCCAAAACACCGCAGAGGATGACTACAATAGAGCACACCACACTACCCACACTTTTCCACAAAAGCCGTGGTTGATCTTCGTATGAATTCAAATCGAGCCCGTGGGATCCTCTTAGGGTTGGCGTGTGGGGATGCGCTTGGCCGACCGGTTGAGTTCTCGTCAGCATCCTCAATTGCGGCCGAGCACGGCCAACTCGACGAGATGATTGGCCATGGGACGTGGAATCAGCCAGCAGGAACGATTACAGACGATACCGAACAGGCCCTCTGTATTGCCCGCAGCCTTGTTGAGCAGCAAGCGTTCGATCCAGCAGATATCGCGTCTCGATTTGTCGATTGGTACGACAGTAATCCATTCGATATCGGCCGGATGACGATGAAGTCGTTGAGTCGGCTCAAACACGGCGACGACTGGAGCGAGGCTGGCCAGCACGTCTGGGAGACTAGTCCCGAAGGCCAAAACGCAGGCAATGGGAGTGTGATGCGGTGTCCACCGCTCGCGATACCATACGCAACCGACTGGGAGCGACTTGTCACAGTGAGTCGACAATCCTCACAGATCACGCACGCAGATCCACGGTGTACCTACGGTTGCGCCGTTTTGAATCTCACACTTGCTGGCCTTCTTGACGATGTCGACACCCCGTTACAGGACGCTCTCAATTACGTCGACGCAAGCGCCCCGGATGAACTGACTGCCGCGCTTAGGCCACTGGCACGTGGCGATCAACCCGATCTGCTGGAGACATCGGGCTACGTCATCCACTCACTCCAGACAGCACTCCACGATGGGCTACATACCACAGACGCCGAGGAAGCAATTGTGACAGCCGTCAACCGAGGTGGAGACACCGATACGATCGGCGCAATCACAGGTGCCATCGCAGGTGCCCGATTTGGCGCGTCTCAGCTCCCGGACCGATGGCTGACAGCGATTGACGAGGTAGACGAACTCGAAGCACTAGCGATGGATCTCGAAGGACCAGAGGAATAAACTAAACCACCCACTGCCGTAGGCAGATCCGAATGGCCGTCGACGACGATACCGGATCAGAAAATACGGAACCGCAGAAGTCCGCATGGTCCGTGTCTCGACTCAACAACGAAATTGCTGCCACTTTGGAATCCGCCGCGGAACGGTTCCCAACGTACGTTGTCGGCGAAGTCTCCGATGCGACAGCGAAGGGCTACGGGACGTTCTTTACACTCCGAGACGTCGACGGCGAGGAAACTATCCAGTGTATCGTGTGGTCGTCCTATCGCGACCGCATCGACGAGCCCATCACCGAAGGCGAGGAGGTAATCGTCCGGGCAAACGTCGATTTCTACGCCGAAGGCGGCCGGACACAACTCAACGTCAAAAACTACTGGCCGGTCGGCGATTCCGATCGATCACAGGAATTGGAGGCATTGCGTGCCGAACTCAATGAGGAGGGCCTCTTCGATGCCGACCGAAAACAGTCACTTCCACCGTTTCCATCAAACATCGGTGTCGTCACCTCATTGACTGGATCGGCTCGAGAGGACTTCCGTGAGTCCGCCTGGGGACGCGCACCCGGAGTGACGCTCACCTTCTTTGGGGCGACCGTTCAGGGCAAAAACGCCACAGCATCGATCGTCGGGGCGCTCCAACAGGCAGATCGAGATCCAGACATCGACACCATCGTCGTAACGCGTGGTGGCGGCGCAGACGACACGCTGTGGTGTTTCAACGAGGAGCCCGTCGTCCGAGCAATCGCGGACTGTGTGACCCCAACAGTCGTCGCTGTGGGCCACGAAGACGATGAGACCCTCGCCGAAGCGGTCGCAGACAAGCCAGCAATGACACCGACAGACGCGGGGATCGTGGCGACACCTGAGATGAGCACCATCCGAGAGCGCGTCGAGACCATCGAACGTCGGCTCCAAATCGGGTACAAAACAGTCGTCAGCGAGCAGCTTGACGCGCTCAATCGACGGATCGAAAACGCCGTTGTGAGACTCGAACGGGCAGCAGAAACTCGGCAGGCACGTATCCAGCGAGCAGCCGATCTCGAACAGCGGATCGATACCGCCTACACGACACAGACAGGATCACGCCTTGATGCGGTCGACGACAGGATCGAGACAGCACTCCAGGAGATCGAACACGCCGCGGAGACAGAGGCTGTCACGGTACGGGCAGCGCGGGGACGCATTGGCGGACTTGAGAGCCGTATTGATCGGGCGTACGAGACACACATCACCCAAGAAACTGAAGCACTTGAGCGCCGGATCGAAAGCGCGTATCGAGATATTGAGACGGACACGGACGTCCGAGAAGCAAAACAGGAAGCCCGCCAGCTTCGGATAATCATCCTGGTCCTCATTGGCTTGCTACTGCTCGGTGTCGCACTGTGGGCGGGTGGACTTCTGTGAGCACAACAGAGTATTCAAGCAGTCCCCAGGTAATCATCAGGCATGAGTGAGGCTGAGGTCGACATCGCCGGGACGATCGATAGACTTGAAGAGATTGCCGAGACACTCGAAGATGGAGAGGTTGATCTCACCACCGCGAAGGAGCTCCGCGAAGAGGCAGACGACCATCTTGAGACCCTTCGTGACGCCCTAGACGTCGGCGACGGTGACATTATTGAGATTGACGGTGAAGACGCCGACCTAGAGCGCGCCGAGTGACGGTCGGACACACTTTCCGACATTCACCATCAGCACTCGCAAAAGAAAGCCAGTTCACGCCGACTTGCACGCCTCAATGATAAGTTCGGGGGCATCAACCAGTTGATTCACTGTATGCGCACCCTTCCCTTTCCCTCGGCCCTTCCGATTCTGTTCGATCAGCGAGAGAAACGCAAGTTCGGAGAGGAGGTCGCGGACGCGACGAATTTTGAGCGGGTCGGTTCCTTCGCGTTCACACACAACCTCGTAGGCCGAGTACACCTGCTTTGAGGGGATCATCGCATCTGTATCGGTTGACTGCTGCATCTGGAGTGCGAGCCCCTGAAGGAGGTATTTCGAGTGCTCGGGTTGCTTTCCAATTAGTTCGGCGAGCCGCGCCTCTTCTTCACGCTCGTGTGCTTCATCAACGTACTCAACGCGGACGCGGTCGTCATCGTGTTCGTCAGCGATTTCGCCAGAATATCGGAGAATATCAATCGCCTTCCGAGCGTCTCCGTGTTCTTTCGCCGCGAGTGCTGCGACCTTCGGAATCACGTCGTCATCAAGGACGCTCTCTCGGAACGCATCTGCCCGTGAGTTGAGGATTGCACGCAGTTGATTTGCGTCATAGGGCGGGAACACAAAGTCACGCTCGGAGAGACTTGATTTGACGCGCTCATTAAGTGTTTCCTTGTAGCGAATCTTGTTGCTGATCCCGATGATGCCGAGTGTACTGTCTTCTACCTTTCCGGCCTCCGCCGCTCGTGAGAGCTGCATGAGAACGTTGTCGTCTTCGAGTTTGTCGATCTCGTCTAAAATGATGATACCAACGTCGAGACGTAGATCAAGTATCTTCCAGAGCCGCCGATAGTAATCAGACGTGGAAACGCCAGACGCTGGGATTTTCACATCCGTCACGTCAGGATCGTTGAACGATTCAGCGATCGTTCGGATAGCCTGCGTTTCTGTTGAGTCCTGAAAACAGTCGATGTATGCGACGTCAACGTGGACATCATTCTCGGCGGCAGCCTCAGTGAGATCCTGCGTAATGTACTTCGAGCAGAGGCTCTTGCCTGTTCCAGTCTTTCCATAGATCAACACGTTGTTCGGCGTCCCACCTCGCTGGGCGTCCTTAATCGCGTTCGCGAGGTTTGTGAGTTCCTCATCACGGCCGATGATCCGATCACCCTCTGGAAGATGACTCACACGAAGGAGTTCCTTATCAGCAAAAATGGGGTCGGGATCCCCGAAGAATGACTCCGTATCGCTCATACAGGATCGCACTCACCCGACCCATATCAATCTTCCCACCGTCTTGCCGCTGTAAACAGGAGTCTGTATTAGACGATCCGTCCAAGTGGGGTTAAAACCCGTATGTTCCTACGTTTTGAGAATTCCAATCTCATAACGGGCCGCGTATTGCCGCTGTAAGAGTGGTATCGAGGTGGTCTCACACCCCCCGTTGCCGCTGTAAACACGAATGATGTGTGACCTCCAGATGAAATTGTGGGCGATTCAGAGAAAGTCGATCGAGAGCCGGTCAGCTACGTGATTTGGGGGAAAACACCATGACGGTGAAACATACGGTTCACGTCTTCGACGCCAAAACAACATGGCCTCTCAGTATGCCAAAAGAGTAGTACGGTAGCAAACAACACGCTTTGGTATAAAATTACTGATCGGTGTGGTGTTGATAGTAGAACGTGTGAGCGGGCAGATGGATATTTTCTATACATACACCGCTCTACGGTGGTTTTACAGCGGCAACGAGGGGTCCATCTCTTTCGAGCCACCATACCATTTCCCGGGAGATGTTTACAGCGGCAACGAGGGGTGTGCGACAGATGATCCCTGATGCCTCAAGCACCGTAACGTCGAAGTCAACAACCCCTCCAGGGTCCTCGGGTCTATCAAAATGGGGAACCCGCCAACACCACCGTCACCGGGCCTAGCGGCTCAGGTCACTTAACCAACAAAATCCCGTTGCTGTTGCTTTTGTTGGTTAATCGTTGAGAGTGCGGCCTTTCTCGAGACGGGTCTTTATTTATGTGATAGACTAAGCCAAGGTATGAGCGACTCGGCGTCTCCAAGCGCCTCTGTCTCGCTATCTGAGCCCACTGACATTCCGGCAGTCCTGGATCGGGCTGGTATCGATTATGTCGGTGTTCATGACCAGCGACTACTGGCTATCTATCGCACCGGCATCTTCAATGTGGTAACTGAGTCGGGGACAGTATCGAATGGGCACACACTTCAGATCGACTGCTGGGAAGCACCACTCCCGTCTCAGGGTGATGAGCAATCACCTCAGGAGCTTCTCGAGGACTTTGCCGCCGTATTTGACGCAGGCAACCAGAGCTAAAGCTGTCTGTCTGTATCTACGACCTAGCGACCTCGATGAGCACGTCAGACAGTGTTCTTCATGAGGTCCAGCCGGCTCGAACTACTATGATCAGTATAGAGCGAGCTCCACACCGTTGATTGGGTTTCTGGACGTTTCCGGAAACAGTGTGGTTCCACAATCAGAATCGAGAGACGGCGGAGCAATCGAGGTGAATATATCACTGCGATCAGAGCTTTTCCGGAATCTCCCCAGTCACACTTATATCACTCACGCTGAGAATAACTACCCACCGACCGATGATCCGTGATGCTCGCGTCCTCCGCGCCGGGTTCGTCCCTCGAGAAGTCGAGCATCGCGACGCCGAAGTCAACCACCTCTCGAGCGTTCTTGAACCGATCACGAACGGCGAGCCGGCTGACACGGCCATCGTCACCGGCCCGAGCGGTGTCGGTAAAACCTGTGTCTCGAAGTTCGTTACCGAACGGCTCCGCGAGGAAGTACTCGACGTCGAGGCCACCTACGTGAATTGCTGGCGAAACTATAGTCGCTTCCGGACGCTGTACCAGATTCTCGACGACATCGGCGCGACGATAGACATCCATCGCCAGTCGACACCTCACGACGAGCTCATTGATCGCCTCCAACAGTACGACGGTCCTCGAACCGTCGTCATCCTCGACGAGGTCGACCAACTCGAAGACCCGAGCCTCATCTACGACCTCCACAGTATGGAGCAGTTCGCAGTGATCTGTATCGCAAACAAAGAAGAAGAGCTGTTCAGCCGCGTCGACGACCGCCTTGTGAGCCGGCTGCGCTCCAGCGAACACGTCCGGATGGACAAGTACCACAACGAGCAACTCTACGACATTCTGAGTGCTCGAACGAAATGGGGGCTTGAAAACGGCGTTATCACCGACGAGCAGCTTTATCAGATCGCTGATGCCGCTGCTGGTGATGCCCGTCTCGCGATCGGGATGCTTCGCAGCGCAGCCAGCACAGCTGACCGCGAAAATCACGAGGAGGTCACCAACGACATCCTCCGAGACGCTGCTGAAGATGCTCGGGCTCAAATTAAGCAGAAGAGTCTCGACTCGCTCACGCCGCATCAGCGAGTCGTCTACGATATTGTTCGCGACCACGGCCCACTTGGACCCAGCGAGATTCACGACCGCTATACTGACGCGGTCGACGATCCGCGGACGAAGCGCACGGTCCGGACCTACCTTTCGAAGATGGCACAGTACAACCTTTTTGAAGCAGAAGGCACGAGCCGAGATCGTGAGTACTCACTCGTCGATTCAGCATCTACATCGCCGATACAGTGACTCAGAGGCCGTGGAGTAGGTATTTCGTGGCTTTGTACAATTCCCCTTCTCCAGATATATTCACCTCCGAAATAGATGTTCGGGGCAGGTTGCGAATTCAGAAATAGGCCATACTAACAGGACCTAGCGGCTGGTCATCATCCAAGTGTACTATCCCCTGCTTCACTACAACAAACCCCGTCTGAAACTGCTGTTATTGTAACGAACCCCGTGTCAATACACTACTGACCAGAGTGCGAAATATGTACCCTGTACTGACCACACCCTAAACAGAATATGTCACTTTCTAAGGATTTCAACACCTATGAAAGCCTGCTAGCGCAACAAACCACGTCTGCAATACTATATTTTTCGTCAAGATCGACCCGATCGTGTCCATGGAGAGAGATCGCAAGCAGTCACGGTGATAGCTCAGGAATCGTCCGGCAGGCGGTCAAAACGTGAATGCTATAGCTGTGGCTGACGGCCGCTGCGACCGGCCGATGAGGGCCGCCGAGCCGGCGGCCCTCAGTAACTCACCTCTTGTGGATCAGATTCCTCCATGCGGTCGAGCATCTGGAAGATCGATACGAGCTGCTGCGCTGATGGGTGGTATGTGCGTAAATGGAGCAACACCTATTCGGGCTCGCCGCCCGGATGCCGCTAGCATCCGGGCGGCCTCCCATGATGGTGCTTCCTTGGCACGTAGGCCAATCAGAGCCACGCGTTCGAAGACGCTGTTGAATCATCGGCCTTTGACCACCCCAGTACCTCTTCACGCACGCTGGGGACTTAGCAGGCTTTCATCCCATCAGAGCCGGTACAGTGATATACCATATACGGCAAAGACGGAGCGGCCGTCAGTCGCAGAGACAGACCCCCCCTTCCCGAATCTGGTTCACGCTGAATTGGTGGACGGCGAGGGCAAGACTGGCCATTGCGTCTGCCTGCTCTTCTGTCGGTCTCCCGCCGCCGTAGTAGCTCTCTGTCCGGTTCTCGCTATACAGATCCTTCATATCTTCTGCTGTTTCTTTGGTGAACAGGCCAATCTGGTATGCGCGTTTGTAGCTGAACTCGTGATCTTTGAAGTCCTGAAGTTCATCGTTCGACATCGCGAGCGCGTACGCTTCGATGGATCTCTCTATGGTTCCAAAACTCACCTCGATGATCGCTGTGTAGTAGTCTCCCTGCGCCTGAAGCGTGTTAGTCACCTCAACGAGCCGGCACGCTTTCGTCAGTTGAGTCTTCCAGTCATCGTCGGCACTAATCCCTTCCTCGAACTCTGCTCGATCACGGCCCGCCATCTTGAAGGCGTCTTGTGCCCGCTCCAGGGACTCGAGGATGTCAGTTGGATCAGACCTGTTACTCATCGCTATCACCTCCCTCGAGGAGGAGCTTTTCGACCGTCTCAAACTTGGTAGTGCTGTAGATTGGGATTCCTGAAACGACAATTTCCCGAATGTCTTCTGTGTACATGGGAATCGCTTGGACCGCCTCAACGTCGATGTCGTAAGCATACCTATTCCCGTCGAACTCGGCGTCTTCGAGGTCGCGACCAACAGCGTTCGCCTCTCGTTGGTTTGGGGCTCGATCGTTCGTCGTGAGCACCCAGAGGTCAATGTCGCTGCGCCGATCGGCTTCGCCGCGCGCCACACTTCCGTAAAGAACGATCCCGATGACGCCCTCGAGACGGTCAGTGAGTTCATCGACCGCGGCCTTCACGGGCTTCTGGAACTCTGGTTGCGGTATTCGGAGGAGAGGGTCGTCCGGAATAGCGAGTCGCTCTCGGTTGATCTGAACGAGCCGTTGATTGTTCTCGGGCGATTCAACCACTAATTCGTTCTCGACGAGGGTATTGATCGCTCTCCGAACCGTCTGTTGGGAATGGCCAATCTGATCAGCCACTTCGCGCTGTGAGAACTGTTTGAATCGGTGGTTCGTTAAAAATAGCAAGATGTCGTTCGTTGCCTTGCTTTTGAACAAATCCGCGTCTGCGGCGGGTATTGGAACGGATATGGACACACCCTGGGTGGCGTTCGATTCCGTCTCACGGCTCATGTACCATGCTACGGCTCACTACTATATAAACATTATATGAAATACGGGCAGTACTTAAAAATAATCGAAACACCAGTTATCTGTCGATGTCTTCGATCGCCTCAGCAGCGGGATCACCGAGCTCTCCAGCTTCAATATGTGAGTACCGTTTCCGAACCATCTCTTCGGAGTTATCCAAATATCGAGTAGCACTGAATTATGGATGTGAGATAAAATATTCTGAATAATCGGCTCTGTAGTTTCGGTACACGGCGGCGGATTTCACGGCTATCGGACGCTCCGGCGAAGATTGTATACGGTGGCTTTCAGCAGCATTTCTCGGAACTCTAACCACCAGCTACGCGCACGCACGGCGGAGCCGAGCGTGCGCTTAATCGACGAGAAGACGGTTTCTGACATGGAGCGCTGGTGGTAGCGATCACCGTCCATGCGGGCGTTGTGGGCGTGATCGAGTGGATTCATGATCCGGTGTTTAATCAGCGGTCTGATGCCATTTTCGCGGAGTTCGTCGCGGAATGATTTCGCGTCGTAGCCGCGATCAGCAGCGAGGCTCCGCAGGTCGCCAGCGTTGCGTCGGGCGACCTGCGGGCCGATCTTCGCATCGTGCTTCTTCGAGGCGGTCGAGTGGATGTCGGTGATGTACAGCGTTTCGACATCCACGAGTGCGGTGACTTTCAGCGCTCTGACGCGGTAGTTCGTGCGGTTAGCGTAGTGGCGGCTAGGCTGATCACGGTCAAAGCCAGTCGAATCGATAGCAGCGTGGCCGGTGCGTTTCTCGGCTGACGCGCCGAGAAACACACGCCACGTCTTAGTTGGAATCCGCTCAAACCACGTGCGAAGCACCGTGTAGTGTGGAAGTCTGGTGAGTCCGATCTCTTCAAGAACGCCGGGCATTTCTGAGAGCAAATCCACGGCGACGCGGTAGGATTTGGCCAGCTCGATGCGGAGTGCATGCACGGTGAGCATCGCCCACTCTGCGAACCCGCCCCCCCCTTCGGGGTCGGCGGGTTCGTCCGGATTAGCGACAACTGATTTAGCCTTAGCCACCGTAACACGCGTGAAGAGACGGATTTCGGATGTCACACCGATCTGTCTCTTCGCTTTCTACAGCAATAACGGAGTCGTCGGCTTCACGTCTAGCGAAACTACAGAGCCATTTTTTGAACCCCATCTTCGGAGCCAGCTCCCGAAACGATTGTCGGCAGAGCCAGATGTCGTACTTACCGACGAGACCTTGTTCGCGTCCCGTCATGCGGCAGACGTGTCGGTCGTCTCTCGAATCGTTCAGCTGATCGATCCCACTATCTTTCTGCGGAGTATCTCGTGTCATGATTAGCAGTCGCACATGTCGGATTCGCAGTAGGACAAGTCCTCGAGGAACATGTTCTTGTCAGGATACTCTTCGAGCGCAAATGCGGGCGAGGTGTTAGTGGTGACGGCGTTGAGGTCGCGGCAGCCGAAGCTGTTGCTAGGAAACGATGGCGTGATGAGGCGCATTTCTTCTGGCCACTGTAGGAACGCCGCCCCGACTTCGCCTCGCTCGAGGATGGCGTAGGAGCCGAGACCCAGATCCGCGAGGACGGCCCCAAGACCGACGCCTGCGGCACCTGCCCCGACAATCGCTACGTCGAGCGACTCGTGTTTACGGGCTTCTTCGGATGTCACTGTTAACAATATAGGGTAGTAGATAGCCAATTATAAATAATATACGCTCTAGTCTTAATAACAGATGAGTCGAGAGACGATTCCCGTCACCGTGCTGAGCGGCAACCTCGGCGCGGGCAAGACGACCGTGCTGAACAACCTCCTGAACACGCGAACGGACCTAGACGTCGCGGTCCTCGTCAACGACATGGGCGAGGTGAACGTCGACGCCGAGCGCGTCGCCGAACACTCGGACATCTCGGAGGACGACGAGGACCTGATCGAACTGTCGAACGGCTGTATCTGCTGTGAGCTACGCGGCGACCTGCTGGACGCGCTCGCGAAGCTCGCACAAGCCCGCGAGTTCGACTACTTGGTAATCGAATCGACGGGCGTCGCCGAACCGTTGCCGGTCGCCCAGACGCTCACCATGGGATTCGACCAGGGAGACCTCGACCCCACGGAGTTCTACGAGGAGACCGGCATCGAAGTGATGGACTACTACGAACTCGACACGACCGTCACTGTGGTCGACGCCCACCTGTTCTGGACAACGTTCGATTCGAAGGAATCGCTGATGGACGGCGACACCGAGAAAGACCTCGGAAGCCTCTTGATCGAACAGATCGAGTTCTGTGATGTCCTGCTGTTGAACAAGTGCGACCTCGTCGACGAGGAGACGCTCGGCGAGATCGAAGAGATGATCGAAGTGCTGCAACCGCGCGCGAAGATCATCCGAACCGAACACGGCGCGGTCGATCCCGGCGAGATCCTCGATACAGGACGGTTCGACTTCGAAGCAGCGAGCCAGTCCGCGGGGTGGCTACGGGAACTCCAGCAGCCGCACGAGTCCGCCGAAGAGGAACACGGCGTCACGTCGTTCGTCTACACGTCGCGCCGTCCGTTCCATTCTGAACGGTTCGCTGATCTGCTCGACTCGTTCCCCGCGAACGTCGTCCGCTCGAAGGGTCACTTCTGGCTGGCGGGTCGCGAAAAAATGGCACTCGGATTGAACGTCGCGGGACAGTCGATCCGAGTTGGGTCGGCCGGTAATTGGATTGCGACGCTGCCGGAGAACGAGCGCGAGAGCTACTTCGAGGCCAATCCGGAGCTCGAAGAGATATGGGACGACAAGTGGGGTGACAGGGGGACCCAGCTCGTGCTCATTGGTACGGACATGGACCACGACGCGCTCCGCACCGACCTCGATGCGGCCCTGCTGACCGACGAGGAAATGGATGCCGACTGGACCGCCTTCGACGACCGGTTCCCGACGTGGGACGACGGAGACTCCGCCACACTTGAAGAGGGGACCGAGGAGCCGACCGAGACGACCGACGACGGCGCCGAGGAGGTCGGCCTCGCGGACTGACGATGTCCTCGCCACGATCCCTCTTCCGGACTGTCGTCAACAAGAACGCACCACACGAGACCCGTAAAGCGGCGATCGGTGAGCTCGCCGAGATAGACGCGACGACACAGCTTCGCGTTATCGTCGTCGCAGACGGCCTCAACGGGTCGTTCCGCCGGAACGCGTTGAACGCGCTCGGTCGATGCCGAGCGACGACAGAACTCGGTGCGCTGGTCGACGACGCAAGCCTACCGACAGCGCTCCGAGAGCGGGCGGACCAGCTTCGCTAGCGCTCGATGCGGTTGGTCAAATCTCGTTTTGAGCTCGGAACTTAGTTAGTAAGTGTTCCAATTTAATATTCTAAAGCAGTTTTCACACTCCGTTTTTTAATAATACTCTTGTATATATGGTCCTGAGTTGTTAATGTAATGTCGTACACCTGCTCCAGCTGCGATGCACAGTTCCAGAGCGCTGCCGGCGTGACCCAGCATGTCGCGCTTCACCACAACACGTGTGCCGAGTGCGACGAGAATTTCGACGACACCGATTCGTTGCGCAACCACATCCACGAGAACCACTGAGCGATCAAGGAGAAAGCCTCGCGCTTCAGCGCGAGGGGAATGTCAAAGGGAATTGAACCGCAGAGCAAATTCGAACCGGTGAAGCTGTTAATCGCTTGTGCTGCTGTACAGGTAAACCGACACGATCGCGAGGAAAGCTTCCGCAACCTTCGTGATGGTGACAATTGGATTAATCGCCCCGTTCATGTAGAATGCTTCAATCCCCCAACCCCGGAACGGGAATAGCGCAAGAATTGTCACCAACGAGTACACTGCAGCCACCAGGAAAAATGAGCGTCGCCAAAACCGGGTGAAATACAGTGCTGCTCCGCCAAGGAAACCTAGTCCGTTAAGCACGAAGAGAACCGCCAGCACAACGCTCATTTCAATCGCTCGCGTCGTCGCCACGAGATGGATGAGTCCCGTAATGAGGGCCAAAAGAACCGCCACATACCCGATCGATTCCGACGGCCACTGAAGCATACTGTCTGACTTTGTTGTATGGTTCGTACCCATACACACAATACTATCTGAACATATAAAAGTGAACGTTATTATATAGCATCGTGGGAATCAGCTGTCCACTGTTTCGGAGGATAGGCTGGTTTTGTGTCCAATATCTATTGACTTGTGGTGCTATTCACCAATCACTACGCCGCGGAAAATATCTGTCTCGGTCACGATACTGATTTTTCGGTAGAAGACGAAGCAACGAATGTGCCCAAAGACACATTCAGCTACGAATCGATTGGAGTGATTCGGACGTCGTTCGAATCAGCAGAAGGAATGCCGATTCAACCGATCGGGGCAGATTCAGTCACAGGAACTGTCGAAATCGAGGCGTCGTATGCGGACGGATTAGCGGATCTTGCCGAGTTCTCGCACTGTATGCTGTTGTACCATTTTCACGCATCTAGCGATGAAGCTCCCCTACGGATCGAACCGTTTCTCGATGACGAACAGCGAGGAGTCTTCTCGACACGGGCGCCACAACGTCCGAATCCGATTGGCCTCTCCGTTGTGGCAATCGAGTCCGTCACAGAACAAGAACTGACCGTGAGCGGTATCGACGTCGTCGACGGGACACCATTGCTTGATATCAAACCGTTCGTTCCCGAGTTCGATATTCCGTCCGAGGTGGAGACAGGCTGGCTCGATGCGTCGGAATCGACGATCCGATCAGAACAGGCCGACAAGCGGTTTCTCTGATAAAGATACAAGTGCATACCTCCGTCTTCAGGCGGAGGTCGAGCGACACTCGGCTCGTTTGTTCCGGTAGTTTGAACCCTGTGGCCTCCAGTTGTCACGGATGCTACGGAATCGGTGAGAGGCCGTCCCCGAACCACAAGGGGTGGTGAACTAACGGTGGTCCACACGGCAATGACACGGATTCCGACGGGGCCTCATTGGCCGGGCCACAGCCCTACGAGGGAGACAAACGAGAGTTTCCCCGGTGTGTCGCCGGTTCCCTCCGAGTGCGGGTTGGAACCAAATGGCGACGACCGCCCGAATCCGATGGTCGGATTCCTCCGCGTTTACGCGGAGGAGGAGGTCAATTCCCGGTCGCTACTCGTGGATATTCTGAGTGAGTTTCCAGTCCTACAAACGAGTTGTCTTACCGCGACAGGCGAGCGCTTTATATATTCAGCTTCATTCATCTCGCTACGGCCAGTTGCCGCCAGTTGAGGACGTAGTCTCAATCTCCCAGTCCGCAGTGCCCGCAGCGTCGGTCACTAATTGAAACGTCCAGTCGGGTACTGTCTCTACCACCCTCGCGGTCTCGTCTGTCCCGACGAATACGTACCGTTCCGTCTCGAAGTGTCCTCGGACCGCCGTCAGCGCCTCCGCTATCGAACGTGGTCCGGACAGGAACTCTTGGTGGTATCCGGCCTCTCGCACCCGTCGTCGTTCGATGTACGACGGCTCCGAGGGGACGATCCCGACGTAGCTGCTCCAGGTAGTGGCGTCTTCGAGGGCGTGGGCGGGCCGTGCGAGTCGATTGAGTGCGCCAAGCGAGACAGCGAGCGTGAGATCGGTCGAAGCCACGTCACGATCCTCCTCGAGAGCTCATCGGGAGCGGGCCTGTCTGCGCCTGATCTGGTGGGTCGAGAATCCGTTCTGCGGCCCGGCGGGCACCGACGATATTGCGAGCGAAAGGACCGACGCTGGGCTCCGCGAGCGCGCCCGAAATGTACACCGCGGACTCAGTACCGTCGGTCCGTCTCCACGCGAGGGTTCGATCGTTGAGAACGGGGAATCCCTCGGCCCCGCGTGCGAGCGATAGTGACTCGCTGACGCGGCCGACCAGCGGCTGCTCGGGAACCGGTTCGAATCCGGTCGCGAGGACGACGCGTGCGGCCGTCGCTTTCGTGCCGTCGTCGAAGCGGAGGGATAGCCCCTCGTCTGTCGCGTTCACAGACGTGATTTCGCTTTGCCGGTGTTCAAGCGCACCACCGTCACGCGCTTCGGACAGTCGTCGTTCGACGTACGGCGGGATCGTGGCGTCGTTGCGGGCGGACCGGATCCGATCGAGACGAGCCTCCGATCCCGGCGGGAGCGTGTGGATCTCTTTGCCGATGTGACGCCAGTTGATCCAGTGCGGGTCGGCCTCGGTCAGTTCGATTTCGAGTTCGTGACGCGACAGGAGTGTCACCGTGGTCCGCTCTGCCAGACGGCAGGCGAGGTGCCCGGCAGTGATACCCCCTCCGACGACGAACGTTCGCCCCTCGAACGGGTCGGGCGTCGCCGGGTCGAACGCTTCGTCCCAGACGTGTGCGAGCGGCGCGTCGTCCGGGAGCGACGCCGTCCACTCTGGGAGCGTCGGTGTCGCACCGAGCCCGACGGCCAAGACGACGCGGTGGGTCTCAATCGCTCCCGCGTCCGCTTCCACCAGATACGTCTCTGTGCCCGCAGACCGGGAAACATTGGTTATCTTCAACCGATGATGACAGTCGGAAAGCTCACGACGCTCGATAACGTCGCGAGCGTGGTCAAGAAACAGGTCGAGAGTCGGTCGGTCCGGGTAGTTCTTCGTCGACACGAGTTCGTTCGCTCGGTGGTGTCCTTCCGCGAACGACTCGAGCGAGAACGACTCGGTGTCGATGTGGTGGACGAACGTCGACCGGAGGGTCTCCATGCCGCACTGATTGGCCTTCTTGGCGAACGAAGCGAGTAACTCCTCGCGCGGGTCGAGGATCCGAATCTCGTCGCGCGTGTACTCACTCTCCGTAATGAGGTGGTTTGCGAGGCAAGTGCCGTGAATTCCGCCGCCAACAATCACGTACTCGTAGGGGGATCACCACTCAGTGAGTGATCAGCGGTCAACCTAACGACTGTCACTCTCGTTTTCCTCCGTCGACTTCCAATTCTTTTCGGTGGTGATTGGACTGACGATCACTGAACCGTTGTACGATCGGAAGCCGATACCCCAACTTTCGACTACTAAGCGCGACGGCGTACACTGCAATCGCCGCGACGACGATCGAGCCGCCGGCCGCAATTCCGTAGACGTACGACAGCGTCACACCGGCTATCGCCGCGAACTCGGCGGCGAGGATCGCCAGTAAGATGGATTGCTTGAAGCTCTCGGCGACTTGCGCCGCAGCGGCGACCGGAACGACGAGCATCGCAGCGACGAGGATGACGCCCATAATCTGCATCGCGCTGACGACGACCAGCGCCGTGAGCACGACCATGAGGCGTTTGTATAGGCGGACGTTCAGTCGCGCCGCGCGGGCGGCCGTCGCGTCGAATGTGACGTACAAGAGTGGCCGATAGGCCAGCGTGACGAGGCTACCGACAAGGACACTCATTAACACGAGGATACCGACGCTCTCTGTCGAGACAGTCGCCAAACTGCCGAAGAGGTAGGCGTCGATACCGACCGCGATGCCACCGTCGGTGGCAGTGATAAGGATACTGCCGACTGCGAATCCTCCCGTCAGGACGATCGCCAGCGAGGTGTCGCTGTACGCTCCGGCGTGTTCGACGAGCAACTCTACGAGTAGCGCCGTGACGATTGCGACCACGAATGCGGTGAGCAGCGGCGATAGCGTGAGCGAGAAGGCCGAATTGAGGAACAACCCGACGGCGACGCCGGCAAAGGCTGTGTGCGCGAGCGTATCGCTGATCATCGCCATCTCTCGATGAACGAGGAACGTCCCGACGACCGGCCCAATGAGAGCGATACACAACGCAGCGAGGTAGGCACGTTGCATATACGGGTATTCGAGCATCGGCATGCCGAGCAGGTCGGCCAACACGTCCATTCCGGGACCAAAGACGTAGTTGAGGAACCACTCGATAGGGGCGAAGACGTTGACAGCAAAAAGCGGAGTCGCTATCACGTTGTCGAGTGGAACACTCTCTCCGAGGCGACGTAGTGTGAACATTATTTGTGGTCGTGCTGGAGGATGTGTTGGTCTTTCCCATAGGCCTGCGAGAGAGCATCAGTCTCGACGAACTCCTCCGGGTCGCCGTCGAAGAACAACTGACGGTTGAGACAGGCGACGTCCGTCGCGTGTGTGGTAACGACACCGATGTCGTGCTCGATCAGGATGACGGTCAGCCCGGTCGCGTTCAAGTCATGGATGAGGCCGTAAAACTCCTCTCTGGATTCGGCATCCACGCCGACCGTCGGTTCGTCGAGTGCGAGCAGATCGGCCTCTGAGGCGAGCGCACGGGCGATGAACACCCGTTGGCGTTGACCACCGGACAGTCGACCGACCCGGCGAGACGCGAGGTCTGTGATTCCCACCTGTTCCAGCGCGTCTTCGATCGCTTGCCGGTCCGCTGCCGAGAATCGACCGAAAAGCCGCCGCGGGTACCGCCCCATCTCAACAACCTCTCGAACCGTGATCGGCATATCGCGCGCCGCCTTCGTCGCCTCCTGTGCAACGTATCCGATCCGTTCACCGGCGTCGAACTTGTGGGCAGGTTCGCCGAACAGCGACACCGTGCCTTCGTCTGGTCGACGAAGTCCGAGCATCAAGTCAAGCAGCGTGCTCTTGCCGCTTCCGTTCGGCCCGACCAGTCCGAGAAAGGAGCCGGGCTTGACGTCGATCGACACCGACTCGAGAACCGGGACTTCTCCGTAGCCAAACGTGACGTCATCGACGCTGATGAGGGGGTTCCCCGACTGTTGCCGCTCCATCGTTGCTGTCGTCATCGGTAGTCGTCGAGGTCGACGAACGAGTTCCCGTACGCCGTAATCCAGGTTGTTGTCCGATACGGAACAGCCACGTCCGGCGGATAAATCGTACAGACGGGTCTCTCCGCAGGGCCGACGACCAATGCCATCAGTCCCGAACGAGGGCTCTTGGATGGGCTGGGCTCGGCGTTTCCGTCCCACTCCGGTTCCGTGTCGCCAGACGTGGTGTCGCTCATTCTGCGTCGAGGGCCTGCTTCAGGGTCTCGAGATTGATGTTTTCCATGATCTCAATGTAGCCCCAGCCCTCATCGGCCCACTCCTGGGTCTGTCCGGGAATCGGCGTCAGCGGGAGGACTTCGGTGGCGTCGGTCTCTGCGACGAGCTGGTTCGCCGCTGTCTGGGATTCGAGCGGGTCAGCACAGACGTACTGGAGGTCGTGTTCGGCGATGATCTCTTGGGCCCGTTCGATGTCCCTCGGCGTCGGCTGGTCGTCCGGTGAGAGTCCTGTCAGCGTCCGGACCTCGAAGTCGTAGCGCTGGCCGAGATACTGGAAGGCGTTGTGACCAGCGACGAACACGACGTCTTTCGAGGCGCCCTCTAGCGCGGACTGGAACGACTCGTCGAGTTCGTCTAGGCGGTTCCGGTACGATTCGGCGTTCTCGGCGTAGGCACTGGCGTTGTCGCCGTCGACGTTGACGAACCCGCTCCGGATGTTGTCGACCGCCTGCTTCGCTCGCTCAGGGTCTAGCCAGAAGTGTGGGTCAGCCCCGCCAGAGTGGTTGTGGCCGTGTCCCTCCTCGCCTTCGTGATCGGCTTCTCCCTCGTGCTCGCCTTCGTGTTCTTCTCCACTCTCGTGGCCGTGTTCACCCTCATGCTCGCCATCGCCCTCGTGTCCGTGTCCGCCCGCACTCTCGGTCACTTCGGGTTCGATGACCGACCCACTGCCGTCGGTGAGCGTCGCGTCGAACTCAGCGGGAGCGTGCTGGGCAAAGAGGACATAGTGACCCTCTGTTTCGATGTCGATGGAGAAAGTCGTCTCACCGGAGTCCGCGAACTGGAGGTGATAGAGTGACTCACTGGACGGCGTGAGTGTCTCGCCGCCTTCGACCGGTGTGTGCGTGTCGTGGTCGCCGTAGAGGGCGGCCGCAGTTTCCTCGACGTGGTGAATGCCGTGGTCGCCACCCTCGTCGGTCGCGATGACGGCGAGCTGCATCCTCGGATCGGGGCCCTCGTGGAACGTGTGCGTGTAGGTGCCAGCTTCGAGGTGGTAGAGGCCAGCCCACTCCCAGGGAGTCTCCCCACCGTGATCGTGCTCTCCTTCACCGTCGTGGCCTTCCTCGTGTTCGCCCTCATGATCTCCTTCGTGACCGTGATCGTGGTTGTGTCCGCCTTCGATGAGGTTGATACCAGCACCGGCAGCGACGATATCGACGTCGGCGTCGTCGTCACCGAGACTCGTCACGAGGTCGTCAGCCCACGGCTGGAAGCCCTCCATTCCGTAGAGAAAGAGGTCAGATTCGAGGATTGCTCCCTGAATCTGTGGCCCTGGTTCCCACCCGTGGCCGTGTTGGCCGATCGGGACGAGCGTCTCTGCGGTCGCGGTGTCGCCTGCAACCTGGCTGGCCAAGTCCCCGAATACGAAGAACGAAGACTGGGCTTCCGGCACGGTATTCTCTGTCGCTGTTGAGCCGTCATTCTCCGCCGCGCCGGAATCGCCATTGTTCGATGTACAGCCCGCGAGCGCACCGATGGTTGCCGTACCGAGTCCAGCTGCGATGAGTCGACGTCGGGTGTATCGAGGCATCTATTGATAATAATAGCAGACCAGATAATAAAGACTGTGATTTTAGACATCTAAGTTAATAAGAAGCACTAACTGAAATCTGAGTTTAGTAACCGGTGTCGGGGTAACTAATGCGAGTCGTAGAATTACTAATGATTGCTACCTCGAAATCCGTATTACACAACCCTGAGAATGGTGCTAACAGGTTTTTCCTACTCGTAGCCCGAATGAATGGATGTAATGTGTCACTGCTTCAGCGACCTAGCCGAGATGAGTGATGAAGAGCGTACGGAAATCCTCCGCGAACACTCGACCAAAGAACTCCGCGCGGAATACTCCACGGAAGAACTAGAAACCCTCGGCGTTATCGCCTGAGGCTAGTTCACGTTGGTCTTAATCGGACGACCGACAGCGTCAGCCCGTCACTTAGACCCAGTCGCTGCCCGTTTCTTTGCGTACGCGAGCGTGTAGTAGTCTCGATCAGTTACCTCTCCGGGATTGTTCGTAACGAGGGCCTCTTCGGTATCCATGAAGAGTCGCCGTCCGAACGTCACCTCGTACCCTGCTTCAGTCATCTTTTCGTAGGTCGTCGGTGCGTCAGTCACTTTGAACAGGATCAACCGATTCGGACCGATCGGTGCTTCTCCGTCGGTCGCCTCGCGGAGCGTCAGTTCAGCGCCAGCGTCGATGTCGACCCCGAGGACCGAAGCGAACGCCGTCACACTGCTGACACCGGGGACGACTTCGATGTCGACGCTGGGGTGCTGCTCGCGAAGCGTCCGACGCAGGTGTCCGAACGTCGAGTAGATACAGGGATCGCCGAGCGTGACGAACGCCGCGTCGGCGTCGCGTGCGTTCGGCGCGACTTCCGCGGCCGCCACCTCCCACGCCGCTTCCAGCTCTTGTGGGTCGGTCGTCATCGGGAACTCGAGGTCACCCAGTTTCGAGTCGGGAACGTAC
Organism: Halorubrum ezzemoulense; assembly: GCF_004126515.1. Taxonomy (NCBI): domain Archaea; kingdom Methanobacteriati; phylum Methanobacteriota; class Halobacteria; order Halobacteriales; family Haloferacaceae; genus Halorubrum; species Halorubrum ezzemoulense. The sequence continues at coordinate 415,283 of NZ_CP034941.1, forward strand.
TCGGCCGCGACGCGCCGTGACAGTCGTCCGGGTGAGTAGACGATGTCGGCCGATTCGAGCCGTCGCTTGCCGCGAACCGTGAGCAGGTCAGTCGCGCCCGGCCCCAGCCCAATTCCGTACAGTGTCATCGGTTACGTGCCCTCCTCATAGTTCTCGATGCCGTCCTGAACCACCTTCTCCGCGAGTACAGCACACGGGACGCGCATTGGCGTCAGCTCGACTCCCAAGAGATCGAGGGCGTCCTCACGGTCGAGGTCATGAACCTCCGAGAGCGTCATTCCTGGGAGCTCTTCGGCGAGCAGGCTCGCGCTCGCAATGCTGATCGCACAGCCCTCTCCAGTAAACGTGACCTCTTCGATCGTTTCACCGTCCTCGGCGAGTCTGAGGTCGAAGGTGAGTTCGTCGCCACAGGAAGCGTTCTCGCCAGTGTGAGAGACGGTAGTTGGCGAGAGGCGCCCCCACCTTCGAGGATTGCGGTAGTGATCCAGGATTACCTCCTGATACATTTTGGACCCCTGCATCTACTCCACCCTGTGTCGCGTCGCGAGTCCGGCGAGATGCGGGGCTTCCTCCGCGATAATTTCGGCCGTAGCGAGTTCAGCGGCGTTCACGCTTCCGGGCAGCACGAACACCGGGGCGTCGCGGGCGATACCCGCCGTCGCGCGGGTCGCGACGACTCGGGTTCCGACCTCCTCCCACGAGAGCCGCCTGAACGCCTCGCCGAAGCCTGGTAGCTCGCGGTCGAAGAGTTCGCTCACCGCGTCCGGACTGACGTCGTCGACAGTGACTCCAGTCCCGCCGGTAGTCACGACGAGGTCAATGTCCGACCGATCCAGACACTCGCTCACGGTGGTCTTAATCCGGACGTAGTCGTCCGGAACCGTCCGGCGTGACGTGACGACGTGACCTGCGTCGACGAGAGTGTTTGCGACGGCGTCACCACCGGGATCAGTTGGGTCCGCCTCCGTGGCGGTTCCTCGGGACGAGGAGATGGTTACGATTGCGACACCGAGGGGATCGACGCAGTCGTGACCGTCTTGATCCGTCGTCCGCCGGTCCGCCGCCGACGGGAGCTCTGAGTGATTCCCGGTCACTGTCCCTCACCGACCACGAGACGCTGTTCCATCGGTGGCTGAGACCGGTCCATCGTCCCCGGAAACGGATTCTCGAGTTCGTCCCAGTTCTCTGCCATCTCCGATTCTGAGAGGAGACAGTCGTCGAGGGCGGCAGCGATGGCCGAGTCGTCCATTCCAGCACCGATGAAGACGAGTTTTATTTCACGGTCTCCCCACTGTTCGTCCCAGTGGAGATCCGGTCGTGACTCCCGATAGGATTCACGCTGGGACTCGGGGACCGTGACCGCCCATCGGCCGTTGACTTCGACGTGCGTCTGCGTACCCGCTTGGCTCAAGTCCAGCGCGTATCGCTCGCGTCCAGCGACCCACAAGTGTCCTTTCGCCCGGACGACGGACTCGGGGAATGAGCGGAGCCACTGGGTGAACCGTTCCGGATGAAACGGCCGGTGGCGCTCGTACACGAACGAGTCGACACCGAACTCCTCCGGCGGGTGACGGTGATCGTGGTCGTCACCCTGACCATCGTGGGTACCGTCGTGACCATTGTCACGCTCGGAACCCTCGTCGTGACTATGACCGCCACCGTGGTCCATCTCTGCTGATTCCAGCTCTCCGGCCCCTCCGTGGTCGTTTGAGAGCACCTGCTTCCACCGGGCGGACCCTTTCGCTTGTTCTCTGTCGAATCGTCCAGTTCCGAGAACGTCGTCGGGTTCGACGGCGCTCTCGGTCGTGCGGGTGATGTCGATTTCGGGGTGGAGCGTTTCGAGCACGCGTTCGACCGCCTCGCGTTCGTCTTCCGTGACGAGGTCACACTTGTTGAGGACGAGTACGTCGCAAAACTCGACCTGCTCGGCGAGGAGGTCCGAAAGCGGTCGAGAGCCGTCATCCGTCGACTTGATCGGACGACCGTCGACGAACGCCTGATAGAACTGTGCGGCGTCGACCACTGTGACGGTCGTATCGAGATCGTACAGCGTCGACGCACGTGCGGGCGAGACGAACCGCTGGGCGATGGGGACCGGATCGCTGATCCCCGAGGCTTCGATGACTAAATAATCGAACTCCTCGTCGAAGGCCAGACGCAGCAACTCCTGGTCCAGTTCGTTCTGGAGGCCGCAACAGATACAGCCGTTCGACAGTTCCGTGACGCCGCCGTCTTCCAGCGAGAGCTCAGAGCCGTTCTCGATGAGGTTGGCGTCGACGTTTACTTCGCCGACGTCGTTGACGAGAACGGCGATATCGTACTCCTCGCCGCCGACGGTAAGGAGGTGGTTCAGCAGGGTCGTCTTTCCGGCGCCGAGACCGCCACTCAGGATTGTGACCGGGGGTTGCTCGTCGACGGCCATCAGTCGTCAGCCAGTGCGAGTTCGCGCTGTTCGTCGGCGGTGAAAGGATCCGGATACTCGTTCCAGTCCTCCTCCATTTCTGCGTCTGAGAGGACACAGTCTTCCAGTCGCTCGACTAGTGTCTCCTGATCGAATTCGCGGCCGATGAACACGAGCTCTGATCCCCGGTCGCCCCACTGGTCGTCCCAGTCCTCTTTGATGCCGGGGCGGGCGGCGAAGTAGCGCTCCTGTTGGGCCTTTGGGAGCGTGGCGATCCACGTCCCTTTCGGACCGGCCCGAACCGACTGGCCCGCTTTGTCGAGACCCATCGCGATGTCTTCGCGACCGGCGGACCAGAAGAAGCCCTTCGCGCGAATGATACCGTCGGGGAGGTCGGCGAAGAAGCGAGCGATCCGCTCGGGGTGGAACGGTCGGCGGGATTCGAAGACAAACGAAGTGACCCCGTGTTCGTTGGCGGCCGACTCGTGGTGATGGCCGTGCTGGAGTTCACGCTTCCATCCGGCAGACTGACTTGCGCGATCGAAATCGAACCGACCCGTATTCAGGATCTCTCTGGGGTCTATTGCTCCGTGTTCGGTTCGGACAATATTTGCTCGCGGTTGGAGTGCCCGTAACACTGCCTCCATCTCTTCAAGTTCATCATCGGGGACGAGATCGCACTTGTTCAACAAGAGGACGTCGCAGAACTCGATCTGATCCATCAGCGCCTCCTCGGGGACGCGGTTCCCTTGTGGATCGATGGATTCATCCGTGAGGGCCTGACCGGAATCAAACCCCTTCCAGAAGCTGTGCGCGTCAACGACGCTGACCATTGTATCGAGTTCGTAGACCCCCGTAGGGTCGAAATCCGCGTCTTCGAACCCGCGAGCAAACGTCTGTGCGACCGGAATCGGTTCGCTGATCCCAGACGACTCCACGAGGAGGTACTCGAAGTCTCGCTCTTCAGCCAATCGGCCTACCTCGTCAAGCATGTCCCCGCGAAGCCGACAGCAGATACACCCGTTCGACATCTCGATGATTTCATCGTCGTTCTGGGTGAGATCCGACTCGCGTTCGACGAGGTCGGCGTCGACGTTCACTTCGCCCATATCGTTTACTAAAACGGCGGCGTTGAGTTCCTGTTCGCTACTAAGAATGTGGTTGAGCGTCGTCGTCTTGCCAGCTCCGAGGCTTCCGCTGAGAATTGTTACCGGGATCGGGTCGTTGTTGGACGGCATACTCTGGTTATGAATCTGCTACACTAAAATACTAATTATTATGCTTATACTCTATCGTCATAACAGAAACTAATAAGAATGAATAAAACTTTAATATATGAGCGTTGTTAGCATCTCGATGCCCGAGGCGTTGCTGGAACGCATCGACGAGTTCGCCGAAGAACACGGGTACAGTGGCCGAAGCGAAGTCGTTCGCGAAGGCACACGCACGTTATTCGAAGAGTTTCAAGAGCAACGTATCGAGGGACAAAAGCAGATGTGTACGGTAACGGTCGTCTTCGAGTACTGTCAACCTGCCGTCCAAGAGCGTCTCACGAGAGTACGCCACGAGTACGATGCTATCGTCTCCGCAACTACCCACACACACGTCAAAGACCAGTACTGTATGGAGTTGTACGTTTTACAGGGGGCCACAGAAGCACTATCTGGATTCGTCAACAGCGTTCGAGCAGTGCCGAATGTCCAAGCGGTGGATTACTCAATCGCCTCACTGGGCGATGCTCACATCGATCAGCGCACCAAGTCTTGAGCACCGCTCAGTGCTCAGCGAGGAGCATCAGTTTAACACGACTCACCGTATCGAAATCGCGCAAGCGATAGGTGAGAGTCCGGACGCGCGAGGCTGGCCCGTTACAAAAGAGCGTCTCGAGACACCACTCTCCTTCATGGATATGATTCGTGGTCGTGATACATAGTGCGAGCGCATACCCGCGTCTTCAGGCGCGGGTCAAGCGGACAATAGCGTACATCTCCACCGACGATAGCACGGCTGGATTTCCCACCGTGTACGATATTTTTAACTCACCACAGAGGCATAGTGTGTAATACGGATGAAGACCACACGGCACGCAACCTACAACCTCAACTACCACATAGTGTGGATACCGAAGTGCCGCCAATCGGTACTCGTCGGTGACGTTGCAACCCGTGTGCGAGACATCCTCCACGAAATAGCCGACGAGAAAGGGTTGGAGATTATTGACCTGACCGTCCAACCCGACCACATCCACCTGTTCGTCAGTAGCCCGCCGAAACACGCCCCGTCACTTCTCGCCAACTGGTTCAAAGGCATCAGTTCGCGGAAATACAATCACCGACACGCCGACCACGACGGAGAGAAAATCAAGTGGGCACGCGGCTACTACGCAGGAACAGCGGGACACGTTTCGAGCGAGACTGTCGAGAAGTACATACAGCGCCACGAGGAGGACGAACAGTGACCGAACTCACCGAGACGCTGGAACTCAAGCTTGTGGAACCGAACGTCCACAAGCACCGCAAACTCTGTGAGACGAAAAAAGCGTACCAAGACGCGCTTGAAGCCGCGTTCAACGCCAACTGCACCACACAGTCTGCGGCCAACGACGTAGTGGTCAACTACGACCTGAGCGGCTACGCGAAGAACGCGCTCAAGAAGTACGTCCCGCAACTCTGTGGGGGAAGCTACGACGCGAAAGAGCTTCACGACGACCACCCTGTTCGGTTCACGAACGAAGGCCCGAAGCTCGACCACAAACCACAGAATGCAATTGAGTGGTACGTCAAAATCCCGCACCACGACGACTACCACCTCTGGTTGCCCGCCCAACCGAACCCCGAACAACGGGAGTGGTTGGAAGCGTTGCACGCGGGAGACGCGAAAATGGGTGAATGTCGGCTGTTCAACCGCGACGGTGAGTGGTACTTCCACATCGTCGCTACGCGAGACGTAGAGGAACGAGAAGCCAGTTCGGCGGAAACGCCGATTGGGGTAGACATCGGGGAAGCCTCTTTGTTAACGGTGTGTCACCGTGACGAGCGCGGCTCCCCGACTGCACCCAACCTCTGGAACGACGAAGGCAAGCGAGTCCGACAACTCCGTGAGACGTATTTTACGTCGACTCGACGCCTTCAGCAACGCGGAAGCGAACGTATCGCAGAGTCCTACGGCGACGAGTTGTGGCGACACATCGATCACATCCTCCACACGGTCACATCGGAGGTAACCGCCTACGCCGACCAAATCGAGAACCCCGTACTGGTTCTGGAAGATTTGACGCACATCCGTGAGAACATGAACTACGGCGCGTTCATGAACCGCCGCCTCCACGGATGGGGATTCGCCAAGATGCACGCCCAGATTCGCTACAAAGCGGCTGAGAAAGGGATTCGTGTGGAGACGGTGAATCCCGCGTACACCTCGAAGACGTGCCACTGTTGCGGAGAACAGGGCTACCGTCCGAAGCAGGCGATGTTCACGTGTTCCAACTCGGAGTGTTGGGTTTCAGAGTACCAAGCAGACGTTAATGCCGCGCTCAATATTGCAGACCGCTACCTCAGCGGAGAGAGTCACTCAAGAGAATACACGAGTGGCGATGACTCGGCTGAGGAAGGGGGACGTTTGACCGTCCCACAAGACAGCCAAGCCGATGCTGACACCCAGCAAGAGACGCTTGGAACGTATGCGTCTTGAAACCTTAGGGCCGCGCTCGGCCTGAAATCCCATGATGGGATTCCCGTGACTTTAGGCGCGGGAGGAGGTCAAGACGTCCTGAAACTGGTGTTGTACGTCGTGGATGTCTTCGATAACCGCTTCGTGTTCGTAATCGAAGGCCATGACGACGACGACGTCGCCTTCGATATCTTCCAATCTGGTGTGTGCCTCAATGTACTCTTGCATCGCTTCGCGGGCGCCACGCGAACGCGATTTTAATCCTTCTGCTTGCCACGTTTCATCGAACTCGGACAGGAGGTCATCGGGAATGTTGAAGCTTGTGCGCATGATTTGTTCTCTATTTTATCGGTGATTTATCTTCGAATATCACAGTACTCCCGAGTCGTAGGATATCGCTCACGTAGGCTCCGACCACTCGACTGAGTCTCATCAAGAAGTCGTAAGAGATGCCGAAGAAGGCGGTCAGTCATGTCTGTGTCCGTCTGTGGAGGGTTTCGGTGCGGTATTTGAATTCCCAGCTTCTGTCAGGAGCGACACGAGGTCCGATTCGGTCACCGGCTGTGCCGTCGCCCCCAGCTCCGCGTCACGAGCCACACGAACCGCGCTCGGTGGGTGAAGGTTCGCGTCCGCCAACAGGGCGTCGTCGTAGAAAACCTCTCGGGGTGTTCCGCCTCCGATGATGTTGCCTTCGGCCATCACGCAGACGCGGTCCGCGACTTCGGCGGCGAATTCGAGGTCGTGCGTCGACAGGACGACACTGATACCGTCCTCGTGAATTTGCTCGATCCGCTCCGCGACCAGCTGGGACCGATCGGGATCGAGCCCCGCGAGCGGTTCGTCGAGCACGACCACACTTGGTTCGAGGACGAGCACACCGGCGAGGCCAGCGAGCCGTTTCTCCCCGCCGCTCAGGTAGTGTGGGATTCGGTCTTCAAGATGGCTCGCGTCGACAGTCGCCAGCGCTTCACGAGCGCGTTCCCTCGCTTCGTCTCCGGGGACCCCGTAGTTCTGAAGGCCGAACATCACGTCGTCAAGGACTGTGGGCGCGACGAGTTGCGTATCGGCGTCTTGGAAGACGAACCCGACCTCTTTTCGCGCGTGTGGCTTGTTGTCCTCGGTGATCGGGGTGCCGTCGACGACGAGCTCGCCGTCATCGGGAATGAGGGTAGCGTTCAGATGTTCGAGGAGCGTCGACTTTCCGGCGCCGTTGCCACCGACGAGGGCCACGACCTCATCGGAATACACGGAGAAGTCGACCTCGTGCATACCAACCGTCCCGTCCGGGTACGTGTGGGCTTCACACTGTAAATCGACCAGGGGCCGCCGGTCTTCAGAATGATTCGTACTCATACTGGAATCACCTCGTAGACGCCGACCAGGGCGTAGGCGACGACGCCGGCGTAGCAAGCGGCGATAACGATGAGCTCACGAGCGGGCGGTCGCGGGACGTCCCCGTACAGCGTGAGGTCGCCGTCGTATCCGCGGGCTTCCATCGACTTGACGAGTCGTTCGGACTGCTCGATCGCCGACAGCATCGTCATGCCGAGGATCCGGGCGTACAGCCGTTTATTCGACCAGAATTCCGAGAAGTTCGCTCCGCGGGAGAGCGCGGCTTTCACCAAGTCCTCAAGCGTTTCGAGCATAACGAACGTGAACCGATAGGTGAGCAGGGCGATCTGGTCGATCGGTCGCGGGAGCAGTCGCCCGAGCATGTACGCGACATCGGTGTATTTGGTCGTCATCGACGCCGTCAGCGCGAACGTGACGACCGTGAGTGACCGACAACTGAGCTCCAAAAAGAGGGTGAGGCCCTCCCACGTGACCGAGAAACCGCCGAAGGGCGTCGGGACTGCGCCCCCGATCGGCGTCCCCGGTTCGAGAAACGCAAGCGGTCCGGCGACCGAGATGATGAACAGCATCGGGAGCGTGTACCAGCCGATGAGCCGCCGAAATGGCAGGTCCGCGAGTCCGTAGATCACTAGTACGGTTCCGTACAGACCGGCCAAGAGCGCGAGGCGGTCGAACACCGTGACGGCGAGAACGAGCACACCGACGACGCCGACCTTCGTCCACGGGTTGATTCGATGTAACGGTCCGTCTCGCCGCTCGGCGAACGCCGTAATGAGCCGGGGATCAGGGACGTGATTCGAGAGCGTTGTCACGGTTACCGTGTCGGTCGTTCGTCATCACCGAAGCCGCCGTAACGGTCGACGTAGACGTACAGCCCGAGACCCAAGAGGGCGAAGGCGAGAACAATTCCGCCGAATTCGACCATCAGTCCGCCCTTCCGGATGGGACCGGCAACGATGATACCACGTCCAAGATTCACGAGCGAGCCACCGCCGTCTTGGACGCCGCGTTGAAGCGCTTGCGAGGCCCGCTTTGCCCATGGAACGGCACCACCAGTCGCAGTGAACCCCCAGTAGCCAACGGCGAGGAACACCGAAAAGACGGCAGCCATGCTACCGTACTGCTTCCAGCGCTGCATCAGGCTGTCACCCCCGAGGGCTCATCGCGAGTGTCACGGTCAGTAAGTCCGACGAGGTCGGGGCGGACAGAAGCCAAGAACTGGACGATAAGTCCCGTAAGCAGCCCCTCAACGACTGCGACACCGAGGTTGAGAGCGGAGAGTCCACCAACGGCGATTAGCAGGTCACCACGCGGGAGCGCGCTCCCGTTAACCCCGCTGATGACGATGATTGCCCCCATCAGGAACGACCCCACTGAGAGGCCGAGTGTCGCGGCACTCGCGCTGGCGGGGAAGACGTCCCACTCCATCCCCATCAGCGTCTTGAACGCGTAGTAGGCGACAATCGCTTCGCTGGCGTTGATCAGCGTGTTCGCCCCGATTAGGCCGACCGCTCCGTGTCCGAGCGCCGCCGAAAAGATGTTGACGACCAGCGCGACGAGCGCGCCGAGAAGCGGTCCGGCGATGATACCCACGAGCCCGGTGAGATTCATGTGAATTCCGCCCCATACAGGAATGTTAAGCTGGAAGACGGCAAAGCTCGCAGCCGCGCCAATACCTGCGAGTGCGATCTGGTGTGTCTTTATTCCACCCTTCCGTATCCGATAGACCACAGTGGAGATTAGTCCAGCACCGATCAGCGTCCACAGCACGAGCGCCCAGAGGGGGAATGACCCTTCTCCAAGGTGAATGTGCGGCATGTCTGTTTGGCAATTGTAGATGTAGATATAATAACTTTGCTGTACCGAGCTAGATAATATAATAAGATGAATGTAAGGTTGGCCTGTAGGTTAATTCAAAATGTGGGTGCCCGTGCCGGTGACAGCGATGCCGAGCCTACGTATCGCTCGCTTCTGTGCCGTTTCGGTCGACGGGCACGACAGTGTATTCCACCGAGACAGACTCGTCCGCTCCTCGAACGGTGCCGATAAAATGGAGAACGTCTTGATACGCGGCTTCGACGACGAACGTCTCGACACAGCCGGCGTTCTCTCGGAGGCAGTTATGCGAGTTCGACCGGATGGCCCCTTCGAACTCATGGCGAATATCCATCATTCGGCGTTCAATCTCTGGTTCGTCGTATCCAAATACCGCAGTGACCGTTGCCAATACGCGCCGGTCCTCGTAGTCGCTCTCTTGATACTCCTCAAGCAGTGATTGACAGGCCTCACGAATCACCTCGCTCCGGCCGGTGTAGCCGTGTTCTTCCGCAAACGTATCGAGATCTTCTCGGAGTCGCTCCGTCATCGAGGAGCTCACGATAGGCATATGTTAAAATTTAATTCTAACATAATAGAGATGGCGGTCTAAAGAAAATAAATTAATAATCTTGCTGTGGGAGCGTGTTAGTGGTTAGTGTCGACAGGACTCCCGAGTTCATCCCTAATCTGTGCGACGTGGTCCACGAAGTCGCGGGCGGTCCGTTCACGTGGGTGTTCTAGATCAATGGAGAACGTTGATTGTACGGTTCCCGGGTCGGCATTCATGACGATCACGCGGTCAGCGAGGGTCACTGCCTCGTCGATGTCGTGGGTGACGAACACGACGGTCTGTCCGGTCTGCGTCCAGATGTCGAGCAGTTCCGCGTGTAAGCGGTCGCGCGTTTGAGCGTCGACACTACCGAACGGTTCGTCCATCAAGAGGATCTCCGGATCGGGGGCGAGCGCGCGAGCGATACCGACGCGCTGTTTCATGCCACCGGACAGCTCCTTCGGGTACGCGTCTTCGAAGCCGTCGAGCCCTACCAGGTCGATTAACTCCCCGACTCGTCCCTCGCAGTCGGGACAGTCACAGGCGGGCCGGTCAAGGCCAAACCGGATATTTCCGCGGACGGTTCGCCACGGGAACAGCGCGTACTCCTGAAAGACCATTCCCCTGTCCAGCCCAGGACCGGTAACCGGGTCTCCACCGACCAGTATCGAACCACCATCGGGATCGTCGAGCCCGGCGATCGCTCGCAACAGCGTCGTCTTCCCACACCCCGAGGGACCGACGACACAGCAAAACTCGCCCTCCGACACCGAGAACGAGACGTCATCGAGCGCCTGCGTCGACTCGTACGAGCGGCTGACGTTCTGGATAGTGATCTTCTCACGGGAGTCCCGGTCGGTGGACGAGTCCGTACTCAGCGCCATGCAAGGACCCTCCGTTCGAGCAGGCGGAACCCGACGTCCATACAGAGGAACGCCAAGCTGATCAGGAACATGTACGCGACGCTGGTCGCCATCGCGAGGTTGTTCGAGGCGTTGATGATCTCGTAGCCGACGCCTGGTGCGCCGAACAGCTCGGCACCGACGACGATCATCCAGCAGCGACCGATGCTCGTCCGGAATCCGGTCAGCACTTGGGGAGCCGCACTCGGGAGCGCGACGAGTTTCAACATCGAGAGGTCGCGCTCGACACCGAGCGTCGACGCGGCGTCGGTCAGTTCGGTCGAAACGCCCTCGACGCCGCCATACGCGCCGTAGAAGTTGATCCAAAATGCACCGACGAAGACGATGAACGCCGCACCGGTGTGGTGGATACCGAACCAGACGATCGCGAAGACGATCCACGCCAGCGGCGGGATCGGTCGCAGGACCCGGACGAGCGGCCGCAGCCAGTCGTCGAACGCACCGTTCCAGCCCATCGCCAGTCCGAGACCGATCCCACAGGTCGCACCGAGAAGGAGCCCGGGAACGTAGTGGAACAGCGTCTGCGCGAGATGTGCAAGCCCGGTTGGGAGTACGAGACTCGATCCCAGAATGGGGACCACAATCGCCGTCGAGGTCGCGAACAGGTCGATAAACGCGCGCACCGAATCGAGGGGGCCCGGCACCAGATACGACGGCTGGGTCGTCATCGCGCCAACCCACCAGACGAGCAGGAACACGAGGAGACCGCCGAGGCCGCGAAGATACCGCCGCAGGTCCCCCTCGAAGGTTTTGGCCGTCAGCGCGTTCGAACTGGTGTCGGTCTGCGTGCTCATTACTGTATTGCGTCGTAGGGGTCGAACGCGAACAGGTCCTCGGTCGCGACTGACTCCTCAATGTTGCCGACGTTGGCGACGAACTCTCCCATCGTCGCGGCCTGATCAGTGATCGCGTGGGGATCCGAGATGAACTCCGACGCCTTCGAATCCACGGCGGCCGTCGCGAGGTCTTCACTCACGCCGGAGCCGATGACCGAGGCAGCGTGGCTGGCGGCGGCATCCGGGGAGTTCCCCGTGAACTCGGTCGCCGCGACGTGCTGTTCGACGAGCGATTGGGCGACCTCATCGTCGTCGAGCACTCGCTGGTTCGCGAACAGCACCGTGACGGGGTGGTTGTCCAGGATGTTCCCGGACCAGGCGAGTTCCCCGAACCCGTCAGCTTGGCCGATGACCGTCGCAAACGGCTCTTGGATGATCGTCGCGTCGATGTCACCCGACTGAATCGTCTGAACCGCCTTCGCTGGCGGTACTTTCGACTTGTTGATCGCAGACTCCATCTCCCCGACATCTATGTCCTCCTGGATCCAGTATCTGAGGACGATGTCGGGGACGCTCCCGTCCGGTGGGGCACCGAACCGGACCTTGCGGCCGCGCTCTTCCTCGAAGCGCTCGAACACGGCTGGGCCCTCCTGTTCGTAGAGATCGACGAGCTCGGTTGTCCCCATGATCTTGAAGCCGGATCTCGAGTTCGCGGCGAGGATGCCAGCGTTGGTCCCTTTGTCAACAAGGACCATTGCGGGAGTGATCCCGAAGAGCGCAACGTCGACGTTCCCACTCGCGAATGCCTTGACAACACTGGGGCCGGAGCTGAACCGCTCTATCGTGACATCCGTCGGAACGTCCTCGTAGTACCCCTCTTGTTCCATCACGTAGTGTTGCATGTTCGGGTAAATAGGGACGTACGCGACCGTGACGGAATCGAGGGACCCACCTCCCTGACCGAGACAGCCAGCGACTCCCGTCGCAGCAATCGTGGTTGCGCCCGTCTGGAGTAGTCTTCGGCGCGAGATGTGAATCATCAGTGTTGTTAACACTAAAAGTAATCATAATAATACCTGTGATTCTTCTAAATGAGATTAATACTTTTGCTGGATGGGGTTCGGAGATATTGGTATTGATGGGGGTGAATTCAGCGAGGGAGGAAAAGCAGAATCAGCTCAGATCGGCCAGCGGGCTGAAATCATCTACTGGAGATACGGAGTAATCAATTGTGAGAGTGTCCTTAGTCGCTCGAATCTTTCCAACAAACGCCGAGATCTCTTCGAGAGACCCTTCGAGCACAAACAGTTCCATACAGTGATGTCCGCCAACGTGACTATGGAAATTCGAAGCGACGATGTCCTCGTATTCGTGGCGAAGGTGCATCATTTTCTCTTCTACAGTCGTCGTTTCGTAGTCGAATAACACGGTGACCACTCCCATCAGTTCGCGCCCTTCGAGTTTCTTGTCCTCGAATTCACCCATGAGGTTCCGACTCGCCTCCCGAAGGACCTCACTCCGACCAGTGTATCCGTGGTCGTCGGCAAACTGATCAATCCGCTCAAGCAATTCCTCAGGCATTGAGACGCTTACTACGCTCATATAGCAACTTAGCCGGTAGAATATATTAAGATTTATTATTTTTATTCGCTGGTCGCCGATCGAGGTTCCTCTGATAGAGAAGCAGGACGTCTCGACATCATCAGCTCTGGCTCAAAATTCGCAGTTCAGCACGAGCAGTTAATTTTCTGACTCACGCCGACACAGATTCGTCCCTGACGGTACTTCCCAGAACGAGTGCGCCGGCAATGATTACGAGATTCTTTACAATATACTGACCCTCGACCGTTAACCCGTACGGGAACGTGGTATAGACAACTTCAGGGAGCAGTACCATCGGGAGGAACGTACCCGGAAGTTGGAGTGCCAACAGCAGCAATCCAACACGCGTAAGCGGTGGATAGAGCAGACAGATCCCGATGATCACCTCCCACACGCCAAGTACCGGGACGAAAAACTCAGGCGGAAGAACGTACACCGTAGAGGCGACGAGGTCACCGGCCGGCGAGACGCCGAGTATCTTGAGTGCGCCGAACCAGATGAACACCACTCCGACAGCGGTTCGCAACGCTGGAACACTCCAACGGTCCATTTTCGATGCCAGTGTCGCGTCGAGTGCGTCTAACCGCTCTTGATACACTGTTAGCGTGTCTTTCGATTCGTTTTCTGAGGTTGCCATCGCGTGTGTAATAGCTACGATTTTGCCGGACAAAAGGCTTCTAGCTCCTGATCAACCGTGTCAGATTCTTTGAGTAGAACCTGTGTGGTTCTCATTATCTCCACTATGAGAAAAGTCAATTAGTTCATCCCAGTCATCTGGATTCCATCAACGAGTGACCGATCGATGTCGTCGTACCCGATCGTCCGTCCACCGTAATTATCAGCGAACGATTCAGCTTCGCTGGGTTCCGAGAACGGCATGAGATCTGGCCCCATTCCACCCATTACATCCGATTCGATGACGTATGTGAGGCCCGTGGCATCGGCGAATGTATCGGGGGCGGTCGGTGCTGGTATCTTCTTTCGCTCAGTGTCTTCAGGGATCTCCCAATCAACACGGGAGTAGTCCGTGACGTATACCGCGGTCGCCTCCGCGCCGTCAGCTACCAGGTTAAGATGGTACGGGAAGAGACCATGTGCGAGCGTGTGAAACCAAGCAAGGTTCTCAGTTCCTTCGGAGCCTTGGACGGGGCCCTGTCTGGGTTCGGGTTCTGTATCGGCGTAGAACACCTGCCCATTAGGGCCTCCATGGTCTCCAATGACCATTCCACCTTGGTAGTCAGTCTTTTGACCCGACAAATCCACCGGTTCAGGACTTGAGCCAGAGGATCCTCCAACGCAGCCAGCCGTTCCAATTACGGCTCCCAAGCCGACTGTATGAACGACCTGTCGACGCGATACCAAATGCGAGTCAGGTTCAGATTTCATAGCTATAGTTCTTCATATAGAGTCAATACGATTCTGGTGTGACTGTCGAACGGCGTTTGCCAGAGGACATAAACCACTCACAGGAGGCGTTCGCTCCGGATCAACGAGCGTACAGATCGGTCTGGAGTGGACGATGTCTGGCGCTGATTGGTATGTACTGGTGTCAAGCTGGCTAGGACCCAGCCAAGCTAGTCGCTTGTGACCTCCTCACCAAGCGAACCTGGGGCGTGAGCGTACACGGCGTAGAGGATCATCGCAGCGATCAGGAAGTCGAGGCTGTGTTCGACGAAGTGGTGAACCGGCATCGGAACAGCTCCCAGAACAGTCCCAGCGCCAATCAGTGACCGTAGAACAAGCACCCCAACCGCGGCGCTGATCAGTCGGTACTGGCCGGTCTGGCGGCGTCGATACGCGACGAGGCTCACGACGAAGAGCGCGCTGGTTCCGATTCCGGCACACGCGATGACGGCCAGCAGTACGGGCGACCCCTGAACGGTCAATGGCACGAGAGCCGAGAAGACGGCCCGAACGATGAGCGACGCGATCACGACACTGGCCAGTATGCGTTGGGAGTGATAAGAAGACACGGGGCGAAACGTTCTCATGGGAGGAAAGCCCCCGACAGGTTTTATCTCTCAGCCGATTACAGGCGAATACTCACGATGGCGACGATCAGAGATCGGGTGCGACGACACGTCCGCGAGACACCTGGTGTCCACTTCAACCAGGTGGAACGCGATCTGGACATCGCCACCGGACAGGCGCAGTATCATCTCCGACGACTAGTGAACGACGGGGAGTTGATCGTCGAGCGGATCGCTGGTCGGGCTCACTACTTCGATCCCACCTTCGACCAGTGGGAACGACACGCGCTCGCGTTCCTTCGACGCGAGACCGCCCGCGAGATCGTGTTGCGACTCCATGCGGACGGCCCTCGTCGTCCAGAAACACTTGCCACAGAATTGGATCTCTCACGAAGCACGGTCTCATGGCACGTCTCGACTCTCGGCGACGCTGGAATCGTGACGAAGTCCGACGACCGTCCGATGACAATCACGCTAACCCGCCCGGAACACACAGCTGAGTTGCTTGATGTGGTGTCGCCCTCGCTACCAGACCGGCTCGTCGACCGGTTCATCCGGACTGTCGACAACCTCTTTGAATGAGGCGCTGACTGGCTGGACTCGTCCAGATCGGACGCAAGTGGCGCATTCGAAGGTCACACCAGATACCTCAAAGCCGCGGGACCGATACGCAAACGTATGGACCGACGGATTTTCTGTAAAACGGTCGGCGTCGCGGGAGTCACCGCCGGCACTGCCGGTTGTCTTGGTGTCCTTGGTAGTAGTGGCGCCGAAGGAACTATTCTCGGACCGCCGGAGCAAGACCTCAGCGAGGCGTCATTCCCGAGCTACGGTGACAACATGCCCGAGTTCACTGTCCCCGACCCGATCCACGGTGAGGAGATATCGACGGCCCAGTTCGAGGGCGAGCGCGCGGTGCTGTGGACATCATTTTACACCAACTGTCCGGATGGGGTGTGTCCCGCACTCATTCTCCGGCTTCGTCGCGGACAGGAGGCCGCTGCTGAGGCGGGGTACAGCGACCAAGTCGCGTTTCTCCCCATCACGTTTGATCCCGAGCGGGACACCGCCGAGGCCCTCCGTGAGTACGCCGGCCAGCAAGGGGTTGACCTCGACGCGGGTAACTGGCACTTCCTCCGGACAGAGACCTACGAGCGGGCCCAAGAGATACACGACGAGCACTTCGGTCTGAAGATCGAGAAGCAACCAGCAGATGACATCGAGAATCTAGAGTACCGTTTCCCGCACTACGGGCTCATCATTCTTGCCAATAAGCAAGGGATCATCGAGCGGGCGTACCCACGGGGCCCGCGAACCGACATCGACCGGCTCGTCGACGACCTCGAACGAGTGGCCACCGCGTGACAGTTCTTGGGCTCTGGGAGGCCAGCTACTGTCATTTTCCGCATCGTAGTTGTTGATTGGAGCCCGTCGCTTGTATCGAGCCAGCGAAATGTGACCAGTACTCGGTTAGTGCCCCATCGCACCCCCGAGGGGCTGGTAATGCGGGAACATCGGATGTGGGAGGTGAACACCGAGCGCCATCAGCCCGTGCGCGAACAGCACGTACCCCAGCACGACGAACACCACACCGAGCAGCCGATGAACGCGTCGCCGGTGGGCAACGTCGATCGACTGGATAATCGTCCCATAGAGGAAGACGGCTGGAATCGTCCCGATACCGAGGGCACCGAGAGCGATTCCACCGGTGGTCGGGGAGCCGCTCGCGAAGGCGAACAGATACGCGGGATACAGCATCGGGCAGGGAAGAAACGCGTGGACGGCTCCGAGCCCGACAATACTCGGGCTGTTGACGTGCCGATGGACTCTCGTTGCGAGCCACGACGTAACGCGCTGGACGCCGGGTATTCGAATATCGCCTCCGCTTCCTCCAATCACATATCGAACGCCCGTCGCCACAATGAACCCTCCGACGGCAAGACCGACAACACCTCGCAGGAGGTCGGCGATCGGTGTCAGCTGGTCAGCGGTGACGAACACGACACTTCCGAGCGCGCCGAAGACGGCCCCGAGAATTGCGTATGTCGTCGCTCGGCCGACGTTGAACAGGAAGTGCTGACGAACCTCGTAGGTCGTGAGATGACCGGCACGCCCGTCGTTGGCTGTCACCGTCCCGCCATCTGGCTGCGGGTTCATCTGCTTCGAGTACATCGTCACAAGTGGACCGCACATCCCGATACAGTGTGCGCCGCCGAGCACGCCGATGAGAACGAAGAGGACGACATCAATCCGGAGGAGCGACTCGATCATAGTTGTCCTCGGTTGCGTACGGGTTTGTGTCGTCTGGTGTATCTCTCGAACGAGCCCGGACAGATACCGAGGACGTGCTACTATAGGCAAACAAGAGGTCGCACTTGGCTGGAGACGTTCGAAAGCATCTGGAGTGGGGCTTGGCGCAACAATTCTTCAGAGTGGGCGCCAACATACCAACAATGACGGACGAAATCGACATCCCAACCGAGCCGCGGGCTGCGGTCGACGCACTGGCAGTCCATCTGACTGCGACCGCAGATCGCCCAGTCCCGCCAGTGACGAACCGATGGCTCGGAGAGGCTGAAGCCGTCGCCCGCGATGCTGCCAGTGATGATCTTGACACGCAAACCAGACAGAAACGGGTTCGGCAAGTTGCTACACTGCTTGAGTCGGCTGACGAAACGGGCGACGTGGTCGCCGACCGCCACATTGAAGCAGCGATCGAGTGCTGTCAAGTCATTCTCGGTAACGAGTGACGGTGACCCTGTTTCTACCGAATAGTCCTCTTGCCACATATTAAATTCTACCGAGTAGAGAAACCGAATTAAACTACACAAAGTTATTCATTTTCGTTAAAGAAACTATTATAAGTTACTAACGAGTGTTCCAGCGCACCACACTTATATTCGTAGTCTCTGAAGAATACTTTGATGAGTTCAAAACAAGACGATCTTAAAGAGACAAATACCGAGGCCCGTTTCGAGTTCAAGAAGGAGGAGAAGTCTGCCTTCCAGACCGAGAAGGGTCTCACCGAGGAGACGGTCCGCGTCATCTCGGAGGACAAAGACGAACCGGAGTGGATGTTGGAGCGCCGCCTGCGAGCGCTCGAACAGTTTCAAGAGATGCCGATGCCCACCGACTGGCCCGGCCAGCCGGACCTGAGTGAGGTCGACGTCGACGATATCGTTCCCTACATTCGGCCGGACGTCGACGTGCGGGCGGGCGTCGACGACTGGACGGAACTCCCGGACGACATCAAGGACACCTTCGACAAGCTGGGCATCCCGGAAGCCGAAAAGAACGCGCTCTCTGGTGTCGGCGCGCAGTACGAATCGGAGGTCGTCTACCAGAACATGCAGGAGCGGTGGGAGGAGAAGGGCGTCATCTTCTGTAATATGGATGAGGCCGTCCAAGAGCACGAGGAGCTCGTCCGGGAGCACTTCATGACGAAGTGCGTCCCCCCGAGCGACAACAAGTTCGCCGCTCTTCACGGCGCCATCTGGTCGGGCGGCTCGTTCGTCTACGTCCCCGAAAACACCACCGTCGACATGCCCGTGCAGGCGTACTTCCGGATGAACTCCGAGGGGATGGGTCAGTTCGAGCACACGCTCATCATCGCCGAGGAGGGCTCGGAAGTTCACTACATCGAGGGCTGTTCCGCCCCGAAGTACTCGAAGTTCAACCTCCACTGCGGCGGCGTCGAAGTGTTCGTCGACGAGGACGCACACGTTCAGTACTCGACCGTGCAGAACTGGTCGAAGAACACGTACAACCTGAACACGAAGCGCGCCATCGCCGACAAGGGCGGGCGCATGGAGTGGATCTCCGGCTCGATGGGGTCGAAGGCGACGATGCTGTACCCCTCGACGATCCTGAAGGGCCGCGGCGCCTCCGACAACCACATCACCATCGCCTTCGCGGGCGAGGGCCAGGACATCGACACCGGCGCGAAGGTGTACCACAACGCGCCGGACACCAAGTCGACCGTCGAGTCGAAGTCGATCGCGAAGGACGGCGGCCGCACCAACTACCGGGGCCTCGTCCACATCGCGGACGGCGCCGAGAACTCCTCAACCGCCGTGGAGTGTGACGCGCTGATGTTCGACAACGAGTCGACGTCGGACACGATGCCGTACATGGAGATCAACGAGTCGAAGGTCGACGTCGCCCACGAGGCCACCGTTGGGAAGATCGGCGACGAGGACATCTTCTACCTCCAGTCGCGCGGTCTCGACGACGACGACGCCAAACAGATGATCGTTTCGGGCTTCATCGAGCCCATCACGGAGGAGCTGCCGATCGAGTACGCCGTCGAGCTCAACCGGCTCGTCGAGCTCGAGATGGAGGGTTCGCTGGGGTGATCTGATGCCGGAGTGCGCCCACTGCGGAGCACACGTCTCACAACAGTTTGTGACCGTGTTCGGGTTAGACGGTGGTGACGTAGTTGCCTGTCCAGCATGTTCCGGTCGGGCACACATCGCAGAGACGATCGTGGATCGATACTAGTCTCAGACCATGGAACACTGCTTTGCGTGTGAGACCGATTACGGGTACCTCGGAACGGCCCCGCACGAAGGGTCCTGTCCAGCCTGCGGCTCGACCGCTGTCACTCCTGCAGGCGACCTCAGCGTCGTCGACACAACAACATGGGAGAGCGCGAACGGGCTCTCAACGGTCCACGTGACGGCGACTGACAACCGATCACGCCGGTTTGAATTTGTCATTGCGGCGCGGCGGGGACGAGGGAAACTCGTCTGTCTCGCGATCGACGGAGTGACAGTACCCACCGAGACAGTGTGGTCAGTTCCATCTGCCGTTGCTACGAGAGTCACCGCGCACGGTATCAGGATCAGCGACTCGACGCCGGCTCAGAGCCCACAATGAACGGTACTGGCCAGGCACACAGTCGAACGCGTCTGTTCTGCCCCGGTCACGAGAGGTGATTCGACTTGATGAACAAGCGCACTAACGAAGAGCGACCGGACACAGTTTCCCGCAAAAACGGTACTGATGCGCCCTCATCGAGCGAAACTGGCGACGGACAGTCTGTTACCGACGCAGTTTCGGTGGAGAATGGGGACGAACGGCACAGTCAGACTACTTGTCCGGAGTGTCACGGACGACTTCGTCGAGCCGATGATGACGTTGATGCGGTCTGTGACGACTGTGGACTCGTCGTTTCAGACGCGACGCTTGATACGAACATCAAACTGTACACGCCGGACGGCACCGGCGATCAGGACTCTCGCGTCGGGCCATCGAGCACGAACCTCTTACACGATAAGGGGTTATCGACGGTGATCGGGTGGCAAGACACCGACGCGAAGGGGAACGCGCTGTCGGGAGAACGGCGACAACAGATGCGTCGCCTTCGACGATGGGATGAGCGCTTCCGACGACGCTCATCGGCGGATAGGAATCTCATGCATGCGCTCGGTGAGATCGACCGCATGGCTTCCGCGCTCGGCGTGCCCGAAAGCACCCGAGAGACGGCAGGCGTCATCTACCGTCGCGCACTTGCGGACGGACTCCTTCCGGGTCGAGCCGTTGAAAGCGTCGCCACTGCGGTGCTGTACGCGGCGAGTCGCATGGATGACGTCCCGCGCTCTATCGACGAGGTTTCAACAGTAAGCCGCGTCGAACAAATTCGCGTCGAGCGGGCGTATCGACACGTCTCACGTGAACTCGGATTGGAAATTGCTCCGACAGACCCCCGCTCGTTCATCGGACGGATCGCGTCGGACGTAGAGTGTACGGACGCAACGGAGCGGGAGGCACGACATCTCGCCGGAGCCGCGGTTGAAAACGGCGTACACAGCGGAAAACATCCGGTAGGTATCGCCGCAGGAGCACTGTACGCGGCCGCTAAACGATGCGAGGAGTCGCTCCGACAAGCAGATATCGCTCGTGCTGCGGACGTGAGCGAGATGACGATACGGAACCGGTATCCTGAGATTTTGGCCGCAACAGATACGGAGGATGAGTAGACACAGTAAATGACAACGCTGCCCCCGAACTCAGAGGCGTATCTGGCTAACCCACATACAAGCTTGCTGCTGTATGGCGATTCAGCACAGCCTCTTACCCCAAATATTCGATTCTTTTGTTCGATGCCGGACTGTTCCGCCAAAGAAAATAATTTTTCTTCGACTGATTGATAGTGGTTACGATAAATCTTTACCAGTAAGATACGGCCAGATATTTGGTTCGGTGATTGCGCTCAATCCTCGTGTCATGTAGTCTTTCAGCGTTGAGAGATCTGGAACAAGGCGGTACTTGAACCACTCTTGGAGCTGATCCCAACATCCTTCGACGGCGTTCAATTCGGGAAGCTTTGACGGGAAGTACCACACTTCAAGGTCGTCTCCACGCACGCACGAGACCGAACTGTCTCCGACAGTTTCGGTCTCTCGCTCACCGCTGACGTGTTCCCAGAGATCCCTCGCGTAGAAGTAGCCCGCTCGGTCCAGAAACACCACTAATTCATCACCAAACTCGTCTTTCAATGCCTCTAACAGCCGAATTCCGTGGAATCTGGTCAAGTTCTCTTCCGTCCAGCAAAAGAGGCTGTCACCGTCGTCGGTGACAGCGCCCAGCACTGTCACCGACTTCCAAGACGTTGCCGTCTCTATCGTCGGATTTGACCCGATTGGGTACCAGCCACGCCGCTGGACAGTTCCGACGTGTTTGGTGAACTGATCGACGACAACGACCGTTTTTTCGCTCAATTCGGGCTGTTTTTTTCGACTGTCTCTTGGAACTCGGCCTTCTCCTCGGGGTCAGCTTCGTGGTGTCGAGGCCGTGCTGTCCGCAAGGACAGTCCGGCCTCTCTCAACAACTCGTACGCGTAGTTCTCGTGGTATTCGACGCCATACTCTTTTTTGACGTGGTGGAGCAAGAGCTTCGCAGACCACGCTTGCTGGTCGTAGCCGAGTTCAGTCGGTGGCTGTTGTAGCTGTTCGAACAGCTGTTCACGCTCTTCTCCCTGGATTTTTGCTGGTCTTCCTGGTCGAGGTGTGTCGTAGGGAGCTTGCTCGATCGGTTCTTTTTCGAACCGATCGAGCCAGTTGCGGATCGTTTTCTCGACGACGCCATGGCGTTCAGCCAACGTATCCAAGTGATCGCCCTGTTTGCGTCCGATCGCCGCGAGAACACGTTCTCGCGGCTTCCCTTCGTCGATCTGCCCTTTGAGTTCGTAGAGTTCCTCAAGCGTGACCCCGTCGAGCCGACTCATTACCAGCTCTACTACGCATAAAGGTAAATATTTTCTTTAATCACTATGAAACCTGTCGACCTTTAGACTAGGTTGACGCTATCGACGAAGTGGGGAATCTGTCAGAGGCAAAACGCGTGGCTCGAAGGGACCATCGAGTCACGCGGGTTTCCGCTCCAAGCCAGTCGATCTGTGACTGGTTCGATAATAGCGGTCGTCTTATGAAGTGTACCAGCGGATGTCTGTCGAGAGTCGCGCACACGTATATATCCGGTATGGGCCATGAGAGGCGGAGTGGTCCGCGAGACGAAATATATTGATCCACTATTTATGTATATTGACAGACCTATGAACTCGGACTCGTCAGTTACTCGGTTTGATCCAACGACTACTCGGTCAGCACTCGACGCTGTATTCACTGCTGTCTCCAAGTTTAAAGATACAGATGCGAAAAATCTCCGGCGTCTCGACAAATATATCGACGCCGACACAATCAACCTCCTGTTTGGTGGTCCGGATAGTTCAACAACGCGTATTGAAGAAGGGACCCTTTCGTTTCGATACGACGATGTATTCGTGACTGTGACACATGACGGATGGATCGAGGTCGTCGACGCAGACGCGTTCCGCACACGGCCAGCGCACCATAGACTGTCGGCCGACGCACGCGCACAGCAATCGACCGAAGCGGCTCTCGAAGCGGCGGCAGCGGCGTTCGCCGAGGCCGAAGAATACGTCTGGACCGCCGCTAGCAACACTTCGGATACTGAACTCGGCGATCCGCTCTGGGCAGTGGTGGAGCAACTCTGGGCCATTCAGACATCGATTGACGACCTCACCGCGCAGTCGTCTTCGACTGAACCGCTGGCAACACAGACAGATGACCAGTTGTGACGAGGTGACCGATGACGCACTGTTCAACCTCGGCGTCGATCTCAACCGGGAGGAGACAGTAGGCGGCGCTATTGATCGGACGCTGACTGCGATCCGTACCACACTGGGGGACACAGCGATTGCCGTGTGGCGGAACCGCAACGAGCATGCTAGCAACCTTGAGAATGCCTACTCGCCGGCACAGCCGTCCCCACCGTTGTTCAGTTCCGAACGCAATACGGGCCAATCGGTTCAAACCCCTTCACCCGACGCAGCCCTAATCAAGCGATGTTTCACGGCTGATGCGCCGGTTCGAACCGACGGGGTGGCCGGACCAATCGCACCGGATGATCACTGCTGGCTTCCGCGTCAGGAACTTTTCGTTCCGATCGATTCCGAGCGTGTGCTATCGGTTGGCTGGAATCACCACGATCTCACGACCGTGTTGGACGAGGCCGGTGTCTGTGAGCTTCTCGGGCGAGTAGCGGGGTTACTCGCCGCGGCACTCGACCGTATTAGCTCCCAGACCCGTGACCCGACAAGCGAGATCGACTCGGAGATTCGCATCGGTGCGTTTCAACAAGCGATTGAGGACGCCGCCGATGGCGTCGCCATCCTCGATGACGAGGCGTACGTCTATATCGATCAGACGCACGTCGATATGTACGGATTCGACAGCAAACAGGAGTTGCTCGGTCGAAGTTGGCGAGAGCTATACGCTGCGGATGAAGCGGCACGGATCGAGAGGGAAGCTTTCGACGCGCTCGAACGTGATGGTCACTGGCAGGGGCGAGTAACGGGAAGTCGGCCCGATGGAACGACGTTCCCGGCGGAGCTGTCCCTGACGATGGTCGCCCCGTCCCGAATGGTCTGTACGGTACGTGACGTGACCGACCGTGAAGCGCGGGAACGTGAGCTCTCATTAAAAGAGCGGGCGCTGGACGAAGCAGGGATCAGCATCCAGATTACGGATCTGACCCAACCGGGAAACCCGTTGGTGTACGTCAACGAGGAGTTTGTACAGCTAACCGGGTACGAGCGGTCAGAGGCTCTCGGCCGAAACCCGAGATTCCTCCAGGGCCCCGGATCAGATTCGGAGACGACAAAGCGAATCCGTACGGCGATCGAAACCGAGCGACCGATAACAACTAAGCTGAGAAACTACACCGCGGAGGGTGAACCGTACTGGGCGAAGCTCTCCGTGACGCCGGTTCGAGACGGAAACGGAATCGTGACAAACTACATCGGGGTTCAACACGATATTACCGAGCAACGACGGCGGATCAGAGAGCTCAGAAACCAGACTGAGCGGCTAGAACTCGTTCTCAGCGGGACGGAGACGGGCATCGGTGAGTGGGACTTCAGTACCAACACAGTCACGTTGGACGCCACTTTACGAGAGGCGGTCGGAGCGAGCCCGACAACGATAGACGAGTGGCAAGCAATAGTTTACCCGGAGGATCGCGAGCGTGCCGCTGACGCCCTGCGGCGCCCGATCGAGACCGGCGACCCGGCTACTGAGACGATACGAATCGGGGCGGATGACAGCGAAGTCACGTGGATAGATCTACACACCGTTGCGAGTGATGCGGGTAATAGCTCTGCCAGTGTGCTGGCGATGGGGCGAGACGCGACGAAGCGCTCCGAGCGTGTAAAATGGGCATCGAAACTGTTTGATCAGGGCCCGCTGCTGTTCGTTCAAACTCGGGCCGTTGGCGGCGAAGCAGTCATTGAGGCCTGTGACCAGTCGTTTTCCGACGCGCTGGGGTACGAGCGCGAGGCGGTGGTTGGACAGCCGCTCAGTGAGTTTTATGACGATAGCTCGACTGATTCGCTCCAGTCAGACGGCTACGAACGCGCGCTTAGCGGCGATCTCACCGTCGCAGAACGCATGCTCGTGACGACGGACGGTGATACGGTCCCATGTCTGTTACGGGCGATCCCGCGCACCATCGACGACGAGGTTGTAGGTACCGATGTGCTGTTCATCGATATCTCTGAACGCGAGAAGTACACTCGGCGACTGGAGGCAGTGTTTAACAGCCCGCACCAGTTTACCGCGTTAGTCCGCCCCAACAAAATCGTGACTGACGTGAACGACACGCTGGTGGCACGCATCGGTGTTGATCGGTCGACAATAGTTGGTGAACCAATCGACAAATTCCCGTGGCTGGACCTTGACCCGAACCACGGACTCACGGTTTGTGAGGCGGTCAACCGCGCGGGTGGCGGTGAACTCGTCCAGACCGAAGGAGAACTACAGGGTCCAGATGGTCTCGCACGCATCGAGGTGTGGTTCAAGCCGATTCGTAACGCCGCTGGTGAAATCACGCTGATCGCCGTTGAGGGGAAAGATATCACCGTGAAGACGCGACAGCGACAGCATTTACAGGTGTTCCAGAGGGTCGTCCGACACAACGTCCGCAACGATTTAAACAAGCTCGTGGGATGGACGACGATACTCGCCGAGGAACCGGACGCTGACTGTCGTCAGGATCATCTCCGCCGACTGACGCGTATATTCGACGGGTGGGAACGACTTACGAACAAAATGCAGGTGATTGATCGCGCGATACGGGAGATACCACACGACGAGTCGACCGTTAACATCGCTGAGGTCACTGAAACGGCCGCAACGGCGGTACAGGATGACTACTCGGACGCAACGATCGCCGTCTCTGTCGACGCGACCGACGAGACTGTCTCACGATGGCTTACACACCCACTTACCGAGGTGATAAAGAACGCGGTGGCCGCAGGAGACCGAGAAGACCCGTACGTCAACGTATCGGTGAGACAGGTTGACAACGGCTGGCTCCAGATCGTCGTGACCGACGACGGGCCTGGCATGCCAGATATCGAGCGGGAAGTACTCGTCACCGGCGAAGAGACGCCGTTACAGCACGGCTCTGGGCTCGGGATCTGGCTAATTCGGATGTTAGTCTCCGTACTCGGCGGAGAGATCGACGTCGACGTGACCGACACAGGTACCGAAGTCGTGCTTCGCGTTCCGACGTCGTCAGCAAACCGCAATCTGGGTTTAGTCGCACCCGAGCAGATATCCTAGTAGGTGTAGTGTACAAACCGTGAGAAGTGTAGAAAGGCCGATAAACAAAGCGCAATCTCACAACGAGGGTCAACGATCCGAAACCCACCAATCGAGGCGGGAGTGTGGCGCGGCTTCGTCGGGTAATATCACCGTATTCACTTCGGGGTAGACTCGCCGCCGTCTTCATCGACTATCCCGGGAGGCTGTCGCTCCACTGCTTGGGCCGATGCTTCACTATCCGAGCACGGCGCGGAGCCAACCACCTGCCATGTGGGGGCAACATCTCGCTTCCCACACACTCGCGCCTCGATCTGGCCGTCGCCGGTTCGCATCTCAACAACGTAATCGAAGTGTGCCGACCCAAACCAGCTGGAACCGTCGATATCGCTCGCTGGTGGCAGGTGGATGAGCCCGCCGACGTCCTGATTTCGCCACTGGCCAACCAGTTCGTGGAGGAACCTGTCAAGCGCAGTCGGGTCGTGATGCGCTAGCAGTTGCGTCAACGTCGCGATCGCGAACGTTCCCGTTCGATCACCCGTCGCGAGCTGCGTCGTCGCACGTTCGGCGGCGACCCCAAGTGAAGTGAGGTCACCGCACCGAACCGGTCCGGCGTCGGTAGTCGCGACGTCAACACCGCCGTCGGTCTCGGCACCAGGGGTGGAATCAATGACGAGTGGGTCCATCGTTGAGAGCCGCGAGCGAACCTTATGGCGTGGGTACTTCGTCGTCAACACCGCGCCTATCTCGGTCATTGCTGCGTACATGGCGTAAAACAGGTCATCATATAATTGGGAGCTTGGCGCAGCAAATCCAACGATGTCGTCGTAGCGGACCGCGACATCGGCGATGAAAGCCGGTATGATCGTCTCTGGAGACGGGTGTAAAACGGCTTCGAAGGTCTCACCGGGGTGCCTTTCCGCTGCGAGAAGCCGGTCGACTAGCTTGTTCCCGTAGTCGTCGACGTAGACGGAAGAGTCGACCCATGACGAACGATTTTCACTCGTCGTAGTCGCGGCGGGGTCAGTGGACCGGTTCAGATACTCGTACACCATCATAGTCAACTCAGACGGCTGAGTACTCATTCTATCTCACCTGTTCTGGTCGGTATTGAGGGCACTTTGACGAGATTCGCGGCGCGTCATTCCATCCTGAACTCATGCATTCTATTCTTTCAGTATCCATACTATTTCTACGCCCGAAGATATGTGGCAGGCAGAACAGATACCGAATATGTCCGTGTCTTAGTAGTAGCCTACAGACATACGTCACTCGAAAAAGCCGCGGATGATCTTCGACTCCGCGGCGCGCAGATGCTGGTGGAGCGTTGACGAGGACACGTCGAACCGGTCGGCGAGATCGGCACCGTTGATACCCCGCGGATCATCATAGTATCCTTCTTGGAGCGCTGTCTCGGCGATCTCCCGCTGTCGGCTCGTCAAGTCTGTATTCCCGGCGGACTCGTCGCGTCTACCGGATGACCCGGACACATGGCGCTTCGAGACGAGCTGACACGAACCGGAGACGGTAGACAGCTCCTCGCGGACCCGACCGATCACTTTCGGGTCCGTGGTCCAGAACTCCAACACGTCAGCGTTCGGGCGGGAACGGACACTGCTCAGTTGTGTGTCTGTCCGCATGAGTACGTCGCGAACCGAGGCTAGCGACCGGTCTGGTGTATCTCTCATCCGCACGGTAATTTCGTGGACGCTGCTATCGGTCGAGGCAATACTGTCGAGTTCGATGCCCGGCGTCGCCGCGACGTAGTCACGAAATGCGGTCTCGGTGTAGCCGTCGACGCGACCGGTTAGGTGAAAGTTTTCCCTACCTGTTAGCGCGACGTGTTCGACGACGATTGTACCGGACGTCGAGAGGCCCGGGAAGAGCGGCGACGGATCCTGACATTCGAAGTCGAAGGCGATCGGTGCGTTCGACGCGCTCGCGGACTCAAGCGTTGACAGCCGCATTCCGGCGGCGTCCGCAACCGCACCAACTGCTTGTCGTTCTGGTTCGGCGAAGCGCTCGGCATCTGTACTGATGAACTCGGCGATCGCGTGGACGGTCCCACAATGGCTCACCGGAACCGCGAGCGATTCCCGGTAGCCGAAATGGAGCAGTCGGTTGAGCCACTCGCCGTGAGCTCCTCCGGTCGCTTGTCCGTCGACGATACGCTGTGGTTCGTTTTGTGAGGCAGCGGTGATCGCGGGGAACGTCTGCCTGGCGCTTTCGTACAGCTTCGCCGGTCCACCTGCCTCGGACACTTCGACCGGGTCAATTCGCTCTGTGACCGGATCATACGTGCCAACGAACGCGTACTCCGCCACACGATCGCCGAAGTCAACAACCGCCTCACGCACTGCCGCCGATGTCTCCGCAGTCACGATCGCTTCAACGGTGTCAACCATCCCCTCCCACAGGTTCTGGTAGCGATCCGCTTGCCGCTGGGTCCTGGCAACATCATTTGAGAGCCCCGCTATCGATGTCTCCTGACGGAGTTGTGTGAGTGCCGCCGAGACCTGCTGGCTCACCGCCCGAATGAACGATTCCAACGTCTCATCCCGTTCGTCAACGACGACGCTCAACAGACTCGTATCACCGAGCTGTGTGACGAGTGCCTGCTTCTCGGCCGCGTCGCCGGCGTCGATAACGGCGTCGGCCGGGAGCCAGCACGTGTCGGACTCGGTGAACGCTCGCCAGAGATCCGTCTCGCCCGGGTGAATTCGCTGTCGGCTACGTGATTCAGAGTTGTCTCCCGCAGTCGCAAGCCGCACCAACTCCCCTTCTGACGTATTGCGGTCGTATATCGCGAGCTCGTCAGCTGTTACCACATCGGCGACCGCCTTGACACACGCGTCGAACGCGTCTTCCGGATCCGTTGATTTGAATACACGGCTGCTCACGGCGTAGAGGTTCGTCAGCCGCCGCTGCCGGTCAAGCGCGTCACGCGCATCGGTGAGATCGGTAATATCGTTGGCGACGCCGAGTACTGCGTCCTCATCGCTGTCGACCGGGGTGAATGGTATTTTCCACGTTTCTAAGACTCGTTCGTTGCCTGCGGCGTCGGTCAGTGTCTCCTCGGTGCGATGGAGCGGCTTGCCGGTCTCAATCACCCGTCTATCGTCGTCGGTGAATGCGTCCACCTCGTCGGACTCGGCCGTGTAGTCAGCATCAGTCGAACCGATCATGTCCGAGACGGTAGTGCCGTACGCGTCAGCGACCGCTTCGTTCGCGAGCAAGAATTCGCCGTCTGTGTTCTTCGCGAATATCAGCTGGGGGACTGTGTTCATGACACGTTCGAGCTGATTGCGTTCGGACTCTATGCGGTCGCGCGCAGTACGTAGTTGACGTCGCTGCGCGACGAGCTCGATTGCCGTCTGGAGGTACTGTGTGACGATCAAAATGAGCTCGCGTTCGTCCTCGGCGAGACTGCCCGTTTCCGGCGACCCGACGAGAAACACGCCATCGTCGTCAATAGGGACAATAAATTCGGTACCGATCGGCGTCTCCCGGTTGTGAACGCCCACCTCGGCGGCGACATTCGGGTAGTATGCCGGCGTCCCAGCATCGAACACCTCCCACGCGAGCGATTCACCAGGGCGGAATCGGGGTGCCTCCTCGACAATCGACGCTGCGCTACTGGAGACAGACACCGGGACAAGCACGTCGGTGGTAGTCTCCGCAGTTCCAGCCGGAGCCACCGTATCCGTCCCAGCCGGTTCGTGTGCCCAATACCCAGAGAACGGCCGATCAATAATCTCCGTCACTCCTTTGATCGCAGTATCGATCACGCCCTCGTAATCGTCTGTAGTCATCAGCTCTTCGGCGAGCGAACGTGTCTTCTCAAGGCGACGGAGTCGGCGTTCTTGTTCGGTGAGATCGAGATTAACGCAAGTGATTCCCCCCTCGGGTAGCTGTGCGAGCGACACGCGCTGTGTAATCGGCGTACCGTCTCGTCTGACCCCGACCAACTCGCCGTCCCACGACCCCGTCTCCTCGACAACTGGGAGAACCTCGGTTTCGATCCGCTCGATGACGTCGTCCGCGTATATTTGCCGCCAAGTCTCACCGAGTAGCTCCTCGGCGTCGTCGTACCCGAACATCGTGATGTGAGCATCGTTGAGGTACGTGTACTCACCATCACCGTTTAATAACGCGATACCAGAGGTCGTCAGGTCCATCGCGGCCGCTTGCTGTTCAAGTCGAGCCAAGTTCGCCATACGCTCGCTAACGTCTTGGAAGATTCCGAGGACATACTCGGTGCCCGCGTGTGTGAACGTCGTTGACCTCACGTCGACCGGCACCGTCGACCCATCTGCACGCAGAATCGTCACCGGCTCCTCTGCGTCGGCACGGACGTGTTCTTTCCGCCCGTTCTGGACCGCCTGAAACCCTTCACGGTGACGCGTCTCGGTCTCTGGCGGGTGAAGTTCGGTCTGGTGCATCCCGATAAGCGAAGAGCGGTTGCGGCCGAACAGTTCGGTCGCCGCCTCGTTTACCGCCACGACGGTTCCAGTGGCACCCTCTGCGGTGAGGATCGGTGCTGGACCTTCTATCGCCAGCCGCGCGAGGAACGCGTCGGCTCCGTGGTCGGGAGACATGGGTTCCGGACTCATCTTGTTATATAATTCACTATTCTGGACCGATTTGAGAGTATCGCCGTAATGGCCCATAATTAGATTTTACAGCCTAAGAGTAGGTTTCTCAGGTAGTAGATTTACATACCCATTATGACAAACAGACATCTATTAAAATGGTTAAAAACGAGTTGAGAACCAGTAATGACTCTCACACCAGGTTTTGAACATGTTGAAATCTATCGAATAGAAGGCGCGCATCAATACCATCCTCCGAGATTGTGCGGCGCGGTGGTATAGTGAAGTCGTTAACTTACCGGATCTCACCTCATAAGCCGCGCAAGGAGGGTAGCCCCAACGAGGAAGGATACGTTATGATTCTCTGTCGAACTGTACCGAAAGGTCGACCGCGGGACGATCTCACGGTGGAAGATCCAACGGACTATCAGAAACCGAAGGGCAGCAGATCAACAAGGGTGTTACTGTATCTCTTCTAATACCTCTGGCCCCCTCAGTATCCGGAAGAATTGCTCGTACTCCGTCTCACTGACTACCTGAGATAGTGCGCGCTCTGCGTTCCTGTCGTCGATGATCAGCCCCACAGAATTGTGACCCTCAGACACCCGAATTTGAACAAGATTACCGGCGAATTTGGCGTCCGTTTTCGGGAGTTCATCTTCTCGCTCCTGTTCGAGCTTGGCTAACTCTCTGTGTGCTTCGTCAACCATCTCGCTCACGGTAGGTCCGTCACGGATTCGCGCACCGTAATCCGGCTCTGGAAGGGCAACAATCCAGTCCTCGTTACGTATTGGATCAAGCCAATCGTTGACACCGTAGGGACCAGCCCATTCCTTGTCCAACTCCTCGACTACTCCAGTGGAGACGTACAACTGCTTATCATTCGACTGAATGTAGTTGATAGAGATACAAGCGCATACCTCCGTCTTCAGGCGGAGGTCGAGCGACACTCGGCTCGTTTATCCCGGCAGTTTGAAGTCCGTGGCCTCTAGTAAGCACGGATGCTACGGAATCGGTGAGAGGCCGTCCCCGAACCACAAGGGGTGGCGAACCAGTGGTGGTTCGCACGGCAATGACACGGATTCCGACGGGGCCTCATTGGCCGGGCCACAGCCCAACGAGGGAGACAAACGAGAGTTCCCCCGGTGTGTCGCCGGTTCCCTCCGAGTGCGGGTTGGAACCAAACGGCGACGACCGCCCGAATCCGATGGTCGGATTCCTCCGCGTTTACGCGGAGGAGGAGGTCAATAGCTGTCGCCGTTCTGGAGTAGATCGCCCGATTCCACCCAAGACGCTCGAGTCAACGAGGAGTGCATCCGGGAGCGGGTAGAGGGGTGAAGAGCCAACTAATTTCGGCCGATCGCTCATTCCTGCTCAAACACGTACGGAGTGTTTCGAATCTTCCGATCATGTACGTCGTGTTCGAAGGAATCATCGATGAGCCCTGCTTCGACAAACAGGGCAATGATCGGCTCCAGCGCCTGCGTGATGCTGATAGCCTCGATCTCATCAACATTGAGGCGGTCTGCTGCTCCACGACGAGTCACCTCGCCACTGAGATATGCCCGTGTCTGCTCAACCGCCATCAGCAGCTTCGCCTTGCCGTGCCGATCAACGAAGAGTTCGATCTCACTAACCTCGCCGCTTACACCGTAAGCGGCGATCGTAAGCGGGTCAAACAGTATCCGCGTCTCTCCCTCCCCAACGGGGAGAAATAGTGAATCAGTCCGGAGCTGGCTCTCTTTCCCGCTACTGACATCCTCGACAATGTCTAAGTTTTTGAGCTTTCCAACCCGCATTGAGGTTGTACTTCCGGCAAGATCGAGTCTACGCTCGATACTGCTGTTCGTAGTAGGCTGATTCAGCAGGATGTCAGTATACACTCTGGCGATGTCGGGATTCACCAGTATCTCTGAGGCCGCGATAAAGGAGCGTGCGGTGCCCTCTTTCGAGCCGTTCTCGTCCGCAGTCGGGGCGTTTGTTACTACCATCGTAATTCATGATACGTGAACCGAGAACTAATATCTTGTGGCAGTTGTGTCGGACTGTATGGAGGCTCCCAGAAATTGTTCTTAGATAACTGATTTGTGGATACTGGCATTCGTATTCACGTCTTAAGAGAGCATTTCACTTATACGAATTAATCTTAATCTTAAGATTAGTCTGACAGCTTCTTCCGGACAAACGGCTGCTAGCCGGGTACTAGGGCGGTGTCGGTGTTTCGTGGTCACCACCCAGTGGCCATATCCCAGAGGAGGGCGACGTCAACGACACCGAGGATAGCTCCAGCTAGTAGCCACGCATCAAGCAACGATGTGAGGTCCAAGATCGGGCCAGAAACTGCGAGTTCGAAGGCCGACGCCAAACTCGCCACCTCAAACAAGAGTACCCCCGAGATGACCCAGATCACAGTCGCACTAGCAGCGATGAGAAGCTTATTCCCGCTCATCTGTGACGCTCTAGCGACACCAAGCTACTGTCCATCGTACCAGGGCGGCGCACCGAACGCATCAGCGTAGCAGTCTGGGTGACACGGTCGCTTGCGGTTGTCCGGCCATGCCCGGTCGAGCGGAACCTGCTCGCCGCAGAGCCCACACTCGGCGGTGTGACCTGCCTGACGAGCGTCTGGTGAGAGATTCCGCGCCTCGATGTAGAGCGCGTGGAGCGCCCACGGCGTGAGGCGAACGGCGACACGCTCGGCCGGATCGGGATCCTCGTCCGACGTCGCGGCCGAGAGCGTAAGCACCCAGCCGTCACCGGGCTCGCCGTCGGTCGCTGGCCCGAGGGCGATCGTCCCCGCGAGGTCGTCGTCGACGTAGTACCACTCTGCGTCGCGGTCGACGTGGTAGTGGCCATCGGGGCGCGGATTCTCGGGATCGACGTCGTCGCCCATCGTGTATCTTCGCTGAGTCAGGCGTTCGCCTTCCGGCCCTGTCCCGACCCAGTCGTGAGCGGGATGTCGGCGTCGATTTCGTCGTACCACACGACCGGCCGCTTTGCCCGGCCATTCTCCTCGAGTTCGACGAGGCCGTAGTCGGCCAGCTCGTTCACGTTCTCGAGGACCTCTGGTGGGTTCCGATCAACGAGGCGAGCGAGCTCGCGGATGCTCTCCGGCTCGTGTTCGACGATCGCCTCCAAGAGCTCAAGGTTGGTCGAGCGGAAGACGCGACCGAACGTTTCGAGATTCTCGATCGAGAGCGTCGGTTCGCTGGGGTCGACGTCCTCGCCGGCGTCTATCGCCTCGAGGCGCTCTTCGAGGTCGCTACGGTCGGCAGACTTGATCTGAACATGGAGTGTCTGGGTCATGGGGGGGGGTGTAGGGTTGTGGGTCGGAATTAGTCGCGGGTCTGTACGTCGGTCACCGTAGTTGATCGGGCTACCAGTCGTCGCGCTTCTCTTCTGGGAGTGCCGCCCGCCAGGCGCGGAAGATCTCCGCAAGGCCGGGGTAGTCGATCTCGAAGGTCTCACCGCCGAGGTGGAGTTCGTGGACGCCGTGGTGGTTGTCGAACCGGATGATTGGATCGTCTGCGCCGGCTTCACCGTAGTGGTGCGCGTACTTGATCCCGTCCTCGAACCGGTCTGAGGTCGGGACCGAAAGAACACGCCTGAGGTCGGGACCGAAAGAACACGCACCCGCGCAACGGTGCCGTCGGCGTAGGCTTCAATCTCGTCTTCGAGCACGGTGACATCATCGCTCATCCACACATGTGCCGACGCACCCTGCTCCGATAAGTGTTAGGAAAAATCCTAACAGTACCAAGGAACGGATAGCACCCATGAAGACAACAGAGCGATCGCTCTGTCAGCTGTGGGGCTACCCAGATGTGGTTGATGCGGTACTACTCGTTGTCGGAGTCGTCATCGACAGAGGCCTGGGACAGCTGTCTGTTGCCTGTCTGAGCTACTGCCCGACTGATTTCCTTCTCAAACAGGTTCTTGATTCTATCTTTGGACAATCCATTGAAAAACAGTGGATGATTCTTCTCGACCAGGTGTTTGGTCGAGTCCCAAATATAGTTCGAATTTTGAGAAGGCAGAAATCGAGTTAATCTTAATCTTAATATTAGTATTAATCTAAATAGTCTCTTCTACGGTGTCTAGATACGCTACGTGGAGTTCACACGAGAAGGGCGTGAAATACTAGAGCTAAACAGTCCTCGAACGCGGCGGTTCGATCAGCTGTCGTGATCAATATCGGTAGTTCCCATCGGGTAAGCGGATAGTCACAACTGACAGGGTTAGATTCTCAGGAAGCGTCTGGATGGGTGCGTATGAAATTTCTCTACCACCCAGACACTGTCCTTACGGCTCCAGACCTCGAAAGCTTAGCGGTCAGCCTTCTACAAGAACTTCCTCTCCCCGGAGTCGAAGACTGCCGCTTCGACTCCGGGGTCATCTGGGAAACGGTCACGCAAGCAGCCGTCGATCAGAAGTCCATCAAGGCTGTTACCGACACCACTCGTCGAACATACTCTGACGACTACACGCTTACACAACTTCACACCGTTCCGCCTGATGAGTTGGAAGCAATCGTCAATGACCTCTTCGCCCAGCAGGCGGCGATGATCCTCGGCCCCAGTCCGAGGATCATCTGCCTCGACTTCGTCGATATCCACTACCACGGCTGTCCACACGCTGAGGCGAGCGAACTCTGCCACACCAAACCACGCGATGGCACCAGCCAGTGCCATCGCTACCTTGCTGGATTCGTCCTCTGTCGGGCGAAACCACTCATCGTCGCAGTGACCCCCGTCCGGAGTGATGAACCCAAGAGCGACGCGGTCGAGCGACTGCTCGACCACGTCGCGGCCCTTCCATTCGATGTCGCAGGACTCCTCGCTGACCGTGGATTCTACGACGGCACGTCGATCGAGCGACTGGATGCTACAGCACCAGTCGCTCTTCCGATCATCCGCCGTGGGAAACAGATGGCCGAGAAATTGGACACGACAGTCTCCTACTGGACGGAGTACGTGATGTACAAGGGAAGCGAGCGGGAACTGCGCTTCCCGCTCGCGGTCTGTGTCTCCTACCAGCAGGGCAACCGTGAGAAACACGGCTTGCTCGTCCGGGCGTACGTGGCGTGCGATCTGACCGATCGCACGCCGAAGGAAGTCGAAGCGCTCTACCAGAAACGCTCAGCCATCGAGACAGCCTTCCGGACGATGCGCGAAGCGCGTGCGCGGACAAGTACGACCGATCCAGCAGTTCGGTTGTTGTTCATCCTCGTAAGCTTCCTGTTGCGGAACCTCTGGGTGATCGTCCGATGGGGCGTGCTCGCCACGCCGCGGCGCGGCGGGCGAGCACTCCCTGTCTGGTTCCGCTTTGAGGTATTTCGAGAATGGATCGATCACGCTCTCGACGACAGGTTGGGCCGGAAGTGGGAAGCGCCGACCAACCGTATCGGCATCCCAGCGACCTACAGCGAGCTGGACGCGGGCTGAGGCCGCCCGCGTCCAGCGGCAGCCCTATGAGTGAGCTACAGCTTTGCTTCTCGTCTGAACTGACGGCGCTCTCACTGGTGTGAGATCGCCGTCTTTGTTCGACTCGATGAATCGGTCGCTCTGATCTCGTTCATTTCTCTCTAGAAATTGGGTCAGCAATCAGGCACGATGGGAACTACCGAATATAGTTGGCTTCCCATTCAGTCCGAGCTTCAATCTCTCTGGTGCCCCGACGGGTAGTGGTGTACTCGTTGGTCCGTCGGTCGCGCTGGCTCTTCTCGATGAGTCCCTTCTCAACGAGCGTATCGAGATTTGGATAGAGTCGGCCATGATGGATTTCTTTTTCATAGTAGTCCTCGAGTTCGTCTTTGATCGCGAGTCCGTGGGGGTCATCAAGTCCGGCAACTACGTACAGCAGATCGCGCTGAAAGCCAGTGAGATCGTACATGTCGCAATTTACTCATTCGAGTTTTGAAATACTATTGATCTGGCCCTGTATGGAGTGAAGTGATTCATCACTCTCCCCGTGGGTCACCAACCGGTATTTCACCATATTCTGGACATGAGACCCATCCCTGTCCGAATGCTCTACCCATCCCTTTGTCCGGGCTCCATTCGTGTTCATCCCCACAATGTGGACAGTCTACCAGTGGAGGGTCAATCTCCAGTGCCTCTTGCTGGATGAAATGATTTCCTTGGTATGAGTCACAGTTCTGACAGACGTTTCCCCAGACTTTCTTGCCAAGAGTATTGCTGTAGACCCGTTCAACAGGGGTTTCGTAATTCGCTAATATATCTCCGAGAGGCGTATCAAGATGGTCTCCTTGTGGCCAGACCACAGGCGTCATCTGTCTTTAGTTAAGCCTCACACCTCGGTTGTGTAGCGGTAGCGAGCATCTCTTGTAAGATTGGTCGTCGCCTGTGGATCTTTTGAGCGTCTTCGATCAGGCGGTCGAGCAGCGGCGGTGGTGAGTAGCCAAGGAACTCACCGAGTTCGTGGAGAATGAGATGGGCGTGCGACCGAAAGGTCGCCGCCCAGCGCTCTGTCGGAAACACAAGCTCATCACCCCCTGCTCAGTGACTAGATCCAACAGATCACGGCTTACAAGCAGCGACAGCAGCGCTGCGTATAATAAGATCCTCACCACGTGTTCGTCACTCGTGTCGAACTCGTCTAATTCGTACTGTGTCTTCAGCTCCCGGAACAGCAACTCAACTTCCCACCGACAGCGGTAGATCTCCGCTAAATCCGTCGGAAAGAACTCTTTCCCCGCTAAATTCGTTATGTACAGGTGGTAGTCGCCGGCGCCCTCGTCGCGGACGCCGACGACGCGAAATCGCTTCGTATCTAGCGACCATGTCCATTGTACTACGCTCGGCGCGTCGGTCTTCTGGGACGCCGTTAGCGCTCGTGGGCAGGTACTGTAGTCTCCCGCCGGTTCGGTCGTCGTTCGCGATTTTCGACGACGCGGTCGCCCGCCTGCTCCCCGGCCCCTTCGATAGTTACTAACCGTTCCAGTCGCCGTTCAAACTCGTCGTCATCCATTTCGCCGTCAACGTACCGGCGCTTGAGTCGCTCGATTGGTGACGCCGACCCTCCCGTCGTAGCTGGCGTAAGTTGCCGCGTAGCGTCTTTACGGCTCCGGTGATCTTCCGCGAGCTCGTCGGCAAGGTAGCCTCCGAGCGCGCTGCTCCCGATGACGTATACCGCACCGACGAGGGTCATTCCCAACACACCGACCGTCGCGATCGGAGATACGGTCGCAGCGACTGCCACCGCGAAAAACGTCATCGGTAGCGACAGTAACACCACTAATGCGCCCGTGACAAACCCAACTCGTGGGCCGCTCCCGTCGCCAGACTTCTTCACCTGGCTCGCCACGCCACCGCCCATCGCCGGTGCGAGCAACCCAACGAATGGTACCACGCTCGCGAGCACTGTTACCCCAACCCCAACGCCGGCCGGCTTGAACACTTCTGCAACCCATCGCTGCATCTGGCCACCGCGAGCCTGCTCGCCGCCGGTCATCGTGTGGCATCCCCACGGGTGTGTGGCAATTCGAACGGGCGGCACTTCCGGTCGGCTGATTGTCTACACTGTCCGTATCGCCGGTCAGTCCGTCCGTATCCCATCATAATATTGTATATATTCCACACGACTAAATATGTACTGCCGTCAGGCCCTCTAACTTATCTAGCAGTCCAACCCTCTTCTTTATATTTCCTGAGTTGCGGATAAAAACTAGAGTAAAAATGATTCTCGCGTCCGATCGGAGTTAGGACCTTACAAATGAGGTATTGGCCTCGGCGTTCGTTTCACACCCTGGGAGAAGTTGCTCTGCCGGGCAGACATCTGTGAAGCTACTTTGAATGAGATTAAGACCGACAAACCCGACGAGCAACAAAAACCATCGTGACACGAATGTCCCGAGCGTGAGTCCAAGCAATGCCATTCCACCAGCGAGACGGCGCACTTGTAGTTGACACTTTTTCCCCATGTAGTATTGTTATGAATACACAATATATTAAGACTGTCGGCGGAGCAATCACCGATGTGCGATGTATATTTAGCGGGCGTTACTATGTACGGTCGCGTCAAGTTAGTACTCACCTAGCTGCTGTCATGCGATTTTCTGTAGTGTTCTGGAACGTTGTAGCGGATCGTGTTCTGAGGATCAACGAGAAGGAGAACTGAGAAGGCAGATCCAGTTTCTCCCGGAGTTACTACCTATCTTGAGTATGTAACTCGGCTTTCCAAAGCTCACGGGATACTCTTGCCGTCTTGCGTTTCTGCTTAACTTAACGCGACCGCTGCTTCTGCCCTACTATTTACGAATCGTGATTTTACGAACTAGTGGCAAAAACCCGTCAACTGGCTGAGTGTATATAAAATGGTTGATTTCCGATTTGATATTCTATGGGTGTACTGGTTTAGCTTCGCAACGCCTCTACCGGGCGTTCGTTTGCTGCCTTCCAAGCAGGGTACGCCCCACTGATAATTCCCACACCAACTCCAAATCCTAGCGCCAACAGGAGATAGTAAGCGTTAGTCGGGTCGATAACTAGGCTGGCGTCAACCGCTGGGGTTGCGGCTACGAGCGCGGCGACGAGTATCACGGTCAGCACAGTCCCTGCTGCGGCGCCCGCGGCACCAATCAGGCCAGCCTCTGCTAACAACACACGCAACACGTCTCGGCGGGTCACACCCACAGCACGCATTACGCCAATCTCTTGTCTCCGCTCGACCGTACTCATCAGCATTACATTGAGGATCGAGACGCCGGCGACCACGAGCGAGATAGCACCGAGCCCGAGCAGGAACGTACTCAATAGGTCAAAGAAGCCATTAATCTCATCCACGATTGCTGCTAATTCGAATAGGTCGACTCGATCTTCACGAGCGTTCACCTCTCTGCGGATCGCGTCCGCAGCGGCCTGCGCCGTCTCACCGGATTCTGAAATAATAAGCGCTTGCGCGTAGCCGTCAGCGGCGAACGCCGACTCTGGGAGAAAGACGGCGTCATCGGGTGCAACCGGGCTGAATGTCTGTGTCTCAGCGAGCACGGCAACGACGCGCACTTGTGACCCTACGATCTCCACAGTATCGCCTGTCCCAATATTGAGATCAGTAGCAACACCCGCACCGATGATTGCGCCCTGCCGGTGACGGTCCGGGAGCTCCCCCTCAGCGGCTTCAAACGCGAGGGCTGGTTCCTCAACGCCATAGATTGTCGCAAAGGTCTGTGAGCTTGCGCCCGCAACAATCCCGTTGTCCGAATACAGTGGAACCACAGCCGGATCGCCGACCGCCGGGTCGTCAACGGCACGTCGGATCTCCGCTACATCAGTCGTCGAAAGTGACTCTACTCCGGTGTCCGAGTTTGGCGACACGACTACTTGTGTGCCAATATCACCGATAGCGTCGTTGGCGCCGAGCGCGAGCACATTTCCGAATATCCCTAGCGCGGCCACTGCCAGCACGCCGATACAAACGCCAAGCACCGCTAGTACCGTCCGTACGCGGTTCCGGCGGAGATTCCGGCCGGCCATTCCAACAGCGGGTCGCCAGCCCCGGAGCCAACTGGTAGCTCCGGGTTCAGTGTCGGTTCCGCTGGAAGTACTCTTGCTCATTGTTCTCCCGGTGCGAGCGGCGACTCGCTGTTCCGGCCTCCTAGGGTGTCGTCTACTGAGGTCGCCTCATCGACATCTCCGCCTACCAGCACCCCGTCGGTGAGCTCAACGACTCGGTCCGCGTACTCCTCAACTAGCGGATCGTGTGTGACCGCGATGACAGCAACACCCTCCTCTTTTACCCGCCCGAACTCAGCGAGGATTGACTCGCCGGTGTCCGTGTCGAGGTTCCCCGTTGGCTCGTCAGCGAGTAACACTGCCGGGTCATTTATCAGCGACCTAGCGATAGCGACCCGTTG
Source organism: Halorubrum ezzemoulense (assembly GCF_004126515.1). NCBI lineage: Archaea > Methanobacteriati > Methanobacteriota > Halobacteria > Halobacteriales > Haloferacaceae > Halorubrum > Halorubrum ezzemoulense. The sequence goes on from NZ_CP034941.1 coordinate 455,937, forward strand.
TTTCTGTCCACCAGACAGTTCTGATGGTTCGTGGTCAAGCCGGTCACCGAGCCCAAACCGTCTAAGCAGGTCCACAGCACGGTCGCTCGCGTCGCCTGAATCGAAGGCGGTTGGTAGCGCAACGTTCTCGACCGCGGTCAGCGCTGGCAGGAGGTGGAAGTCCTGAAAGACGAATCCGATCGATCCCTTGCGAGCTGTGGTGCGCTCGGCGACCGAGAGTTCAGTCACATCGGTACCGTTCAGCAGACGCCACCCCTCAGTCGGGTCGTCGAGGAGACCGAGTACGTTGAGCAGCGTTGATTTCCCAGAACCACTGGGGCCGACAACAGCAACGAACTCTCCAGGCTCAACCGCGAAGTTCACGTCGTCGAGTGCGACCACCGGTTCGGTCCCCCCGCCTGGGTACCGCTTGGTCGCACCCCTGAGTTCGACGCTATACATCGCGGCGACGGATTACACTCCCAGCAATTGCGACCCCAGTGCCGCCAACAACTCCGACAATACTGATTACTCCAAGTGTGCCAACAGTACCAGATTCTGACCCACTCTCGTCATCTGGCTCTGGAAGCGCCACTATTGTGGTCTCGGTGTAGCGGACACCACGCTCGGTGTACTCGATCCGGATCGGAACCTCATCCGCTACAGAGGCATTCGCCACAGTTTGAAGGTCAAAAGCGACGAAATCGCCCGCGCTGACGGTTCCAATGAAGTATTTTTGCCCGGCTGGGGTCGGTTCAACCCCATCTGTCCCAGTAACCGAAACGACAACCCCGTTCAATTCACCAGTACCCGCATTACCGAGGTTGGCATCAACAGTTACCTGACCATCATCAGTCGTCCGGATGGTCGCGTCGGTAACGCTCGGACTACCTTCGCGCGTTGGATACGTTACTGTCGACTCCGCGGTTCGGTCAGCACCGCGTTCGTTTCGCACGTCGGTATCAGCACGGAACGCCGCGGTAACCGTCACATCCGAACGCTCGTCAATCGGGCCAAGGTCGATAATTACCTGCCGCTCCTCACCGGGTGCGAGGTTCTCGACAACGAAGGGGCCGACTTTAGTTGTTGGATCAGCATCGTCACTCGCGGCATTTTCTCCCCTATCCCCTCTGACTGATGTGCCAACGGCAGTCAGGCTCACGCGGTCTGCGGTCGTCGTCCCGGTGTTAACGACCGTCACCGCTACCGGAGAGTCAACCGACTCGACGGACTCAGAGTCAGACTCGTCGGTCCCACCGGCTTGGAGGCCGCCGCCACCACCACCGAGAAGATCTCCGACACCACCAACATTTATTCCACCAGCATTTTGATCATCATCGTCGCTCTCGAGGTCTTCCGGTGCTAGCGCGCGGGTTCGGAGGTCAAGCGCAACCTCTACTGGCTGAACATCAACAATCACGTCGCGTGTCACCGTGACGGTCCCGCCGTTAGCCTCGCCACCTGTCGCTTCTTGATCCGCAACGACCTCGACAGTGAGTCGGTATTCCCCCGGCTCGTCGAACTCTGTCCACAGAGCGACATCAGTTGTGTCACCCGGAGAGAGTCCTCCGACCATGGTAGCCTCGTCACGTGGGTTGCCGTCCTCACCCGCATTATACAGCCGAACGCTCGTTATGTTGGCGGCTGCTGGACTTCCACCAGAGTTTGAGACAGTCACATTCAATAACGTTCGCTCATCGACTACCGGCTCACTTGAGCTGACATCGACCTCATCGATACCAATCCGAGCATCTGGCACTGCTGTGACCCCTCCTACAGCGCCTAGTAACGTCAACAGGACCAGTAGGGAAGCTATAATCCGTGGTGAATCCGCGTTCACTCTCGATAGAGGGTTGCGAGTCACGCATCCACCGTGGGATTAATCCCGTTAATGATCACCTGTGAAAAGAGTGCGGCCACCACCGCTTGTAGGGGCCCCACCTCTATGTCGAACGGCTGTGTTTCTTCGCTATGGACCACACTTGTGTGACGCGCTGAACGGGTTTTAATATTGTGGAACAAGAACTATACTAGATGCTACAAACGAATCTAAAATACAAATTCGGGTATTTGAACGAAAAGAAAAGTACACAATTTCCCATATAAGACAATACTATCTTGTGTGTAGCGTGTATACAATTGATGTGGATATCAGTACATCACAAAGCCGGCTAGTTGAGACGTCTGCTTGCTGAAGGTGTGTCTAATACCAGCGACGCCCCGCCGTGCGGGCGTCGCCTCTGGAAGTGGTCGTTCAAGAAGTTCATCAATATGATTCAACGGGCAGCGTGGACAGCCCTCGCGACGCGTCGGACCGTCCCCGCAAATCGACCACCAGACGATCGGTTTACTCGCTACTCTCCGACCGGGCTAGCCTTCGCCAGGAGTGGCGACGCTGTCACGTCGGCGGCAGCGCCGCCGACAGCGACAGTTCTCCGTCGGTTCGTGTACGAATCTCTCGTCAGGGCCACCAGCACAACCGCTCCGCCGTAGAACTTAGGCTTCGGAAACAGCTAGCTGAGGATGCTTTGTGAGGTACTGAGACTACCAATAGCAGTCATTCACAGCCATTAGATCCGCTGAAGTCTTATTTTTCAAATGGTCTTGTATTAATAGAGCAAGATTAATACTTGTCGAGTCACACAAATATACTGTGTCTACACCGACTCAACAGGCGCCGACAGGGACTTCTGGGATGAACTCGCTATCAACACTTGAGCAAGTCGTACTTATTCTGTTAGGCATCACAGCCGCAACACATCTGTATGCTGGTGTTATAGAGGGAGCGCCGCCAGTACTTCTTGCTGGTGTTGGCTTCATCGGGGGAATGCTCCTGTACGCACGAGGTGTCCGTCGCCATGGTCTCGCTATCGCCGCGATTCCGTATACAGCTGTCCAGATCCCATTGTGGTATATTGCCAAGGCGGGGAACTTCACCCTCGTTGGGTATGTTGATAAGATCGTTCAGATTGTACTTGTTGTGGCGCTTGTCGTTCTTGTCTTCCGGCAACGCGACGCATGAACCACTCAACCTGGTATTAAATTAGAGGATGAGGCGGACGACTTTGAGTGCCTATGCCAGAGTTCGACCGCCTCAGCGAACGTATTATGTGGGTTGACTTGTCGTTTGTGGAATGAGAACCAACTCTGCGGTGGGCGATTAGAGTAGGGATCTGCTGTCATTTGGCTGGTACAATCTGTCGCCGCAGTGACCGCTGCTAATACCCGCGCATTCTCTGAGGCGTTGTCCCTGAGTGAGACCCAACGGCGAACTGTCGTCGTCCGTGGATTTCACGTCCCAGATAGAGTACTCGATGTGGTGTCGCAGTCAATACTGTGTGACACCACTATACGACCTTGCTAGCGTGAGCTGTCGAAGTCGGACTCGGCATCCGCCGCTGCGACGTACGCATCACTGACGGGTGGTTCTCGCCACGTACGAAGCGTCCTGCGAGGCGGCCAGGTTCAGTAAGCGGGGGCAGTGAGTCTGTATAGAGACGCTTGACCGTGAGGATCCAGATATCAAGTATCTGGGAAAGCATCCACGCCCGGTTTGTTACGCCCCACGCAACGACGAGGACAGGCATCGCCTCGGCGAGCCCCTCCGATACAGTGATCTTGTACTGCCCGTTCGCCCCCTGACTAACTCTCGTTTTCTCCATCTCTGTATAAGCCTGTAGTTAGGCCCATTCTTAGTCCTCATACTGGTGTTCAGAAAAACCCCCGTTTCCTGAACACCTTGCCCGGTACACAATCCGCTTATCTGTAGAAGATCGTTGATGGCTTGCCTTCTTGCGGTGTGAAGAATTTCTCACGAGTTCACGGGCTACTTCGAGGGGAGAGGGAGCGTCTGACACTGTTTGGGAGCTGATCCAGTTGTTGAAACCGGCCCAGCAGTGCTCCTTCGCTTCAAAATTAGAGACTCTGTGACTTATAGCTCAGGCGAGCGAGGCGAAAGTACTGTTCCGGGACAGCAGCGTGACCGTAGGTCCCGCAGGGGTTGAGGTCGGAGTCTCCAGCTTGTATTATGCTGATCCGCCGACCCACTATTCGTCGGCCTGCTCCTTCTCCCTCACGAGATTGGGAGCTTCGAAGTCCACGACCTCGTCGATATCTGTAGTGACCCAGATCAAGAAGCGGTTTTCGGATTTGACGATTCCATTAACCCCTTCGCCATTAACGGTTGTTGCTTGATCCACGTCTTCTGGAGCCACGTCGCGGACTTGGAACAGTTCATCAACCATCCAGCCGACGGCACCGCTCCCATCGGTCTCGTCGTCGTCGAACACCACAATCCGTTCGCGGGGTCCTTTCTCGTCGATCGAAAAGAGTGTCTTCGGATCAACAATCGTTGTCGTACGTCCTCGCAGGTCCATTACGCCTTCAACGTGGTCAGGGGAATTAGGGATCCGCGTGAGCTTGCCGGCGTCAACGATTTCGTCGATGATCCCGATATCCAGACAGTACGTCCCGTTGCCCAAGCCAAACTCCAGCACTTTGGTGGGTTCAGCTTCAGTTTCTGTGACTGACATAAAGAGTCTTTGGTGAAGATACAAATAACTGTACCTCTGAAATTATTAGCTTTGATTGTCAGACCCGTAAAATCATCTTGACTCTCGCTCTTCTCGTGGAGGTTGTTGGCACGGATTTCTTTTATAAACCTCACTCAGTAGGTAGTCGGCAGAGCTACTATGGTGCGAGATATCTCACAGAAGTGGTGTATCTCGAAATCGCAAGAACTCTCTCCATCAACAATGTGCTATACAAGAACAAATCAAACATGATAATCCTCAGAAAGTGTTATAGAACTGGTGTCAAAGTAACGGGTAATGACTCTCGCTTCGGAACAACAGATTCAGGTTCTCCACGTTGACGATGAGCCGTCTCTTACAGACCTGACTGCGACGTTCCTCGAACGTGAGGATGATAAATTCACTGTTGAGACAGCAAACAGCGGTAACGAGGTCCTAGAACGGGTTGATAGTCACCTACCCGACTGTATTGTCTCGGACTACAACATGCCCGGCATGGATGGCTTAGAACTCTTACAAGGTGTCCGTGAGAACAATCCAGACCTCCCGTTCATTCTCTTTACCGGCAAGGGCAGTGAAGAGGTAGCCAGTGAGGCGATCTCCGCCGATGTAACAGACTATCTTCAGAAGGGAACAGGTTCAGAGACGTACGAACTCTTGGCCAACCGAATTCGGAACGCGGTCAACACCCGACGTGAGGCTGAGCGCGCTGACAGACAGGAAGAACTGATGCGCCTGACAGAGTTTGCGGGCAACACCGGCGGGTTCGAACTTGACAGAGAGAGTGGTAGGGTCTTGCTGACCGTTGGTGCCCGTCGAATTATCGAGCGTCCCAACCTGACTGAAATCCCTGTTGAAGAGGCGATAGAATTGTTCCACCCGGATGACCGCGAAGAAGTTCAGCAAGCACTCGAGAAGGGTTTCGAAGCAGGTGATAAACTACGAGACACGTGGCGACTCCATCCAGGCGGCAGCGACGAGCGTCTCTTGGACGTTACGATCACTCCAGTCGTGGAATCTGGGGAGCAAGTAACGAAGCTCCGCGGGGCAGTCAACGACATCACTGAGAAAAAAACACGTGAACGACAGTTAACCGAACTGAACCGGGCTACACAGGCACTCCTAGAGGCAGAAACCAGACAAGAGGTCGCTGATATTGGCGTTGAGGCTGCCAGTGATATCCTCAATTTCAAGGCAAATGCTATCCACGTCTCCGAAGCTGACGACACTCAACTGGTTCCCGTGGCACAGACGGATGAGCTAAACTCGCTCATTGGAAATATACAACCACTTCCTGTGACGGACAGTATCGCGGGACGAGTCTACCGCGACGGCGAACCAGCAGTAATAGCAGATGTACAGCAAGATTCGGACAGCCACAACACCGGAACTGATCTCGCTGGTCACTTGTATCTGCCACTTGCTGACCATGGGGTACTGATCGCTGGCTCCGAGAAGCGAGCAGCCTTCGATCAACAGGACACCGCGCTCGGAGAGCTACTGGCAGGGAGTCTCATAGCAGCGCTTAATCGCGTCGAACACGAGCAGACTACTCGCCAACGACAGCAGGAACTCGCGCTGTTATTCGAGGAATCCCCACTTGGGGCCGTCCAGTGGGACAACACATTCCGATTCGAACGGCTGAACGCACGGGCTGAAGAAATCCTTGGATATGGTGAGCAAGAGATACGCGGCGAACCATGGGAAATGATTGTCGCCGCCGATGACCATGACAAAATTGGCACTGTCGTCGAGAGCCTTCTCAATGCCAATGGCGGAAAACACGCACTCAATCGGAACGTCCGAAAGGACGGCGAAGTATTCACCGGTGAGTGGCACAACCGTGTTGTTACCAACGCAGAAGGGGACGTACAGTCGATCTTTTCAAAGTTTCAGGACGTCACCGAGCGCGAGAACCGCAAGCGAGGATTAGAAGAGTACGAAACGATCATTGAAGCACTGACCGACGCAGTGTACGTGATTGACGAAGAGGGACGGTTCACCTACGTCAACGACGAGTTCGTCGAGTTAGTCGGCTACGACCGGGAAACTATCTTTGGGAACACACCGTCGCTCATCAAAGACGAGGAGGCTGTCGAACAGGCAGAACACCAGTTGGGACGGTTGTTGTCAAGTGATGGCCCGGAAACGCTCACATTCGAAGTGACGGTGCACCCGCGGGAGGGTGACCCGATTGTCTGTGAAGATCAAATGGGCGTTCTCCCGTACGAAGGCGACCAATTCAACGGCTCAGTTGGAACACTCCGGGATGTGACCCACCGAAAAAAACGTGAACAGGAGTTACAGGAGTTAAAAAACCAGTACGAGACACTAGCCAAGAATTTCCCGGACGGTGCGGTATTCCTGATCAACACGGATCTCGAATACGTACGCGCCGGTGGCAGAGAACTGGGCAACATTGGCCTACCTCCCGACGATATCGAGGGTCGGAAATCACACGATCTGTTCCCGGAAGACATCGCGAATGAACTCTGTCACTACTACGAGGAAACGCTGAATGGGAATGCCAGCACGTTCGGACAGGAGTACGGGGGCAGGCAATACCGAATTCAGACCGCCCCTGTTCGGACCAACAACAATGAGATCGAGTACGTGATGGCAGTCTCACAGAATGTCACCGAGGAAGTCGAGAACAAACGGGAACTCGAACGTCAGAACGAGCGACTTGAGGGGTTCGCCAGCATTGTCAGCCACGATTTAAGAAATCCGCTTCAAGTGGCTGTCGGACGGTTAGAACTGATTCGTGAGGAGTGCGAGAGTGACCATATTGAGGGTGTTGCCCAGGCACTCGATCGGATCGGCGCGCTCATAGAGGACTTACTAACACTGGCACGAGAGGGTGAGAAGATTGGTGAGCCCGAACCAGTTGGACTTGCGGACATAGCCAAGGACAGTTGGCAAACCGTTGGCACGGGACAGGCAGCACTCGAAACTAATGTCTCTCAGGTTGTCAAGGCCGATCAGAGCCGTCTTCAGCAACTATTTGAGAATCTCTATCGTAACGCAGTCGAACATAACGACGAAAACGTGACAGTATCCGTCGGTACAATAGAGAACGGCTTCTACGTGGCGGATACCGGAACCGGTATCCCAGGGAGTGACCGCAAGGAAATATTTGAGGCGGGCTACTCGACCAATGAGGAGGGGACCGGCTTCGGCCTGCGGATCGTCGAGCAAATTGCCAGCACTCACGAGTGGGAGATTACTGTGACCGAGAGTGAACAGGGTGGTACACGGTTCGAATTTACTGGGGTCGAACTTGTAGAGTGAGTTCTGGACTTTGGTGGAGAAAGTGAATCGCCTCGGGGTATTCGCCTTGTCCGCCGATAAAAGACAAGACTAGAGCACGGTCACAGCAACAAACTACTTGAATACTAAGGGTAATATGCTATTATGACAGGTCAGCGATTGTCTACGGGTATTAGTGGGTTGGACGATATTTTAAACGGCGGTCTCATCCACCCGCGAAACGTGCTTATACGCGGGTCTCCTGGTTCAGGGAAGACAATTTTCGGCTTACATTTTCTTTCGGCGGGGATAGACGCTGGCGAGACATCTCTGTACGTCAACATGGGTGAGCCACAGGCGTATGTTGAGGAAACCGCAGATGCGTTCGATCTTCATACCGAGCAAATTCACTTTCATAATATTTCCCCGACTCAAGAACAGTTCTCAGAGCGTAACTCGTACAGCGTCTTTGAGTCAGCGGAAGTCGAACAGCCGGACTTTATTGCCGATCTCCGTGAGAAGATTGATGAGATCGACCCAGACCGCGTGTTACTGGACCCAATCACAGAATTCCGACATCTTACAACTGACGAGCGGCAATTCCGGTCCGGAATCCTCGGTCTCCTTGATTATCTCAAAGAAATTGACGCGATGGGCATGTTAACCTCTCAAGCTGGCGGGCCAATCACAGACGATGATATTCAGTTTCTTGTTGATACTGTCATTTCTCTTGATGTGACTCCTGAGAGCCGGATGGTCAGTATCTCTAAGTTCCGAGGGTCGTCGTTCCGGCGTGGGGATCATTTCTACGATATTTCTGCGGCGGGACTGGAAGTATGGCCGGCACTCGTGCCCGATACGCAGAAACAAGTGATCGACACGGAACCGCTGTCGTCTGGCGTGGACGAACTCGATGAGTTGCTCTATGGCGGCTTAGATCAGGGCACGATAACAATGCTTAGCGGGCCAACCGGTGTCGGCAAGACGACGACTGGGCTTCAGTTTCTCATTCAAGCAGCACTTGCGGGCAAACAGAGCGTGTTATTCCAGTTCGAAGAAGCAGAATGGACCATTCGTGATCGCGCAGAAGCAATTGGGCTTCCACTTCAGGCTGCGCTGGAAAGCGGTGAACTCTCTATCGTTGAAGTCTCTCCCGATGAGTACACGGTTGGTGAATTTGAGCAACTCCTCCGGGAGGCCGTTACCGACGGGACTGAGGTTGTGATGATTGATGGGTCACAAGGCTTCCAAGAAAATCTCCGTGGACTTGCCGACACGACGGGTGCTTTGGTGCGGATTGGCCGGTTCCTGCGGGCTGCTGGTGTCACTACCCTCCTTGTTAATGAAGTCCACAATATCACCGGGGACTTCCAAGCGTCTGAAGAGCGGACGAGCAATCTTGCCGATAATATTGTGTTCCTGCGTCACGTCGAGTACCGCGGTGAGATGCGGAAAGTGATTGGGACACTGAAAATGCGAACGAGCGATTTCGAACGCAGCCTTCGCGAACTTGCGATTACGGCCGACGGGATACGCGTTGGGGAGCCTCTCCCACAACTTCGGGGCATTCTCACTGGGACGCCCGACTGGAACGAGGATGCTGGCGGTACCGATCGCGACGTGGCTGATACCGACCAAGCGTAGCCTTCGCGTGACACACGCACTCAATACAAGCCCACGATCAAATCTCATGTCCACGAACGAACAGCCGTCCTACCAAGAGACAGCCGACGAAGCGAAGCGTGTCCTGCTGCTGGTTAGTAACCCAGGGAACCGACGCGTCCTCACAGAGTGGCTAACCACACATGATCAATATACGATTGTTGAGGGCGTAGATATCGCTGAGGCGGCGTTCGACTGCTGTCTCGTCGACAGGACAGCCTTCAATGAGCACCGCTCGGAACTGCTCACACGAAAGCAACATGAGCAGGTTGTGCTGCCGTACCTGTTGTTGGTCCCCGAGGCAAAGCACCGCCAGGTCTGTAATCGTCTCCGTGAGACACACCCAGAGTTGTGGGATGCTATCGATGGGCTGATCGATATGCCACTCGCAGAACACAGACTTGGCGAACAACTAGAGATGGCTCTCCGCCTGCGAGACCAGTCGACTGTCGCGTTCAACCGACGTGAGCAACTCCGCCAAATCCGCGACCAACACGCCGGTCACGGAGTATTGATCACCGACGTCAACGGGACAATTGAGTACGTCAATAGAGGTTTTGAGTCACAAGCAGGGTATACAAGTGAGGAAGTCGTCGGAAATACCCCGCGGATGCTCAAATCTGGTGAACATGATGAGGCGTTCTATGAAGAGCTGTGGGAGACTATCACCGCCGGTGAGACGTGGCATGGCACAGTTGTCAACAGACGCAAAGACGGCGAGAGGTATATTGTCCAACAAACAATTGCTCCGGTTGAAAACCCAAATGGTGATATCACACAGTTCATCGCCGTTAATCACGAAATTACTGATCTCCGAGATCTCCAAGAACGTCTTCGTGAGCAACGTGAGCAACTCGACGTGTTGAACAGAGTTCTCCGTCATGATATTCGAAATGATATGAACGTCATTGTTTCGTGGGGAGAAATGCTTGAAAATGAGCTCTCTTCGGACGGTAGAGAGAAACTTGACCGGGTCCTCCGGGCAGGAAATCATGTTATCGAACTCACAAACGTTGCCCGTGACCTATCAGCACTCATTCACGGTGATGAAACGCCAGATCTCAAGCCGATCTCACTTCGACAACTCCTCACTGAAGAACTCGAAAAGCGTCGGGAGACGTTTTCCGACGCAGAAATTACGATGCCAGACCCACCCGATCAAGAAACGCGGGTACTGGCGAATAAGTTGCTCTCGTCAGTGTTTCGGAACCTTGTCAACAATGCGGTCCAACACAATCAAAGACCAGATCCGAAGGTAGTCATCACCGTTGAAGAGTTGGATGACACCGTCCGTGTCAGAGTGGCTGACAACGGACCAGGAATTCCAGCCGACGTCCGAAAAGATCTGTTTCAAGAAGGTCAGAAGGGACTAGAGAGCGGGGGGACCGGAATGGGTTTGTTCCTCGTTGATAATCTTGTTGAGAGTTACGATGGGAAAGTCTGGATCGCGGATTGCAGTGAGGATGAATTGCCCAGAGAAGCAACTGAGACGGATCAACCTGGCGTAGCCTTTGTTGTTGAGTTACTGACGACTGAGGCTACAAACAGTAGCGAGGGGGGCGATCGATGAACGATACACTTTCTGTAAATGACTCCTCTGATGATGTTACTGACCAAGCGGCCTTGTTCCCTTTACTCTCTGATAAAGGAGATCGGCGGCTGATTGTTGAGTGGATTGAATCCCACGATAGCTACACGCTTGTCGATCCTGACCAGCCAGTCGAAACAGCGACATTCGATTGTTGTATCGTTGATGGGGAGATGTTACAGACGCATGCTGAGACGCTCCGAGCTCGGAAACGCGAGGCTGAGCCCGCTCTCTTGCCATGCCTTCTGCTCATTCCGGGAGCAGACCTCTCCGTTATTGAAACCGATCGTGGTGAGATTGCCGACAGCGTTGTGTTCGAAACCGCTGACGAAGTGGTTTCGATGCCGATCAAAAAGGCTGAATTAGAATGGCGGGTAGAAGCACTTACGAGGCTGCGAACCCAATCACTGCGTCTCAAAAAACGGACGGAGACGCTGGAACTATTCAAACAAGCGGTTGAATCCTCTGGTCACGCCATCTGGATGTCCGACGCGACAGGAACGATCAAGTACGTCAACTCAGAGTTCGAATCGATTACGGGTTACAGTCGGACTGAAGCTGTCGGTGAGTCACCAGAGCTTATCAGTTCTGGAGCGATGACCGACGACTACTACAGTGATCTTTGGGAGACGATCACCGCTGGCGACACGTGGCATGAAGAAATTACAAACCAACGACGAGACGGCTCCCAGTACGTCGCAGATCAAACTATCGCGCCAATTGTCGAAGATGGTGAGCCGAAAGCCTTCGTCGCAGTCCAAAGAGATATCACCGAGCGCAAAGAGATTGAGCAACGGCTCTCCTTATATCGTGATATTGTTGAGCGGCTTGAGGATCCAATTATGCTCCAGAGCTGTGAGGGAGAGTTTCGACTGGTTAACGACGCACTGTGCTCGTTTGCCGGGCTCTCAAGGGATGAATTACTCGGCGATGGTGAATACGAGTTTATGGACGCAGCCACTGCCACAGAGATTGCCCGGCAGAAACAGCGTGTAATCGAGACCGAACAGCCAGTCGAATACAGTGTTGAGCCGACGTTCACACATACTGACAAGGAGGCGGTCTTCTACACGAGCCGGTACCCCTACTATGAGGATAGAGAACTCACAGGCACAGTTGCGATCTGTCGGGATGTCACCAATCTCGACAAGCGGACGCGACAGTTGAAAGTCTTCGACAATATTTTGCGCCATAATATTCGCAACGATGTGAATGTAATCCGTGGTCGAGGCAAGCAGCTTCAAAATGAACTCGATGGTGACCTCAAGGCTGCTGCCGATATCATCGTTGAGCGAGCTAACGGCCTGTTGACGACGAGCGAGAAGTCACGAAAGATCACTGACGGCCTCAGTGATCCACGCGACCCGGCCCCGGTAGACCTCGGACAGGTAGTTCGAAATCTTGCGGAAGAGACGGGTCAAAATTGGTCTAACGCAAGTATCGATGTTTCGGCCCCGGCTCAACTTGTTGTCTCTGCGTCTGACTCGATTGATACCGCTATCGAAGAGCTACTGATTAATGCTGTAGTCCACAACGACAGCGACGAACCACGTGTATCTGTTGACCTTACTGCTGACAGTTCGTGGGGTATCCTCCGCGTGCGAGACAATGGTCCGGGTATTCCGGAGTTTGACAGAAACGTTCTTGAATCGGGCGGAGCTATCGAGACACTCTCTCACGGCAGCGGACTCGGATTGTGGCTCGTCTATTGGACCATCACTCACTCTGGCGGAAAGATTCGTGTTGACGACCGCGAGCAAGGTGGGACCGAGATTACGATTAGGCTCCCGTTGGCAGCTGGGAAGTGACTTCTTCTACTCCTTTAACAAGTAATTTTACCGGCTGTGCTCCCATTTGTTTGATATGACCAACTCGCCTAGCGAAACGATTGAGGCTCTACATGACGTTGCGACCAGACTTCAATCTCAGGATACGACTGAGAGTGTCTGTGATTTAACGGTTAGTGCCGCATCAGATATTCTGGATTTTAATCTTTGTACTATCTTGATTCGCGATGGCGAGTGGCTCGTTCCGCGCGGCACATCAAAAGATGCTCCAGCAGACGGAAGTCGTCAGATGCGTCTTGACCAAGGATTAGCAGGCAAAACATATCAGACCGGAGAGTCGCAACTTGTTAACACAATAGAACCGGATGACAATACGGACCCCGCGAAGCCGGACTATCGGTCAGGCATAAGTGTTCCAATCGACGACCACGGTGTTTTTCAGGCGGTTAGTACGACTGAGTCTGCGTTTACTGTAGACGATATTGAGTTAGCTGAGCTACTTGTGAGTCACTCAAAAACAGCTCTTGATCGCATCGAAAAAGAGCAAGAACTGAAACAGCAAATTGAGCGTCTAGATCGGTTTGCCTCAGTAGTCAGCCACGACCTCCGCAACCCACTGAATATCGCTCAAGGATACCTCGAAACCGTGCGTGAGGAGGAAGATAGTGAGCCTCTTCGAAAGGTCGCCGCTGCTCATGAACGAATGGACCACTTGATCGACGACATGTTAACTTTTGCACGAATCGGAACAGAAGCGCTCAATCTGGAGGCTGTAGAGTTAGCACAACTTACTGAAGAAAGTTGGTCGAGTGTTGATCAACAGAACGCTACATTATCCATCGACACAGAGCAATATATCAGCGCAGATCGGACGCGTCTTCGTCAGTTGTTGGAGAATATTTTGTCAAACGCAGTGATGTATGGTGGGTCAGATGTTTCTGTGAGGGTCGGGGAAGTTGAAGATGGCTTCTATATTGAAGATGATGGCCCCGGTATTCCGGCTACAGATCGCACGGCTGTATTTGAGGCGGGATACTCTCCGGGTACGGAAGGTACTGGATTTGGATTAAGTATTGTTAAGCAGGTTACTGAAGCACATGGGTGGGACATTCGTATTACCGAAGGAAGTGACAACGGTACACGATTCGAGATTACTAAGATTGACATCATTTCTCAGAGACACCCCCGCACAGGGTGATACAGCAAGGGACACGTATCGAGAGGGCCTCTAAGATATTGTCTTAACCTACAAGATTGAGACCGTTAGAAGATCGGAACACCATTCTCACCGTCGTTCCCCGTGGCTCATTATCGTTAAATTGGAGTACTCCACCAGCCTGTTCAACGATCGCTTTCACGAGCCATAGTCCAAGACCAGACCCATGAAGAACAGGCTGAATCGTTTCTTCACCAGTCCGTATATCGCGCTCCTCATCCGGAATACCCGGCCCGCTGTCACTCACTTCGAGATACGATGCGTCATTATCTGACCAGACCCGAATCGAAACTGACGGTTGGTCACGGTCTGAATGGATAACCGCGTTTTCGATAAGTTCCTCGACCGCTGTTTCGATCGTTCCATTTGGAACGCTGACCGGCTCATTCGACGTTTCCAGCGTAATGTCTGCCTCAGGGAATTCTGCTTGAGTGTTTGATACTGCGTATTCGGCCGACTGTGCAAGATCGGTTGACTCAGCCGTTCGCGACTGCGAGAGAACTTTTGTGACCTGTCGTATTTTCCCAGCCATATCAATCAACTTCTGGCTGTGCTCCGAGACTGTTTCAGCGGTGTTCACAACTTCGGGGTCAGTTGTCTGCTGTTCAATCAGCTCAGCACTCCCTTTTACAATGTTCATCGTGTTCTTTATATTGTGACGGAGCACTCGATCGAGAACCTGAAGTTGCTGCTCACGTTGTCTAACCTCGCTAAGATCATGAACCGACCCCACTACACCGGTAACCGCTCCATCGTCGTCCCACAATGGCGAAAGGACAGCCCGAACGAAGCGCCGTCTTTCACCCGTATTGGCCTCAGTTTCGAGTTCAAAAACAACTGATTCTCCATCCAGCGCTTGTTGTATTGCGGGTTCAATCTCCTCAGCAGTACTTTTTTCAACAATCGAATCAATTTGCGTCCCACGAACTCGGCCCGAATCAAGTCCATAAAACTGCCGAAAGTTCTCGTTAGCGAATATAAGTCGCTCTGATGAGTCAATACAGAAGATCCACGTAGGTGACGCCTCGACTGCCGATTTGTATTGTCGGAGCCGCTCCTGTTTCTCTTTGTCTTCTGTGACATCCCGGTGGAAACCGGCGAATTCACTGATCGTACCCTCTGTGTCGGTAATAGGAGCAAACGTTTCTTTTGTCCAGAATTCCGGTCGATCATCGTGGTTGTCACAGCGCTCGATGGTTACTGATTCACCTTCTTCGACGGCTCTCTGGACCGTTGCGGCCATTTCCGAATCTTTGCCATCACAGAACAGCGCTGTGAGGTCAGACCGATCCTCCAGATCATTCTGCGCTAGTTCATCAAACCGATTGTTTGCATACACGAGCGGATCGTCTTCCTGATGTAAATCGAATATCGTGATTCCAATCGGGGCCTTATCCATCACTCTGGATTTGCGATGGAGTTCGCGGCGTGTCCGCTCGGATGCCGTCACTTCGGTATACACGTATACTCGGTGCGCGCCCACTCGCTCGCTCGGTAACCCCGTCTCGATCACCCGGTAATGCCGAGTTTCACCGTCAGCTTCCCACTCGAAGATCGGATCGTCTCGAACGGTACACTCATACAATTTTGGTGCCGTGTCAGCGAAGCTCGTTTCACCGGCCCCGCGGAGCTCATCGAATGTCTCAGCGGCGGTGGGGCTTATGTGTCTGATTTCTCCATCGGCGTCAACGATGACCGTTGCTTCGTTGAGATGTGTAAGCACCTGTTTTCGCCAGAACCGTGGAATCGGGCGAAACGTCTCATTCAAAAACACGAAGCTTCCCAACGCGAAAACGGCCATTCCAAGAGGAGCATAGCTCGTCTCGACAAACTGCGCCGGGACGCGCCCCAGTCCGATAGCGACGTCCACTACTGCTGGGACGGCTGTGAGGACTACAACGATCCCGAGCCGCCAGTCTCTGATGCGAGAGGTAGTCACGGCTTCGATCAGCCAGACCGTTGCAACCCCGACCGACAGGTATGCCGCCCCGGAGATCAACCAATAGGTAACACCGGGATTAAACGCAAGGTGCGCGAACGGTTCGGTTGAGACATAGGCAGTGAAGTAGAGATTATACGTGGGGTTAGTGAGTTTGATAGCGACAGCGACGAGGTACAGTCCAACCGCAAGACGCCGCAGTGCGGGGCGCCGGTGGTATTCGTGACCTGCGTACGCTGACGCAAAGTATAGCCACGCGCCAATACTAGCAAGTCCAACAATTAACCCGATGATTCGCAACCATACGGCTGCTGAAACCCAACTGATCGCGAATTGTATCGCAGTTGTCGCTGTCCACCCACCAGCCAGAACGAACACTGACACAAGCCCAAGGCGTGTATCACGCTCGGCGATATCGGTTGCTCGCCAAGCCCCATAACCCGAAATGAGCGTCGCGAGAGCAAACACCGCGATATACGCCGCCTGTGCTACCTCCATGCGTATTTTATTCTATCTATTATAAATAGGTTATTACAGTCGCAAAATTCTTTTGTGTCATTACTATTGGAATTCTACGACTCAAAATATCTCCCAACAGTGGGGGAGAGGAGTCAATTCAGTTGCTTTCCTCCTCGCAGCGAGACTCAGACGACACATTGCCGCCATCCGCGGCCATCTGAGACTGTGTGTTTGCCTGAACTGTCGTTTCTTGTTGTGTTTCGAACCCAGTCACCTGATCGTTGAGATCATCAGCCAGCGTCGAGAGTTCTTGAATCGTTTCGGTCGTTTCCGCGAGTGACGACGTCTGCTCCTCGGTCGCCGCCGACACGTTGCTCGCCTCCGCGGCGGTCTGTTCACTCACACTTGCCACCTCATCTACCACCGAGACGACCTCCTCTGTCGAGGCGGCCTGGTCATCCGTCGCGTCACTAATTTCTCGGATGCCGCTCTCAGCCTCCTGTACTGCGTCCGCGATCTCATCAAACATCTCAATTGCACTCTCGATCGTTTCCGACCCGCGCTCAACGCGCTCGCTCATCTCTTCCATTCCCGCAACTGTTTCCGTTGTACTTTCTTGCGCAGTCTCAATCCGCTCTTCTACAGCAGTCGTCGCTTTTCCTGCTTCCTCTGCGAGCGATTTGACTTCAGAGGCTACAACACCGAACCCCTCTCCAGCTTCTCCAGCACGCGCTGCCTCGATCGACGCGTTCAGCGCCAGAATGTTTGTTTTCTCGGCGATCCCGGAGATCATCTCTACAATCTCTCCAATCTCATCCATATCCTCTTCGAGAGCCTTGACCTGTGCGGCTGCCTCGTCGGCTTGTTGCTCTATCGACTCGATCTCTTCAGTCGCCTCCGAGGCGTACTCACGCCCTTCATTCCCCTGTTCAACGGCTGCTCCAGCCGTTGCAGCCACTTGATCTGCCGAAGACGCAATCTCTTCGACCGTAGCGGACATGTCGTTCATCTCGTTAGCGACTTCTTGTAGATTTTCACTCTGCGTGTCTGCCCCATGTGAGATCTCCTCGACGGACCCGGCAACCTCCTCGCTTGCTTGCTTGACTTCTTCGGTGTTTTGTGTAACCACATCACTTGAAGTGGCGACGCTCTCGACAATATCTTTGACACTACCAACGCTATCACTAAGACGGTCAATCCCGTTCTCTAGGTTCGATAGCACGTCGCCGTACGCTCCTGGGTAGTCGGTGTCGATATCTTGCGCGAGTTGACCCTGCTCTAGCCGGTCGCTCGCAGTCGATATTTGCTCGAAACTGTTCGTCAGCTGGGTCGTCCCCACCGCGAGGTCATCAAGCACGGCACCGTACTGGCCGGGGCGGTTGGTGTTGACGTCGTCATCGAGCACACCCTGTTGAAGGTCGCTACTAACGCTCTGAATTTGCTCGAAACTTGCCGCGAGCTCGCCGGCACCCGTTTCAAGATTGGTTATCGTCTCACCGTACGTTCCGGGGTATTGAGATTCAAATTCCCAGTTGAGATCCCCCTGTTTGAGCCCTTCACTTGCGGTTCCAATCTGGGAAAACACGCCTTCGAGGTTTTCTTGCATCTTGGTGTATGCCTCTACCATCCGCCCGATTTCATCATTCTCGACGTGTTGACCTACCTCCTTATCGAGTTCTCCGTTACTGATCGCGGTGAGCCCGTTCGATAGCTGCTTGATTGGTGGTGTGATGCGACCGGCGACGAATAGGCCGATCATAATCGCTACGATGAACGCTCCGATGGTCAGCCCGAGAACTTCCAACTGTGCGGCTTGTGTCGTGCTGTCGGCTGCAACAACCGATGACTCTTTGTCTTCGATAGCTGCCTGCTCGAGCGTCTGCGCCGAGTCTTTGGTATCTGCGACGATCGCGTCTAACTCATCGCTCTTTGCCTGCGCTTGCTCCATATCACCGGCTTCTAAGGCTGTAAACAGTTCCTGAGCAGTTCTGGAGTACTGTTCGTGTTGTTCCTGTAATTCTTCAAATTCTGCTTGTTCTGCTTCGCTCAGCTCTTGTTGTTGTAACTTGGCGGAGTATTCGTCGAATCTCCCACCTGCTGCTTCGAAATTGGACTGCTCTCCCTCTTCACCGAGGAGTGCGGCGTGTATGGCGACTTGTTGCTCTTCGATGGCTACGAGCATGTTTAGCGAGGCATCGATTTTGTCGCCGTCTTCAGAGATGACGTGTGCCTCTTCATCGACATCTCCAACGGCTTGGTATCCGACCGCGCCGGTGACGCCCACCAGTAACGCCACTAAGACGAATGCGATGATGAGTTTCGGCCGAAGGTCCAACCGGTCAATCGCAATCTTATCTAACATATCTGAGACTGTATATCTGATTTATAAATAGTTACGCAACAAAATATTGTAAATGATAGTCAGGGCAACCAGTATCGCAGAAAAACTAGGACAGGAAACATTCGCGCCGGCTAGAAGTACGAGATCTTAGTCTTGTGAATCTCACTCTTTGGACCCGATCGAGCACTATCTCATATTAAGATAAAAACGACCTACCGTCATCATACCGACGATACGTCGTTCCGTTTGACAGAGCTCGTAATTGCTTTCGAGCAGATTTAGTACCAGCGGTGAGGGGCGCAGAGTCGTATTCCTCTTCACGAAGGTCTGAAAGTCGTGGCACCTCTCTAGTTTCAATAGCTAGTGTATGTGGGTTAGCCAGATACGCCTCTGGGTCCGGGGGTAGCGTTGTAGATGAACTCGTCCTGGCTGCCTGTCCGGTTGGAACGGACGTGTAGGTCACTCCAGTGCGAGTGAGCACACGCTGAACCGCACGGTCACGCTGACGAGCCAGTCGTGAGTAATCTTGGTTCCACACAACCCGTTCGACTCCGATAGTCCGCGCGATATGACCCACGATGTCGGTCGGGTCTCCGTGTTGTATCACGAGATCACTACCATAGCCTTGATACCAGTCTCGAAGCTTACGGAGGGAACCGAGCATGAATGCAACTCCCAGGCCGTCGGCCTGTGACAAAATCGCGTCATCCAGCACGAACACTGACATCACACGACTATCATCCCGCTCAGCAGCGGTGAGGGCGGTCGAAAGCCCCGGATTTGGACTTGGCCGAAGCGTGCGACGGTGCCAATACAACTGCATACATACGCCTAGAGGTTTTCACTGATATCCTCCCCGCTCTAAAAGCGAGGAATCCCCGAAGTGGAGTATAAATAACCTCGATCAACATCAACCAGTGGCCCCGACCCCGTCATCTGACTCAACAACTTAAGACGTTCTCAAAAACGAGAACTTGAGGCGAGAGACTAAGTATGGTATCGTACAGCAAGTGTATATGCAATTGGGAGATACAGAATCGCCGCTTAAAACGTATATCGAGAATACGCCGAATGGTAAAGAGATTCCTGACGAGACGTTCAAACGGCGACATATTGGTGTCTTGGCGTTTACACTCGCGTTACTTCCGTTTGTCTTCGGTGTGAGTCGAATGGTGGGCGCGGAGTCGATCACCGGTGCTGAACTGCCGGTCATCCCGATGTTACACTCCGTGGTCGGCAGTGGTATGGTGTTGGGATTGGTAGTGACAGCTGCAGTCCCGGCACTTTCTCGTCGAGTTCGGGCAGCTACGGGCGCGGTCGCGTTCATGGCACAGGCGTCGGTGTTAGCCTACTTTACTGGTGGATTCATCGAGGCACATTTTCTCTACTTTGTGGGAGTCGGGGTTGTTGCACTGTATGAAGACTGGGTACCGTTTGCGATCACGATTGGGTATGTCGCTATCCAACACAGCGTCTTCGGGCTTATCGAGTGGTTCACGGTCTACAACCATCAGGCAGCGATGGCTAACCCGATCGTTTGGGGTGGGATACACGCTGTTGGCGTGTTGATGCTTGCGGGGACAATCACGTTCCTCTGGCAATCGCTCGCGATTCAGCGACAACAGGCCCGCGAGAAGGTCCAAGAGAAACTAGAAGAAGCGAAGCAAGCGAGAGATCGTGCCAAAGAGAAGGAAGTAGAGGCGGCCGAACAGCGCGAAGAGATGCAGGAGCTTAATGCGGAACTTGAGCAGGCCGCTGCCGACTACCAATCGGTCATGGTTGAGTGTGCGGCTGGTGACTTCACCCGCCGGCTTGACACCGACGTAGATAACGAGGCGATGGTGGAGATCGCCACCACCTTCAACGATATGGTAGAGGATCTTGAGCTGACGTTCGCGCAGATTCAAAACTTCGCAGATGAGGTCGCGTCCGCGAGTGAAGACGTGAGTGCATCGACGGCAGAGACGCAGCGTGCGAGCGAGCAAGTCGCGGACTCTATCCAAGCGATTGCGGCAGACGCGGATACACAGCACGGGCAGAGCCGAGAGGCATCGGATGAGATGCAGAATCTTTCCGGAACCGTTGAAGAGGTTGCGTCCTCAGCGGATGAAGTTGCCACAGCTTCTCAGGATGCCGTTGAACTCAGCAATAGCGGTCAAGCGGCCGCGACAGAGGCGATTGATGAGATGGAGGATATCGAGTCGCAGTCTGAGCAGACGGTCGAGCAGGTCAACACGCTCGCGGACGAACTTGAGGAAATCGGAGATGTTGTTGAGTTGATCGAGGATATTGCTGAACAGACGAACCTGCTTGCGCTGAATGCCTCGATAGAAGCGGCTCGTGCCGGTGAGGCCGGGTCCGGGTTCGCTGTAGTGGCAGACGAAGTGAAAGAGCTTGCAGAGGAGACAGCGGAGGCGGTTGATGACGTCACCGAGCGGATTGAACGTGTGCAGTCTACCTCTGGTGAAGCCGTTGGGGATATGGAGTTAATGCAGGAACAGGTTCGTTCGGGCGCAGACACGGTTGAGTCGGCTCTCGCTGCGCTCGATGAGATCACGACCACTGTCGAAGGCGTGAATGATGGTATTCAGGAGATTAGTGACGCAACAGACAGCCAAGCTGCCTCTACGGAGGAGGTCGTAAGCATCGTCGAGGAGGTCGCTCACGCGGCAAATGAGGTGAACAGCGAGTCGGATAATGTTTCCGCAGCAGCCGAAGAACAAACATCGTCGCTTGCGGAGGTCTCTCAGAATACAGACAATCTCAAAGAACGAGCGGGGAAGCTTCAAGACCGGCTCAGCGGGTTCACTATTGATGCGGACCCTAACCGGGTTATCGATATAGCGGGTGAACATGCCGGAGCGCAGGCAGGTAGTTCGGTCAAGGTAGTAGGTGATGGTGGCAATACAGAGTGACAGTCATCTTGCTGGCTCTGTTGACATTCTAGTTTTCAAATATATAATATAATATAATATAATACAGCTCTTTACCCTCCGAGCACTAGATTCGAAATACGCTCTTCTGTAGGATATTGTTGATTACTCTATGGATCTACCCGGAACTCTTTCTTCCTCACCAGAAAAAATAGCAAGTCGATCGGACCGCCGGTCACCGAACAGCCTTCTTGATCCGTTCGATGAGAGTTTCGTACTGTTTCGGGCCGACGTCCTTCTCAACGTAGTCAGTCACGTCGTCGAGGATTGCCTGCTTGGCTACCTCCTCGCTGCCCCGTCCAGTGTACAAAATAAAGGGCAGCGCCGGATGGCGGTCTCGAACAGCGTTGAGAAACTCGATACCGTTCATACCCGGCATCTTGTAGTCGCTGACGATACAGTCGATTTGCTCGACGTGAGAGAGTTCAGAGAGACGTTCGAGCGCTGCCAGAGGGCTCGTCGCTTCGGTTATCGAGAGTCGGTCTGACTGTTCGCTCAAGAAGACGCGGGTCATCTCAAGGCTCTGTTCGTCATCGTCGACGAGTAGTAACTCGATGGGACCGCTCCCGTCCGACACCGACCCGAGCGCATCGACCGCGAGCAGGTCAGCGCGAAGGTACCGGCCAAAGAGGTTTAGTAGGCGAAACGACGGAAACTGAACGCTGATCCGTTCGGTCCGGTCCGGCGCGTTCAGGTACAAGACGACTACCGGCGCATCGGCTCCCGAGAGGCTGAACCGAGCGATGTCGTCCCGGTCAACGGTGATCCGATCGCCGCCATCTGTCGGTTTGAGTCGTATCGCTGTGGCTGAGACGGCGAGTCGACAGGATCGTCTGTTGTCAGTTTGGTCGTCCGCGCGTCGGTGGGAGACAGACACCTGTACGTCGACGAGCAGTTGTTTAAAAAGCAGACGCTGGAACTTCACGAGCGTCGCAGCGTCGGCTCGCATGGCGAGTGTCTCGCGCCGGTTTCCGCTGTCGAACGCCAGCGTGACAGTCTCCGTCGAGTCGGCAGCGGCGGCCATCGAAACATCCCGTACAATATCGAAAACCTCGTCAATGTCGATCCGGCGCGCTACTTCCCCGGTCTGGACGCGAATCTGTGTAGGCGTCATCGCGATACGCCCACGACTCGGCGTACCGCTCGTCGACCGACTGAGGTCGACCATGGCGCCGAACTCGGCAGTGATCGAATCTGTCAACACTTGTTTATTGACTAAACAATCTATAAACCTTTGTCAATTTTCTATTTGAATGACACCAAACCGATCGGCCTTCTGTAGGAGATTGTTGGAACAGTCATTGCTAGCTGAGCGGGACACTAATCGACTTGCTAAACACCTCTACCGTGGACTATTAATTTGATTCACGCACCGCAAATCGCAAGACTACAATCTATCAACAATCCGCTACAAGAGCGTAACGGATTCAGCTTTCTGTCTTGAGAAATTCTGGCATAGTATTATTACTACCCATTATAATACCTATCCATGAACAGCGAAACGAATATCCACGTGCTTCACGTCGACGACGAGCCGGACTTCGCTGAGCTGACTGCAGAGTTTCTGAAACGCGATGACAATCGCTTCACAGTCACGACAGCGACGAGTGCCAGTGAAGGAGTCGAACAGCTCTCTCACGGTGACTTCGACTGTGTCGTCTCTGATTACGATATGCCTACACAGAACGGTATCGAGTTTCTCAAATCCGTCCGAGAGAACTCCCCTGACCTGCCATTTGTGCTGTTTACTGGCAAGGGCTCTGAGGAAATTGCCGGGGAAGCTATCTCCGCTGGCGTAACGGACTATCTTCAGAAAAAACGTGGGACCGACCAGTACACCGTATTGGCGAACCGACTGCGAAACGCCGTCCAACGACATCGTGCAGAACAAGACCGAAAGCGCCAGCGCAAAGCAATTGAAACGGCACAAGAAGGCGTCAGCATCCTCAATGAGGCCGGTGAATATATTTATGTCAATCAGGCGTACGCGGATATCTACGGATATGACCCCGACGAGATGGAGGGGGAACACTGGGAACTGATCTACCCCGATGGCGACACAACGATCGCACGGGACGTTATCTTGCCGACGGTCGCAGAGGACGGCTACTGGCGAGGCGAAACGACTGGGCTTCGGGCTGACGGAACGACCTTTCTTGAGGACCACACCGTCACACGGGCCGAGACCGGTGAGCTAATTTGTTCGGTGCGGGATCGCTCTGTGGAACAGGAACAGGAGATCGCACTCACCCAATTTCGAACGCTCGTCGAGACTCTCAACGACCCGGTCTACGTGCTCGATGAGACAGGACAGTTCGAATACGTGAACGACGCGTTCATCGAAATGGTTGGGTACGACCGGGAGACGATTATCGGAGCGTCACCAGCACTGATCAAATCTTCAGAGGAGATCAACCGTTCGCAAACCAATCTCGGGCGGGTTCTTTCATCGAACGGGCCCGATAGCGTACAATTCGAAATCGAGGTTCAGCCCAGCCAAGGTAAACCAATCTCCTGTGAGGACCATATGGGCGTCTTGCCTTACGAAGGGGAATCTTTCGGGGGATCTGTTGGGATTTTGCGAGATATCACTAAGCGTAAAAAGCGTGAAAAAGAGCTTGAGCGGACAAATACTGTTCTTCGCACAATCGTCGAAACGCTGCCGATGGGTGTACTCGTTGAGGATGCTGAACGTGACGTACTCATCGCAAACGACCGCCTAGGCGAAACGCTTGGCATTCCGGTCGACGGCGAGGAACTCATCGGACGCGACTGCGCTGCGGCGGCTGAAGAACTCAAGTCCCAATTCATCGATTCAGAGGCGTTTATCGAGGGAATTACTGAGCGACTCGACCAGCGAGAGCCAGTTCAAGATGAGGAACTCCACCTCACGGACAGCCGCGTGCTTGAACGTGATTACGTCCCGTACATCCTGCCGGAGGGTGAAGCGAACATGTGGTTATACCGTGATGTCACAGCGCGCACGCAACAGAGGCAAGAACTCAAACAGGCCAACCAATTCCTTGCGCAGACACAAACCGTCGCAGACGTCGGTGGTTGGGAGCTTGACCTCCGAACTGAGTCGCTCCGATGGACAGAGGAAATCTACCGGATTCACGGCGTCGACACGGACTTCGAGCCGACGGTTGAGGATGGAATCGAGTTCTACCACTTCGAGGATCAGACGACGATTCGGGATGCCGTGGAACGTGCGATAGCCGACGGCGAACCGTACGACGTGGAGTTACGCATCGTCACCGCGAACGACGAGGTGCGATGGGTCCGTTCTCGCGGCGAGCCGCGGTACGAAGACGGCGACATCGTTGGTGTGCGCGGCACGATTCAGGACATCACCGAGCGGATAGCACGTCAACAGCGACTGGAAGAGTTCACCAGTGTTGTGTCACACGACCTTCGGAACCCGCTGAACGTCGCCACCGGACGGCTAGAACTGGTAAGCGAGGAGTGTGACAGCGACCATCTCGACAGCCTCCAACAGGCGTTAGAGCGGATGGAGGCGCTGATCAGGGATCTCCTCGCACTTGCTCGGGACGGCAGAAAGGTCACTGACGCTCAGCCGGTCGATCTCACCACAATTGCCAACAGGTGCTGGGAGAACGTTGAGACGGAGCAAGGGCGCTTACTTACTATGACCGATCAGACCGTGTTGGCAGACAGCAGTCGTCTCAAGCAGGTGTTTGAGAATCTGTTTCGAAACGCGGTTGAGCACGGCGGGGCGGACGTGACCGTGACGGTCGGAGAACTAGACGGCGGGTTCTATATTGAAGACGATGGTTCAGGAATTCCACTCGACGAACGCGATGCTGTCTTTGAGGCCGGCTACTCGCAGTCGACGAGTGGGACGGGGTTCGGACTGAGCATCGTCAAGCAGATCGCCACTGCACACGATTGGCAGATTCGTATTATGGACGGGACAGACGGCGGAACGCGGTTTGAGATAACGAATGCTGAACTTATAGACACCTAAGGACTTATTGAAATCCTACTTTCAGATATATTCTCGCCTGAAACAGCCGGTCGATGGAAACTACGAAAGAAACGCTGTCACGGCAGCGAACCTGTTGTAACAGCTCGCGGCGACCGATTCCGACCCAAACGCATCTAGCAGAATCATCCGTGTCGAACACCGCTGACGCGGTGTGCTTGTCCTCTTCGACTCAACAGTAGCTCAGCAGTATCGACAATCCCCTACAGAAGAGCGTTCAGCTAATATCTCAACGCCTGGGATCTCTCCGTCTTTAGCCGGAAGAGCATATTAAAAGACAACTCGTGTGGCATTTTGGGTCACACGAAGCGGATGAGCAAGGCAGCTAACAGCGTTAATCCAAGAGTGTAACCGATGATCACGATGGCGTTCCGCTTCGGCGCACCAGGGGCCATCCCGGGGAGATCAGGTAATTGCCGCCTGCCACAAGAGGTCACTGGTCTGTTGAGTCCGCTCCATCCGACGATTCGTTGATGTCATCCGAACCAGGCCCGGTGTCGGCCTCGACAGAGTCGGAACTGGAGTCGTTATCAGACTCCTCACCGTTGGAGGTATCAGACTCCTCACCGTTGGAGGTATCAGACTCCTCACCGTTGGAGGTATCAGACTCCTCACCGTTGGAGGTATCAGACTCCTCACCGTTGGAGGTATCAGACTCCTCACCGTTGGAGGTATCAGACTCCTCACCGTTGGAGGTATCAGACTCCTCACCGTTGGAGGTATCAGACTCCTCACCGTTGGAGGTATCAGACTCCTCACCGTTGGAGGTATCAGACTCCTCACCGTTGGAGGTATCAGACTCCTCACCGTTGGAGGTATCAGACTCCTCACCGTTGGAGGTATCAGACTCCTCACCGTTGGAGGTATCAGACTCCTCACCGTTGGAGGTATCAGACTCCTCACCGTTGGAGGTATCAGACTCCTCACCGTTGGAGGTATCAGACTCCTCACCGTTGGAGGTATCAGACTCCCCACCGTTGGAGGTATCAGACTCCTCGGAATCGTCATCTGGGTTAGAGGCGGGCGGGTTGGGCGAGTTACTGTCCGGCGGCTGGTCCGCTTCCGCGCCGGAATGGACATCGTTCGATTCTTCGGACGGCGTCGAGTTTTGATCGGACGGATTGGTTTGCCCGTCGTCCGTCAGCGACTCATTGCCAGTGGAACCGGATAGAGTCGCAGACGCGTTGGTCCCGTTCGTGCTTCCGCCGGAGGCAGGGAGATCGGAGACTTGCTCGTCACCTGTGGCGTTTCTACTCGCCCCGTCGTCGTTTCTGTCCGGTGGTCCACTACCCAACGATTCGTTGCTGCCAGGTGCCGGAGGCTCGGCTGTGCCGCTCGTTGTGGCTGTGACCGTCCCACTCCCAGAGGCGTTTTCAACGCTTGTGACTCCGACGGTTGGGGCGTTAACCGATCCGGTCGTATTGTCGCTAAGCACGACCGGATCGGGAGCCGGAATGTCGGCGCTGAACCCGAGTGAAACTGACTCCTTGTCGGACAGCGTTGCGACCGACACACCGGCTGAAATCGACGCAAACACGATGAGTAGTGCGCAGATGACTGCGAACGTCTTATTCATCATCAACCTCCGCTTCCCCGCCGCCGTCTGCTAGGGTGGGAACCGAGGCAGGGGTCGATGGCGTCGGTTCAGGCTCCGGTTCAGGTTTCGAGCGCGCCGCCCGGGCTGTCTGCCACGTGGTGAAGGTTATCCACCCGGTAAACAGGACCCCAAGAAGCCCCGCAGTGAACGCACCAACCGAAATCGGGGTTGGGGCTGCGGTCAGTGAGAACTCTTGGTAGATGTTCCACCCAGCGTATGTGAGCAACGCACCCATCGCTAGCAGCGTCAGCTTCAGGTCAATCGCGGCGACAGTGACGGTGCTGTCCGATTCCGGTTCCGAATCATTGTCGGCGGCGGCGGCCGGGAATTCCCAGTCGTCAGCCTCGTCAACATCCGTAGCGTCTGGATTGTCCAGTACATCTGGAGCGTCTGCGTCTTCATCAAGCGGTACTGACGCTGGCTCTCGGTCGTGTTTGTCCGGCTTGTCGGTGCGCTCGTCTGGTTCCTGCTGAGCCCACGCGAGGAGTTCGCTCACGCCGAGTAACACTAGCGGACTGATGACCAACAAGACGTACCCCACAGGTGTGTTCGCCCACAGAATTATATGACCAATAAGCGGAATTGTGAGAACCACTTTGCCGATAATGGTTTCAGGGGCAACCGTACCTGTATCGGCCTCCTCGTTTGCGTCGCCTTTTGTCTCGTATCTGCCATCAACTTCGCCGACGACGCGATGTGTAGTCGGGACGCTGTCGCCAGGACTTCTGTATGTGATCACGTCGCCATTTTGAACGGGACCAGAGGAGTCGACGATCACCACGTCGCCAGGTGACAGCACTGGCTCCATACTCCCAGAGAGAACAACGTAGCTCTCATCGGCACCGATGACTTGCGGGACGGCGAAGACCGCAAAGGGTGAGATCGCCGCGACGAGAACAATCGTCACGAGCAATGTGCTAGTGCTTCCCATCGATGGCCGCGGCAACTGAGTCATTGGTCACCTCCTGGCGGAGCCGTGGGTGAACCGCTGCGCCCGCGCGTTTCAGGGTCGTTTGTTTTGCCTGAAGATTTCGACTTGCCAGGGTTTCCGGAGTTGTTACCACGGTCTTTCGAGCCTTGGCCGTTGCCGTTACTTCCCGGGGTAAGAGACGGATCGCTGCATCCCGAACAGTCCGCCTCTGGATCGTTCGTACATATGCAGACCAGAATATTACTGATGGCTGTGCCGTCAGGTGCGTACACGATTCCGTCGGCGTCACTACCGGTGAGTCCTACGGTGTCCGTACGAGTGCTATCGTCACGATCGTAGGATTTGGCTCCCGGCCCACCTTTCACCCAGACTGTACAGAGCCTTGGGACAGTCCTATTGCGGTCTGTCCGGTTTTTGAGTCGGAACGCAACCCCGATGGTTTCAGCGCTATCGTCCTTGTCGACGGTCTGGTACACGTCGAGTTCGTACTCAGAGCTGCCCTCAGTGAACGCGTAGACGCCGGGTTCGATCTGGCTCTCGCCGATTCCAGGCTGGTTTCCATTTCCAAGTTCTATCTTCCCAAGTGTCCGGCAGCACGTACAGTCCTCGGCAGGCAGACATGGCCCAGTGTCGATACCAGCGAAAGGGTTCGTCGGGGTAGCGTGCCGACACTGGGTGGCCGACGCCCATAGCGGAAGGTCGACGGTCTCCGAGCCGATGTAGTCGGTGAGTTCGTACTCTACAAGCAGACACACCTGGTCGGTTAAGCAGTCAACTCCTCTGGTAGTGGGATCGCCATCGATTTGGCGACCACCACGGAGTGCTGTAGCAACCTCTCTGAGGGAACCGCCCGCGATTGGATCGAGCCGGTCGCCGGCCTCACAGTGGGCGTACGATAGGGTCAGTTGAAGCGCTTCTCCCAGATCAGTTGCTGCTGGAGTGGGGCAGTCAGTTGCGAGCCACAGCGCCGCGGGGTTGTTCACCGCCTGACCGCGCTGTGGGAGCGAGAAAGTGAACAGCGTCCGACCGGACATTCCGTCGGCACCGAGTGTCTCGATCGGGAGCCGAACGCGTGGCCCATCGGCGATACCGTAGCGCTCGGCGGTATCGGCACCCGGACCAGACAATATCTCGTATTCGATCGTTAGGTCAACAGTGCCTGCCGTAAGCGCCGCTTCGAACTTCTCGTCGTCTCGCAACACCGCCGTAGTCCCAGCTTCGGAGGCAGTCCAGGCGAAGCCTCCAACCCCACCGGTAGCTGCGAGTGCTGCCAGCACACGACGGCGGCTAACGGTCATTCGGACCCTCCAACGCGGAATGGGCTGTCGCCGCCACAGGGGCCCCCCGCAAAAGCGAACTTGAATCCGAGGGCGTCACCCTGTGAGCGATTACCGATATTGGGAGGAAGCTCCCACCGGAGCGCGACGCATCGGAGCGAGCCTGGGTCTAAGCACTCAAGCGCGAGCGTGCCATCAGGGCTGCCGATACCGGTCGTTGGTGCAAACGCATCAGTAAACGACGACCGCGCCACCAGCGGTGACTCTAGTGACTCCTCGAAGTTTTTCACCCCATTACACCCACGGAGCGGCGAGCCGTCAAGCCAGATCTCAACGACGGCATCATCACCGAGCTCACCGCGATCTAGTGTGCTGTCGCCGTCTGTCCGCTCCGGCTCATTAATTCCGTTTTCGTCCGTGCTAGTGATCGAGCCGGCAGCCCAGATGTCAAGCGGCTCTGACGGCTCGGTTGTGACGACTTCTAGTCCGACCACAAGCGTGCCGGTATCTCCTGAGAGAACGTTTCCTATAGAGATAACCGGGCCCGAGATATCGGTCACGAAGGTTGCCTCTTCGACGTATCCAGGGGACTGGTCGGGGTTGAGCACTGTATCCGCGTCCGTTTCGTTTCCGTCGCCGGTAGTGCCCCCGACGAGCGCGCCGTTGTACGTCTCGTACCACGCGACGCGGAGACGTCGATCGTCGGTATCGGCACTTTCTGCGGCGTAGGTGTATGCGGAAAACCGCGGCGACGGTTGGCTGAGTGAAAGTCCCCCAACTGCGAGAGCTCCAGCGCCGATTCCGGCTACTAGTTGTCGACGTGTGAATGGCATGTGTTTGGTTTCCCGGATACGCCGGGTCGGTGTACAGAATTTGTCTTCTTCCAACCAGTACGGCGGAGCAGGTCATATGTATGGACCCACTTCCGGACCGGTATGGCCCTAATACCGTTGAGTTGGCCGGTCGTACGACCGGCCGTGGGCTCGAGATTCCTGCGGCTGTCGGGACTACTGCTGCTTCCGGTCTCAACCCGACATCGCATCCGCCTTCGTTCGTTCATCCGACAACCGACTGTGTCACGGACCCGGTCCGCCCGGTTGTCTCCCCACGGTAAGCGAGCGTCAGTACCACTCGCTGTCCGTTCATTTCAACGCCATCACCGTTTGCGTCGCGGAACGAAAACAGCGTTACTTGTGCCGTTTCGTCCGGCATGAGTGACGGTTCCCGGTCCGCGCTGTCAGAGTAACCGTCGCTCCCGAGCGTGATCGTTCCCGGTAAAGCGATTCCACCTGGAATATCGGTGTATCCGGGTGTCGCCGAATCGATATAGACCTCATAGCCCGCCGGGATCGAAGTGTTGTCGACTTCGTCGCTCAACGCGAGAATCACGGGATCGGCGGGTAAAATCGTCAGATCGGTCACCACTACCGACTCACTCAGATTGTTACGGACATCGAACACCAGGCCATACGGACCAGGGTTTGCTGATTCATTTGCTCGGGCATTCAATACCGAGAGGTCTGGCCGAGAGCCGCCGCCGGTGTTATGTCGGGCCTGCTCAGCGTAGACACCGACATCAAACACTACTGAATCGCCTTGTATCTCGTTTGACTGCTCATCTGGAAGCGTGAAGGCCAGCCCAAGGTATCGCGTCGTTGAGTTCGCAAACGGTTCGCGAGCTGGGTCGGCTCCTAGTGCGGGGGCACCGTCGACAACCTCGTTGTAGCTTGTTGATGGATCGCCGTCAAGAGGAATCCCGTTACCGGTTGAGACGAGATCTAGAAACTCTCGAAGCGTGGGGTTTGTCGTAGGATCCTCGTTACCGCCGAAAAACACATGTTCACTCTGGTCAAGGGTCACATTTCCTATAGACTCGTACCAAGCGGTCACGCGGAGCGCGTCGAGCAGTTCGACGATCGGCTCCGCGTTGTCGCCCGCTTTGCGTGTTCCGTCTCGATTTTGATCTTCATCCGGATCGCCCGCCTCAGGCTCCGTAATTTCCCCCTCGTCGGCATGACCAAGCCCGCCGGTCAGCCAAAGATACCCTGGATTGTCGAACAGGTGAAGGCTAATGTCTAGTGTGATTTGATCGCCGGGTTTTAGATCTCCGAATGTCTCTGGGTCAAGTACTACCGAGGCGAAGTCGGGCTCAACCGGCCGATCGACAAACTGTTCGCGAAACCGTGTCTCGATGGCTGTGCGCTGATTCTCAGAGAGTGAGCTAAGATCGCTACTGAATCCTGCTCGGAGAGCGATCTCCTCGCGTGTAAAGATTGGATCTCGAATCCCATCACTCCCTTCGATGAAACTCCCGCTGTTGAGGATGTCGTCGCTCTCCAACAGACGTGTGGGATCTTCGGGGTCGTTAATGAACTCATCAGGCGAAGCATCAACGTAGACGGGGCCGTCAGGGCCGTCGTATGTGACCTGCCAATCAACCTGAAGGTCAAACTCACCGGCGGTGACAGAGTTACCAGCGAACTGTTCGGTGTCGTTGAGGTACGCCGTCGTCCCGAAACCAGCACCCCCCGCGGCGACGCCAGTCATTCCGAGACCAGCGAGCACAGACCGGCGACTGAGGGTGAATGGTTGGTCTTGGCTGTGAGTGTCGCGTGTCATTGTAGTACTCGTTGAAACGAACGCCCGGCAGCGGTCTCGAACCGCTGTGTCAGCCCGCGGCCGGTCCGCGTCTGATCCGGGTCTCGACCCAACCGCCGCTCGTGTGGACGGACGGCTGCGTCGCTGCGCCCCGTGGCGCGACCGTTGAGACAATCCCTCCTGTAGGGGTGTCTCTAGTCGACGACCTCGGTCGGGGTCTGATCCTCGTCCTCGGGGATCATCCCGACGCCGGTGTTGTGCCGGGACTGCTCGGCGTAGAAGCCGATGTCGAAGCCAACCATATCGCCCTGGATCTGGTTCGCGTGGTTAACCGGAAGCCACCACTGGAAGCCAACGCAGTGGGTGACGCCCTCGCCCGTGAACGGGTCGCGGTTCGGGTCGTCCTCGGGGTCAGACAGCTCGTCGAAGGTCGTCGCGCGGTCGCCGTCCAGCGGCACACCGCGGCCCTCATTACCCGAAAGCGCATCCAGCGCCGTCCGGAGGTTGCCATTGAAGAAGACCTCCTCCTGAACCACGACCTCGGCGGCGATGTCGTCGGCGACATCGGCGAAGTTGGTGACGGGGATTTCGTTGTAGAAGCCCGCGCTCGCGATTTCGTCTTCGAGGTAGTCGCTCAGGTCTCGCCCGCCGCCGAGTTCGACGGTACCAGGAGCGATGTTGAGCACCGCGATCCGGGAGCCGTCGGGGCCGGCCTTGACCGCGTCGGCGACCAAGGCGGTTTCGTCCTGTTCGCCTTCCGTGACAGTCCCGCTCGCGGAGTCGTCGTTGTCGTATCCGGGGCTGCCGTCGTCGGCGGAGAACCCGGGACCACGCGGTGCGGAGTACGAGGTGCCGCCGACCGATGCGGAGTAGCTCGGGTCCGGGTTGTCCCCGTCCATGCCGTAGTTCGGGCCGCCGTCGGTGACGACCACCACGACGGGAAGGGCGTCCGCCCGACCCTGATCGTCGAGCACCTGGTCAGCGATGTCGATCGCTCCGGGCATCGGGGTGTTACTTTCGAAGCTGAGGCTCGGGAGGCTGAAGCCGTCGGGAGTGCCGAGCCCGGAGAGGCCCGTCACGCTGCCGCCGCCGAAGCTGACCGCGCCGACCTGCGCGGAGCCGTCCGTCGGGAGAGCGTCGACGAAGGTGTCGACGCCGTCAATAAGCGCCTGTTGCTCGTCTACGCCGTCCTCGTCCGCCCGGATCGAGCCGGAGGTGTCGATCGCGAGCATGATATCGACCTCGCCGCGCCGCTCGACCTGGTTATCACAGTCCGGATCGTACCAGATCCGGACTTCCATCTCGTCAAGTAGCTCTACGACGCCATCTATCTCGTCGGGGTCGTTACGCTCGGGCTCGGTGATGATCCCCTCGCCTGTGAACTCCTCGTTCAGCATACCGTTCATCCAAACGTAGCCGGGATTGTCACACAGGTGGAACGAGAAGGTGACCTCGCCGAAGTCACCGGGCTTGACGTCGCCCAAGTTGATCAGCGGGTCGCCCGGAGTGGTCACGTCGTTGCTCGTCCGGTTGGGTGAGAAGAGACCTTCCCCGCGGGTTTCGGCGTCCGCGTTGCCCACGTCGGTCAGGCCAGCCTCGCCGTTACAGACTTGATCGTCGGTGAAGTCATCCTGGATCCCGTCGTCGTCGCTGTCGGGGAGCGCCTCGATCGAGGTGGCTTCCCAAAAGGCATCTTTGTTCTCTTGGAAGGTCCCATCGCCCAGGAACCGGAGCGCAATAGAGCGCGCATCCGGGTTGTCGACCGCGGGGAGGATGTACTGGTTGTCGTCGAGGATGTCGATCTCGTCCTCAGGAACGAGCTCGACGAGTTCACGCCCGGCCGAGCCGTCATAGTAGTGTTCCTCCCAGTCCACGAGCATGTCCAGCTCGCCCGCAGTCAGTTCATTCCCCTCGAAGTCCTCCTGGTCGCTGAAGAACGCAGATGTGCCAACGCCTGCTCCTGCGGAGGCGATGCCGACGGCACCGAGGCCGGCGAGTACGCGGCGGCGGGAAAGGTCGTACAGTTTCGGGTTGTTGTCGTCTGTCATTGGTCTGGGTTCCCATCGGGCGACGACCCACCGCAGGCCGCCATGTCCAATTGGGCTACCTCACACCAGACGGGATTCGGTATTAGTCATGCGCTGATTGAAGGTCTTAGACCCTAAAACACCTGTTTTGAAGTATTCCGTTACCGCCAAAGAGGGATTCAGCACCAATCACCTACCAGTGTTTAGGATGGTCATACCGGTTGAGTAGAGGTTGTATACCGCTGTGAGGACTTCGGTATGGAGAGCGTGCCACTCTGGGGATGTACAGTAAGTAGTCCATACATATGCGCTGATGATACGTGGTTGCCGCTGATTCCAGACCGGTACAGTGTCCATACTCGTAGCGGTCGATCCTGACGACGCCCGCAACGCACGGGGTCGGCCGCGTCCGGAGTGTCGTGTCGAGCTCCCTGTGAGCCGAGTCCGACGGGCCGTCTCAGCTCTGCTGTGGGGTGTTGTTGCCGACGGGCGTTCCGGTCGGCGTCGGTTCGGGCGTCGTGAACGGCGTCTCGTTGTGCCGGGACTGCTCGACCTCGAAGCCGAAGTCGAAGCCGACAGAGTCAGACTGTACCTCGTTGCCGACCTCGAAGGGGAGCTCCCACTCGAACCCGATACACTGGGTGGTCGCGCCGGGGTACGGCTGGTCGCCCTCCTCCTGCCGGTTCCCGTCAAGGAGCACGCCTTCCGAGAGCTGGGCGAACACTTCGGCCATCGTCCCCTCCGCGATCTTCTGTTCGCCGTCGAGGACGATCTGGGCGATCTCCGCGTAGACCGTGTCCAGATCCGCACCATCGGGGGCGACGAACGCGTCGTCGGACGAGGACGCGATGCTCTCGAGGAACACCTCGTCGGCGCCGGACCCGAGCGCGATGGTGAAGATACGGATGTTGCTCTTGGCGCTGTTCGCCGCGGCCGTGGCCGCGCTGTCGCTGTTGGGCGAGCCGTCCGACAGCAGGATCATGACCTTCGATGCGCCAGCGGTTGCGTTCGTTCCGGTAAGCAGTTCGGTCTCCGCGGTCGAGATGCCGGCCGACATATTCGTCGACCCCGAGTCGTCGTAGGTGTCGATAGCGTCCTTGACAGCCTGGTAGTTCGTCGTCAGCTCTTGGTCTAAGGACGCGGACGCCGCGAACGATATCGCCGCCGCTTCATCGGGGATCGAGAGGTTGTCGACGAAGTCCTTCCCTGCGGTCTTGAGCTGAGCGAGTTCGCTCTCCGTGATGGATCCTGACGTGTCACTCACGAGTGCGACTTCCAGTTCGTTCTGCTGGCCCGTGCCGGTCGGCTCGAAGACGTTGTCGCAGTCCTCGTCGTACCAGACGCAGACCTCGATGGCGTCGGCGAGTTCGCCGAGTCCGTCGGTGTCCTCGCCCTCCGCTTCGAGTTCGGGCTCGGTCTGGCCGTTCTCGGCGCTGTTGGTGATGTCGCCCACCATCCGGAGGTAGCCGGGGTTGTCGCAGATGTGGATGCTCACGGTGACTTCCCCGGAGTCGCCGGGCTTCACATCCGAGAGGGTGAACATCGGGATCCCGTCGCCGTTGACGAGGAACTCGTCGGCGTCGGGGCTGCAGAAGTCGAACGCCTCGCCCTGGACGCGGTCCTCCCACGCCTGCTCGTCCTCGGGTGAGGGAGCCTGGGCGAGGAGGTACCGGCCCGTCGGTTCGCCGTCTTCGAGGATCTCCTCGGCGTCGGGGTAGTCCATAGCCTTGACCGCGTCGAGCCGCCCCGGGCCGCCGAAGTAGGTCGCTTTGTAGTCGAGCTTCAGGTCGAGCGTTCCGGCCTGGAGCGTATTGTCCGTGAATTCCTCCTGGTCGGAGAAGAAGGCGCTGGTCCCGAGACCGGCGCCCGCGGAGGCGATGCCGACCGCTCCGAGCCCCGCGAGGACGCGGCGGCGGGAGAGGTTGTACAGCTGTAGTTCGTCGTCTTGTGTCATTGTTGTCTTGTGTGTCGGTCGTTTGTGTTCGATTCCTGTTTCCCAGCCTCGGTGGAAGGAAAGTACCCACCGGGGGAGTCGAACCCCCGTGGTACCGGTGTGGGTCGGAGTCGGCGCCGTGGTTCGGCTCAGGTCGTCGTGTTCGTGCCGGAGCCGTCGTTATGGCGGCACTGTTCGGTGTAGAATCCGAGGTCGAAGCCGAGCGTGTCGCCCTGGATCTCGTTGCCGACTCCGAAGGGGAGTTCCTACGCGAAACCCACGTCGAGCGTCGTCTCCCCGGGGAGACAGTCGCGTTCGGAATCGGTCTCGCCCGCCGCGAATCCCATAAACGGCTCGCGATCGTCGAGCGGGATCCGGCCGTCGTTGCGGTCAAGGACCTCGAACGCGGCCGCGAGCGTCCCCGGCTTCGTGCTGTTGAGGCCCGTGTAGGTCTGCTGCCAGCTGACCTTCAGATCGAGCTCGCCGGCGGTCAAGGTATTGTCTCCGAACGTCTCCTCGTCGGAGAAAAACGCGCTCGTGCCGAGGCCGCTGCCAGCGGAAGCGAGCCCAACGGCACCCAGGCCGGCGAGCATCTTGCGGCGTGAGAGGGTGTATCGTTGTAGTTCGGTTGTCATTGGGTTGGAGTTGGATTTTCTGTTATGAGAGTCGGATCGGACGGCCCGATCGGCCGACCGGTGGCCGGTCGTGGTTCAGATCGTCAGCGTCCCCGACGGATTGACGATCAACTGGTTGCTTGGGATGCCGCTGCTGGAGAGGCCGCCACCGTCGGTGGCAAACACTTCGTTGATGACGATCGCCGAGGGGACGCCCGGCAGTTCGGGCACGTCCGCGTCGGCGGCCATCGCGCTCCAGTCGATGATGAACGTGTACGTCCGCTGGTCAGGGGACTCGATGGCGGTAAACCCGGATATCTGGCTGCCGGAGACATCACCGAACGTGCCGTTGGAAAGCCTCCGACGGAGATACCCCCCGGCGTTGGGGCCGTTGACGTCGCTCGGATCCGCCTGCGGGCCCGCGTACCCGAGTCGGAAGTCATCGTTCGGACTGTCTCCGAGGCCACCTGCGTCGTTGTCGACATTGATGTTGACCTCCAGCTGGTAGCTGTTGGGATTTGCGGGGAATCCAGCGTAGACGCTGTCATCAACATCGACGCGGACTACCGTGACCGGACCGGAGTTCACCGAGGCGGTCAGGAAGTAGTTACCGGTGGGGTCGGGATCCGTCTGGAGAACCGTGTCAGCGAACGGAACCTGGCTGCCATCGTTGTGGCGTTCCTGTTGTGCCAGGAACGTGAGATCGAACGCGACGGAGTCGCTCTGGATCTCGTTGCCGACCGAGGTGGGCACTTCCCACGCGAATGCGAGACAGACATCCTCGTCGAAGCTCTCCTCCGGCGTACCGGTGAAAGCCTGCCGACCAGCCGAGTCGGGGTCGGCGTCAAGCGGAACGCCGGTGCCGAGGTACGCGAGCGTCTCCCGGAGCGTCCCCTCGAAGAGGACGTTGTCGAACTGCGATTCGCTCGGACGATCCTTCTCGCTCGGGTCGAAGCTCGGGTCAGCGTAGAACAGCGTTACCTCGATCGCGTCCGCGAGCTCGCCGTTGCCGGCGCCGGTAGTCGAATCGATCGCCTGCTCGGGCTCGGGCTGTCCGTTCTCGTCATTTTCGGTTAGTTCGCCGCCGGCCCAGATGTAGCCGGGGTTGTCGACGATCGAAAAGCAAAACGACCCACAGCTGTAGTCGCCGGGCTTGACGTCGTCGAGTTGCTGGCTGACCGTCGGTGCCTGGCCGTTCTGGACGCCGCCGAAGGCTTGTCCGCCCTCGTTCGCGGCGCCCTGATACTCGTAGACGTTTGCCTGTACGGAGAGGTCGAGCGTCCCGGCCGTCAGCGTGTTGTCCTCGAAACTCTCCTCGTCGCTAAAGTACGCAGAAGTGCCAACGCCTGCGCCCGCGGAGGCGATGCCGATAGCACCGAGGCCGGCGAGTACGCGGCGGCGGGAAAGGTCGTACAGTTTCGGGTTGTTGTCGTCTGTCATTAGTCTGGGTTCCCATCGGGCGACGAGCCACTACAGGCCGCCAGTCCGATTAGGCTACCTCACACCAGACGGGATTCGGTATTAGTCATGCGCTGATTGAAGGTCTTAGACCCTAAAACACCTGTTTTGAAGTATTCCGTTACCGCCAAAGAGGGATTCAGCACCAATCACCTACCAGTGTTTAGGCTGGCCATACCAGTCTAGTCCGTAAGTCATACCGGTTGAGTAGAGGTTGTATACCGCTGCGAGGACTTTGGTATGGAGAGCGTGCCACTCTGAGGGCGCACGGTAAGTAGTCCATACATATGGGCTGATGATACGTCGTTGCCGCTGATGTTTCAACGGACTGTCCTTCCAGAGGTAGAAGTGTATCAAGTCCTGAGCAATTCTCGTCGGCGCGAGGCGCTCACCGAGTTGTGGGGTCAAACGGAACCGATGTCGCTACGTGAACTCTCCGAAGCAATCGCCGCGGCTGAGGCCGGATACCACCCTGCGCCGCGACCGCTTCGAAAGAGTGTCACTAACACACTTCACCAGACCCACCTCCCGAAGATGCACGAACTCGGGCTCGTTGAGTACGATCCTGACCGAAAGACTGTGTCGGCGTGTCCGGGAGCAAGGCAGGTTAGGCGATATATGGATATTACCACAGTCCTAGGCATGACCTGGGGAGAGTACTACCGAGTGTTAGGCATTCTTGGACTCTTTTTTACTGTTGCATCGCTCGCTCTGATCCCTGGATTCGCCGCTATCGACCCCTTAGTTCCGGCAACGCTTTTTTTATGTGTTTTTGCTCTCTCAACGATTTACCAGTTGTTTGCCTCACGGCTCCGCATATCGGGGCGTGGCGAACACCTCCGGTCCCGGCTGTTCAAAAATAACTGACCATGCCGCAGCGCCGACTGCTAGCCCCATAGTATTAGGACTCTGCACTGTTGAATCCGATGATGGCACGGGGATACAATATCTGAAAGAGCCTTTATTCCGCTCTTGATCGGCGATGAATTGGATCGCTCCATCCGGTGATATTGATCCTCTCGCTCTCTGCCAAGATTCCGTCTCCAAATTCTCTCGGCAGCGGCTCTGAATCGGGCATAGAATAACCCGATCCCGACGCCTTCTGCGGATTCAACAGAGCATCTGATCTGTTGAAATCCTCAGGAAGTGAGGTACCCTAAGCTGGTCGTGTTCGATACAAACGAAAAGTTACTCAATTGTGAAAACTATTTGGCGGTCTCGACTGCGTGTGCGTTCATTTCGAAGAGGCGGGCGTTACACTCAGTACAGGTCGCAGCGACCACTTCATACTCGCGGCAGCAGGAGCTTACCAGCTCAGTGCCGAGTTGTATTGTACCCCCACATGTTGGACAGAAATCGAGGCACGCCCGGATCGCTGAGAGCGTCTGTCCGCGGGCAGCTTCTGGAACCAACGCCCACTCATCGGTCCACGTTGAGAGCTCTTGATAGGCAGCGAGGTCGGCGACGAACGCTGCTCGCGACTCCCACCGGCCGCGTATTGACTCATCCACCAAAACGCGCCACGACCCATCCTCACCGACGAACGACACGCGATCGGGGTTGACATCGAGCAGGTCTGCTGCAGCAGCCGTCATCCCTGTGTTGATGTCGATTTCGAGTGCTGTAGTGCCAAGCTGACGTTTAAATTCGGGCGTAAGGGCTACGTCATCACCCATATCCTCAAGAACTCCGTTACGCTCAAGGAACGTGACCGTGTCGAATGTCATGCCCGTAGAAGGTACTGGAGCGTCAGCCTTCCCAAATAATGCGAGTACATACTCGGGTAGGTACCGCTTCGTGAGTTCAGGAGTTCCAGGGACTAGGTAGCCACGCAAATAGATTGCGGCGACCGAGACCATTGCGACGGCAACTCCCAGAGGGAGGGAAACAAGCCCTGTCGCACCTGCCACTCCGGCCGCAATAATGAGGTTTACCACTGTACAAGGGGTACACCGGTTTTTACCGGTGTACTCTGGACGGCGAATGGTAGCTAACGGGCCGGTGTTGTGTCGTCGTATCATTTCTGGTCGCTAAACGCGACAAATACAATTAGGTATGAGGCTCATACCCAGCGCTCAAGCATAAATTACATATATATTGTTGTGAACTACCCTACCCGACTTCGCTTGGTTTGAGAATTTCACTCGTTGAGGGTAGGTGCTTAGCACCTATATCAAGCTAAAGACGGATGCCGCCAGACGTTCTATAAAACAAGCTCACCACGACGTACAGCAGCCGTACGACCGGATTCTGTGTCGAGGTCGTCGCAATACTTTGCTTGGAGAGTCGATAGCTCGTTTCGATACCGAAGCGTTTCGCGTGGTGGGATCGAGCATCTCGTGGTGAGTCGATGAACGACGCGTCAGTCCTCATCACCGCCAGAGCGTTCGGCCTTCAGCTGTCGAACCTCTCGTTCCACGTCGAGATCGTCCAGATCGTCGAGCCGGACAGTCAGCGTCTCGTCCTCGCCAGCGTTCGCGTTTCGCCCATCGTTGTCGGCCGTGTCGACCTCGTTGGCGGTTGTCGGTTCGTCTCCGCTAGTCTCTCCTCCCGAAAGCCGGGCGTCGACCCGACGGACGAGTACGTACGTCGTGGCCACAGTTCCAGCGGCTACGGCCCCATAGGCGACCAACAACGCCTCAGCACCGAACCGAGCCTCCAGCACTGGCCCTGCGAGCCACGCGAACACACAGACACCGACGAGAAACGCCGTGGCGACGGAAACGGCTCTGCTCATGTGGTGCGCTTCGGTGTCACCGGACAAAGCCCTTCGCTCGCCGAGTGCCGGTCCGTGGGCCATCACCAGTTATCTATATGACAC
Organism: Halorubrum ezzemoulense; assembly: GCF_004126515.1. Lineage (NCBI taxonomy): Archaea > Methanobacteriati > Methanobacteriota > Halobacteria > Halobacteriales > Haloferacaceae > Halorubrum > Halorubrum ezzemoulense. The sequence continues at coordinate 496,884 of NZ_CP034941.1, forward strand.
TCGTCCTCCTAGTTAACTCATGGCAGTGGATGTGCTCACGACGATGAAGGAGCTGTTAGGAGAGGTTCAAGAGGATGTGGACAACCCGGACGCAAGTTACAAACTTAGGACTGCGAGACAACTTCTCAGTGTCCTTGAACAGCGTAACGAAGACCTGAGTATGGCAGTCAGCGAAGCAGTCTCCGACGATGAGTTGCTCGACCGGCTCCGTGAGTTAGATTATATACAGCCAGCAGTTGACGACTTTGCTGGATAGGATTGTTACGTGCTCGTACTGTTGGCGAACCCACCTGGTTGATAGATAGTACACGGCCGATTCGCACTCTATATTCAGCAAATGGTTGAGGACAGATCGCCGGTTGAGAGTTTTAATAGAGCTAATTCGACACATACGCACGACTCGGGTTTGAGGAGGTAGGGTGTGCGTCAGTGGGGGTCGATATCGGTGGCCTCCTCCAGCCGCTCGACGCGTTCGCGCAGTTCTTCGAGATTGGGATCCTCGGCCCGCGCATCCTCCAGCGGGCGGACATCGGTGAGTGCGTCGTCGACGCGCTTGTCCTCGGCCTCGCTGCCGAGGTAAAGGTCGCGGCGATCCTGTTGGAGGCTCCGGAGCGTCGACTCAGCGATGCCGGTGTCGTCGGCGACACTCGCGAACGACTCACCGCGGTCGACGCGGACGAGGGCCTCGCGGGTATGTAGGAATTCGGCGGGATCAACGCGGAGGTAGCCATCTTCGACAACGAACCCCGCAGGTGGTCTCCCAGTCCACTTTCCGGCAGACTGTGCAGCGCGGACGCCAGACCGTATCCGCTGGAGCTTTTGTTGGTGTTCGATCTGGGCGAGGTCGCCCATCAACCGAGCGACCATGCTGTATATTGTCTGCTGGAGCTCGCCGTCGTCGACGTGAATCTTCAGGCCGACGTCGAGGGCCTCAACGCCGGTGTCGTGTTCCAAGCAGTGCTGAATGAATTCGTGAATCTCAGTCGGGCCGAGCCGGGAGAGTCGGCTAATCTCGTGAACGACCACGAGGTCGAACTCCTCACTCTCGACATCATCGAGGAGTTGGTTGTAGACCTCGCGAGTGTCGGTGTCAGCGGCGCCGGAGACGATCTCCGGATACTCCTCGACGTCTTTGACACCGAGACGATCCAAGTGTTCACGCGTCTCGTTGAGCTGCCGAGACACGTCCTGATCCGACGTCGAGACCCGGGCGTAGATCGCCGCGGTTGCGGGTCCGTTTTCGCTCATGTTTTCGAGGACGTGCCACTAACTTAAACAAGTGGGTGTTTTTGCGGTTCCGTGTAAACCACTACCTTCTCAACGCTCTTTGAGATCGGCTGTCCCTCACAGAGAGGTAGTGAAACAGCAGTATATACTCAGGAGTTGGTAGGTCAGCCAGTGTAAGACTTAGAGCATTGACTCAGCAGAATGGTCGCATCGCGACTCGCCCTACGGTCGTGTCGGGTGAGGCTCCGTCTAGGCGGAGATAAGATGAAACCTCGAATCGAAATGGGGCTCTGCAGTGTTGCGAGTGAGTTGAATCGGGCCGGGTCAGGAGTCGGTCATCAGGCTGTACGGCCGGTCTTTCGTGACTCGCGTGACAATGTTTATTACGGCGCCCTACGGGTCCTGGCCCGCGGCGAGTTCTATGCTGTCCCTGCTGTCGCCGATGACTGTGGCGGGTTTTTAAAAACAAGCGGTAACTATCCTGCTAGTAAGAAGGGAGATGGATGAGATCTACGAAGAGGTCGATGCGCACAGTCATCACCGCGACGACCTCATAGCGTGGTGGGACAACCATCACGACCATCTCACACAGGAACAGTGCGACAACCTATTCGACTGGATCATCGATGACCCGTTCGCGTATTTCCCTCTCGTCATCAGACTAACGCTCGACACCGCTGACACCGGTCCTGAGTTCGCTGAGAATCTCGAACGTCTCTCGCCCCATATCGACGCTGATCTCGCCTGGGGCAAATTTTACACTGTATTCAGGGAGAGAATGCAGGATAATCCAGACTTGGCGCAGGAACTCTACAGCGAACTCCCAGTTGACATTGAGGACTGGACCCACCCCATCATCGGCCCGGTCTTCGCGGGCCTCCCCCGCGATGACGCAACGAACGAACTCTGCCGGTTACTAGAGAGCCACGAGGAGACCAAGGTCAAGGCCGGGATACGCGGCCTGATGGCCACGTTCGAAGACACAGAACTCCCACCGAAACTCGTGGATTCGCTGGTCCAGCTGGCTGACGACCCCGAATTTCACGGCTACGTCCTCCAGGCGAATACAGCAGTCTTCATCGCCAACTCCGACCTGTGGGAGCATACCCTCGAAATCGGGAGAACCAACCCCGACTATGTACCCCAAATTCTCCAGCAGTACGGCCGCTACATTGAGCACGATCATCTCGCAGATTATCTCGCGCTCGCAGAACACGGTATGGCGGAAGACACCGTCGATGACATCCCCGTCCACTATCTCTACACGGATTTCGCCGACATGACAGACCAGCTGGCCGATTTCACGGTCACGCTCAGCGAGCATCGGCTCACCACAGCTAAGCAACTTGTGGACCACATCGCGGACGAGAACGATGCTATTCTCTCCGCCGTATTCGACCGTATTGATACATTCCCCTCGGCGTTCCATGCCGTTGAAACAGTATTCGCCGCCGGGGAAGATAACCCGGCACAGCTTGTTGACCTCGTAATCGATCAGTACGATACCGCTCATCGCCGTGTCATGCTTCAACTGCTACAGAAGGCGGTCGGCGAGCTCTTCTTCGCTACCTCCTATGAACGGTCGACAGCAACCACAATCGCCGATTTCCTCACATCGCTCGACGCACCAGCCTTTGTCCGCTCAGTAGACCGCGCATTAATCGAGCAGGAGCCGGATGATGACGAGCATCATAACAAGGAGGTGTATTACCACCTCTACAACGTGCTCAACGACCATCTTGACAACCGGGAATACGAACAAAGCACGCTTACCCGGCTCGACGAATACCCGCAGCTCAAGGCCCACTTCCATCGCCGGTTAACACGGAAACTTGACCAGGGAACGTATCATCCGATGCTCAACCTGTTGCAGAACGACGCCGAAACATACCTCCAGTTCCTTGAGGAGAACTGGCGTCGCATCCCCTCGGCGAAACAACAGCAGCTGCTCGGTGACGCCTTTGAGTCGACACTGAGTGAAATTGGATTCCTACTCTGGCTCGACACCCAGGGCCTGTCCTATGACATTGACGTGCCGCTTCACGACCACCAAACAGGGAACGAACTGGAGAAAGACGTTGACGTCGTCGTTGACGGCAACTACATCGAAATCCGAACGCCCCAGACCTGGCGCAATCTCAAAGTCGCAAACAGGGCGCTCGGCATCCCGAACACCGCGTATAACAAGATTGCTGATAAATTCAAATCCGACTACGCGGGCAGCGCTGAGCTCACCAGCGAACTGGTCTTCATCGCGCTCGACATCACACAATCAGAGATTTTCCCCGAAGAGATCATCGCCTCACTCTACGGCTCATTGAAAATCCAATTAACGTACGATACTGACACAGGCCAAGCCGTCGATGACCGCCCCGTCCGCGACGCAGATGACGCCCTCCAAGGATGGTCACTCCTCGACGATAATCTGAATGGCGTGATCTGGTACACCGCCCGCATCACCACGGACACCGACGGAACACAGAAGCTTCAGGTGGACGGAGATGTCGTCCCGAACCCGCATCACAAAGACGAGGACAACGCCCAATACTGCAGTACCCTAGCAGACACCCTGTTTTGAGAAGGGCCGTGTATGACCCGCGCTGTACATCTTGTACGCCAACTCGCCGTAATATCACTAGTTCGATATCTATTTCACCAGATGAAATAGGAGGTTCTCAACAACTCGATGAGTGGGCTTGATGGCCGCTGGGATTGAGGCGATAACCACGTCGGTCGTCGGCGTATATCACTGAAATCGTGCTGGACGATCGGCAGTAGTGCCAGATTTCGGCCTTTCGGTCGCGTTAAGTTTGGCGTGAATTGTGGTAGACGGCGAGGGCTTCGAGCCAATTTTGAGCTGTCTCTAACGCGACATTGCTGAAACTATTCGCAAACGATGATGTTCGTCGTTCTATTTCCCAAAAGACACGTTCGATGGCATTCCGATTTCCATGTCGAATGACTTGAAATCGATAGCCGTCGTCAGCGAGAACAGATCCGAGATAGTCTGCGTCATCGACGAGAAATTCCACGTTATCGAGCTGGTAACGCCGGTGGAGCTCGGTGAGAAACCATCGCGTCGTCTGTTTATTTGCGGTCGGATAGAGACTCACGTGAAGGATCTCGTTCGTCTGTGGATCAACCGCGCCGTACAGCCAGAACTTCTGGCCGTGGAGGCGGATCATCTTTTCGTCAACCGCGAGTTGATCCTCTGAGACGGTCGAGATCGGCTGTAGATCGGCTTTATGAACCCAGTTATGGATCGCGACGTGGCTCCGAACGATCCCAAACCTTTCGAGATGCTTACTTACCTCACGAAGTGACATACCGGCCAAGTGACAGCGGATCCCTACTTCAATCGCCCATCGCGGCGTTCGATCTCGCTCCACAAACGACAAGTCAATCCACGCGATACGTTCGCTGAGGCGCTCGGTTTCGGCCATAGACACTCTGAAGTCGAGCGCCTCATCCTCTAACTTAACGCGACCGGCCTTTCGGCCCTAATCCTCAAATGTGGCTCAACCATGTCGCTAGTAATCTAGAGGGTACGTCGAAACTGGTCAACATACTCGTTTGCTGTCGTCACCTGCGACAAGAGTCTGTACAATATCGCTAAGAGACCATTCTAACCATACGACGGGCCGGTTCACGCTCAACACTTGGGGTGGCTGTTCATTCTCTCCGTCTTATGTATCAACTTGATCTTTTAATCTCTAGTGTGCTACATAAGGAATTGGTTCCGAGATCCGTGTACACAAACGCGAAAACGGCCCTTCGAGTGTGTCGTGATACGTCAGCTCTGAATAGGTTGAAATTCAAAGAGGCAGCGTGAGACAGTAGTTCTCGACCTCGGGCGCAAGGGAGATGATCTGCTCTCGACGCCGGAGTTCTTCGCGACGCGTCTCGATTCTGTCCTCAAGTTGTTCGAGACGCTCTTGTTGGCCACGGATCGCGATGTCCATATCCGAGCCGGCGTCGGCTTTACGCTCGTACTCTTCGATGAAGGACTCGATTCGTTCTCGTTCCGCCTGTGCGTACTCCTCAAGGTTCTCCAGCTCTCGAGCGGTCTCCTTGTGGCGCTTTTCCTGAAGCTGGTTCTTGATCTCGGTGACCCGCACGCTCACATACCGGTCGGCAGCCGTCCCTAAGTCGGATTGAGCATCGAGAACCGTCCGAAGGTCGTCGACGTCGGGTTTTGCTGCTACCGAGTTGCCCTCGATGACACGCTCACCGAGCGCCTGTTGAGCGTCCTCTTGCGCAGCATCCACGAAGACGGGGATGGTCTCCTCGCGAATCACATCGCCAGTGCCGTCCTCAAATGCCACGCGATAGTTGTAGGTGATCCCCGGTGTGTCGACGAACGGCAGCAGTTTGAGTCCGACCTCACCGCGCTCGTCCTCCAACACGCGTGCCATGAGGCGTTGCAGGACGTCCGTGTCCGGAGCGAGGTAGGTTATGTCCTCGTGATCCATCGCGAAGTCGCGGTCGAACGTGAACGGGCCGAAGGTCGTATTTTGGCCGGGTGAATTGATTCCGTCCGGCAACTCGGCTTGATACAGGTTGGTACCGCGTTTCTCGAATTCGCCTCCGAAGGCTTCGACTGCTCGCTCGAAGAACGCGCGGATGTCACCCTCGCTCCCGTAGACGTCGGCTGACTCGTCGACGACCTCCTGAATCTGCCGGCGACTCTCCGCGTCGAACGTGCTCGTATCGACGAGGCTCCGCTCGTACCACTCCTCGAGCGTTCGCTGACGCTCTTCGATCATCTCCTCAAGTTCCTCTTTGGTCGCACTCGGTGGTTCGTCGTTCTCGATGGACTCCATGATGAGCGAGTCCACGTCGATGTCGTCGAGGATGCCGAGTACGTCCGCTGTGTTTCCGAGCTGAGAGCGGATCTCCTCGACCTTGGTTTGAAGCATCTCGAAGATCTCGCTCTCGCGGGTGTCGTCGAAGAGGAAGTTCCAGACCTTGACCTCCTCCTCCTGTCCGTAGCGATGGATGCGGCCGATCCGCTGTTCGAGCCGGTTCGGATTCCACGGGAGTTCGTAGTTGGCCATGATGTGGCAGCTGTGCTGAAGGTCGATCCCCTCACTCGCCGCATCGGTCGCAAACAGGAGTCGCGACTGGCCGTGGTTAAACTCGTCTTCGATCCGCGCCCGTTCGTCCTTGTCCACATCGCCGTGAATCTTGAGAATTTCGTCGGCCCACGGCTCGTCTTCGACGTAATCGAGGAGATAGTCGAGTGTATCTCGATACTCCGTGAACAACAGAAGTTTCTCGTCTGGTTGTTCCTCGAGGAGCTGCGAGATGAATCGCCTGACCTTCTGGGCCTTGGAGTCGACCGGTAAATCCTCCGCCAGCGAGACGAGATCGCGGAGTGTGTCGATCTCTTCTTGGAGCTGTTCGTCGGTGCTGGTGACGGTCAGACCGCCGATCTCGTCTTCCGCGTTTTGCTTGTCGTCCTCATCTAGATCCTCGCCATCGAGGTAGGCTCGCGCTTCCTCGGAAAGGCCATCTGTTGCCGCCTCCTCCCCGAGGAGGTCATCCAGTCGTCGACGGAGTGTCGCGTGAATCGCGCCCACGCTGCTCACCAGCCGTTTCTGCATGAGCGCCATCGCGAACCCGACAGCGGGTTTGTTCAGCTTCTCCGAGCGGTTGTAGACGTTTTTAACGTAGTCGGTGACCGCGCGGTAGAACTGACGCTCGTCGTGCGTCATCGAGACCGAGACCGAGTTGACCTCCCGGTCCGGGAAGACGCGTTCACCATCCTCGTCGTAGATGTCGGTCTTCCCGCGACGGATCATGACGCGATCGACGGTCTCCTGTGAGAGGTCCCGGTTCTCGGCCACGAGGAACGGGTCGATGTACTCGACCAGTGAGCGGAACGCCTCACCCTTCCCATCGTGGGGCGTCGCGCTGAGCAGCAGCAGCGAGTCGGAGTTCCCCGTAACGGTATCAACCATGTTCGCTGTCTTGCTCGGTGATTCCCCTCGCTTTGCAGCCTTGTGTGCCTCGTCGATCACGACGACGTCCCAGAACGCATCCCGGAGTGCGGGTCGGAACTCGTCCTGTCGTAGGAACGCCATGCTGGTGACGAGCTGTTGCTGGTCTTGGTTCCAGATGTTGGCTTCCTCGCCGAGCCGTCGACGTTCACCGTCGACCCACGCCCGGTCTGCGACGGTGAGATCGACGTCGAAGAAGCGATCCATATCTCGGATCCACTTCTTCTGGAGGTGCGCGGGAACGACGAACAGGACGCGGTCGGCGCGATTCCGGGCGGCGAGTTCCTTCAGGATGAGTCCGGCCTCGATCGTTTTCCCGAGCCCGACATCATCGCCGATGAGCGCCCGCTGGCGAAGCTTCTGCATCACCCAGTTGACGGCGTCAAGCTGGTAGGGCTCCAGTCGAACGAGCGAGTTCGAGATGCTCAGGAGCTGTCCCTGCTCGTGGGCGAGCTTGAGTTTCGTTGCTTGCGTGTGGAGGTCGAACCACTGCGCCGAGACCGCATCGTGATCAGGATGAAGATCACCGATTCGCTGATTGGACAGTTCCTCGAGTCCGGATCGATGCGGTTGAATCTCGACATCGTCGAGACAGACCGTCTTGGCACCCTCGCCGTCGATGTATGCTCTGAGATACTCGATCTCCCCGACTGTTTGGGTTTTGATTACTTCAGCCGGCGCGCCGTTGAGGATCACCCGTTGGCCCGGAGAAAACTGGGTAGAGTTCGTCATCGAGTGATGTCTGTGTCAAGACCACACGCCGTCTTCAAGATTGCCAGTGCGCGCATTATCGGGCCTCGGTTCCGGCGAACGACCGTAGGGTACGTTCGATCTCCGACTCAACGTACTCGATTTCTACACCGTAGGCATCTACGATGTCGGCGTAATACTGTGGTATCTGTCCAGCCAGTGCCTGACTCTCAAACTCCTCGGTGTACGTCTCCAGAATGGAACCCGCGGCGGCTTCGTTGACCAACGTCCGTTCTTCGTTCTCGAGGAATTGCGTGAGGACTGGCTTCATTACCGAATCAGGAACGTCGAAGGCACGCTCGGCCGGCAGTATCGACTCGAACAATCCTCCACCGAGATACGGTACGTCGCTGAACATCTCGGGGAGTTCGGCGTCGCGCTGCTGTTTTGGAGTTGAAAGGGCATCGTAGAACAACGGCTGGAGGTATTGAGAGTAGAAGCTGCCCCGGAAGCGATTGAGCCCCTGAGTATGCTCGCTCCACTGTGCGTGGAGTGCGACACTGTCGAGGATCCCGCGATCTGCCAGCAGTTTCACAAAGGCGAGTCGATCAACGAGTAGTGTCACGAAGGCCAGTTTTTCAGACTGTGAGGCATCTGGTGGCTGCTCGATTGCGTCCACAAGCGCAGCATCCAGCTGCTGGTACTCACCGCCACCGGTAGTCACCTCCAGGTAGAGGTCGTAAAACTCAGTCAGTCCCCCAATAGCTCGCCGGACACCGTAGTGATTGAACGTCTGGTAGAAGTCTCCCAGCACTCCTTCAACGGTACTGTTGTCCTGTAACTCATCGGTGTAACTGACTAAACCTTGCTTGCGGGCAATCCGTCGTACCGCTGGTGCGATATTTTGCTCTTCAACAACGGTGACGAGGTCTGCCCGCCCGCGTTCATCCGTTTCGACAGCGTACATTCCCCACCGGAATCCGTCAGTCGAGAGTCCGTACTCGTAGCGACGTGAGTCGAGGTACCCCTCGATGTCACCCTTCGCGGTTTCGAAGTTGTTGACCGATTTGTTCTCTCCGATTACCGTCTCAGAGAGATTGTCAATTCGGAAATCCGGCTGTTCATCGCTATCGCCGACGGGATAGTACGGCCGTGGTGTGTACTCGTAGCCGAGCGTCTCCAGAATCGGCCAGATGAGAGCATCTTCGACACACCGCTCGGGTGTTTGGCCAAGATTCTTGCTCTGAAGTGTGCCGGCTGCCTCGACGATCTCACTGAGCCGCGGATCGTCCATCTGGTCATCGAGCGTGGTCAGAAAGTCGACGATCTGGCTCCGGATTGCGGTGGTCGCTTCTTCGATTTCTTGTGATGACATAGATGCGAAGTTCGAGAGATTAACCCTGCGTGATGCTGATGAAGTCGAGCACGAACTCCTGAGGGAGCAATCCGCCGTGATAGAACCGCGCGTCGCCGAGCCCCTGCTTTCTGAACCGCTTGAGTGGACTCGCAAGGATACTGACGTTGGCGTCGAGGTACCCCAGTCGTGAGCTGGAGTCGAGTAGCACGCCGGGTGAATCCCCGTCCACATCCTCTCCGGCAATCCATCGGCGCCCGGAGTCGGACGCTTCCGTCGGCCGCGAAATCCTCTCCGGCGATGCGTTGTCCGGGAGCAGTACGAACCCATGGTCGGTCAGGACGTAGGCCTGATCCCACTCGCCCTGTTCGAGCTTTGCGCCGATGAACTCCGCGAGCGAGTCGACGCGTCGGGCCAGCATCGCCTCGAGGTCGCTGAGTTCCTTCTCGCCGATGTCGTCGATGTCGTTCTTGAAGTAGGCGACACGCGTCGATTGCCAGCCGTCGTCCTCCTCGCGAGTGACCGTCCAGCCGTCGCCGCCCAACAGCGACTCGCGGCGATTGGTCGTCACGCGACGATTGTTTCGCAGCGGCTGTAACTCACCATCGACCAGCGAGACGTCGAACATCTGAATCTCTCCCGGCGTGAGTGCGGCCTTCCCGAACTCGGTCTCCGAGGGAAGCGTTCCGAGCCAGACGTCTTCGTCGATAGCGAACTCGGGGGCATCGGACGGAAGCGTCGCCACGTAGTCACGCAATTCATCAGCGAGGCGACGGGCAAGGTCGAGCCGAAGGGCGTCGATGACGAACAGCGCAATCGTCTGACCGCTTTCGAGGCCGTCGGACTCCTTTGTGAAGAACTGGTAGGAGTGATCCTCGTCGACGAAGGGGGCGCCGGCTTTGACGGTCTCCGTGACGAGGTCGCCGAGGTCTTCGAGGTACTCGACGTATTCCGACTGGAGCTGGGTACGGAGGTCGTCGAGCCCGGCGGTCGCGGGGTGTTCGTCGGGAAGGTCGGTCTCGGGCTCGCCGGCGACGACGAGATTGAGCACCGCGTTGTCGATCTGCCACGTGCCGTCGTCCGGGTCGGCGTACAGCGAGACGACGTCGTCGGTGGCGCTCTCGTCCCACGTTTCGAGCTGGTGCGCGAGGCGAGCGATCTCCGCAGCCTGTTCCCACGTCCGCGTCCACGGGCTGTCCGGGCCGTAGGCTCCGCGGTAGGTGCCGCGGAAATCCTCGCTCCCGAGGAGAGCGTCGTACCGCGCCTCGGCGCGCTCAAGACACGTCTCGTAGTCGCCGGCGTCGAAGGACGCCTGCCACTCCTCCCAGAGGCGGCGTTCGAGCGCGGCGTCGACAATACAGTCCGCGAGTTCCCACGGATCGTCGACGTCCGCGACGATGTCGGGCCAGATCGCCTCGCCGAGGTAGCGGTCGGCGAGGAGACTGGCCGAGGTGGTGTTGTTCAACAACGACTTGAGTTCGGGGAGGTCGTGATCGCCGGCCGTCTTGGCGCGGAACTCCCTCGGGAAGCGTTCGGCGTCGACGCCGGCGTGGATCAGCCACTCGGCGACAGCCCACCGACGCGTCGCCGCGACGATCCCAGCAGGTTCGTCCTCGCTGTCAGCCGCGTCGACGCCTTCACTGGTCAGCAAGTCCTGCATCTGCTCGATGGTGTCGGGGCTGTCGTCGATGTCGCCCCAACCGTTCTCCAGCACGAACGCGACCGGATCGGTGTAGCCGCCGGTGACAATCTGCGTGCGAAGTTGTTCGAGCGTCGGGAGCTGGCCGCCGGTGAGCTGGTCGTGGAGAATCCGGGCGATCTCGCGGCGCTTTGCGGGGTCGTCCGCCTGCGTCGCGGTTTTCAGTTCCCACGCGTCGAGTTGCCCGCGCTCGAACGTGTGGACGGTGAGGTCTTCGATGCTCATCTCCACCTCGCCGCCCGTGTGCTCGACGTCGCGGAACCAGTCGAAGTCGCCCTCGGCGTTTTCAGACTCCTTGACGTGTGGGACGTACCAGACCTGTTCGCCGTCGACAGGATTAGCACGGAGTTCCAGCGGCGTCTCCTCGGCGACCTTTAGGTGAAGATCGAGTTCGTCACAGGCCTGCTCGATGATGTCCTCGAGATAGTTCCCGTCGTCCCACCAGAGAACGATCGGGTCGGACGACTCAGCTCGGTCGAACTCGCTTCGGATAGTGTCTTTCGCGGCGTCGGAGAGGGTCTGTTTTGCTTGCATGTTTATTCTAACTGCCGTTGTTCGACTTGTTCCAGAAGTTCTTCTCGGGTCTCATTCCCGATTCGAGCAACGCCCACTCGCTGATAGGTGACTATTTTGCAACCCTTCTGGCGAAGTGGGTCAAAATCTATGGCGTCGAGGGAACTTCGCGCAGCACCAAGACACCATACAGAGCCGGACTCTGCTCGATCCGCGATCTGTTCCCAATAACCCAGTATGAGGGAATCGAATTTCAACGAAGATAGCAGAATTACTACGACATCTGAATCGGCGGCTCTCTCCAAGATCGTGCTTAGAACTTCTTCATCTTCACTCGCCGCTTGGTCTCGATGAAGATACTCGTCAACATTCTCTTCACCTCTGACAAGTCCAAATCGCTCCGATAGGATGTGTAACTGAACGTCTCCATATTCGTGGAGTTGATCGGTTAGGCTGGAAACGGTGAGGAATCCACCCTGATAGAACTCTTTAAATGGTATATCTGTCTCCTCCCGCGTAGTTCCCGCATCTTCGGCGAAAATGCTGATTTTCATAATAGTGGCCTCTTTGTGTTGGGGTCTATTTGATTACCATTAGATATACTGTCCCTGATCAAATCACTCTGTCTTCGACGATTTCTGGGACAACATTCTTGTCAGCGAGCGGCGTGATATTGATTGCGACGCCGTGTTTGTGGTTGGGCTGATAGCCAGCGGTCGTGATTTCGGACAGAGCACGATTCTTCCAGTCCGAAGGTATCTGTTTATCGACTGACTGGCACCGATCGTCGATTTCCTCAGCGAGCGCCTTGAACTCCGCTAGCGGTGGTAACTCATCGACATCGTCGACATCTTCCTCCTCTGCAATCTGTTGGAGATACTCTTTGTCGAGGACGGATGCGTCGTCAATGCCCGTCGCGAGCGAGGCGAGCATTTCCTCGTCCTCGGTAAGATTATCGAAGGGGTCACCATCGTCGTCGAGGAGGTCAATCCCCTCACGCTCAAAGTAGTAGGTCATGAAGAGGATGCCTGTGCTGGAGTAGTGATCCGAGCCCTTGAGTCGCCAGTTAAAGTAGTCGAAGAGGTCGGCGAGATGGGCTTCAACGGGCTCGTCGCTTGGCTTTGCGTACTCCTCGCAGGCGCGTTCGAGTTCCTCAAGAGCGTCTACCCACTCTTCGCGCCATTCGTCGACAGCGTTCCAGAAATTATCGGAGAAGGTGTTTTGGAACCACTCCTCGCCGTTCATTTCGCGGAGTTGTTCGAGCGTCTCGATTCGATCCGCGGTCTCCTCGCGGAACACAGCGACTTTGGTAGCCAGCTCGCTGACACGTTCTCGGTCGTCTGCATCGAACTTGCGCTCATTGGTGGAGCCAAGTTCCTGCATCACTTCTTCAAATTCGGCGACCTGTTCGAGGGCGTTCGAACAGAACTCGAATTCGTCAGTCGCCTCCGCGCGTTCGCTCGTAGAGAGTGACTCGCTGTTTCGACGCTGGTTCGCCGCCGACCGACGTTCGCGGAGTTCGGCCTTCCGCGGTTCGAGGTACTGGTTGCTCAGACGGTCGAACAAGCTGGCGTCGAGTTGATGATAGTCGACAAAGCACGCGAAACCTTCGCCTTTCGCGTCGGCGAGGAGCCGCTCGGTGCTGAGTTTCCAAAAGATGGGCGTGTTCTCCATCGTGTCAACATGGTAGGCGAAGAGGTCATCCTCAACGAACGCTCGGAGATTAGGATACGCCTCGTCGGCGGCCGATTCTGCTCCGAGGATGTTGTCGACCTCAACGAGCCGATCCTCAGCGTATTCGCCGTACGCGTTATGGAATTGTTCAACGATACGGTCGAGTATATCGGTCTGTTCATCTGTTCCTTCCAGTGGAATAATGCCGTCACTCTCGTTTTGGATAGCCTCCATTACGAAGTGGTGGATAAGAGCCCTAACCCGCTCCTCTACATCTACAGTCTCATCAGAGAGCGAATCAGGGTCAGAGAGATCCCTATTTCGGGGGTCTTGAACAGTCCGAAGGGCAATCTCATCATTAATACCCTCTTGTATTGAATCCGACACATTTAGAATATTATACAGTCTCTGGTCGATCTCGTCAGCAAGTTTTTCAAGTTCGATTTTCCGTTCAGCCTTCCTATTGTCGGCTTTCGTCGCGAGCGTGGTGATTGATTGATTACCAGAGAGATGGCTTTCTTCCAGATCGACCCGTGTTGAGACTTCATCAGTATGCGGATGGTCATAAAAGAACTCAGACCTTTTTTCTGAGGGAAGAATAGCCGGCCCAACGTAGAACGGACTTGTAGGGTCAACTAGTCGACTTTTAATTTTGACTCTGAACTGTTCCTTTGCAATCTCTGCTAGCCGTTCTTCACTATCCAATTTCTCGAACCATGGCATCCCACCCACTTCTCCTGCATTCCACTCTCTCTCGATTGTGAGCGATAGGAAAAGCGCATTGTACAGGGTAGAGTTGAATGCCGCCAACATCGTCCATAAAGAGTCCTCCTCGTTTGGAACAAAGAGGTATCCTGTGTCACTAAACAAGCCATTTTCCGGATAATATCCGAATCTCCTTCCAGTTTCTTTAATACGCGTCCATGTCAGTCCGCTTCTCCCATACAGGTCTTCGTTCGGGGTTCTGACCGTAGGACTATATCGCTTGATGGTTTTCCCATTATCCCCCCACTGTACTTGTTCAGGAACGTGCGGAACGAGCCAAGCATCTGCCCCTCCACTAGCTATTGGCTTGAATAGCTCATTATCGGAGATCTCCCAACATAGTCGAACGAAACGATCATTGTTAGCAGTCGCAACACCTTGTCGAGCGAGTCCGATTGAATCTCCTTCAACGCCTGCTTGTTCAGCATCTAATTTCAGATCGGAGCTATGTAGTTCACGTACTTGTTGCGGAGTGGAGTAGCACAGAGTTGTTCCGGGAACCTGCGAGAATTCGGTAAGGTCAATAGAAAATAATCTGTTGACGCCACTCTCACGATCCGAGAGAATCTTGGTGAACTCGCGTTCTTTTTCTCGGGTTCCTATATCATGTAGTCTAATGAAATCACCTGTTGGCTTTTGTTGAACACCCGAACGCACAACAGTTCCTGCAGTTCGGACGGTAGCGTTGTCGAGGACACCAATTCCGTACTCGGCTATGAAATCGAAACTGCTCTGCTCACCGATAAAGTCCACTCTGAAATCTTCAAATCGATTCTTGAACATAAATGTGCGAGGGACGAGCATTCCTACTCGTCCATTCTGCTTCGAGATTCGATCACCAACCTCGAAGAAGTTTATGTAGAATTCGGGTGTGTAATTATAATGAGACTCAACATATCGTTGTACGGAGTCTGGCATTCGGTTTCGAGAGCCATACGGGGGATTCATTAGGACAACATCGTAGTCCTGTGCAAGAATTTCCAGTAAGTGAACGAAACTTCGCAGATCCTGAGCTAAGAATGAGTCACCATTCCGATGTTCATCAACTGCTTCCCGAAGAGTACCAAGAATCTGTCTTAGTGTATGGTCTTCGTTTGGATCATCTTCAAGAGTGATTTGCACTGTCTCTTTGTCGACCTCGTCTTCGAAAACATCATTAAGTGTTCCACGTACGTCGAGCAGACTACCAAGACCGTGAACCTCCTCAAAAGCATCTAAAATCTGACGAAGTGCGTTCTCCACATCCGATTTCCCGCTCGCTACTTCGTCAAATACCTCTTCAGCTCCTTCTATATCAGCTACATTTGCATCAGCACAGACGATTCCAAGGTTGGGCATGTCAAACTGACTTGCACCTTCGGCTTCGGAACGTGTCCGGGCCTTTAGATAGAGGTTAAATGCAGCGAGCTGGCAGGCGCGCATATCAAGGTCTATACCATATATGTTGTGTCGAAGAATTTTACGAGGTATTTTATCGTGATCAATGTCTGTCTGATCTCGCCAGATTCGTTCTAACACGTCAAATGCGTACAGTAGAAAGTGGCCACTCCCACAAGCAGGATCGATAACTCGAATGTCTTCGGGGCCTTCGAATGCGGGCGGTTGTCCTTTCTCTTCAGAAGGAACAAGATAAGTACAGAATTCGGCAATAGAGGGTGACTCATTAGGCGAGAGAGGACGATTCTTGCGTTCATCAGGTGAAAGCGATTCCTGTGCTGTGACTACCTCCTGTAATTCACCAGTTTCCTCAAGATATAATTTACCGAGAGAATTGTCAGTGAGCATTCGGACGACCCAATGTGGAGTATAAAATTGGTTGGCCGTCGGAACCTCCTGTGGTTCAAATTCTTCTGTCCGAGCTTTATTTCGGAGATTGTCAAGAAGTTTGACGTTATAATACTCATAGACCCAGCCCAATACGTCGTCACCACGCCAGACCTCGCCGGGCACCTGATCGAGCATCCCACAGAGGTCTTCGAACGTGTCATCGTCGGGATCGATCAGACTGTATGCAGTCGAGCGGTCGAAGAGAATCTCGATCTCCTCAGCGAGGTCGTCACACGCGTTCCGATAGGCTTCGAGGACGGCTTCCTCCTCCAGCATGAACTCCTCGGTGACCAGCCGGTCGGCAGCAGGGGTGAGGCCGTCGTCACGGAAGGCCGTAACCTCGTCGTCGATAAAGTCCCGAACCTCCATACAGCGAAGCGCGGCCAGCCGATTGACGATCGTGTAGCCGACGCCCGTGATGTACTGCTCATAGCCATCGTCCCAATCGTTCCCGTCGACGGCTTCGAGTTCGATAGCCTCGATGAGATCTTCCTGTGCCTCGCTTAGGGACGCGTCGTCGTCCGGCTTCTCGTCGAGATCGTACTCGTCCTCGAGCTGGTAGCGAACATTTGCCTCGACGCGGTCGCGCATCTCGGTGACGACGTCCTCGAGATGCTCGCGCTCTTCTTTGTCGAGCTGGGCCTTGCGGGGTTGGGTAGATTGTCCGTCCATACGAAACTCAGTGATGTTTCAAGCAGAACCATTGAGGTGTCTTGAAGATTGTCCATATACTCTCGGACGGCGGCCGGGTCGGGATTTGCAAATGGGTCAGCGGGGAAGTTCCCCCACGAAGCATTTATCTCTAAATGTGTAAGCTGGTGTATGGTTGATGAGTTTGCCGGCCCTCGGAAGATTCGATACTTCCTGTATCTACTGTTGTATGTGGTCTTCGGAGCCGTGATTTCGACGATACTCGCCGACTTCTACGGAATCCCATTTATCGAACCAATCATGTGGTGGTTCGTAGAGAATCCGATGGTGCTGTTTGAGCTTGCAGGATTCTTCTCAATCATCGCGCTGGTCGTTATTGTGGGAATGAAGGCGCTTGAGCTGGCCGACAACAGCGGATTCTAACCGATATGTCCCGCCGGTGCAGTCTGTTGCATATTTACGAAGGAAAGATAAACGAGTTCGCTATTTCGCAACAGTAGGACGTCAGTCGAGCGGTTCGATCATCATCACAGAACCATCCGGTAGTTCATCCATAGTCTCCCGAATCCGCCGCACCTGCTCGTCAACACCGTCGAGCAACTGCTCGGCGTCTTCGATCAATTCACCCACGCGTTCCTTACTCGGCGGGCTGGTTCCCTCGACTGTATCGACGACCTCTTGCGTGAGATCGTGGTCGGGATACTCGGACTGCAGTTCGTTGGCGAGTTCTTCGAGTCGTTCGTCGACTTCGAAGGGATTCTCTGCCTCGTCAAGGAGCTGTTCCACCTCGTCGACGCTCGGCGGCTGTGACCGATTGAGCATCTCGTTCACATCGGTCGTAACTGGATGGTTCGGGTGCTCTTCCTCCAGTCGTTCCGATGCCTCCCGAAGCTGCGACCAGAGCGAGGCCTCGCTACCGGATGCTTCAAGGAGTCGCCGTGCCCGTTCGTACCGCTTGGCTTGCTGAACGACCGTCGGGGCGACGAGGTCTTCCTCCGAGAACGAATCACCGTTCCATGCCGTCTCGAAGAGCTCGTAGAGATCGTCGATGGTTACACCGTCGAATTCGACGGCGACGCGGTCGGCAGTTTCCTTGCTGCTCCCATCGTGAGCGTAGAGCCACGTCGCGAGACTGGAGACCACGCTCTCGGGTTCCTCGTCCGATGGCGACTCTCCCGTGATGCGTTCGTACTGCTGGCGGACGGCGGTTCGTCTGTGAGCGGCGGCTTCGTCAATCGTTGCTCGGAGCCGGTCGGCATCAGGCACTTCGTCCCCGTCGACGATCGATTGCATGTCCCCGGTGACGTCCGCACCGGGGTAGAGCCGCTGCATCTCCGTCGTTCGCTGGCTGAACTCCTTCCAGAGGTTGTCGCTATCCTCGGCCGACCGGAAGAGATCTCTTGCCCGAGCGAATCGCTCTGACTGCCGTGCGATTTCGTCGGACGCAAAGTCGTCTGTTTCGAGAGATTCGCCACCGAGTGCGGGATGGAGAGCCGTTTCGAGTTCGCCCAACGAAGCGCCTTCGCCGAACTCTCTGCTGACGCCTCGCAAGACGCGTTTCACCAGTACGCTGTTCTCGTCTACCCAGTTAGCCAACTCCGAGAGCCACGCGTCGGGTTCGGTTCCATCCGGCTCCTCACCGATTAGCGTCTCGACGGTCTCCCGAATCTGGTCTGGATCGATTCCGTCCAGTGACTCGAACCGAATCTGTACGTCGGTCAGGTTCGTCTTGTTTCTGACCGCTCGGCCAATCTCGTCCGGCTCGGTAATGTACTCGTCGTCGCGACGCAGCGCGATTTTGTTGGCCGTTGCGAGCGTAATCAACAGGGCCGAGACCGATTCCTGCGGTGTCCCACGATACGTGCCTCCGCGCTGGACAGTCTGGGTAAGCAAGTCCTCGGCACGAAGCGACTGGGTGTCCTCGTACTCGTCGAGGAATTCCTGACACCAGCCGTTGGCGAGTTCTGCGCGATCGGTATCCACACCGAGCGTGACGGCGTCCTCGCTCGAGAGCGGCCAATCGTCGCCGCCGCGGAAGAACCGCGCCATCTGCTTGGCGTCCTCGACTTCCGTGATTCCGTTGGTGAGCACGAAGCGCGTCCCGCTGAACACAGACCGTACTTGCGTTTCCACAACTTGTTCGAACACGTCTCCGTATCGCCCTCTCGTCCCGCCTGTTCGGACGTAGACATCCGCTTCCTCGAGTTGCTCGCGAATCGCCGACTCGAGCGCCCGCTGTTCGTCACGGTGGTCGGACTCCAAGTCCGGATACGTCTCCGTTTCCTCTGACAGTACCTCCTGCATGCCCATCACGTCCCGGAGACGGTCGATCGTCGATCCCTGTAGCTCGACGGCGACGAGGACGTGCTCGCCTCCATCTCGTCCTTCGTTCGTCGTCTGCCATACATCAACCTGATCGCTAACCTCCTCGTCGCGCCCCGCGACCAGCCGCACACGAACGGCGTCAAACTCTGGCGTCGGTGCTTGCTCGATAGGGTCGAGAACAGAGTAGCCGAACCGGAATGGGACTTTGCGCTCCGCCTCGAGATCCACTTCGTGTCGACTGCCCTCCGAGAGCAGGAGGTTGCTTCCCTCTCGAATGGAGTTCTCCAACTTGGCCGAAAGTCGATGCGACGGGATCTGCTGTGCGCGAGTCTTCGCCCGCGTCAGGATGTCCTCCTGTTCCTCGGAGACCAGCAGGTACTCCTCGTCGCCGCGGTCGTTTGTCTCCGTCAGCACCTTCCGATCCTCGAGGAGGTCGGAGAGTGCCGATTCGACATCTCCTCGGACAGATTCGAACGACTCGTGAGTTGACTTGACCATCAGCCGGGCGAGGTTCGCCGGCGTCGACGGCACCTCGGAACGCACCTGATTCAGTAGATACAGCGCCTTCGCAACGCGGACGGAGAACGCACTTTCGTCGCCGCCAGCCGAGGGGACGAGTTTGTTCTCGACCATCTCCTGCACCCATAGCGGGATGTACGTCGTCTCTTCCACCAGCAGGTCGTACAACTCGTCCCACGTGACGAGTGCTCCGACCTGCTTGTCTCCCCACTCGAACCGCGTGAACAGTGAGCGGACGAGGATTAGCAATGCCCGCCCCTGCACATACTCCTCTTCGGTCACGCGTCCCCGTGGCATCAGTTGCTGAATCACCGTCCGGAGCAATCCGAGATCGTACTCGCGGAACGGGTACGACTCGACTGCGTCCGGGTCGGCGCCGGCAATATCGGAGTATGTGTCAAGCGTCAGGTCGGGCATTTCCCGGAGCGCGGACTCGACGGCCTGTCCACCCTCGGCGTCCTTCTGCAGCCACCGCTTTCGGACGATGATCTCGGTATCGGCACCCTCGAGCGGTTCTTGAGCGCCGTACCACGGCTGCTCCGTGACTTCGGTATCGTCGAACTCGCCGTGGATACGCTCGATCGGATACTGTCCAGTCCCGATGACTGGCGGGTTGGGCCCGACGCCCAGCTCCGTCAGGGCTTCCATCGTTTCTTGGAACTCTCTGTAGCGGTGGCGGCCATCGCCAATGAACAGCGCCACCTCGTCGAGCCCGATCAGCAATTCCGTCTCGGTCTCGGGCGTACTCAGCGACTCTTGCGCTGCTTCGACACGGTCGACAAGTTCGTCCGGGTCGAACTCGTTGGGATCGACCTCTTCGATGGCGTCGTCGATCGATTGCTTGACCTCCTCCCGAGATGCGAACGGTGAATCATCAAGTGTCGGAACGGCGTCGTAGAGCCAGCTCCGTAGCGACGCCCGCTCGTCGTACACGTCCTCGAACCTCTGTCCATCGTGCTCGACTTCCTGTAGTCGCTCCCAGCAGTCACCGTGGTTCATGTCGAGCTGCCACGCCCACTCGAGCAGCCAATTCGGGTCAGTAGGATACCCGAGTTCGCGGCCGATTGCCTCGTAAATGAGGTAGGGGAGCGGCGGTTCCTGTGACGCGTCCCGGTTGAGGAGGTTCAAGAAGACGGGCTTCAGCCGGTCGACGTGAGAGTTAGCGACGCTCTGTCGGAACGACTGGAAGCCCGGCCATCTGTTCGCCAACTCTTCGCCGAGGTCGGCGAACTCCGATTCGGTGTCGGCAGCGAACCCGATGAGCTTCAGGAGGTGCGTCTTCCCCGACCCGAACGTCGCAGAGATGTAGAGGAAACGCGGTTCCTCGTGGGGATACTTGTCGACGAGGTTCCCGAGCGTGGTGAGCACGTCGCGGGCGCTGTCGGTCTCATAGAACTCGCGGACGTCGTTTTCGGCCCGCGCTCGGGCGTTGACCTTCTGGACTTCTTCGAGTTCGCGGGTCGGTGACTGCTGGAAGATGTCGTGAATGTGTGTGTCGCTCATTGGAGATGCACCCCCTCAACCCGACCTTCGATCTGGTGGGCCGGGTAGTAGTTGCGCGATTCCTCGCCGAAGAAGCTCAGTTTCCCACCGACGATGTCTCCGGGGAACGGAATGCCGATCGTAGACTGGACGTTGCGGCGGTCGAGTTCGTCAAGCAGTTCCGACGCACGCGTGAACGGGTAGAGACTCCCGAGGTGCGTGAGGAGAACGACGTGTCGCTGCTGGGCTGGGGCGTCGATTTTCTCAACCATAACCGCGACGAGTTCCTCGGCTAATCGGTCTTGCATCGTTTCGGTGATAGTCGCTGGCTGGCTGTTCTTACCGAGATCGACTGCGAGTTCGAAGACGTCGGTTTCGACGAACAACTCGTCAAGCCGGAGGACTTGGACGGTTCCGTCATCCGGGAACTCTTCGGTACGATGCGGGTTCGTCGCCCACTCGGTGAGCCGTTCAGCGACCCGTCGCTCGTACTTCGGCTGGACGGGGACGATCACGAACGGGTTTCGAATGCCGCGTCGTCCGTCGGCAAACTGTGCGAGCCGCTCCGTGAAGTCGTGGAAAGGACGTTTGGTCGTCATCGGATGATCACCCCCGTTTCAGTCCGCTCGATACTGAGGTCATGGCGTTCGACGAGCCGTTCCAGTTCTGAGTCCAGCGATTCGCGATCCGACGGGAGAACCCCGATCGCCGTGATGTCTGTGGGGGACTGATCCCCAACGAGTGTCTGTAGCTCCTCGAACGTACCTCGCAACTCCTCTATGCCGCTACCGGCAACCACAGCGAGGGGTTCGCTGTCGAGCAGCGTGTTTGTCGCTCGAATGAAGTCGTCAGCCTCGGTGTTGGTCGTTCCGCCGATCACCGTCGACACCGCGTCCGAGATGTCCTCGTGCCACGACGCGGCCCGGCGGAGCGGTGTGATGTACTCGCTCTCGAAGGCCGGCCGAACGTTCGAACCGAACTCGCTCGCGGGCCGGATCCACGGATGCTCCTGCAACTCGTCGACGAACGCATCGATCTCAGTTTCCGCTCGGAACGAGTCCCACGCGGTCTCGATCGCGTCGCCGAGCGCCGGTGAGGTGGTTTGGGCGTCGTTGAACCGATCCCAGCCATCGTGTGTCCACCACTCGCCCTCGTAGTCGTTGATGCTCTCTCGAAGCGTCTGGCTGGCCGTTTCGCACTCCTCGGTCAGCCAGTCGTACGACTGCTGGGCGAGAGTCAACTGCGAGTCGATTCGTGTGAGCGCGGGAAGGCGCAAACTCCACACCTCCTCGGCTTCGTCGTACCAATCCTGAGCGTCGTTAGTTACTTCGACGACGTCCTTCCAGTCGGTGTCACGTGATTTGACGGCCTCTCGTCGGTCGGTTGCGCTCTGCTGCTCGGCTTCGAGCTCTTCGACGAACGACTGGAGGAGGTTCCGAACAGCCCGCGTTTGGATGTCACTCTCGGCGACCAGCCTAACGTCTTCTATGAGACTACCGAGTCGACCCGCAAGCATGTCGTTCGCGGACTGGAGCCGGACGATTCCGTCCGGGATGGTCTCTGTCGAATCGATGAATCCTCCCTCGCGAAGGATACCTCGGACACCGCCACTCCCCGCAATCTTGAGACGTGTCGTCGTCAGTTTGTTCAGATCGATGACAGCGTCGAGTTCTAGGGAATCGCCCGTTTCGTCGACGGGCAGGAAGTCCCCTTTCCGGCAGAGGCCCCAGATAATCGCACACAGCGCAGGGCGAGCGTCCTCGTAGATCGGCTTTTTCTTCACGATACCGTCAAGGATCGTCGCCATCGCGAGGTTCCCGCCGCGTTGCTTCAACTGTCGGCCGGTGAAGGCGCGCACGTTGTTCTGAATCGAGCCGCCGTGTGTTTCCGGGTCTTCTGTTGCGACATCGATCTGCTGGGCCCACGTGGGTAGCGGATCTTGTGCGGAGAGCCCCCGGAGTTCCTGTAAGTGCTCGTCGCCAACTTGCAGCATTATGGGGTGGAAGTCGTCGGGGTAGTTGACGTCGAGATACTCCTCGACTCCCGAAACTATGCCCCCGATCTGGTCGCCACGATCCTTAACGTCGAAGGTCCCGCTCTTGAGCGCCTCGACGAGTTTGCTCTGGACGCGAGCTGCGCGGTCGGAGAGATCACGCTCGACTGACTGTGGGAGCGTGTGGTCTCCGACGGCATCTCTGAGCGACCACCACTCGATGAGGCTATCACGGAGATCGTCGAGTCCGTCCTGTCCGATCGTCCATTCGAGCGGGTCGCCGACGTAGCTGATGTCTGCTGCAGCGGGAGAAATCCCTTCGACGGCGACCTCGACATCGAGGGCGTCCTCAGCGTCGACGGTCGTGTCGAGTTCGATCCCGTCGATACTGAATTCGTAGCGAACGGGATATTGCTCGTCGGTATCCGGGTACTCAGCCGATGTCGGGAGAGAGAGGTCGCGCACGATGTCCTCCCAGAGATACCCGTCCACGGCTTCGATGATGGACTGCCAGTCCGGGTTGTCGAGGTTCTGCTCGGAGGCTTCGATGATCTCCCGCTCTTCCGGATGAGTGAACGCATACTTCGGCCCCGTTTCGTCATGCGTCGGCCGGATGAACTTTCGAAGCCGTTGGAGCGAGTCCTCAACACGGTTCTCCATCTGGAACTGAGTCGGGCCGTCGAGGTCGCTCAACACGGCCACTGCAAGATTCCGCTCGGCCATCGGAATCGTGTCCGGGATGTGCTGGAGGAGCAGCACGGCCTTCGCGACATCCACGTCGATCGCTTCCAGTTCGCCTGCCTCGTATTGTTCCTCGATCTCCTCGATGACACCCACGTCCTGTGGCGTGATGTCATCGAGTTCCGGTTCGATGAGGTCGTAGAAGTCGACCAGCGAAATGACGTTGGTCTCCTCGCCGGCCTCTATCCACTCTTGGAGGAGTCCATGAACGAGGGCCAAAATCGCCCGCGCAGTCCCCGAGAAGATCGACTTCGCCGGGTCGTGTGCTTCCTGCCGGAGATTCGAGAGGATCTCGAGGAACAGTGGTGGCTGATATGGGAGGAACGGATAGAACTCGACGAGGCGATTGCGGTCGATGTCGTCGAGCGGCGGTTCGGTGTTCTGTTCGATACCCGAGTACACGAGTAACGTCTCGGGCTCGTTGCTGGTTCGGTCGAGGACGCGTTCTGTGTCCTCTTTACCGGCTTCTGACTTTTTGAGCAACCGCTGGGTCGATATTTCGCCGACGTGCCGACTCGGAAGTCCAAACCGGTGAGGGAACCGATCCTTGACGATACTGAAGTCGGCCCCGCGAGCCGCGAACTGCGGTTGGACGTCTTCGATTTTGGCCTGTGCCGTCGCCACCAGTTGGATGTCGCCGTCACCGGTCTCGTCGACGCTCTCCGCGAGGGTCTGCAGCTCGGTAAGGCGGTCGAAGTCCGTCCCGATGAAGAGACTAACCTCGTCAAGCAGTAGTACGAGTTTGACTGGGTGGCCGAGTTCCTCTTCACGGTCGCTCCGCAACTGTTCGAGGCGCTCAACCATCGCTTGCGGGTCGAGATCGGACGGCATCAGGTCATCTAGACCATCCACCGTGCCGGTCTCTTGCTCAAAGAGCGTGGGAAGAACGGCGTCGGATAGAGCGTTGTACTGCTGAACATCCTCCCAGTCGTACTTCTCGGGACTATCAACCGTACTCCGGAGTGCTGTTTGGGTGTTGGCAGTCCGGTCGTCCCACGCATCGGTCGTCCGGTACCAGTCCTCAAAGAAGGCGACGTCGAGTTGCGACGAGAGCCCTCCATCGGCACCGGTGAGTCGTTCTGACGTATGAGCACTGCGGAGGACAATCTCGCTGAAGCTCAGTTTCTTCTGGCCCTGATGCTTCAGGAGGTTTACCGAGATCGGGATGACCTCGTATTCGTCATGAATCGATGACCACGTGGACTCGAGCGTGTCTAGCTCACGTCCGTCGGTTAGTTGTTCCCAGACATCCTCGCGCTCTCGAAGCCACTCGCTATCCAGCAGCCCGCGAAGCACGCTGAGGAGGTGGCTCTTCCCGCTCCCGTAGTATCCGTAGAGCCAGTAGTTCGCGCCCGACCGCATATCCTCGGAACGGCCGAGTAGGCGCGAGAAGAAGTCGGACATGAAGTCCTCGGACTCCTCCGTCACATGGTAGGTATCGATTGAGTCCAGCCGGTGATCGCGACCGTCATCCTCGCGGTCGATACGAACGGACTCCTCGAAATCGCTTCCGACATCGGCAGCGAACCAGCTCTCGTCAGTCACACTTCGCCCTCCCATGGTTCGACCCAGTCGTATGTATCGCCCACCGGCTGGAGTCTCAGCTCACCGTGAATTCCGCTCGCTTCCCAGTTCGGATCGTCGCTCACTCGTTCGGCCAACGAGTCCCAGTACTGTTCCGATTGGAAGAGGTAGTGCCAGCCAGTCGGCTGGGAGAGCCAGTCATCCCCGTGAATCTCCCACGAGTAACCTGACGCAACGAGCAGTGGCGTCGTTCCGAGATTGGGAATCTGTCCTTGAAGCGCCTGCTGTGTATCGAGAACACCGATCTCCCGCATTATCGACCGAAGTCCTTCCCCCCATCGACGCGTCGTCGACTCCGCATAGTCGAACTCACTTCCGTCGTCGTAGTGAAACTCGTTCAGGAGGCGCTCGATCATCTCCTGCTCGAAATCCAACCCATCGACACCGGACTCCTGAAGCCGGTCGACGTACCGGTGAACAGTGTACTTCACGAGAGGATCGTCCTCCAGCAAATAGAAGTACAGTACTTGCGCTTTGTCGCGTGTCGTCTCGCAGCGATCAAATATAGTGGGTAGTTTGACGATAGGGGGGAGCTCGCCCCCAGCAGTCTTGAACCGCGAGCTAAGGGTTCGATAGATGCCCTTCGAGCTGCCACGTGTACTACGCTCGTCGAACCGTTCTTCAAGCCACCTCTCTTCAACAACCGTCCAGTCTCGGTGTATCGCATACAGCTGAGCGAGCTTCTCAGCCCGATCCACGAGAAGCCCGCATCCAGTAAGCGCCATCGACACCTCTTCGTGAGAGAATGTCGAGTCGAGCGACGGGGGGGAAGTTCCCTTCCCGTCGGTGCGGAGAGTCATAGTTCAATGCGAACCATCCATACCACTTAGTTGATAGGGAAAAACAGATCAAGGATGACGCCGTACAGGATTCAGCCCACAACCAATTTCTGGTCGTGATTATTGCGCTAATTCCTCCCACTCGGTAGCACGACAAACCCGTAACGGGCGTTTTTCGGTTTCGTTCACACGATGTTCGATATCAATTTCTTATGTAACATATAGACAACACCGGGAAGCAAGAGTTACATAAGGAATTACGACGGTGTTGAGCAGCTACTATAACCACCCGATCTCGGCGGGTGATCAGCTGTCTTGCTCTTTACCAATGCCTCTAGAATTCTCGTTACAGTCAACATCAACCGTGCGGCTCTGTTGAAATTCTCTGTATCTCACACGCTAATCCTATCCGTTCATGATGATTTCGACAGGACCACACTACTACATCAATCTATCAAAAAACCTATACCGATAATCAAACCAAATAACATGCCTGAAACGTGCGCCACAATACTGGTACGGTTTTGTGACAAAACATCAGTGGCCGGGACCAAGATTATCAGCAATATCCCTAACACAATCATCAGCAACTCAATACTATGGCGAGGTTCAAACGACCTGTTCAACTGAAGTACATCGCGAGCCTCCAGAATCAGGTTAGAACGGTAAACCGACGCAAATACCCATAGGCCGTACGCTCCCCCGCTTGCTCCAGCAACGAGCCAAGGTGGGTCTACGAATATAATAGCACCAACGGCGGGTACTATAGTACTGACCACAGGGAGTGTAAAGAAAACAGAAAGATAATTCCGAGGTGATAGATGGGGCTCGATTACAGAACCTCCGATGAATAATACAACAGCGTTTCCAAGTAGGTGTATAGGGTCGTTCATATTGTGTGATATGGGAGAAAACAACCAACCGGTACCCGGCTTAGAAGTGAAATAAAACCATTTTACAGCGCTCTCGACGCCTACCTGACTCGCAACTAGTAACTGGACACCGTACCACAGAACGAGCATCACGACTAACCCAATAGTGTAGAGCCGTCGTTCGACCCATTCGGTCAAATAAGACATCATCTCGATACTACTTGCTCTCTTTTTTGCGCAAGACTGTAGAGCTTCTTCCCGGATTTTCTTCTGGTACTAATGAGACCGTATTGTTCCAGATTCGTCAGATGTGCGTCACGGAAGTACCGCAGACTAACCGGGTCGTCGTGGCGCTCGGAGTATCTCTCGTGGGGTTCACGCTGGATCAGCGGTCCATCCTGTTGAAGCACGCCGACGACAACCCACTGGTGATCGTTGAGCTTCGAGTACGTCTTCCTGGCAATTTCGCGTTCCGCCTCGGAGATCGAGTCGTCGACGAGTCGCCGCGGGATGTTCGACAGCCCCTCGCTGCTCGCCTTCCGCGCCGCCACCCGGAGCGTCGTGATCCCCATACGCGCGTCGCCGTCGGAGAGCCACGCGATCGTCTCGAACACCTCGTCGCTCTCGCCGTTCGGCCCGAGGCCTTCACGAGCCCGTCGCTCCAGCATCTCCGCGATCGTGTCCCCGCCGTACCGGTCGAACCGGACCCGGTAACCGACAGAGATGCGAGAGCGAACGCGCTCGTCGAGGTCGGTGACTAGGTCGATCTCGTCGTTCGCGATGCCGATCCACGAGAGCCCGCGAAACTCGTGGAGGTCGTAGAGCAGCTCGGTCTCGCGTAGCTGGTCGACCTCGTCGAGGATGACGACGCCTGGGCCGTTGAAGTCGCGGTGGACGCGGTCAAGCAGCGTCGACGTCGACGCGAAGCGTGGGACTGCGGCGCCGACGAGGTCGCGAGAGAGTCGTTCGAGGACCGCGTTGCGCGTGTAGTCCCGCCAGCAGTTCACGTAGGCGTACGGGACGTCGAGGACCTCGCGCCGGAGTTCGCGAACGGCGGCCCTCGCGACGGTCGTCTTCCCGGCGCCGGAGGGACCGAAGAGGAAGCAGTTCTCGGCGCGCTGGCCGTCTTCGATCGGTGCGAGGGCGTCGGCAACCTCGTTCATGTGGCTGTTCCGGCCGACAATCGGATCGAGGAGGTGATCGTCTTCGAAGACGGATCCGTTGCTTATCACATCACCGTACTCGGCGAGGTATATAAAGTGAACTCGAGGTGTTCCGGATGGTTCCGGATGGTGTGCTATCGCGTGAAAAATACGTACGTGTTTACCCCGGAGTCTCGACAGCCGGCACAGCGTGAGCCCGTGAGATCAGTTCATTGTTACTGACGGCTCGACGAAGCTCTTCGTATGGATTGCGTCCCTGCTGGCGCCACGTCGCCAGCAGGGACAAGACCGTCTCGTGAACGAACATTCCTCGGTCATTACGCAGCGTTCCGATGATTTTCCGCAGAACTACTGGTTCCCGAAGCGCGTTCTCTGCGGCATTGTTTGTCGGAGAGACCGCTGGCTCACCGACGAAGGTGAGCCAGTGGTCGAGACCTCCTTCGATCTTCCCCAGCAGTGTTGCCACTGGTCCGTCGGGTACTGACCGGTCAATCAGCGATTCAAGCTCTCTTCGCGCCACACGCTGGAGGTCTGCTCTCTCACGAGGACTTGGGTCGCTCTCCAGCCGAGCCTGGAGAGCGACGAATAGCTGTCTGAGAGCCTGGTAGATCGGTTCACCTTCTGGCTGCTTTTCGGCGACGTCCTCAGCCTCTCGGAGAATGTGCGCCCAGCACCGCTGGAGGTTGCTGCTGAAAGCTGGGTACGCCGTCCACCCGTCACAGACGACCGTTCCCGCGAAGTCCTCGCCGAGGACTTCCGCGGGAACATCACTTCCGCGACTCTCCCTGACCGCGTACAACGTATGTTGAATGGTCTGAAACGTCCAAATCCACGCTTGTTCACCGTCGCGCTTGATGCCTGTCTCGTCGATGTGAACCACGTCAGCATCCTGAATCTCTTGACGGATCTGCTCGTACTCACAGCGACCGGCGCGCGCAGCGCGCTCGGTCGCGTGCCACGCGGATGCACCCGAGAGTTCGAGTCCGTGTAGTTGCTCGAAGCGATCAGCGATCTTCCGGTAAGGAAGGCGGTGATCGTACCGTGACAGAGCTGATTGAGCGATGACGTTCACCCCGAACTGCCCCTCATCGGGGCAGTCGGGGTGAGCCGCAACTGTCTCTGTTCCACAGGAATCGCACTGGTAGTAGTGGCGGTTGTACCGGGTGATTTCTGGGGGCTGGGGATCAGGGATCTCCTCGACGAGTCGGGGGCTGACGCCCACCGACTCGTCGAAGCGGTCGCCACACTCAGGACAACAGTCACAGGTGACTTCGATTTTTTCGTCAGGATCGGCCGTAGAACGCCACTCCGGATCGTGACCATCCTTCCGACCGGGAGTGCCACCGTCAGTTCGGACATCGTCGTCTTCGTCATCTTGCGAGGTCGGGGACCGACGGGTCCCCGACCGTCGCTTGCTGGGTGGAGTATGCGGATTCTCGTATTTGCGAAGACGTGTTTCGAGTTCTTCGATCCGCTCGTCTTTCTCTTGTAACTTCTCTCGGAGCTGTGCGTTGTCTTGTTCAAGCTCTTCGACTCGTTGTTCAAGTTGTAAAAACCCGGAGAGCAACTCCTCTTTGGTGAGATCATCTCCGTTCACAGATCCCACCTTCCAGTACAGACAGCAGAGGTAACGGGATGGGCTCCGTCGTGGAGCCCATCCCTGAGAATCATCGCGAACCTCTGCTGCCAGTTCATACAGGCTACGTTGTGCGCCTTCTATGAGATAGCAGCGAAATCAGTTCGGGCTAAACACGTACAAAAATACGAATAACTGAACGGAACTGTATCAGAGATTCGTAGTTACTGATGCTATCCTGATCCCTCGATAAATGTTTATGTTCTACTGTCATGATCCAGTTTAATGAGACTCGCGAAATGGTCAGTGAAAAACTACCGAAGCATTTCTCAGCTGGAGTTTGATCTTGATGAATTCACGGCTCTAATTGGGAGGAATAATTCTGGAAAGTCTAACATTACAGAGTCACTCAGAGTGTACAGTAAGGCTGTTAGTAAGCCGAATAGGCACGGCGATGTCTGGCAGGAGTCAATTGTACGAGATCAGAATGAGGCCAATAATTTGGAATTTGACGCCGTCTTCTCGCTATCACTACAAGAACAGGAAGAACTAGCTGCGAATCTAGGAAATGATCTCAAAAGCCAGAATAAAGACAGCCTACTCAGTTCGGGCAGTCTATCTTTGGTCAGGCATCGGGTAGTGTACTCTTCTGAGCAGATCGAGCGTGAAGAGCTCTGGTTACGAATCAACGGAGAATGGTCTCCTTATCGATATCGGAATCCGGACGACACTAGGCGCATAGAACAAATAAATAATCCGAGTGAGTATGAACTCTCGAATGTTGAAGCGTTGTTGCCCTGTTGAACGCAAGACTGCGTCGGGGTAGGGTCAATAACTCACGGTTTCACAGCGTCAAAGAGCGGTTCTTGCGCTCAGAAGATGCAGTAACTGCCGCTGGCGGTGGTCGTCAAAGGGTCAAAACTATGGTACCTTGCTCCCTTGATCAGGTGACGACGGCGATGCCTCTCCCGGATACGTCCGGAGAAAGGGAGCAGGCGGCGAGCCTTAACTCGCCGCCTGCGTCAGGTTATGGATGATACACTTCCGCGTGAGCTCCCGGAACTGGCCGTGCCAGCTCCGGGAGCGAAGCTTCTCGCCGTCGTCTTCCTTCAACTGCGAGAAGCCGGTTTCACTCATCCACCGCTGGTTGTAATCCTCGTTCATCCGGGCGTTGTGAGCTTTCTGTAACGGTGTCTGTTCCCTGTGCTTGATCAGTGGGCGCGTTGACTTAGAGCGACACTCCTCACGAAGCTCTCCCCACGAGTAGTTCGCGTCGGCAGACAGCACCCGCAGGTCTTCCGCGTTCCGGCGGAAGACCTGCATCCCGATGTGGCCGTCCCACGCCTTCTGCGTCGTAAAATGAACGTCTTTGATCGCTAGGGTGTTCACGTCGATCAAGATCGTCGTCTTCATCGACTGGAACGAGTAGTTCGCGCGGTCGCGGTAGTGGTAGCTGGTTTGATCACGTTGAAAGCCGCTTGCGTCAATTACAGCTTCACCACTCCAGCCCGCCTGCTCCGCCGAAGTGCGGAGCAGGCGGCGGAGTTCACGCATCCGGTACTCGTTTTCCCACCGACAAAACGAACTGTAGTGCGGTGCCTCGTCGAGATCAAACACGGCGAGGACGCCAGGCATCTCGTTGAGATAATCTTCGGTCTCACGGAGACTCTTTTCTAATTCGACGCGGAACAGAATCAATGCGATCTGCGTCCACTCGGCGTACCCGTCCGCGCCGTCTGGCGCGGCGGGTACGTCCGGCTCATCAACGTGCTGTTTGGCAAGGTTTCGACACATCCAGGCAAGCCGTCTGAGCGATGCCATATCGCCAGACGGCGTCCAATTCCCGGTTAGCTTGACGGAATCCTTCCGTGAGAGCGTCTGAGATAGCCGTCACTCGGCGGCAAAACAAGGCAAGCGTTGTACTATCATACAGACAGACAATCGAAGACAGTTGAACAGAGTGACTATACCGGGTATGTCCTGACCGAAGGTTTGCGAAGATCAATAAGGGAGTATACAGGTCACGTTGATGAGATTGGAGCAATTAGGCGTGCTGAAGATGATACAGAAATAAAAGTTCGGTCAAGCCTAGCTAGAGACGCCGCAAATCTTTCTAACGTACTTCATACATTATCTCAAAACCAGAAAGAGAAATACCAGAGAATTGCTTCAGAATATATTGAGATTATGGAAGGGGTTACGGATCTAACAACTCCAATTCAACAGTCGGGTTCTATAACAAGTACTACCATAGAAGTGATAGAAAATAAAAATTCATACCAATTAGATGAAATATCATCTGGATCGATGGAGATTCTAGCTCTTCTAACCAAATTAGTGCTGGCAGAGAAGGAGACATCCCTGTTAATTATTGAAGAGCCAGAACTCCATTTACACCTGGAGGCAGAAAGAGAAGTTTTGCGTTTAATAACTGAAATATCAGAAGAAACAACACAAATACTCGTTACAACACATTCAGATGTATTTGTGAACTCAACGAGGGCAGGACAAATAGTTCGCGTAGTTCGAGACGGTTCTACCACCTGTAGAGCGGTTGACTCTGTTGGACAAGAGCTGGAGGACCTGGGCTATGATAAAAGTGGATTCCTTCAGGCTAGTGCGGTTGTATTTGTAGAGGGTAAATCGGACGAACGTGTGATCAAGCAACTATCCAAAGTAATGGGATATGATTCAAATAAACATGGTATCGAATTTGTAGAATTAGATGGTGAAGGGAATATCAAATCGGATGGTAGATCGCTTGTAAAACTATTATATTCGTTCGACATACCGTATCTATTTGTTTCCGATTCACACGAGAGTGACCCAGATGACGTCAGAGATGAACTAGTGTCTCATATCAATATTAGGGAAGGAGACTGGCATACTACGCCAGAACATTTCTACATACTATCTGGATATGGAATAGAAGACTATCTGATTCAAATGCCGCAGGCTATTGGATCCGTTGTTGAGGCTCGCCCAGAAAATGTCTTAGATATGATAAACAAGGTAGACGATGCTCAAGCCGTTCTTAACCAGATATTCAATAAATATCTCAATGCCGAGTACAATAAATCGGAGCATGGTATGCTGATTGCGAAGCACGCTAACGAGTCAAATATCCCAGAAGAACTACGTGACCTAATCTTACACATACAGAGTTTACCTCAAGAGTAATTTAGTGGCTGATCCCCTACCAAATCCGATGACTACACAGAGATCACGATCTCTGAAGATGTGATTATTATCTTTCGTCGTTGAGAGATTGGATTGATTTATCCACTAATCTCGATCCTCTCTCTGTCAGAATTTCAACTTCGAATTCTCTCGGAGGCGGTCCTGAAACAAGCACATAGGAATCCGATACCGAGGTGTACGGCTTCTGAGGGTAACTCCGACGAGCTCATGATGTTGACAGTCGAGACCATATCAAGAGCCCGTGCGTACAAGTTAGACGAGCGTATTGAATCAGGTGAGTGAGGTGACCTATGAGCGATAACCTACAGACAACCGACTTCGAGAACTGGGAGGAGATCGCCGACGCGATGCGTGATGTCCAAGAAGCACACAGTGAGCTGTTATCAGCGATGGCCCATCGCGGCGATGTTCCAAAGTCAGTGTACGGCGACCTGTATCATGACCTCTCGGATACACAGTCGCAGTTGAAATCTGATCTTGAGGACAGGATGTTCAAAGAACACCCCGACAAGGCTGATACCGCGGTATTCTACGGGAAGGACTGAGAGGCGGGCGAGAAGCACATCCTTCTCGCCCGACTGGCGAGTAGTCCCTCAATTTAAATGAAAGACTGTGTCGGTCAAACTCCCCAAGCCAGACAGAAAGAGGGTGCTGAATACAGAGCGCAAGTGTGGCAGCATCAAATAAAATAAGAAAGGACTGTCAGAGAATAATATATGACTGATATAGGTTACAGGCTATCGGAACCAGTCACGGAATATTCCCTTGACAAAATTACCAAAGAAGAATTCAAGAAACGGGTTAAATCGATTGAGACATCGACTGAGGGCGCAAACTGGTGGACGGTTTGTACTGCTATTTTAGACGAGACACACAAGTCGAACTACGCAGACATCGCAGAACCACTCTTGGAATTGTATAATAGGGAGGATTTGAAGAGGATATTTGGGGAGGAAACAATTGAGGAAGTTGTGTGAATCTATGCCAACTCCCCTCTCTGTATCTCGCACGCCAATCCTATCAGCTCCTTATGATTTCAACAGAGTCAATGAAATTGTAGCCAATTATTTGCTTCCCACTAGTGATTTCCACTCAAGCATGACCGGAATCGTGATCCTCCCCGCTGGTCGCGACGACGCGTTCGAGGACTACAAGCAGTTCATCCGAGATGGGCATCCAATTGAGGATATTGAGTCCTACCTCAATGACGACGACCTCGAACTGTTTCGGACGACATCTGACAACGATCTCGTCCACGTCTGGGGTACTTCAGTAGACGGGACGTGGCGGAACGTCGAGCGAAACGACATCGCGCTCGTCTACCACGATGGCGCGTTCGCCGCGAGGGGACAAGTCCTCCAACTCCGACATGACCCCGACCTTGCGGAGTATCTCTGGAGAGAGAACGTTGAACACGGTCGCTGGAACGACGAAAGCCCCTGGGAGTACATGACCTTCCTCACCGATGTTGAGGAAGTCGACGTCGACATTGAGGAATTCAACGAGCTCGTTGGCTATGACGAGACCTACCGCCCGCAGGGATTTACACGAGTCGCAGACAAGCGCCTCAACCAACTCTCTGGCGAGGAATCAGTCGAGACCGCCATTGCCGACCTAACCGATGCCGGCGAGCGTGTTCACCCGGTCGACGACGAAGACGACGGACCCACTCCCGACCTAGCTGACCAACTCCGGGCGGCCAGCACAGATAGGAACGCTCATGAGGAGTTCGAGAAACTCGTTGCGAAGGCCTTCTCTCAGCTGGGCTGTGCCGCCGACTGGATCGAAGGAGGGGGTGACACCGACGTGGAGATCCGATCCCCCGAACACGTCGTTGTCGAAGTGAAGGCCCGAGGGAACGGCCGAGTCAACTCGCTAGAGGTCACAAACGTGGACAAGCATCGACGCCAGCGTGGAGCCGATCACGCCATCGTAGTCGCCCCAGGCTTCGCTCCAAAGGTGATCGATAATGCCGAGACGACCGATCTGACAACAATCGCCGTCGACGACCTCATCGAGCTTCTCGATCGCCGGGAGGAATATGCC
Organism: Halorubrum ezzemoulense; assembly: GCF_004126515.1. Taxonomy (NCBI): domain Archaea; kingdom Methanobacteriati; phylum Methanobacteriota; class Halobacteria; order Halobacteriales; family Haloferacaceae; genus Halorubrum; species Halorubrum ezzemoulense. The sequence continues at coordinate 531,567 of NZ_CP034941.1, forward strand.
GTCCCACCCGAGGAGATATTGGCCCTCTTGACACGCTCAGGAGCCTTCCAAGATGCTGTGTTGAATAGCGGTGTTGGTTGAGGTGGTTAGAATATGAATTGGCTCGTTACCGGCTGAAGATGGTGATTTCAAAATAGGGTACGTGTTTACCCCGAGGTCTCGAAAGCCGGTACAGCGTGAGCCCGTGAGATCATTTCATTGTTACTGACGGCTCGACGAAGCTCTTCGTATGGATTGCGTCCCTGCTGGCGCCACGTCGCCAGCAGGGACAAGACCGTCTTGTGAACGAACATTCCTCGGTCATTGCGCAGCGTTCCGATGATTTTCCGCAGAACTACTGGCTTCCGAAGCGCGTTCTCTGCGGCATTGTTTGTCGGAGAGACCGCTGGCTCACCGACGAAGGTGAGCCAGTGGTCGAGACCTCTTTCGATCTTCCCCAGCAGTGTTGCCACTGGTCTGTCGGGTACTGACCGGTCAATCAGCGATTCAAGCTCTCTTCGCGCCACACGCTGGAGATCTGCTCTCTCACAAGGACTTGGGTCGCTCTCCAGCCGAGCCTGGAGAGCGACGTATACCTCTCTGAGATCCTGGTGGATCGGTTCGCCTTCTGGCTGCTTTTCCGCGGCGTCTTCAGCCTCTCGAAGAATATGCGCCCAGCACCGCTGGAGGTTGCTGCTGAAAGCTGGGTACGCCGTCCACCCGTCACACACGACCGTTCCCGCGAAGTCCTCGCCGAGGACTTCTAGGATGAGTTGTTGGCCCCGATTTGTTCGGAGCTCGCTGTCGACAGACGCTCTCGCTGATGAAAAAAAACCCGCCTTGCTGCCGGGAATTTGTTGCTACAGATGAGCGTTCCAGCGTTTGGACCCGTCTACACCTCACGAACCACGAAGCGCATCCACTGGTGATTCATTAGCAGCCTTCCATGCGGGATAAATCCCGCTCAGAATACTTGCGACGAGCGCGAAGATGAATCCATACAGGAGGTATCTCGAACTTGACCAAGCTAATGCGAGGGCTGGGTCACCGGCTAACACGTTGAATATCACCACACCGACGACGAGAGATCCAGCAGCGCCGACAAGCCCACCGACCACACCTAAGAATGCGGCCTCGGCCAGTATCATACGGAGTATTTCGCCGCGGCGGACACCCACGGCACGTAACACTCCAATTTCTCCCCGACGTTCTATTGTGCTCATTAACATGACATTCAAAATGGCAACACTCGCTACGAACAGTGAAATAGAGCCAATACCGAGGAGTGCGAGCTCTAGCGTGTCGGTAAATGAGCTGATGTTCTCTTGGACACTTGCGTAGGTGGTCACACTGAGAACTTCGTCATCGTCCTCGTTGAAGTGCTCCTCTATCGTGGTTGCCGCTTCGGTTGCGGCATCTCCGTCCTCAGCGATGATGGTGACAGAATTATAGTCGTCCTGTTGGTTGAGCGCTGAGAGCGGAAGCACAAGTTCTCCCCCGCCATCAGAACCAAAGCCACTTTGTGAGGCGATGAATCCCCGAATACGGAACAGTTGTCCTTCGTATTCGATTGGATCACCGATCTCCAGCCCGAGTGTCTGTGCAGTACTCTCGGAAATGAGAGCCCCTGTTTCAAGCCGTGTGGGCTCAGTTCCAACAGAGAGATCATACAACGGTGCTGGGTTTGTCAGACCCGTTACCTGAACGTTCGCTTCTTCGCCATTCCGTGCTGAAAGCTCTGTAAAATTCGTTTTTTGCGGAATGACGGTTACCCCTGGCAAGAGATCCCGAATCGTCTCAGCTTGCGCATCGGTGATGCCGTCAGTATCGATATCTTCTCCGGGCGAGATGGTTGCTTGATCGGTGAGACCACCGAGGCTTGAGGTGGCCTGCTGTTCGAGCGCCACCCCAGCCATACCGAGTGACGCGATCGCAATCACGCCGACCACGATACCCAGCACCGCGAGAGCGGTCCGGGTCCGGTTGCGACCGAGGTTTCGCCACGCCATCAGCACGCTTGGGAAGCGACGAAGAACGCTTGTACGCCCCACTACTGGACCACCCCATCAACAATACGGACAACTCGATCCGCATACTCCACTAGCTGCTCGTCGTGAGTGATCGAGACGACCGCGATGTTCTCTTCTTGTTTCAGTCGGGTTATCTCATCGAGAACCGTCTTCCCAGTGTCTTGATCGAGGTTTCCAGTTGGCTCGTCGGCGAGCAGGATATCGGGTTCATTGATCAGCGAACGGGCGATGGCGACGCGCTGTTGTTGTCCGCCAGAGAGTTCGTCAGGCGTGTGCGTGAGTCGGTCACCGAGACTAACCCGCTCTAGCAGATCGGAAGCACGCTCTCGACGATCAACATCGGTGTCCCACATTGACGGCAACTCAACGTTCTCCTCGGCTGTGAGCATCGGAAGCAAGTGGAAGTCTTGGAAGACGAATCCAAGCTGTGACCGACGTTCCTCCGTCCGCTCATCCTCATCGAAATCGGTGATGTTGCGCCCGTCAAGGAAAATCTCGCCCGTAGTCGGAGTATCTAACAAACCAATCATGTTGAGCATCGTGCTTTTCCCGCTTCCTGACGGCCCGGTCACGACGACCATCTCACCGCGGTTAGCGTGGAAGTCGACATTTTTCAGCGCCTCGATCGTCTCAGCCTCGGTGTTGTATCGTTTGACTACGTCTCTGAGTTGGATTACACTCATTCACGATTCCACAGATATCGGCCGAGGCCTCCTAGTGTAAGAACGAGCACTACTCCGAAGATTATCGGTAGGAGTGGCAGTCCGGACTGGTTCTGTTCGCCCCCCGAGGTGGCTTCTGGTTGGGTCTGCCCCGCTGCTCCAGTAGTCGTATTGAGTGACGATGCTCCGTTGAACGCCGACGCCGTCTGCGGATCGTATCGCTGATTTCACGGGATTTGGACGCCGTCTGGCGATATGGGACGTCTCAAGACCCTCGCACAGACGTTTCACGAATTCGCCACGAACCATGTTGAACAACCAGACGTACCCGCTGTCGCCGACGGCGACAACGGGTACGCCAAGTCCACCAAAATCGCGCTCCTTCTGCTCAAAGAGGAGATCAACAAGCCGCTTCGGAGGCTCGAAGACTATCTCAACGAGATGCCGGGAATTCTCGGTGTGTTTGATCTTGACTCATCGCCGGATTACACATCTTTCAGCGTCTGGGACGATGAATTCCCGATGAAAGAACTGCGCCGCCTGCTCCGCGCCTCCGCGGAGCAGGCGGGGCTCTCAGGCACCGCGTCGATCGACGCCAGCGGCTTTCAGCGTGATCAAGCCAGCTCACACTACCGGAATCGGGTCGGTTACTCGTTCAACGCGATGAAAACCACGCTGCTTGTTGACACGGATTCTCTTGCTATCATGGACGCTCATTTCACGACGAAGAAAGCCTATGACGGCCATATCGGGCTACAGGTCTTTCGGCGGAACGCCGAAGACCTGCAAGCGTTGCTGGCCGACAAGATGTACTCGTGGAGTAATCTCCGTGAAGCTTGCCGTGACAGGTCTACACGGCCAGTGATCAAACACTGCGAGCAAAACGCACTCAAGAAAGCCCACAACGCCAGAATTGACGATGATGTCTACAACCAGCGGTCAATGAGTGAGACCGTGTTTGCGATGCTAAAAGACGACGGCGACGAGATCCGCTCCCGGAGCTGGCACGGCCAGTTCCGGGAACTCACACGGAAGTGTATCGTCCATAACCTCGAGCAGGCGGCGAGTTAGAGCTCGCCGCCTGCTCCCCTTCTCCGAATGTATCCGAGAGAGGCATCGCCATCGTCCACCTCATGGTTTATCTGGTATCTTGTGAAACTGATGCTTTGGTCGCCGCACAATTCTGCTCGAATCGAATCGCCCGATCTGAGAATCTACAGCTAAAGCGCCGCTACCGGTAGAAGATCGAATATCAAAAATCCGATGTTGCCGCCGTCTTGCGTTCAACACGGCAAGTGACGATACATCGACTGTCTGTGTCTTCGTCACGCGGTCATTGTCAGCGATATACGCGACCCTAATCGGGACTGTATCTCGCTCAACGCTCGCTGTCAGTTCGAACGTCGAAAATTCGCTGGCGTCAACAGACCCAACGAAGTACTCTCCAGACCCACCGGCGGGAGTGATGCCGTCTGTCGTCGGGATGCTGATGAGAACCGACTCAACATCGGTGCCACCAATATTCGCTGCCTCACCATCGATCGAGACCGTTGAGCCGCTTGCTGCCACGTCGATACTCGTGAGGCGAATCTCTCCCGTGACCTGCTGATCGCGTGTTGCTGTCCGCGTTGTTTCGTACTGCTCACCGCGTACAGTATATGTCGCGGAGAAGTTGATGATGTCAGTGTCGTACTCTCCGGTGTCGAATGTTACCGAGGTCTCCTCGTCGGGATCGACATCGAACACATCTCTGTTGTCACGCACGCTGTCGTCCGCTGTCGCCGTTATCTCGATGTTAGACAGTTCGACATTTCCGTAGTTCGTGAAGGTTACCGTGGTCTCATCAGACCCGTTTGAGGCCGTCGACAGCCCACCGTTGATATCGAGTTCTTGTACATCTACTGTCACAGGACTGTAGATGGCACGGAGATTTCCGCCAGATGCGCGTTTAGCAGAAACGTGCGCTTTGAGGTTTTTTTGCCCTGCTTGCTCAAAGGTTGTCGTCATTTTGACGGTGAGGCTTCCACCGGGAGCAAGTGACCCGACATCTTCAACGCGTTCATAGTGCTCTTGATTCGTTCGAAGCATGATACTAGAGACATCAGCGATGCTGTTGCTGCCTTCTTGATTTGTCACTGTGACATTGAATGTCGTCGTTTCACCAACAACCGGATCTTCTGGTGAAGCATCTACAGACACGCTGACTGCCGATTGTTGCGCAGAAGCGACAGTTGCGCCCCCGAATGTCACACATACAATTGTGAGAAGTGTAAGAAAAACTGGCAGCAGCTGTTGCCGTCTCACGAGGATATCACCCGCTTTGGGGCAGCCAGAGCAAGTTGTGTCGGCATGTACCAGCGAATCTCGCACCGAACTGTGTGTTGGAGGGAATGTACCTGCACATCTCATTTAGATCAGTCTGTGGATAAAAAAGCCAAGTCTCAGTACCTCACAAAGCATTCTCGTCTAGCTGCTTCTGCGGCTTCAGTTCTGTGTCGAAGCGGTTGTACTGACGGTTTCGTAGAGAAAATCAGCCCGGATCGGCGGCGACCAGTCCCCGACGCGAAAGCGTTGTCACTTATTCCGCTGCCTTGCCCAGTCGGTGGTTAGCGGTAGAATTGGTTTCTTGATGATCGGTTCGCGGGGACGGCCCGACACACTGTGAGGGCTGTCCACGCAGCACGTTGAACCATATTGACGAACTTCTGGTACGGTCACTACCAGAGGCGATGCCCGCCTCGGTGGAGCGTCGCCAGTTGTATACACACCTTCAGCAAGCAGACGTTCCAACTAAGCAGCTTTGTGAATGACTAAAATTGGGAGTCCGCGGTAGAAGTGCTTAGAAAGTCGATTCGTGTTCCTGTTCAGCTACCGACGACTGTATCGACAGTCTCCTACAGAAGAGCGAACCTGTTATTTCAACTGGTGACCCCGACCGCGTCATCGGGTTCAACAGCGTAGAGGCTTCTCAAAAGCGATAACTTGCCGAGGGGGATTAAGTAGAAGGCCGCGCAGTGGCGATGTATGGGTCTGACAGACACAGGATCGCCACTTCAGCATTATATAGAGAACACGCCGAATGGCATGGAATTCCTGATGAGACCTATCGGCGTCGCCACACAGCGGGCGACCGACCAAGTCACGATCACGAACTGTCAGAGGACGTTGGAAATGAGCACGTTGACACAAATTCGCTCGCACCACGATAAGATGTCGCTCGCTCGGTTCCTTCACGAGCCCATCGGACAGTGGCGTAACCGAGGCGTCGGCGGTCTCGTCCACGTGCCGCCCGTGAGTTCGAACGACGAGGACCGTTGCCTCGCTTCGGCACACTTCGACTACGTCGTTGAGTTCGCGAGTAAACGCCAGACGGTTGTTGCCCAGATTCTGGGGAAGTGTAACGTGAAACCGACATGGCGCCCCCTCAGTGCGTCCACGGCTGTGGGGGAAATAGGGGTATGAATTACAAGTACGCTGATACGCCCGAATCGATACGTATGGCGGTGCGTGAGGTGGCGTCACGAGACGCTGTCGAGGGGATTTTGCTGTGTGCCGCTCCAGACGACGGGCTCGACGAGTGGCTCGACCCGTTCCTTCGGGAACTCGACGTGAGCGTCTTCGGTGGCGTCTTTCCGGAAGTAATTCACGACGGTGAAAACAAGGGGAGTGGAGCGGTCATCTGCGGGCTCTCATCGGAACCACACGTGACGACGATCCGCGGGCTGAGCGGCGCGGACCCGGACTATACGTCAACCTTGGACGCCGACCTTCCGCTCGACGGGTACGAGACAGCGTTCGTCTTCGTGGACGCGTACGCGACGAACATCCAGGAGTTCATCGAATCGCTGTTCAGAACGTACAGCGTTGAGCTCAACTTTATTGGCGGTGGGGCCGGTACGCTCGAAGCGGAACAGCACCCCTGTCTGTTCACTAACGAGGGGATCATCGAGGATAGCGCCGTGATGGCCGCGGTGGAGTCACCGGTAACCCTCGGCGTCGAGCACGGGTGGCGCGAAATCGCTGGTCCGTTCCGGGTGACCGACGCGGACGGGAGCACGCTACGCCGTCTAGACGGCCAGCCGGCGTTTTCGGCGTATAAATCCGCCGTGGACGAACACGCTGAGAGCGAACTCGCGGCCGATGACTTCTTTGAGACAGCGAAGGCGTACCCCTTCGGAATCGCTCGGATGGACGGAGAGCAAATCGTTCGCGACCCCTTCGAGGTGACCGAAGAGGGCGGTCTCGACTGCTTCGGGGCGATACCCGAAGGCGAGTTCGTTCACGTCCTCAAGGGGGAACCGGAGTCACTGATCGACGCTGCACGTCGCGCAAAGACGGAGGCGCGGGACTCAGATACGCCCGTGGAAGGGCTGTTTTTCTTTGATTGTATTTCACGGGTGCTGTACCTCGAAGACAAGTTCGAGCGCGAACTCTCCGCCGTCAAGACGGACGACACGCCGATGATCGGCGCCCTCACAATCGGTGAAATCGCAAATGACGGCTACGGACACCTCGACTACTACAACAAGACCGCGGTCGTCGGCGCGGCAGAGGAGGTATGACTTCGCGACAGCGACGCGTCCAGACCCTCTACGAGATTTCGCTCGCCATCGAGACCCGTGGGAGCATCGAAGAGACAGCCGACCAAGCGCTCGCCGCGTATCTTCAGAAACTGAACTGTTCCGTCGGCGGTGTATTCGAAATCTCCGCGTCGTCAGACGGGGCGGAACCGACGCTCGTGACGTCTATCCCCGCGAACCCGGTTCGGAACAAGCTGTTCCGCAGCGCCCGAGAACACCTCGTAGAGATCGCTGCCGGCGCTCGGAGCGGCGTCTCGGGGCGAAGCGACCGGACGGCCGAGTCTGCCGCCGTGGCGTCGGCGTCGACGACGGTTCGGCGGTTCGCCGACTCCCTGCCCGCTACCGGCACGGTCGACGGCTCAGGGACGTACTATCTCTTCGACCTCCCAGGGTTTGGCGTCATGGTCCTCGGCAAACAAGGGGGGTCGCTCGACGTTGAAACCGTCTCAGCGTTGGACCCGTTGAACAGTCGGTTGGCACAGGCATGTCGGTCGAACCGAAGGGAGCGAGCGCTACGCAGGCAACGCGACCGCTTCGAGGCCATCTTCGCCGCGACCGCTGAACCGACCGTCGAGGTTGTCGTCACAGAAGACGGAACAGAGCGGATTCATCGCGCAAACGACGCATTCAGATCGACGTTCGGATATCCCAACGACTCACTCCGCGGGCAAAGTCTCAACGAACTGATTACGCCCGAGGATCAGCCCGTAGAGACCGACTCGCTCGTCAAGACGCTCGAGACGGGAGAACCGTTTCGGCAGGAGGTGCAGCGAGAGACAGCCGATGGGGTCGGGTACTTCCTCTTTACGGCCGTTCCGGTGACTGCGACCGAGCGGACCGAGTACTTCGGTGTGTTCGTCGATATTACCGACCAACGCGAGCGCGAACTGACGCTACAGGAGCTCTACGTCGCCGCACAGGATATCCTCACGGAGGGCTCTCGTCATCGGATCTGCCAGACGGTCGTTCAGACCGTAGAATCTGTTCTCGGATACTCGAGCGTCGGCGTTCACTTGTACGACCGGGACTCGGGGGCACTCGAACCGGTAGTCACGAGCGCGGCGGTCCGAGAGCGGCTGAGCGAGGAGTCGATAACTTATACTGACAGGGACTCCGTAATCTGGGAGGCGTACGAGCGAGAAGAGCTGATCCGGATCGATGACATCGCCGCATTCGACGGACGCTTTCCGAATAATAAAACCCCTGTCGGAAGCGCGCTCATCGTCCCCGTCGGTAGCCACGGCGTCGTCGTGACCTCGGCTCCCGAGCGGAACAGCTTCGACGACGAGGACGTGTACTTCCTACAGGTGCTGAGCCAGCTCACGGCAATCGGGCTCGACAGGCAGTTGAGCGAAGAGGGCCTCCGGACGACCCAAGAGACGGCCCGTCGCGCGCTTCGGGAACGCTCTCACGAGGAGATGGTCGAGTCCGTCCTCACAGACATCCCGGAGGCACTGAACATGCCGCTGATGGGTATCTGGAAGTATCGCCCCGCGCAGCAACGGCTTGACCCGGTTGCGGCGACCGATCACTCCGAGCGACTGCTCGGAGACTCGCCGTCATTCTTGAACGGAGACAGCCTCGCGTGGCAGTCGTTCGAAAACGACACTACGCTCGTCGCCGCCGATGTCGCCACGGACCCGGACGCCTACAATTCGAAGACGTCGATTGAGGAGGAAGTGATCGTTCCGATTGGTGACTTCGGGGTGCTGATCGCCGGGTCGGAATACGCCGAGAGCTTCAGCGACCTCGACGCCGAAATACTCGATTCTCTCGGGACAAATCTCGAAGCGATCACCGAGGTGATCGACAGTCGCCGGGATATCGACCTCCTCAATCAGGTGATCGCAAGGATCCTCAGACATAACGTCCGGAACAAGCTCACCGCGATAATGGGGTACACGTCTCAGATAGAGGCGAAGGCTGAGGGGCCGATACGCGGGTACGCGAAGCGAGTCTTGGAGAATTGCCGCGATCTAAAGAAGACCTCGAAGCACGCCAAGGAGATGCGTAAGATCGTAAACAGTCGGGACGAGATCACTACCGTCGCGCTTGAGCAGGAGGTCCGATCCGCCGCGTCGACCGTCGACGGAGAGTTCCCGAACGGCGAACTCGAAGTCGATGTCCGCGACGCGGCGACGGTGACGGCTCACCCAGAGCTGGAAACCGCGCTCGCTCACCTCATTCGGAACGGGTTCGAACACAACGACAGCGACGCCCCCGCGGTTGAGGTCGCCGTCCGCCGGGGTGACGAGGATGTGCGGATCGAGATTCGTGATAACGGTCCCGGAATCGATCCGTATGAGCTCGACGTGATCGAACAGCACGGTGAGTCCGCGCTGGAACACGGGAGCGGAGCGGGGCTGTGGATTGTGGATCGCGTGGTCCGATACTCGGAGGCTGCGCTCGAGATCGACACTGAGGACGGGACGACAGCGACGATCGCCTTTCCCGATCACTGACAACCGACCGCACCCCGCACTGAGCGCTCGTTTCGGCGCGCTTGCCAAGGACAGCGCCTACGGCGCCGCACCGTATACTATGTCGTCGCACTCGTCTCGAACGGCCACAGTCCGTTTGACGACCAGACGAACGCACCAGTTACGGTCGCGACGGACCAGTTCGTTGGCCCGAATGTCGCCCCCACGGATGATGTCCTCGTAGTTGGCTCTACTAACAAATCTAAGAACTGACGGAGTCGATGCGCAAGAGACAGAGACGAAGTCCAACAGTGGTGGTCATCCCGGCAACCAACCATACACATGAACTTATACTCAGCTTTGAACGTTGAGTATTTAACACTTAATCGACCGAAAATGGCGGCTGAGACGGTGTGAGCACGGAAAAGAGAGTTCAGCCGTAGACGCTCCGCTCCCTACTGGAGGTTCAAACGCCGTGAACGCTGCCTTCATTATCTTCTGTGAATCACTCTCCTGTTCGACCGATACCCTAAACTCTTCGTAGAACGTTTTTTTTCCTCCGATTCCGGGCTCAATAGTGTTAACACGACAACGTTCAAAGCTGAGTCAGCTACTCACCACTGCCGCTGCTCGACCGACTGATCGAAGACGCTCAAAAGATCCGCAAGCGACAACCAATCTTACAAGAGACACTCGCTACCGCTACACAACCGAGGTGTGAGGCTTAACTAAAGACAGGTGGCCACACCAACATACCTTTCTTGTAATGTGGCAATTAGTAAGTAAATGGAATATAGCTCAGGACTACGACGGCGGATCATCTTCGGAACTGGAGGGTTAGGATTAGTAGCTGCTGTCATTTTTGTTTTAATCCAGTTTCAGGCAACGCTCATATTTACAATCTTCCTCTACTACGCAAGCCGCCCAATTTATCGTAAACTCGAGAACCTCTCGCTTCCATCGCGACTCCAAGGCCATCGCGTTCCCTATCGATGTCAAGTTCTTGCTATGGTTACAATTGCTATTTTCCTACTGCCGTTTCTCTTATTGCTCACCTACACCCTTATACTGGTAGTACCCGAAATCCAACGGCTCGCTGGAGGGGATGGTCCCGGTGCAGCATACATCTCTGCACTACAGTCGGCACAAGGAAGTGGACTCCCGGGTCCACTCGTAGGACTAGAAATCGGTGATATACTGGGACTGAGTCCTGAGGAAGTCGTAGCAATCCTCAACGACCCTGCAGTTCAGACATGGATCGAACAAACAGTTGCTACACTAACCGGTTCAGTCGGGTTTATCGCAAACGCAGCACTCCATGGATTCATTCTTCTGGCCGGGACATACTATATGCTTACCGACGGCTCACGGCTTGGAGACTGGTTTCTCAACAATTTTGATGAATCAGGTGTTGTCGGGTCATACGCAGTAGCTGTTGATGATGAACTGTCTTCCATCCTCTTCGGTAATATCTTAAACGCATTTGTGACGGGTATCATCGGGATTCTTGTCTTTTCTGGATACAATCTCGTTGCACCAGGAGCAGTAAACGTTCCATTTGCGCCCCTAGTCGGGGCACTCACAGGAGCAGGAAGTTTAATTCCAGTTGTGGGAATGAAAATTGTGTACCTCCCTGTCGGAGCAATTCTCGCGATAGCTGCTGTCACCAGTGGTCAGGCAAGCGCGTTCGGCTTCGTGATCCTGTTTCTCGTTTTGGCGTTCGTAGTCGTTGATACGATTCCTGACTTTCTAATCCGCCCGTATGTGAGCGGCAACCGGACACATGTGGGCCTACTGATGTTTGCCTATATTCTCGGACCGATCGCGTTCGGCTTCTACGGGATTTTTCTTGGCCCAATACTGCTTGTCCTCTTCGCAGAGTTCTTTAGAACTATTGCATCGTACGTGCTCACCGGCAGACAGCCACATGAACAATCAAGTCTCTCGGACTACTGATTGATATCCCCTCGCTTTCAGGGGAAGACGTCTGGTGATCGTCGTAGGCGTAGAGGATTCAAACGATATTCCAACTACCGAGAGGGTTCGCTCCGACCCCCAACTTCTTCCGCATTCCAGCGTAGGTGCTGCCGAGCAGGACGAAGAAGGTAAGCGATGACTGGCTACGAGAACGGGATCCAATTGGTCCGATCCCTCGGAGATATTGTTCAACCACCGGGAGAAGAGGAGTAGATCGAGGGAACCTCGCCCCGTCCTGATTTCGTCATGCTCGTGGCTGCTGGCCGCACCCCTTGTTGAATTTCTTGACCATTACAGCGACAGAGCCTGTCATAGAAAGCGTCACGTGCGAAGCAGCAGGGTTTGGAGACAGTGTCTACAAGCTCCAAAGCCCTACAAAGCGAAGCTTCGGTCGACGAGTTCTTGAATGTAGCGGCTACCGAGACGGTTCCGCTGTTTGAGCATCTCAACTTCGAGTTTCTACTGGAGTACGAAGTGTTCGCCCCCGCTCGCCGGGGGCGAACACGAGTTCACAAACCACCAGACCTCTTTTGCGGCTTTCTACACTGCTACTACGAGGATGTCTACGGCACTCGTCCGATCACACGAGAACTCCAGCATAGCCTTGTCTGGTACTACTGCGGACTCGACAAACCGCCGTCCAGAGACACTATTGATCGGTTTCTCACTGATCTCGAACACGTCGTGGACGATGTATTCGACAGACTCGTCGAGCAGGCCGCCGCTCGCGGCCTGCTCGACTCCACGTACTCCATCGATTCAACTCACATCGAAGCGATCCAGCACAACGACGCCGCCTCATGGAACTACGACCCAACAGCCGAGGAGTACTACTACGGCTTCGGCTGTACACTCGTCTCAACCGGCGCAAAGATCCCAATAGCAGCGGAGTTCACACAAGCTAAACAAGCGGATCAGGAGACGGCGATGCGCGTCACGCGTGACGCGCTCGCCGTCGATACACCGATCTGGATGCTCGGAGACAGTGCCTACGATATCCTCGACTGGCACGACCACCTGCTGGCCGCAGGGGTCGTGCCAGTCGCCCCGTACAATCCACGAAACACTAACGACCCGAAAGACATCGAGTACAGAGTCGAAGACCGTATCGAAGAACACAGTGAGGAGGTTCAGCTCAAGCAATCCATCTTAGACGAGACGTACAATCACCGGACAGGGGTCGAACGAACCAACGATGCGGTCAAGGACTGCGGCCTCGGGCACGTCCGCGCCCGAGGCCGCGTCCACGCACGAACACAAGTGTTCCTTGCGCTGTGTCTCCGTCTCGTCGTTGTAATCACCAACTTCGAGCGGGGAGACGACCCTGGCCGCGAGAAGTTCAAGCTATGAGATGGTTTCTATGACAGGCTCGCGACAATTAAATTCCAGAAGTGAAGCAGCTACAGAGCACGCCCTTGGGTGGGGAGGACCGTGTTACATTGCTGTAAGGCAGAAGGATGTACTGTGTGAAGAGGTGTCTTATTATATATAACACAATCAGCGCGATTTCGCGAAACACGCGGAACCACAAGCGCGCTCACACAGGGAAGCTGAACAAGCGCTTCACAGCTGAGTTCACGGTTTCGGTCATTGAGTGCTGGTTGTAGCGATCATCGTCGATTCTGGCGTTGAATGGGTACAACACAAAGAGCCGATGCTTGATCAGCCGTCTGTTCCCAAGCACATACACCGTTTGCGGAGATCGCCCGCGTTCCGACGTGAAGTACCTCGGGATCAAGCCCCGAGGCTTCCCGTTTCCACGACGTGCTTTACAGATTCCGCGAGGGAATCCACAGGGAGCGCAGTCTCCACGGGCGTGGATTCGGAGTTCCCCACTCCTACTTGATGGTCACGGCAGAGCGTCTGACCCGGCTTATTTTCGCCGACTAAGCCAGACGCGAAGTGTGCCGTCACACCACTCTATTTGAGATGTTTCGAGTTAATGGCTTGGTTCACGAGTTGTCGGCTTCATCCACGGGGTCAAGCCTCGTGGCATTCGCCTCGACAGCCTGTAAAATCTGCTTAGTGAGGTCTGTGTCACTTTCTTCCCAGTTCGTTGAGAGAACGGGTATCAAAGATTTAATTTAAGTCGATATCGAGTTCTGCTCGTGGCTACCACAAGTTACGGCTTGTTGGCGTTGGCACCGCCGCTTCTGGCAATCGTGTTGGCGATGACGACACGGCAGGTGCTTGTGTCCCTATTCGCCGGCGTCTGGATCGGCGCGATGATCGTGGCGAACTGGAATCCAATCGCGGCGACAGGACTCACGATGGACTGGCTCGTCGAAGTATTTCGGTCGCCATTCAATACGAAATTCATTATTCTCATAATGTTCATGGGCGCGGGTGCGGCGTTCATTCACCGCTCCGGTGGCATCCTGGCACTGGAGCGGTGGATCGGCGATCGTGTTGACAGCGCCCGCGAGTCTCAGATCCTCACGTGGCTCATCGGAGTCTTCATTTTCTTCAGTTCTTATACCAGCACCATCGTCACAGGCAACGCGACACGGGATCTCGCGCAGGAAAACCACTCCTCCCGGGAAATGCACGCCTACACGCTTGATTCAACGACATCGCCCGTGGCGACCTTCGGGCCTGTGTCATCTTGGATCGGCTACCAAGTCTCAATGATTATCGTCGGGTTCGAGGCGGCTACGGTTACCGCCGCGGAACTCGGGATGACCCCCTTCGGATTGTTCCTCCAGAGTATTCCTTGGAACATTTACTGTTTCATGGCGTTCTTCATGGTCGGGTTCATCGCGATTACTCAGCGATTCTTTGGTCCGATGCTTGACGCCGAGTGGCGGGCGCGTTCCACCGGTCGGACTATTCGGGAAGACGCGACGCCATTGTCCGACGTCTCCCAGGACGTCGGCGAGCCGAGCGACAGGAACCCGACCCTCGTGAATTTCTTCGGCCCCATTTTTGTGTTGCTCGTCGTGAGTTTGGTCTCGATGTGGTGGCTGGGTGGTGGACAAAATCCCGGCGTTAGTATCTCGAAGGCATTCCAAGAGACTGACGTGGCGCTCGGTCTTCTGTATGGGTCTTTCGCGTTCATGCTGTCCGGGTTTGTCGGATCACTCGGCTACCGGACAATGGACCTCGAAACGGCCAGCGATACCATCATCCAGGGATTCAAAACGATGAACATCGCCATCGCGATCATCGTGTTAGCGTGGTCGATCGGTTTAGCTGCCGAGAAGGTCGGCACCGCCCAAGCGATTGTGGATATAATGGTCGGCAGCGGTGTTCCTGGGAGCTTCCTCCCCGTCATAATCTTCCTCGCAGCAATGTTTGTCGCGTTCACGACCGGTACCTCTTGGGGCACCATGGCTATTCTCACCCCACTCGCAATCCCGCTTGGGTATGAACTGGTCGGTCCTTCTATCCTCCCCGTGCTTATCGGGGTGCTGTTCGGCGGCGCTATCTATGGCGACCACAGTTCACCAATCAGCGACACGACAGTTATGTCGTCTATCTTCTCAGGCTCCGATCATATTGATCACGTTAACACCCAAGTCCCATTCGCAGGAACTGCGGCGGGGGTCACGGTGCTCGTCCTCGTGTTGTACGGGCTGGGTCTTCAGACGGCATACTTCGCACTGCCACTGGCGCTCGTTCTGACGGCAATCGCAGTGCTCGTTCTCAACAAGTTCGACGCTAGACGTAAGGGGCTCCCCGAGGTGATGCCTTCCGCTGACGCAATCGAATCCGGCGATGTTGATGTTGACGCCGTTGAACGCGGTGAGGTTGATGGCAACAACGGGAGTCACGACCATCTCACGCTGATCCCGGTACTGGCGGTCATCATCGTCGCTGCGTACCTCGCGCTCGTGGTCGCATTCGCGGCGGTAGGTACCTAAATCGACATGGTTTCGCCATCTCTGTATAGGCCCATTATTAAGGCTAGAATTAGTTCTAATGTAGGTGTTCAGATAACCCCCGTTTCCTGTACGCCTGCCTACTCAGATATAATAGAAGGCTCTGCTGGAACTCTTTACAACTGACACAAAGTCCGTGCTGAATAGAAGGCGCGAATGTGGCGCGCCGGGGTAGCAGCATCAGGGACAATTTGATCCGCTCAGTACAGGGTACACGTATACCGCGACGAGTAATGGTCTATTTTATACACAGTTAGGATACGATGAAATATATGGGAATCACAGTCAACACAGACAACTGAACATCGGCAGCGTGCCGATAAAATATCCCTTCCGCCGTTTTACTCTCAACCGTGTTCTCGCGTGAACCAACATTCATTCAATTTGACGCAGATTGTCTCTGACGACAACCACGCCGACACAGAGATCTCTTCACTGCGTACGCTGTTGGCTCACAGCAACAATTTATGAACGTCTCATAGCCGGCACCCGCAAGTTAACCTCCGTCCCGTCGGTTGTCGCTACGGACACATCACCGCCGGCTTGCGTGACGATTATTCGAACCATCCACAGACCGAGCCCTCCGCCGTGATTGAGTGGCGTCTCTTCTCCCGTTTCAAGGATATCCGCCTCCATCTCCGGCATACCGGGGCCGTCATCTCGCACACGGACCTCAATCCACTCGTTTTCCAACTCGACGAGCTCGATCTCGACTGTAGTGTTATCGTTCAGCTCCACGGCATTTTCTATCAACTCATGGATAGCCTCTCCGAGCGTCGTCTGTAACTGCACCGACCCGTTGTTAGATGTCTCAGTCAAGATCGTTGCGTCCTCGTGTTCCTCTCGGATTTCACTAACGACCTCTCCGATCAGTGGGCCAGCCTCTGTCGTGGCTGCCCCACCGCCTTCGGGATTGAGAACTCGTTTTATTTGTTTCATCTTCTCTATCATCTCTCCCCACTTGTCAAGAATCGGTTTGATGGTCTCGAACTGTTCCGCCCGTTTTTTTGCGTCCGTCTCTCTGCTCATCAGCTTTGTCCAGCCTCGGACTTTTGTCAAATCGTTCCGCATGTTGTGTCGCATCACGCGCTGCATGACGTTCAAGTGGCGACTATACCGCTGCTGGGCAGTGATATCGCGTCCCTCAGCAACGAGTAGGGTAATGTCGTCGTCCTCATCTGTCACGGGTTTTATCGAGAAGTCGATTGTTGCGAGGCCGTCAGCGCCACGCACATCCGTTTCGTAGCGCACGAAATCTCCGCTTGTGGCCCGCTCAATCGCGTCCTGAACCCCATCGTAGACTGTGTCGGAGTGTGTCCACCACTGGGCTTCATAAAAGGGGTTCCCGACGACGTCGCTGCGCTCGAACCCGCCGAACTCGAGGGCGGCGTCGTTGACCTCGATGACCGTCCCCTCGGTGTCCAACAAGGCCGTGAACTGGAACGTCTGGTTGAAAATGCTCTCGAACCGCCGAGCACGGTCTTTGGCTTCGGTCACATCCCTGAGGTAGACGATCACTCCGTCGATGGCGTCGTCGTCAAGCATGTTCCGGTATCGACTTTCGATGTTGAACCACCCGCCATCCGGAGATTTGAATCGACACTCTGCGGTGACGCTTTCGGTTTCCTCAACGGAACTAAAGAACGCCTCCATCGCGTGCTCGCGTCCGTCTGGATGAACGTAATCGAAGAGGTTCTCGCCAACGAGGGCGTCGGGGTCGTAGCCGAACACCTGCGTCACCGACCCGCTGGTGTAGGTGATTGTCCCGTCGGGATCGAGGATTGTGACGACGTCCTCGGACTCTTCGACGAATCGCTCGGTTCGACGCCGTTGGCGACGGCGTTCGGTCATGTCGCGGACAATTACCGCATACCCGCGAAACACCCCATCGTCGGATTCGAGCGGTGCGTACCGAACGTCAGCGTAGAACTCCGACCCGTCGGCGCGAACTTGCCAGCCCTCGTGTGCGCTCTCGCCGGCGAGACGCGCCTGTTGTATCAACCGCTCCGGGAGGCCGGACTCGCGGTCGGACTCAGGATGGAGTTCAGCCATCGACATTCCGACCGCCGCGTCACCGTCGTACCCAAAGAGGTCCTCGGCACCAGTATTCCACGTTTGAACGGTTCCGTCCTCGTCGACGATGAGAAAGGCGTACTCGTTGACGCTCTCGGTTAGCAGGCGGAACTGTTCGCGTTCCTCATACAACCGCTGCTTGCGGCGCACTTCATCGGTTACGTCCTGCTGGACACCGATGTGGTTGACCAATTCGCCGTCATCGTACACCGGCGTCACCGACAATCGATTCCAGAACTGCTCGCCGTTTTTGCGGTAGTTCCGCAGGTCGACAGTCACCGGTTCCTCGGCGGCAATCGCCTCACGGAGTTCGTCAAGCGCCTCCTGATCTCTATCGTCTTCTTGGAGAAATCGACAGTTCCGTCCGAGCGTTTCCTCTCTGGTGTAGCCGGTCTGTTCGACAAACCCGTCGTTAGCGTATATCAGCGGATTGTCCTCGCGGTCGGGATCGCTGATCGTGATCCCGACGATAGCCTCGTCCATCGCTCGCTCTTTCAGTTCGAGCTCTCTCTTCCGCTCCTCCAGTTCGCGCTTTCGCGCTCGCCGCTCGGTAATGTCCTGAACGGTTGCGACCGTCCCGACAAGTTCAGCTCCGGTGGCCATTCGGTTCGTTATTACCTCGAAGTATCGGGTGGAGCCACCAACTTCCACAGAGACAGGATTCGTATCCTCGAGCTCGTCAATCGGACTGAATGCCCGCTCGAACGCCTCGATAGTCGTAAGGTCAGTATCGGTCGCTGATTGTAATTCCTCTCCCTGCGTGTTCGTTTCGACGAGTTCACCGTCAGTATCGTACACGAACGTCGCGTCGTCGGCTTCCTCGAAGAATCGTGAGCGGGCAGACTGCTCGATCTGTCGGAAGGGTTTCCCAACGAACACTAACACTCCTGCGAGAAACGCGGTCACACCGACCGGTTCGAAGCTCAATCCCAGCATAATAGGCGGTAGTATCTCGGTCGGCAGCGTGCTGACAGCCAACCGCGGGATGATCGGTGACAACGCGAGAACTCCGAGCGCCCCGAGACTTCCACTTGGAAACGCCGACTCACGCAGCGTCGTGAGTAGCCAATAGAAACTCAGTGCCACGAGTGCGTACGTGAGCGAGAACGAGACCCAGTAGAACAACTGCGGTTCAACCACAAGGTGTAGATACGGGCTTTGCTGTAGTTCCGTCGAGACGTACAGTCCGTACAGTGGGTTCGTGAGCTTAACGATGAGGAGCCCGAGATAGGTGCCAACAGCGAGTCCGCGGTAACGTCGGTCGCGATGGTATGACCGACCGGTGTACGCGGAAATAAAATACATCCATGCACCCACGCCCGTGAGCCCCCAGATGAGTCCCCCAATGTAGAGCGCGTTGCTAAGCGACTCGCTGGTGGTAACCAGCCCAAGCGCTTGGAACCCTAGCCACAATCCGTTGGTAAAGAGGACCGCTCTGAGCCCGAGCTGCGTATCTCGTCGCCGCAGCCGTGAGCCGTACGCAGCACCCACGAAGCAACTGACCGCAATCCCGGTGAAAATGAGAAAAAGCCCCCAGCGAACCGTACTTGGGTCCCCTGAGATGGTTAAGGGTGTGTGAAAAATTGACATACTATTTAAAATAGATGAGTTGTCTTATCAATTGCGGAATGCGAGACCCTGAGCGCAAGATTCGCAGGCGAATTCTACCGGCTAATTCAGGATATTGACGGAGAAAATAACATCGTTCAGCGGCTGACTACAGCCTCTGTATCGGTCACGCCCTTGTTGACAGGCGGCAGAGAATTCGAAACAGCGCTGCTGAATACAGGGCGCGAGTGTCTCAAATGAAGGGCCAAATGTCACCAAGTCGCGCGACATCTGGGTGATCCTGAATTACTCCAACTGGTCCAGCAGCCGATCGGCTCCAACGCCACATAATCCATCCGAAAGCATTCATCGATCTAACTGAGAAGTTGTATATGAAGCGACGACAGGCGAGTTGATCGACCGCCTCGACCGCGATCGCAGCAACGTGAACCGGTCGCTGAACCGGCTCCGCGAAACCGGGTTCGTGACGGGGGGCGCCGAATCATCGACGAGGGAGGGCACGTACACCAGTACTACGCCCTCGTCGAGGCGTCCGAGACCGTCGTGGCTCGGGCGATGGACCGCTAGCGATCGGCCGCGCTCAACGCTGTCGGGTCGGAGTAGCTGGGCCCTCCAACGAAGCGCCATCGCCGCGCCGTCCCTATCCGACGGCAGGTGCGAGCGGCGGCCACCCACCTGGAGCGAGAGCGGATAGCACAGTCGCGTTCCTCGGTGTCGGCGGGCGTCGGATGCGGCGCGTCGCCGCGAACGGGACCGGTTCGTTTCACTCCGCGTCTACACGCGGCAGTTCGACGACGAACCGAGCCCCTCCGCTCTCGCTGTCTTCGACCCACACCGCGCCGCCGTAGCGGTCGACGAGCGTCTTGACGAGGTACAATCCGAGGCCCGTCCCCTCGCTGTCGATCCCCTGCGTGCCCTCGTCGAAGACCGTCCGCTTCAGGTCGTCCGGCACCCCTGGACCGTCGTCGGCGACGGCGACGCGGACCCGGCCCGGAAGCGCGTCCGTCGAGACGCGGATCGACGGGCTGTCGCCGTCGTTGTGAACCACGGCGTTATGTAACAGGTTTCTGAACACGGATTTCAGCATCTCGTCGGCGAGCACGGGCTTCTCGTCGGATTTCCCGACTCTCGTTACGCTAACCGACCGATCGCTCGAGCGGACAGCGTCGATCTGTCGGGTCAGCACGGGGGTCAACGCCACCGGTTCGGGGTCGCTGTCGAACTCCATCAGGAGCTCCGTGACCTCCCTGGCCGAGACGGTGATGTCGACCGCTTCGGCGGCGGCCGTCCGGATGGCCTTGAGAAGCCGGTGGTTCTCGGTATCGAGACGGTGCTCAAGGAGTTCTGCGCTTCCGCTGACGACTTGGAGCGCGTTGCGGATATCGTGGCGAACGATCTTGTTGAGGACGGAGAGATTGTCCCGCTGCCGTTCGAGACGGTGCTCGTATCGACGGAGCGGCGTGATGTCCCGAGCGTATCCCAACATGGCGTCGTCGTCCGTGCCCGCGACCCGGTATGGAATCTTCGTCGTCTGGAACAGCCGCGTCTCGCCGTCGGCCGTCGTCAGCTCCTCCTCGGGGATCTCGAGCTGTTCGTCCGACTCGATCACCCGCTGGTCGTCGGCCCGGAAGTGAGTGGACTGGGCGCTGTCCGGGAGGATTTCAGCGTCCGTACACCCCTCCGTCTCGGCGACCGTCAGTCCGTACGCCTCCGCGGTCGCTTCGTTGGCGAGGAGGTACGTTCCGTCGTCACGTTTCGCGAAGATCAGGTCGGGGACGAGGTCGATGATCTGCCGGAGCTCGTTCCGGGCGCGTTCGATCGCCGCCTCCTGTTCCTTCTGTGCGGAGATATCGAGATGGATCCCGACGGCCCGCGTCGGGCGGCCGTCGGCGTCACGGTCCACGATCTTCCCGGCGTCCCGAATCCACAGCCAGTCGCCCTCGGCCGTACGCATCCGGTGATCGCAGTCGTACATCTCGGTCTCGCCGTCGATGTGAGCGTTGAGAGCCGCCTTCACACGCGAGATGTCATCGGGATTAACGCGTTCTTCCCACGTGTCGAGACTGGGTTCGATATCGTCCGGCGAGAGGCCCAGCATCGTCGCCCACCGGTCGTTGAACACGACCTCGTCGGTCGTCATGTCCCAGTCCCAGACGCCGAGATTAGCGCCCTCGACCGCCAAGTCGAGCCGCTCGCGGAGTTGGGCGAGCTGTTCGTCGCGCCGCTTTCGATCGGTGATTTCCTGAAACACGCCGACCGCCGCGACCACGTCCCCGTTCGCGTCGGTCCGGGGTTCGCCGACCGTCCGGATCCAACGCGTCCGGTCCTCCGCGGTAACGATCCGGAGTTCGAGGTCGTACGACTCCCCCTCGTCGACGAGGCGGTCGAACGCGTCGGTGACGACCCCCCTGTCCTCGGGGTGGTAGAAGTCGAACCCGTCTTGTAGACTGATGCGCGCGTCGAGCGGCAGCTCGTGGATCCGATACACCTCGTCGGTCCAGTGTAACGACTCGGTCGTGAGATCGACCTCCCAGCCGCCGACGGCGGCGCTCGCCTGCGCGCGCTCGAGGAACTCGCGGGTCTGTTCGAGCTCCCGCTCGCGGGCCTTCCGCTCGGTGATGTCCTTGTTCACGCAGACGAGGGTGCCGTCGTCCAGAAGCGAGAGCGAGACGTCTTGGGGGACGCCGCTCCCATCGCGGCGCCGCCCCTCGGTTTCACCGCGCCACTCCCCCTCTCGTTCGAGCTGCGGAAACACGTCTCGTTCGATCCGCTCCTGCTCCGCGTCGCCGTACAGCCGCCGCCAGCTCTCTCCGAGCAGCTCGTCGGGCTCGAAATCGAAGATCGCGGCGTGAGCCCGATTCATGTACACGTACTCCTCGTCGTCGAGGATCGCGATACCGTCTATCGCCGCGTCCGCGGCCTCCGACAGCCGCGTCCGGTCGCCGTCCGGCGCCGGCGAGACGGTCACGGTCATCCCGGTCGCCGACGGATGAGTCCCGATGCGAACCCACTGCCGGTCGCTGCCGTCGTACGCGGTCACAGACAGCGTTTCACGCGTCTCGAACGCGTGTTGAAGACGGGCCGCTGTTTCTGCGCCGAATCCGTCCCGTAACTGCTCCCAGACGGTCTCATCCAGCGGGACGCCGTCCGCGCTTCCGAACAGGTCCGAGGCGGGCTCGTTGACGAACGAAAGCGCGCCGCGTTCGTCCAGCGCGAACAGCGGGTCCGTCACTCGTTCGAGGACCTCCGACGGCGACGTGCCCGGTGCGAATTTCCCCGCGCCGTTCATCTCCCGTCACTCTACATGGCCGACCTACGCGGAGTGCCTACTTGAGTGCGTTGCGCTGATTCCCAGAGATAATATCTGAATTCCTCGGAGGCGGATTGCGGCCGTTCGGTCTCGACACCGATCGGTCGCACCGATACGATAATAATCATGCGCGTTGATACGATCGCATGTGCTATCCCGCTGGTCCGTCTAGCGTGGATGACGAGCTACTGGCATTCGCCGAGGCGCTCGGCGGCGCCGAGTCGGTCGACGCCGTCCTCACTCGCTCGCTCTCCGTCATCCGGTCGCTTCTCTCCGACGCCACCGTCGCGTACCACGGGCTCGACGCGGGGTCCGACGCCGTGACGACGTTCGAATTGACTGGCACCACCGAGGCCGTTCACAGATCGGGAGACGAGGCGGTGCCAGTCTCGGTCGTGCGTTCCGTGATCGAAGCCGAGTCGGTCACGAGGGGCGACGCGTTTGTGGCGGAGGCCGACGCCGAGGGGTGGGACACGGCTACAACGGGGGACACGGCTACAACGGATCTCTTTGCGCCCGTCGCCGATCACGGCGTCCTCCGCGTGACGCTCCCGTCGGCGGACGGAGCCGCCGATCGAACGACCGCCCTGATCGAGCGGGTCGCATCGGCGGCTGCAGCGGCGCTGAACCGAGTCGGGGGGAGCCGCGAACCGGACCGCGAGCGGCGACAGGACGCGGCCGCGCTCGACGCGGCGGCGCTCCACCAGTTCCACGAGACGACGATGGCGGGGGCCGAGTTCGACGCGGCGGTCGCGGAGCTGCTCTCGCTCGCCCGCGACTACGTCGAACTCGACGTGGGGATCTTCTCTCGCGTCGAGGACGAGACGTACACGGTCGAGAGCGTCGCCGACCGGACCGGAACGTACGAGACCGGGGCGACGTTCGACGCCGCGGAGGCGGTCTGCGCGGCCACGCTCAGCGGGAACCCGACCGAACCGGTGGCGTTCGCCGACGTGACCGAGACCGAGTACGCGGCGTCCTCGGCCGCAGAGGGCGTGGACGCGTACATCGGCGTGCCGGTGTTCGTCGACGGCGCGAGTTACGGCACAGTCGCCTTCTTCAGCGAGGAGCCGCGGTCGGCGCCGTTCCGAGCGGGCGAGCGCGAGTTCGTCAAGCTCCTCGCGCAGTGGGTCGGAACCGAGATCGAACGGCGGCACCGGTTCGAGGAACTCGAGCGGTACGAGACGATCCTCCAAGCGGTCGACGACCCGGTGTACGCGCTGGACGCCGCCGGCGAGTTCACCTTCGTCAATGAGGCGGCGAAGCGGGAGTTCGGCTACGGCGACGAGGTGATCGGCGCCGATCCGTCGATCGGGATGGATGAGGCGGACATCGCTCGCGTCCGGGAACAGATCGTCGACCTGATAGCGGAGGACGAGCGGTCGAAACGGGCCGAGTTTGACCTCCACACCGCCGATGGGAGCCGCAAAATCGTCGAGAACCGCATCGCGCTGATCGGCGACGACGAGTTCCGGGGCTCGGCAGGCGTTCTCCGCGACATCACGTCCCGGAAACGACGGGAGCGACAGCTGACGTCGATCAAGCGGGCGATCGAGCAGAGCGCCGATGGGTTCGCCATCCTCGACAACGGGGAGTACACGTATGTCGACGAAACGCACGTCGAGATGTACGGCTTCGAGAGCAAAGCGCAGCTTCTCGGGGACAGCTGGCGGCGGCTGTACGACGACGACGAGATCGACCGGCTGGAGGCCGAGGCCTTCCCGGCGCTCGAGGCAGAGGGGAGATGGCGCGGGACGGTCACCGGCCGGCGCCCCGACGGGACGACGTTCCCGACGGAGATCTCGCTCACCGCCGTCGACGACGGCCGGATCGTCTGTACCGCTCGCGACGAGAGCGAGCGGCAGCGTCAGCGGGAGGAGCTCGAGCTGTTCCAGCGGGCGATCGAACAGGCGGCCGACGGCGTGGCCGTTCTCGACGGCGACGAGTACACGTACATCGATGAGACGCACGTCGAGATGTACGGCTTCGAGAGCAAGGCGCAGCTTCTCGGGGACAGCTGGCGGCGGCTGTACGACGACGACGAGATCGACCGGCTGGAGGCCGAGGCCTTCCCGGCGCTCGAGGCCGAGGGGAGATGGCGCGGGGCGGTCACCGGTCGGCGCCCCGACGGGACGACGTTCCCGGCGGAGCTCTCGCTGACGATCATCGAGGACGGCCGTCTCGTCTGCACCGTGCGCGACGAGACGGACCGGAAGGAGCGCGAGCGCGAGCTGGAACTGAAAGAACGGGCGATGGACGAGGCCACCGTCGCGATCCAGATCGCCGACGCGACGCGAGACGACAACCCGCTGGTGTACGTCAACGACGGGTTCGAGCAGGTGACGGGGTACGCGTCCGAGGAGACGCTCGGCCGGAACCCGCGGTTCCTGCAGGGCGACGACACCGACCCCGAGCAGAGGGCGCGGCTGCGCAAGGCGATTGAACGGGACGCACCGGTGTCGCTCGACATCCAGAACTACCGGAAGGACGGCACGCAGTACTGGAGTCACCTCTCGATCACACCGGTCACCGACGACCAGGGGACCGTCCGGAACTATATCGGTATCCAACAGGACGTCACCGACCGCAGGGAGCGCGAGCAGAAGCTGTTCGCGGAGCGCGAGCGGTTCCGCCTGTTGCTCGAGAGCGTCGACGAGTACGCCTTCCTCGCCGTCGACGAGGAGGGGCGGATCCAGACGTGGAACGAGAACGCAGAGAGCCTGTTCGGCTACGACGAGGAGGCGGCGGTCGGCATGTCGACCGCCGAGCTTCACCGGACCGACGACCGGGAGGTCGGGGTGTCCGATCGCCTGCTGGACCAGGCCCGGATCGCCGGCCAGAGCGCCCACGAGGGGTGGTACGTTCGAGCCGACGAAAACCGGTTCTACGCGGACGTCCGGTACGCCCGGCTCGAACACGACGACGGGACGTTCCGCGGGTACGCGATGATCGTCCGCGACATGACCGAGCGACGCCGCCAGCAGCGTCGGACCGAGCGGTTCGTCGAGGAGTCCGACGACGTGATCACGGTCGTCGACACGGCCGGGACGATCACGTACGCCAGCGGGTCGAGCCGGAACGTGTTCGCGCACGAACCGGACGACCTCGTCGGCGGGAACCTCTTCGATCACGCGCACCCGACCGACCGGAAAGAGACGATGGAGGCGTTCTTCGAGGCCGTCGAACGGTCGGACTCGAACCGAGAGCTGGAGTTTCGGCTCGAGTCGGGCGACGGCGAGTGGCTCAACGTCGAGGGGCAGTGCCGGAACATGCTGGACGACGGCGCCGTCGACGGGATGCTGCTGTACCTCCGCGACGTCACCGACAGGCGCGAGCGCGCCCGGCGGTTCGAGAGCGTGTTCAACCAGACGTTCCAGTTCGCGGGGCTGTTGAACCCGGACGGCACGGTCGTGGAAGTGAACGACACGGAGTTCGCGTTCGGCGAGGAGACGCGGGAAACGCTCGTCGGAGAGCGGTTCTGCGACACGGCGCTGTGGGAGCACTCGGACGCGGCGAGGACCGACCTCCGCACCGCGGTCGAGCGGGCCGCGGAGGGCGAGGGCACCCGGTACGAGACGACGATGTACGGCGCGAACGGGCTGGTGACGGTCGACCTGTCGGTGAAACCCGTGACGCGCGAGGACGGCGACACCTCGCTAATCGTGGTCGCTGGCCGGGACGTCTCCGCCGAGCAACGCCAGCGGCAGCACCTCGACGTCGTCCATCGGGTGTTGCGACACAACATGCGGAACGACCTCGGGAAGGTCCGGGGCTGGGCGGAGTTGATGTGCGAGGAATCGGACCGGGACGCGCGCTCGGAGCATCTGGCGACTCTCAACCGCATCCTCGACAAGTGGGAGTCGATGACCGAGCGGGTGAAGCAGATTCGCCGGGCCTCTCAGCGGATCGACCAGTCGACGGGAGCGGACCCCGATTCGCTGGTCGCAGACGCCACGGCTCCGGTTCGTGACGAGTACCCGGACGCGACGATTTCGACCGAGGTGTCGGCCGACGCGCTGACGCGCGTTCCGGCGACGCTGCTCGACGCAATCCGCGAGCTCGCGGAGAACGCGGCGAACACGGGCCCCGACGCCGACGTCGAGGTCGAACTCAGCAGTCCGGAGGACGGCTGGATCGAAGTCAGCGTGCGCGACGACGGACCGGGGCTCCCGCAGATGGAAGCCAACGCGCTCGAAACCGGCGAGGAAACGCCTCTCAACCACGGCAACGGGCTCGGGCTGTGGATGGTTCGGATGATCACCACGCAGGCCGGCGGCGACATCTCGGTTCGTACGGCGGAGGCCGGAACCGACGTGCGGCTCCGCGTTCCGACGGAGTGATCACGGACAGGTGCGGCGGAAGAGCGCGAAATCGGCCGCGAGTCGCCCCCGCCCGCTGAAACCGTTCCCCTGAGGGGTTTGGCCACGCCGGTCGGTCAGTCGCCCCGCCCGTCGGGGGCCAGTCCGAACGCCTCGTCGCGGACGTGGGTCTCGACGAGCAGCAGGTACGTCGCGTGGCTCCACTGGAGGTTCGAGTTCCACCGGATGTCGCCGCTCCCGTCGACGCGCTCGGGAAGGAGGCCGGCAGTCGTCGTCCACTCGTGAGCGTCATCGAACACGTGATCCGCGACCGCGTCCGGGTCGCTCCCGCCGAGCTAGTGGGCGACGTGAGTAATTCTTCCTCGAGTACGCGAGTCACCGAGAGAGACTACGTTGGCGGGCTCATCGGCGACAACGACACCCCAAGAGGCGGTACGTGAAAGTACGGCGAGTGCACAAATCAATGCCGAGGATTACGTCGGTGGGCTCGTTGGCCGCAACGACGGGACGGTGTGCGACTCCCAGGCGGATGGCAAGGTGTCGGGCAGCGGTTCTAACGTGGGCGATCTCATCGGTGGAGGAAACGTGAAAAAAGAGTGCCAAGCGTAGGGGCACCGACCGGTGTTCGGGCCCGCGAGCGGTCGCGGCCCCTCGGAGCGAGAGTTGAGGTGGTAGCCTGACCAATGGAGCACGCTCGGTGCCACCACTCGTGTGTGCGGACGTCCGTGCGACGTGCTGGACTCAACTTCTGTGTCTCGTACTAGGGTGTCATAGAAGAGTTAGCACGACATTTATTTCGCGAAATCACAGCTGAATCAGGCGATAGAATGCGTTTGCTTGTCGACCGAACTGGGGATCGGTTGGCACGGGTGACTCGCGTTCCGCATTTGGGTCGTAATGCGAACGGTTATTCCTGGCCAGACCGAAGGAGGGGAAATGGCGTCCTCCACTTCCGCTACGAAGCAACTGCCCTCCGACAGGTCAATGCTCTATTGCCCTCAGTGCGGCTACGAAAGCCGCATTAACGACGATTGGCTCATCCACGTTCTTGCCGATTCTCTCAGCTACAGCTGTCCGAATTGTAAGGCGGAGATCCCCGCTCGAATCAAAAATCTGATCCAAAAGAGTGGTGAATAGTTCGACAGGGCCGTTCGTTTCTAAATAGTCACTCTGTACTGAGCGATTCCTGTGTGGGTGTGAGAAGACTTCTATGACACCCTCTCTCGTACGCCTATCGGAACACTCTCCTGAGCTGGTAGAATTCTCGGCGGTCAATACGCAGGATCTTTCCAACTGCTAATTCAGATCTATTTCAACTGTAAACAGCAGCTGTGAATCGTTCTATAGCACCCTTGACTACGGTAAAGTTCATTTTGGTTGTGGGTTGAGGCGGACCTCGAACACAAACGGATGGGTACACAGATACGGACCCCTTCTTTGGCTCCGAGGGAACCGGCCGGTAACCGGTCGGTACATCTCCGGTTCCACACGTTCGGATAACACGTATGGTCCCGAATAGTGATCCCAATACGTCCGCGCCGGCGGAGACCGACACCGACGCAGTCTTGCGTGTTTGATTCAATACGTAACTGTAGAGAAACGTGTCTGACACGACCGTTGAGCAGAATATATTAGATAACCAAAAGGTCCCTATCAGTAGAATAGCTCAGGTCAAAGGAGTACCACGCCTCCGGTCGAAAGTTGACCGCTCCGACCCTGACGATGCCCCCGATTTCAAATGGGACCGACAAGATCGACCACATAATGTATGAGTCAGAGCTTCAGGACGGGGTATCGAGCAGCATTATTGACGGCGATGTATCGTCGTTGAACCTCAGCATCACCGACAACGAGTTCCATCCGGCCGGATTCGCCGCGGCCTGCCTCTACACGGCCGGTCGCGAAGAGGGGCGCTGGCTGACGCAGTCCGGGGTTGTTGAAGCCGCTAACATCTCAACGACAACGATTCGGACCCATCGAGACACACTCCAACAGCTGGATGCTGAGCAGAGAATGGATACCAAGGGTGATACAGTAAATCGAAGGGCACCGGCGAAAGCAGAGGTTAGATAAGCGTCCTCACAGAGGGTATCGATAATGGGCGAAGAATCGGAGTCGATCAGCTATTTGTCGGCTGCTGATATCCGTGACATTCACGAGTTGATCGTGGAGTCAAATGCGGACACGACAGCGGGTATCTCTTCACCAGGTGATATCGAATACACCGTCGAACATATCCAGGAAGGCCATTTCGGCCAGGTTCCCGAATCGCCCCACGAGAAGGCATTCCAGCTGCTGCGACTCATCGCGGCGAATCATCCGTTCGTCGATGGCAATAAGCGAACGGCGCTTATGTCGGCCCGGATTTTCTACGCGCTGAATGGCCACCGCTTCGATTACGATCGAGAGATCAAAGAGATCCTGAAGGCGCTCGCGACCGATGAGGGCGCTGTCGATGGGGATGACGTGATCGAGTATCTCAGAGCACACACAGAGCCGCTCGCTCCGGAGTACGAGGCAACCATCAACCTGTGGCTGTCACGCATCGAAGGCACAGATCAGCTATCCAGAGATCCCAAGCTCGATACAGGCGACAATGAACAACACGAACCGAACGATTATGACGATGACCGCCATAGTGATGAATAAGGATGGCCGCTGAAAGTGAGCAGCCCGAGATTCCCGATGAGCTGTCCCCCGAAGAGGCACGGCAGTATCTCATTCGGTTCCTCGGACGCCAAGACCTCGACGAGCACGAGGAGATCTACGACGAACTCGCGACCGAGTAGGACTCTCTCCAGGCTGTTCTCCGTAGTACTGCAACAGTACCGTGGTTTCTCGCAGAGCGAGACCGTTCCAATCCGAAGCGAAAGCGAGATTGACGCACCGGTTTTCCCGTTCGCACTGGAACATCGGCCACGCATATGGATGTAACCGAGGACACGGTTCGAGACATCTGTACCGACGCAGTCTTCGAACGCGGCGAACGATATCTTGCTGAGGGCCGTATCCACGAAATACACCGCGTCGACAGCACCGTTACCGCCGTCGTGAGCGGCAGCCGTCAGTACGATGTCCGTGTTGACCTCGCCGCAGACGGGTTTGCCCCGTGGTGCGACTGTCCGTACGACAGGCCGGGAGCGTGCAAGCACGTCGTCGCCGTGTTGCTCCGGTGTGTCGACGACCCACCGGCAGACGACGGCGATCGACTCGATGCCGCACTCGACAGTGCCGACGACGATGAACTCCGCGCGTTCCTGCGTGACGAACTTGCGACCAATACGGATCTCCGCGAACGGTTTCTCGCCGGCGTTGGCGAGCCGACGAGCCAGTCGGTCGGTGAGCTTCGTGCCTCGATCGATCGGCGGTTCCACGAGACGAACCCTGAGTACCACGTCGTCTTCGAGCCGATCGACTTCACGCAGTGGTTCGAGCTCGCGAACGAGTACCGCGAGCAGGAGCGGCACGCGTCAGCGGCGACCGTCTACCGGGCACTCGTCGAGTCCCTCGACGACAACATGGAGCGCGTCGACGGCGCGTACGACCACTTCTCGCGTGCGTTCAGTCAGGCACTCGACGGGTATGTTGACTGTGTCGCGACCGCGAACCGCGACGCTGATGCGGTCACTGACGCCGTTGCGTTCCTTGAGGAGCGGGTGACGGCGGGAACGCCGGTCCCCGCGGACCACTTTGAGAAGGCAGCAGTCGAGCTTCGAGCGAAGCTGGGCGAGCAGGCCGAGGAATAGCTGGGTCGCCCTCGATGACGCCCACACGTTCGACGACCGCGAAAATTAGTTTGTGTCGCGGTCAGTCGCGTCGATCATCTGTTCGCGAGCGGCTTCGACATCCGAGTAGAGCGCCAACGCATGCTTGATGAGTCGGCGGTCTTCCAGATTCTCCTCCCAGCGCGTAATCACGTCACGGCGTTCCTGAAGCTCGGCACTTGCGAGATCGCCATCAGCAAGCGACTGTTCGAGCTCCTCCCAGGTCTCAACTTCGTAAGTCGCCTGCCACTGCTCGATTTCCTCGGTGATCGCGGCCAATTCGTTGCGTAGCTCCTCGCGGGTGTTTTCCTCGATGAGCGTGTGGATCTCCTCGAAGAGCAGGCGCGTGTAGTCCGGCTGGTAGCGCGTCGTCTCACCGGCCTCGACGCGGCGCAGCTGGCCCTCGTCGACGAGATCCTGGAGTTCCTCGTTGGTCGTGCTCCAGGCGGCGTCGGCCTGCTCGCTGATCCAGTTAACTGAGCGGGGTTCGCGAAGCGACTCAGCGACCGCTCGAATGCGGTCGCGGGCGCTCATCGACTCAGTCCACGATTGGACCCCATCTCGCGGGGATTCGGTCATGGTTGGCACCTCTAGTCCTGATTACGATACGGAAGCGTTGTCACGTCGAACGCATCGTAGTGTCGGTCGTACGTAAGGATATGGTCGACCTCTAAGGCCTCCATATGGGCTGCAACAGTGAAATCGGTGAGTGACGCATCCAGATCCGTCCACTCGACGAACGTTGTTTTAGCATCATCGAAAACGTCCTCGGAAACGGATTCGAACTGATACAGCGTGCTCTCATCCAGTGTCGTCAGGAACGACGCGGCGTTCCGCATCGACGCTTGCTTTTTCAACCGGGTTGCGGCCTCGTCGACGATGTGATCGTTGACGATGAGACGACGATAGGGGAGATCACCGTCGCGGACGAACGCCATGAACGCTCGCGAGACGGCGTGCATCTGGTCCTGAGGGTTGAACAATGCGTACAGGAATTTCGGCCCGACGACAACCTCGTGGCGGACATGTCCTGGACGAAAATGTTCGGTTGTGACCGTGCCGATCGGGGTGTCGACTGGTTCAGCCATTTACGGTCAGGATTGCGCGGACGGGTCGTCGGCGAGCGTGAACGATTCGTCGCTGCCGTGCCACTCGTCGACGAGATCGTCTTCCTCGCGAGCGTCAGTCGCTGACGACGCTGGAAGGGACCCGTCATCAAGGTCGTCGAGAACGGTGAACGCCGGGTCGTTGGGATCGGCTTGCTGCTGGCGTTCGATCCACTCGAGAAGCGCCTCGTGACCGGCTTCTTTCAGCGAGAGGTCGTGTTCGCTTGCGAACTCCCGGAAGCGTTCGTATTCGTCCTCGTTCAGTTCAGTTTGAACGTGCTTGGTGTCGTTGCTGCTCATAGGATCCCAATTGCTACTCCCATCTGCGTTCTCATGAAGTATAAGATGTTCGCATATCTTAGATCATGAACCATGCTCAAGTAGCTGACGGAGCGGACTACTGGTCCTGGCGTTGAAATACGAACCCGGGACAAACCTCAACAATCGATGCGTGATCGCTATCTAGATTTCGAGGAACTACGGCCCACCGGCGAGGCATCCCACATCCCGGACACGATGCTGGACGACAGGTGTGAGGGTGCCCCCCGGCGGCAACGCGTCGCGACGACTACAGGTAGCTACCCTGATGTGCCGACGATAACCGACGGCGAGTGCCGGTCCTGTGGGGCGTCAGTCCCAGCCGGCCAGCTGAAATGCCGGTTCTGTCTCTCTAACCATCTCGGAAGTGGCGCCACTAACACGAACGAGGCAGCGTCGACGACGTGCCTCGGCATTATCTATCTGGTTGTCGAGTCGGCCACGTTCTACGGTGCCGTCGCGAAGGGCGGCGCCGCAGCGTTCGTTACCACCCTTGATCTGTGCGTTACCCGCTTTTGCGGTGGCGTACACTCGTATGGCGCGACAAGTCGACCAGTTAGGACTTGACAGCGACGCAGTCGTGCTCCGCAAGCAGTTCCCGACCACGCTGGGTCAGCAGATAGCTCATTGGATTCCCGTCGGCACCCATTCCACAGGCATCGGACATCGGACAGCCGCTACAGGCCGCCGACTCACAGTCGATCGCGCGGAGGTACCCCTCACGGACCATCGAGTCAAGTATCCCACGGATGGCATCTTCCCGCGTGTCCAACTGGGTGGCGATCGTCGAGACGGGTACGTTTCGTGCGACCATCGCGAGGACACGACGGTAGGTACTCACGACGCAACCACCTCACGAAGTCGGTCGATAACAGCGATTCCGTCAACGTGACGGATAGCGGGGAGCGTGAGCAGAACGGCGATGAGTGCTGGCGCGTACGGTGGCGCTAATGCGCCGAAAATTGCCCCTGGTGGAGCAATCCACGTCTCAGCGCCGCCCGGGATCGCTTCCAGTACCGCAGTCAAAAGCTGAGTTCCGGCCGTGATCCAGAGCATACCACTGGCGAGAACAACGGTCGCCCGCTCGCGTACACTGGGGACGTCGCCGCTCCGTCGGCCGCTCGGACCGACGGGAACGCGTGGGTACCGCTTGGTGGGCCGGCCAACCGGATGGGTCGGGTCGCCGCGAACGACATCGCCGGACGTGACGACCGCCTCGATCCGGTCTTGGACACCTCGATCGCGAAGGTGTTCGATCTCGACGTCGGTACCGTCGGTGACACGGCAGCGGCGCTCGACGAGGCGGGACAGGCGTACGAAGCAGTCTACACGAGTCAGCCAAACCACGCGGAGTACTACCCTAGGGCGTCGGAGATTGACTTCAAACTCCTGTTCGATCCCGACGACGGAACGCTCTTCGGTGCCCAAGCCATCGGCGAGAGCGGCGTCGATAAGCAAATCGACGTCCTCGCGACGGCCATCGCACACCGGGACACCGTGTTCGATATCCGCGATTACGATCTCGCGTACGCGCCGCCATACTCGGCCGCGAAAGACCCGGTTAACATGTTAGGAATGATCGGTGCGAACGTCGTCGAAGACATCGCCGACATCGTCCATCTCGATGAGTTTCTCGAACGGAAAGACGAGGCAACGGTCGTCGACACCCGCCCTCCGGAGATGCGGGAGGCCCAAGGACGGATCGACGGCGACGAGAACGTCCCGCTCGGCGAGCTCCGAGAGTGGGCCGCCGACGCCAATCCGGACGGGGAGGTGCTCACGTACTGTAAGATCGGGAAGAGCTCCTACATGGCAACCCGGGTACTGGCAGAGTACGGGATAACGGCTCGCAGCCTGACCGGCGGCTACTACCGCTACGAGTACGCGGCAACGGACGACAGCGAACGAGTCGAGTATGTTAGGCCAACACATATTTTTGACACTCAAAAGTAGGATATATTTTATTTTGTCTCAAAATAGCCCAGGTGCTTAAGTAGGTCATGGGCAAATATGAGACAACATGATATCTGAAATAGAATTGCGGATTCTCTCTACGCTCGACTCACCAAAGACCAGACAAGATCTAGGTGATGAATTGGATTACCTCGAATCAACGGTGTCGCGGGCACTCGGGAGCTTGGAACAGGTCGATCTTGTTTATAAGGAGAAAGCCGGGAATCAGATGATCGCCAAACCAGTAGATGCTCGATGCGTCGAGGTGTTTCAGTCACTTACAAAATCGAACCCACATGTTGATTTCCCTGACCTGCTGACTTCATCGATGTTGAACGTGGTGTACTATCTCAGTAGTGAGGAGCAGTGGACAGCCACCGAGCTCACTGAACACACCGGGCATGCGCGAGCCACGATTTATCGAAACCTTCGGACGCTAACCAACCGAGCAATGGCGACCAAAGAACACAGTGAATATAGACTCCGAGAGGAATTCGATGAGCTCCATCTGTTCGCGACCGAACTCCGCCACCACATCCATCGCGTCCGGATCAAACGTGACGTAGGCGCTGGAACAATCCTTTGGGAATCTCACAAGGAGTTTCTCATGCGGACAGACACTGATGTCGAAGACGAGAATTATCACCGAACCGGTCTCGATGCGTTTGCCGAGTACAGACTTCAGTTCTTTACAACATCCGAGCAGTACTATTTCTACTCAGAAGGTCGAGACTCGCTCGATCCCACAGACCTCATCTGCCATCTCCTTCTCATCGAAAACGATTCACGACACAGAAAGTACGTGCTCTTACTCATCGCCGAAACAGAGCTATCCGAGGAGTCTCTCAAAGAGGCAGCGACCTACTACGGAGTTGAAGACATCGTACTCCCGCTCGTAGAGTTCCTCCGCACAGAAGGGAGCGTTACGTCAGAGAGCACACCAGTGTGGGAAGAGTTTGAATCCCTTGCGTCCGAGTATGGGGTCGAAGTATGAGCCGTGAGCCGACGTTCGAGTCCTCCGCAATTCGACGGCAGTTCAGCGAACTTGCCAATCTCATTGACGACGATCTCACCGTGTATCTGATCGGCGGGGGAGCACTGACCTTAGAGGGGCTCAAGAACGCGACGAAGGACATCGATCTCATCGTTCGCGAAGAGTCGGAGCTGCGGCAACTGTGGAACGTACTCACCTCTGCGGGGTACAAACCGAAAGAAGACCTCGGCGAAGAGTACGACGAACTTGGGGCGGCATTCATTCTCGAAAAGGACCACCGTCGATTCGACGTCTTTCACGAGCAGGTGGCGGGTGTGATCTCACTGAGTGACTCGATGGTCTCACGCAGCCGGCACCTGTTCGAAGAAGACGGACTTTCCGTTCGGATGGTATCGCTGAACGACATCTTCCTGTTCAAAGCTGTCGCAAATCGCGAGGATGACGTCGAAGATATGGTACGTATCGCTCAGGCAGGGATTGAGGATGACGTGGTCGTCGAGGAGATCATGTCGCAGCTAGATCTGCTTGGGAGTGACGACTTCATCGGAGCAATGAAACAGAAACTGGAACGACTGGAAGACCGCGGACTCGTCTTCGATATTCACGTTGAAGTAAACGAACTCTACGATCGAAGCCAAGATGGATCAAAAGTCAGGAACGCCATTGTTTCGCTTCGTGAGCACGAGTACGATGACGATCTCTACACAGGTGTTCCGGAGTCCGCTCTTGAGCGACAACTTGGGGAGAAAACCACCACCTCAGGGGTCGAGTGGCTGCTGCGGATTAGCGATTTACATCGTGAATCGGATGGCTCGCTAGTGCTTGTGACGTAGTGTTAATCCTTGAGCCAGATGGGACGACTCACTCCATATCGACGTGGTCGGACATCAATTGTATCAGATATTATTGATTTCGGTGGGCTAGAATACAATAGCCTCTTGAGGGAACCGCTGAGAATCCAATATCCAAGTAGCGATGACTGGGTTGGACGAAAAGTTACAGCCCCCACGGAACCGGAGCCACTACGTGGATGTAGTGGTCATACTCGGCGTCGCTGGTGCGCTTATCGGCGTTCACGTATGGCTTCCAAACAGGCTACTATCGGAGTTCGTATTCACATACGGGGAGCCCAGTCTGGTGACCGCTTGGACGGCGGCTACGATTCACGATAGTACTGTACATCTTACCTCAAATTTTGTTTGGTACGGCGTCGTGATTGGGCCGGCCTACGCACTGTATACCAGTTGGGGTCGACGTCGACTGTTCTGGCTGCTGTACACGAGTCTCTTTGTCGCCACTCCGCTCAGTACGATCACTGTCGACTACTGGTTGCTGTATCAGCGATGGGGGCTTGTCGGTCCCGATTCGATTGCGTTCGGATTTTCCGGCGTTGTGAGCGCCTTCGGTGGCCTGCTGGTTGTCGGTCTCATTGGGGTCATCGCTGCGTGGTACTCGTGGTCAATCTCAATCGCCACAACGGTCGGATTCGTAGCGAGCGGCTTGTGTATCGCACTTGCTCAGTCACCACTGGTTGCGGTTCCGACCAGTGAAATCCTAACCGTCGGTATTGTGCTCGTGGTGGGACTCGGTTCGTTTTGGTGTGGTCGAGAGAGCGTTCTCTCCGTCGATGGCTGTCGGCTCATCAGGATGCGATTCTACTCTTTGGTGCGTGCGGGATCGTCATCACCGCGCTTGTGGCAGGGATATTCTCTGTTGAGACTGTTTCGAACGGTCGGTTTCCGAATGTAGTCGCACATGGTACTGGTTCTTGACTGGCGTCACTCTAGCAGCGACTGGGCAGATTCTTGCGTGAAGGGTATTCGCTCAACGTCGTGGTGCGATTCGTATCGTGGTGACGTTCGGCAGTGAGCTGTCGGTTCGATATCTCGCTCTTATGTAGAAACGCGGAAAGAGGTCGTTTGGTTGTGCCAGCTCCGAATTGAGTACGCTATCTCGGGTTCAAATCGCCGGACTACGGTGGGTGTTCAACATGTTAAATCGTCTTTCCGCAGCTCTACACAAGAGCGCGATGTCTTAACCAACATTGGGCGGACTACCGCTGCTGTGTTGGTTAATATTACTCGCTCTTATGTAGAAACGCGGAAAGCCCGTATAATTACACTCAGACAGTTCTAATCTGGCAATATGCCTTCTGCTCAACCAGCGTTTGGTGGGATGTTTCGGCAGTTGATCGAGCTCGGAGTTATCGAGATCAACACCGAGCCGCTCGATGCCCGCATCGAGCGGCGGCTCAAGCAGTTCTGGGAGAATACATCCTGTCCTCGCTGCGGTCACCAGAGCATTATGACGTGGGAGAAACACGACCGAGTTCGGTGTCGTAATTGCGAATTTAAGCCAGTATACACCCATGGAACGCCATTTCACGAGAAGCACCTCACCGCAGGAGAGGTGCTTCTCGCTTTCACCCTCTACGCAGATACGCTGCTGAGTATCAACCAAATTGCGCCGCTGCTCGGTCGCGCTTACAAAACCGTTCACACGGCGATTCGGGAGGCGGAAGCCGCGGTTCAGCGCGGCTTCCCCCTCACCTGGGAACTGTTTAACCAGACCATCGATGGACCGACACAGGTCGACGAATCTGGCAAAGTCTGTTCTGGCTACAAAGGTCAAGAGCCGCCGCGAAACAGCCGTTCTCGCGGCGGCTCGTCGCGCACTGGCCGATCACGCTGGCGAGGGCGTTACGGTGACCAACTGACGCTCGTCGCGGCGTGCCGCGACTCGCTTCGTGTGATTCGCGGACAGCGTGGGATCGACTACGAAGGCGATCTTGAGCCAGTGATTCAGGAAGCTGAAGACCTCTCCCAGCGGCTGGGAGAGGTCTGGACAGATGGACTCCAAGCGTACCGCGAGATGGATCGGGATCACCGAACGGTCGTCCATAAAGAGAGGTACGTATCGCCTGACGGAGTCCACATCAATCAGGCAGAATGCCTGTTTTCGCTTGTTCAACCGTGGCTGCGGAAGTTCCGCGGCCTGTCCAAGCAAGGCTTGTAACAGGCCGCTCATACATTCGGGATCATTAGATCGCTGAATCTCACAGGCGCATCCGTCGAAATCACCATCGACTGCCTCGTTATGGGGGCTTTCCGTAGTTCTACATAAGAGCGATATTACTCTTACGCTACCGCTGGGGAAACCGTATAGAGAACACCGAACATCATAAATGAGCTAGATATACAGAAGGTAGGAATGTCAACCCATCGAACTATTTGTGGGCCGTTCAATCGGAATAGGACGGAGAGGCTCTGTTGAAATCCTATTCTTTAGACACATTATCGACTGAAACAGCTGGTCGATGAAGGGTGCGTATTGATGGAATGTATCAGAACCAGTCGTCCTTTCTGAGATAGAACATCGTAATTCCAACAACGAGACCGTATAGCCCTCCCTGTATGACTGCACTGGTCAACTCGCCATTGAACAGTATAACTTGGGTAGCACTCACGACTACTATCCCGACAACAACGTTCGTGAAAACGAACAGCCACGGATTCTCCAAGTCGAAACGACGGACCTCATTCATACTTCAATTACTGACCTCAATAGTAAATGCGTTCCCTGTACTGAGCGATTCGTGAATCCCCTGTACTGACCGCGACTGGGTCAAAATATATCACTCGCTGAGGATTTCAACAGAGCCGACGGAGACTTTTCGCCACGGCAGTTCTGTGGAACTCCTCGGGCCGTGACAGGAAGTCTATGCGAGATACAGAGGATGTAGTCAGCACGGAAACTATGTTATTTTCTCTCTGAACCCTGAACTAGCCGATAGAACGTACCTGCGTGTCGAACACCGACGGCTCTGCCATTTCAGAGAAATGTCTCGTCAGCCGTGCGAGATACAAAGCGCATACGCAGCACGTCGCACACTAAGAATTGAGGCTCTCCCATTCGGTCAGCACCGGCCAGGCGTGTACTCACAGCAAAAACACTCTAAAAGGAAGTGAATATGAGCCAGTAGCCTGCGTGCGCCATAATCGGCACGACCAAGTTATTCGTCCGTTCGTAGCCAGCGGCCAGAAGGACACCGAAGATGCTCGTGAGCAGTAGTGACCCGAGCCCACCCGAGAGGAACAGATGCATCCCGCCGAACAGGAACCCGCCGACCAGCACCCG
This sequence comes from Halorubrum ezzemoulense, assembly GCF_004126515.1. Classification (NCBI taxonomy): domain Archaea; kingdom Methanobacteriati; phylum Methanobacteriota; class Halobacteria; order Halobacteriales; family Haloferacaceae; genus Halorubrum; species Halorubrum ezzemoulense. The sequence goes on from NZ_CP034941.1 coordinate 570,639, forward strand.
ACCAAGCGACCCGAGCGCCGGTTCAAGTACATCGTGGACCACCCCTCGGTAGAGGGCTTCTTCCATGGGTGCCATGATGACAAACATGACCACTAGCCCTGGAACGATAATCTCTGGATGGTCGAAGAATACACGCCACTTCGCCGTCGTGTCACCGTGTGCGCTATGACTCAGGCCGATCAGGGGGAGTATCGGCGTCACCGCTCGTACCGCCAGCTCGTACCCGATTACTCCGAGGCCAATCCACGCGACTCCCTCGAATGAGGGCACCTGGATCCGCTCCAGCGGGTTGTAGTCGTCACGCCACCAGATATAACAGGCAGCGACGAGTCCGAACCCCGGTTGGACTATATAATTATTTAATAGCTCTCCAAGCAGTGTCCACTCAGCTTCGACGGTGCCGAACAGTGGATCGATAACGACGATTGACGCGAATGCGGCCATAACACCCAGTGCTGTAAGTGCCGCGGCACCGCCCACACTCCGAGACACCTCCCGCACTCCTATATCCGGCCTAGAGACATCGCTCTGAGTTTCCATGTGGGTTCTCAAAAGACGTTAGCTAATAGTACAGAAGGCCGTGTTTCCGGCTGTGAAAACCTCTCCTGCTCTGAATGCCGACTCATTCAGATCGGTGTGTAACCAACGGGTGGCCGACTGCTGACCTCGATCTCTGTATCTTACACGCCGCTACTGACATATTGTGGAAAGATCGGTGTCCGAGATCGGTACGTGAGCCCCCTGTATTGAGCGATCATCAATCTCTGTAGATCGGCCCACACGTCATGTAAGATTCGCGCCCTGTATTCAGCAAGACTGCCAAACCATATCACCACACTAGGAGATTCAACGAGCTCAGATCGCCTGGGATATCCTATCAAGGAAAGTCAAATCCTGCGAGACCTCACTCATAGAGCGCTAATCGGACAGCATCGGACATTCCACTGATGCGAGCGGCGTGCTCCCATGATTCCTCGCGGATGCCATTGGTGACGTATGCGAAGCCAACGTTGAGTTCCGGATCCCCCCAGCCGAAGATACTCCCGAGCCCGGCATGGCCGAACATCCGCTCGCGGCTGAAGGATCCGAACATGTCATTCGCCAGTCCGCCAGTCCAAAATCCGAGCCCATACCGGGCCGGTCGAGAGAGTGTACCGTCTGCGTCTGTTTCAGCGTAGGTTCGGGTCGCTTCGGCCACAGTCTCCGCATCGAGCAGGCGCGTCCCATCGAACTCGCCGCCATTGGCCATACACGCGTAAAATCGGGCCATCTCTCGGGCGGTGCTAATACCGTTTGCCGCTGGGATCACTGCCCGTCGAACGGCTTCATTGTTGAACGCGTCCGCCGATTCGGATGCTGGGATCCCTAACCCCTCACCGGGATCACGACAGCGGTCGTACATCTCGAATCCTGATAAGGTAGCGACGTCGTCGTCTTCGTCTGGACCAAGCCCGATCGACGAGTGGTCCATTCCGAGCGGATCGAATACGTGGTCAGCGACATACTCATCGACGTGCTGGCCGGAAATCCGGTGGATGAGTTCGCCGACAATCCAGCCGTAATTGAACGTGTGATATGCGGGTTGGTCGCCCGGTTCGAATACTGGTTCGATGTCTTCCATGGCTTGGACGACTGCGTCCCAGTCACCCCATTTCTCGGGCTGGTCGTCGAAGTCGCCGTATGGGATCCCGGCAGTGTGGCTAAGCACCTGTCGGATGGTGATCTCAGCTTTTTGTGTCCTGCTATCAGCAAACTCTGGCCAGTGTTCGATGACTTGGTCATCGTAGGCGGCTTCACCTTGCTCGATGAGTTGATGAAGGCCAACGCCCGCGTATGGTTTGGTACACGAGAAGATGAGATGCCGAGTGTCTGTAGTTGTTTCAGCGCCATCCGGGCCAGTGGTTCCGCCGGCAAAATCTACAACGAGGTCTCCATCAACGTATACGGCGAGTTGGGCACCGTGGTGAAGACCAACGTCGAGATGCCGGTCGAATTCAGCTCGGAGCTGCTCTCGATCCTTATTGGAGAGTGTTGTCATACTACACAATTCAAAAGTACGGTAAATAAAACCTAGTCAGAACCCGCCTGTTCGTCATACTCCTCTGATTCGGCTGCCACCAGTCATATCCTCCCGTTCGGGAACACGACGATTGAATTAGAGGTGAGTGGGCAGACGATTCATGATGCTCTCGGAAACGGTGTGAGCGAAGTTGAGAGCCTTGAAGGTCGGTTCCCGCAGGTCAGTGGGATGGAATTTGCGTGGGATCTTGCTGGTGACCCAGGTGACCGGATTGACTCGGCCGATGTTGCTGTCGGTGGTGACCCCCTAAACCTAGAGGCAACCTACACACTCGGCACGAACAATTTCATGGCTGATGGCGGTGACGGATACAGCATGTTGCCGGATGCGACGCGGACTGGCGCCGGTAATACGACGATCTCGCAGTTGGTGATCGACCGAATCCAAGCGCAGTCGCCGATCGCTCCGGAGACGGATGGCCGGATTACACGGCTGTAACTTGCCGTCTTATTTCTAAGATATTTCTCTAAGATGCTTATCTAAGATCCAGTAGTCAGCAAGCAGTCGATGCTATCACTTCCTGTATTGACCACATGGACCCTCTGATGTCTCAGAACAGCGGATCAATATATGGTGAAACGATCATCCTCTAAATGGCTCTCAGGACAGCTCCGTGGTGAATTCTCTCGGCACATCAAGTGTGACCGGGTCAAAGGAAACGCCCTGATCGGCGTAGTAGAGCGCAATGTTGGCCTCAAGATCGGTTTTCAGGTAGTGGTTGAGGACCTCACGATACTGCTTAATCGCTCGCTCGTCACCAGTTGCGACGATGTCGAGAAATGCTGGCCCAAACTCGTCGCCGAAGCGGGAATTATCGAGTGGGGCGCCGTTCCAGATCGTCTTCGGGATCGGATACCCGTAGCTGTTGAGACAGTCTTCAAGCGAGGGCCACTTTTCGCCTGCGTCACACGCTGCCTTTCGGTCAGTGAAGAGGTCGATATGCTGGCCCGATGTCTGGAGGGCTGGTGGTGACGGCGCCGAATCGAAGCGGGCGCATCGCTTAGCGAGAAAATCCATATCGAAATCGATCCCGTTGTAGCTCACGAGCACGTCCCCGTCGAGCTCGTCGATATAGCTGAATGCCGTCGTGACGAGGTCCTGCTCGTCCGATATCCCGTGATTGCTGCGGGCGAATGTCTCGTACTGAGCGGTACTTCCTGGAGTTCCAGACTCGTGCTGACCGACCCCGATTGCGACTGTTTCACCATTGTTTGGTTTCCAGTGTGTCGTTTCAATATCGAACGTAACGATGCGGTCGTAGTCGTTGAATTCCTTGTCAAGCTTCATGGCCTCTGACATCCCTCCGTTCTCATTTCAATCTTCGGTGAAAATCCGATTTTTATGATGGCCCTGTGTGATTCGAATCGCAGTACGTAGCGACTATACTGACATCGCACTGCTGGCCATATCAATTGTGTTGATGTGATACATAGATGGAATAACAACGGAGGTTCCGATTAGTGGATTTATTAAAATCCCAGCGGGCGAGATGTTCCCAAAGACGTGCTGAATCCAGAGCGCGAATACAGCACGGAGTCTACTATACACACCAGATTTATTCGACTCCCAAGCCTCCCCGGTGATATGAGCACAGACACCGACGACCCCGGTGACGAGGAGCCTACACTACCGGTCAATATTTCACTGTCGGTTGGCGAGAGCGGCGATATGTGGGTTGCTCGTGACGAAGACACCGGTATCACGTCACAAGGAAAGACCCGGGAGGCAGCGCTCGAAAACCTCGACGAGGCCGTCGCCGGCTATCACGGTGCTGGAGAGTCGCCGAGTGATGAGGAGCTCCGTGCGATGGGGATTGACCCGAAACAGAACACCTCTGGGTCGCTGGACGAGTCTGACGTGTTCCAGTGACTGTATGGCACACGGCACGTTTTCGGGCAAAGAGGTCGTGAAGGTGATGGTGAACAGCGGTATCTACGAGTGGGTCCGAACGAACGGTGACCACGCGATTCTCCGCTGGGAACCGCCCGCAGACCACGATTCGGACGCGCGTACTGTTCCGGTCCCGCTACACGACGAGGTCGATATGGGGACGTTGCGGGGCATCGCCGAGCAGGCCGGCGCAAAAGATTTCGACGAATTCTGTGCGTGGATCGAGCGTAACAGCTAGCTCATCCCGATTTTATGTGATGTAGTGATGACTGGTTGCTGAACAAACATTTGTATCTCGTCCACCGACCTTGTCACTTCTCAAGGACTACCACAGAGCCGGATTGGTGGTCGATGGTGGGCGACATCGCCGGTGGATCACCTGATATACTTTCTGACGGGGGGGTCTTACCGTCCGAGCAATCGGGTTAGGAACCCACTGGAGCCGTTTTCTTCTTTGGTGGTCTCCTCATTGGTGGATTCGGAATCACCACCTTCCATCTCGGCTGCTGTCTCGTCGCTCAGCAACTCTTCAACTGAGAATCCGACCCACTCCGCAAACTCCTCAGGAGCACCAATATACACGCTCGTCGCTGATTTCTCAGACATGAACCGCTTTGGAAGCCGTTTTTCGTAGTCGTACACCTCGTACCCCTCCCGATCGAAATTCGCCGTAATGGCTCCCGGTTCAGATTCGAAGGTGACGCGACCACATGTGAATAAAAACTGTGCTAAGGGCGGTGGAAGTAGTCTGGACCAAAGGGATCAACGCCTGTCCGGTGCCAGTGCGAGTGAACCGGCATAAGATCTGGCGCAGCATGTTGTGATTGGGCGGGTAATTCGGTTGAAACGGACTGTGGAGGCAGCCAGTAGCGGCCAACGCTAACCATGGCTCTGGCGAGGATCTGAGAGACCCCTTCGGGAGACAAGCCCTCTCATCAAAGCATTGTGGGAGACTCGCTCTTGTGTAGAGCTGCGGAAAGACGATTTAACATGTTGAACACCCACCGTAGTCCGGCGATTTGAACCCGAGATAGCGTACTCAATTCGGAGCTGGCACAACCAAACGACCTCTTTCCGCGTTTCTACATAAGAGCGGGGAGACTTAACCAACACAGCATCAATTAGTCGACGTTGTGTTGGTTAAGAGTGAATCGGTCGTCTCGAATTGGGTGCGTCTACCGTGCGAAAAAGTAGAAATCTAGATTTCCGAAATCGCGATTTCCAAAATTGTGGTTTCTATTTGGATAGAGCTGTATCGGGTGTATGGAATAATTCGTGGATCGGGATGTCGAACGTGATTAACTTACGGACTGCTACGAGTCCGAGACCGCAGACTTTGTCGTCATCTACGGCCGTCGGCTCTTCGGCAAAAGGGAACTCATCCGCCAGTACATCGCGGATCGGCAAAACGCTGTATATTACCAAGTTGAGTCCACGGCACAGATTGACCTCCTCCCGCGCCTGAAGACGCGGGAATCCCACCACGGGATTTCAGGCCGAGTGTAGCCCTCTGGTTTCAAGACGCATACGTCCCAAGCGTCTCTTGCTGGGTTTCAGCATCGGCTTGGGTGTCTTGTGGGGCGGTCAAACGCCCCCCATCCTCAGCCGAGTCATCGCCATCCGTGTCTTCTCTTGAATGGCTCTCTCCACTGAGGTAGCGGTCCGCGATGTTAATCGCGCCGTTCACGTCCGCTTGGTACTCGCCCATCCAGCAAGCGTCGTTCGTACACGTGAACGTCGCCTGCTTCGGACGATACCCCACCTCACCGCACGCGTGGCACTCCCGCGACGTGTTACGTGGATTCACAGTCTCGACAGGGATCCCCTTCTCGACGGCCTTGTACCGTATCTGCGCGTGGAGTTTGGCGAATCCCCATCCGTGGAGACGCCGGTTCATGTACTCGCCGTAGTCCATTGACTCCCGCATGTACGTCAGGTCTTCCAGGACAAGAACGGGATTCTCGACAGACTCGGCGTACTCCACGACTTCGCGGGTGACGCGGTGGAACAGGTCGTCTATCTGGTTCCACACGTCCTCCCCGAACGACTCGGGGATATGCTCGCTTCCGCGCGTCTGGAGTCGGCGCGTGGCGGTGAAATAGGTCTTGCGGAGCTGACGAACGGTCTTGCCTTCGTCGGCCCACAGTTTGGGCGCGGTCGGGGACCCGTGATCGTCGCGGTGACACACCGTGACGAGTGACGCTTCCCCGATGTCTACCCCGATAGCCGTCCGTTCGTCAGCGGACGCCTCGGAGCGTTCCTCCACGTTGCGGGTGGCGGTTACGTGGAGATACCACGTCCCATCCCGCTCGAACAGCCGACTCTCGCCCATCGTGGCGTCTCCCGCGTTCAACGCTTCCAGCCAACCCCGTTGTTCGGGATTCGGTTGTGCGGGTATCCAGAGGTGGTAGTCCTCGTGGTGCGGGATTTTGACGTACCACTCGATTGCGTTCTCGGGCTTATGATCGAGCCGTAGCCCCTCGTTGGTGAAGCGTACAGGGTGGTTGTCGTGGAGTTCATCCGCGTTGTAGGTCGTCGTGAGTTGTGGGACGTACTTTTTAAGCGCGTTCTTCGCGTACCCGCTCAGGTCGTAGTTGACCACCACATCGTTCGCCTCGGTCTGCGTGGTACATCGGGCGTCGAAGGCGTCTTGGAGGGCGTGCTGGTAGGCTTCTCGCGTCTCTCGGAGTTTTCGCCGCTTGTGGGCGTTCGGGTCTACAAGTTTGAGTTCCAGCGTCTTCGTGAGCTCGGTCACGAATCGCCCTCCTTGTGTTGCTGGATGTAGTCCTCGACAGTCTCACTCGAAACGTGCCCGGCGGTCCCTGCGTAGTAGCCTCGCGCCCATCCAATTTTTTCGCCGTCGTGGTCGGCGTATCGGTGGTTGTACTTGCGCGAGGAGATACCCTTGAACCAGTTGGCGAGGAGTGCCGGTTCGTTCTTAGGCGGACTACTGACGAACAGGTGAACGTGATCGGGCTGAACGGTGAGGTCAAGAATTTCGACGCCTTTGCTGTCGGCTATTTCGTGGAGGATGGTTTTCACACGGTCAGCGACCTCGCCTGTGAGTACCGAGTTGCGGTACTTCGGCAACCATACTATGTGGTAGTTGAGGTTGTAAGTCGCGTGCCGTGTAGTCTTCATCCGTGTTGTACACTATAGTCCGTCGGCGTCTTAATACTACTGATAGAACGGTGTGAAATCCAGCCGTAGCGTCGTCGGCGGGTGTGTCAGCTATTGTCCGCTTGACCCCCGCCTAAAGACCTGTCTCTTACCCACAAATTCTATTCCCGTAGCTGAGAAGTTGAGGCTGGGAGATGGGACGAGATCAGCGGAGTTGGCGACCTGATCTGAACGATGACGGGGAGTTGTGTGACATGGATGTATCAGGTTGGATTCGGACGGAGTTTCGGGCAGCGGAGTTCGGAGACAAGCGTCTTACCGATCGATTGGTCCAACTCGGGGATGAACTCGGCAGTTCACCTGCCGAGTCCATCCCGGCTTCCTGCGAGGACTGGGCGTCCACAAAGGCTACATACCGATTTTGCGATAATGAGAGTGTGGAACCGACCGAGATTCTCTCTGCTCACAAGCAGTCACAGCGATCACGGGTGAGTGGCGGAGACGAGCTGTTGGTCGTCTCCGACACGACGTATCTCACCTTTCCTCGCCACCCAGCCAAGGACGGTCTTGGAGATATTAGTTCCTCAGATATCGACGTAGAAGGCGTCAAATTACACACTTCCGTTGGTATTCGCCCAGACACGCAGCAGATGACTGGGGTCATCGACCAGCAGGTGCTGGTCGAGGACCAACAGGCGGGCAACACTTACAGCACAAACGGCAAAGACGACCCAATTCTCCTTGAGAACGAGCATGAAAAGTGGTTGCGTGGGGATAGGGAAGCCGCCAAGTGGCTTCCCGAAGACGTGCGTCCGATTTTTGTCCATGACCGAGGTGGGGACGCATTCTCGTTGTACGAGGAACTGAGCAAGGAGAGTGCTAACGCTGGTTTCGTTGTTCGAGCCAATCAAAATCGACGAGTCTTGACAGAAGGTGGTGAAGGTGGGAAACTCTTCGATTGGAGTAGCGACCTCGCAGAACGAGGTCGCAACTCCATTGAGATTCAACAAGGCGGTGGACGAGAAGCCAGAACAGCCGAAGTCTCAATCACTGCAGGAACCTGTGAGTTGCGCGCACCGCGAAATAATCCGGATCAAGAAGGGTCCGTCGAAGTGAATGTGGTGAGAGTGGATGAAGTCACTGAGGCTGGCGATCCGATTCAGTGGGTGTTACTCACCACTGAATCGGTCGAAACGTTCGACGATATTCTAGCCGTTATCGAGTACTACGGCCTTCGCTGGCGGATCGAAGACTGGCACAAGGTGCTGAAGAGCGGTTGTAAAATCGAAGAGCGGCAACTGCAAACGTGGGAGCGTATGGAAGTGTTGTTGAGCGTGTACTCAGTGATTGCCTGGAAGGTCTTGGAGTTACGAGAGCTAGCCCGTGGAGAGGGTTCAGTTGCTCCAGAGATCTTGTTAAGCGAGGCCGAACGCGCAGTTCTGGAAACGAAATTTCCAGAACTGAGCGGTCAAAGCGGGAAAGCCTACGCGGTACATGTGGCGAAGCTTGGCGGATATTTAGACCGCGGTTCAGATCCCCCTCCAGGCTGGGAGACGATGTGGAAAGGGCTTCAGAAGCTCCGCATGTGGGCAGAAGGCTACGAACTGGGTGCTGAATGAGCGCCAAGCCGCTCATTCAGCGAGACTCTCGTCAATCCAGCTTCTGTTCAGGGTCACAGACCGTCCAGCCTCTGAAAGTCGTGAGTCAGCATCAATAATGATTCCTTCCTGACCAATCCACTCATATCAGAGCGAATTTGGTTGATTTTTCTCAGCAGCGCTGAGTTATGGGTAAGAGACAGGCCTAAAGACGGGGGTATGCGCTCGTATCTTTATCAACTCAAATAGGTCGTCGAAGCTGCCACAGCACAATTGCCCCCGTTACAGAACGTCCACCGTTACTGGGAAGCGAGTCTTGAAATACTCGGTGAAGAAAACGCGATTGTGGTACTTGATGAGTTCCCGTTCAATATTAACCATCTACTTCAATACCAGAATCTACGCCTGAGAATAGTTTGGACGCGAATGATGTCCGGTTACACTGCGTTACCTCCAGGTAGTCCGGAACATCAAAAATGGTTAGTCAGGCCTCCTCAGTAGACATTTATAACTCAGCAGTATCGCATATGTATTTTTACTCATCTGTTCGATCCTCTGAATACAATCGTTCGCGGAGAAGTTTCTGTTGCGGACCTCACTCAGTGAAGGGTCGTCAAAACTACCGAAGCGTACAGCTTTGAAATGCTCGATTAGCAAGACACCCCTTTGTCAATAATATGCTACATAAGAGTATCTTACAATTTCAAATTCGACTCATCGAACGGTATCTGTTCGGAAGAGAAGATACCGTCCTCTGAGTTCTTTTTCACCATAACATGCACCAATCCGAACTCGCTACCAACTTCTGTTTCCCTGGGATTAGTTCGATTCTCATTCGACCCTCCGTCCGTGGCGATGTCACTACCAGATTGTAATGTATTCTTGGTTTGACTTAGATCAAATACTTTTGAGCTGGAGAAGATATCTTGATAGAATTCTCCAATCCTGTCAGTAGAATCAAATGAATCACCATACCGCCCTCTAATAAGCATCTTGAGATACCCAGTCAATAATTGGACGCTGGACAGATGATCTCCCGTACGCTTATAATGATAATCCCTCGTTCTGTTTTCGGAATATGATATATAATCTGGTGCCATACCAGAAGTCGAGTGAAAGAAGGGAAGCAAGAAATCGCTCACAAAACTGTACGTGGAAAACGACTGGTTCGTTGGGGATATCTCATACCATTCGGATAGATTTGGCTTTACTGGATAGAAAATTGGAATTTCCTCTAATAAATAGTACTGATACGGATTATGATCCCACTGTCTTTGTGTCTTGTATTTATCATCATATGTATACTTAGTTTGTGACAGCATACTACGCCGCCCCACTACTTTATTATTATCTACATAAGTAACGATTAAAAGTAGATCAGCAAGCTCACATCCCTCAAATCTATTTTTGCCTGGCCACCAGAATTTGACCCGAGGTGTCTTATGAAATGACTTAGTGCTGATACCTATTTTAAGATTTGAATCCTTATCTTCTCCAGATGCTCCGTCCAAGTCTGGAACAAATTTAGATATAAATTGGATTTCCCCGCCCTTTTTCCCCTTTGGAGATTTGGATTTTGGAGGAAAGTTGGCATACCCAGATTTATCTCGAAATACATTGAGATCGGAGTCTAGGTCCTTGATCAATTTATCGGTTATTCTGAACGGAGCAAGGGACCCCCTACTTCCTGTCATTAGGATATAATACCCTAGGGGAGAAAATTAATTCTTACTCACAGGATTATGGGTGGCGACTCAGGAATACGGTCCACTCACGAATAATCACCGTTTAGGGTGTTTCAACCGGTTTTAAAAAAATAACTTGGAAGGAGCTAGTTTAGCTAAGCTACAAGAGGGGCCTCCACCAACAATCTCCTACACAAGAGCGGAATGTAGTCGTGGCTTTTGAGATATTATCATCAACAAAAGTTCTGAGGGTAGTCTTTTCAATTACCACGGCGATACGAATTCTATGCGTCGTTTGGAATCTCTCCGACGCCGTGCCGTATTGGGGGGTACCGCTGCTGCTCTCACCGGCTTAGCCGGCTGTAACTCAAACACCAATGACTCGGAGTCGGCAGAGCCGTCTCCATCATCACCTGATCAGAACAAAACGGAAGACACCACGACGCAACCTGAAAAGACGGTGTTCGATGGGGGAGACCTTTCTGACTTTCTTGACGCTGTGGAGAAGGCAGCAGCGACGACTTCCGGCCAGCTTGAGATCGAATCCGGAACCTACCGCTTCGAACCGTTTGAACAAGAATCAGCTCCCGGTGGATACCATCTCTTTGCCTATGACACACGGGGCGTTAGCATCGAGGGCAACGATGCGACGTTTGTCTTTACTGAGCCTACGGTGGGGGGACTTCGGTTTGAGTTTGGCCGCAATATAGAGATCCGAAATCTTGAGATCGACTATGACCCGCTCCCGTTCACTCAGGGAGAGATCACCGCTTACGACGAGGCTTCACGGACAGTTGAGGTGAAAATTGATGAGGGGTATCCGTCGCTTGACCATTCAATGTTCACTGCGGCACAGCGCGTTTGGGCGAGTATTCATCTGTCTGACGGCTCGCTTATATCGGGATATCAGGCAGAAAATCCGCTCTTTTTTTCGGCGACACGGGTTGGTGAGCGGCGATTCGAATTACAGCTTGATGAAGAAAGTCCTCTGGCGGGTCTTCAGACTGGGCGCCGACTCACGATTGTCGCCCGAAACAACCAATCCGCCTTCCGCTTCCACGACATCGACCAACTAACGCTCGAGAACGTGACTGTTCGAGCCACAAATGGTGCGGCGTTTGGTGTCGGAGGGTGTGCTGACCCAGTCGTTCGCAACTGTACAGCCGCCCCACCAGAAGACACAGATCGTCATATTGGTCCCGTTGCGGACGGCTTCCGTGTGATCGGCTGTACCAGCTCCGCACGTGTCGAAGAGTGCCGAACTGAGTCTATCTTGGATGACGCTTTTGTCGTCCAGCGAAACAGGAGTCCGGTTCTTGAGTTCCTCGATGACCGAACGGTTGATGTTTCAGACTGGTCCGTTCATGCGAAACCTGGAGACACCTTTGATGTGCTGTCGCCGACGGGCGTCCAGAAAGGGACACTCCCACCCGTGGCAGATCTCACGGCTAAGTTCTCCACGCCGATGCCACGTGAGAAAGCGGAGACGATCACGTTCGAGGAACCCATCCGAGATCGTGTTGAGGTAGGCGATACAATCGGCAATCGACAAATGGCAAGCCAGAATTTCGTCGTCCGGAACAACACCTCTCGAAACAACCGTGGGAAGAGCATCCGTATTGCCACGGGTCATGGTGTTGTTGAGAATAATGACTTCGAGGGTGCGTCACACAATACTGTTGAGTTGGAATCCGACACGGCCGGGTTCTTCATTCCAAACGGCCCAGTGGAAGATGTGGAAATTCGCAACAACACGCTTGAACGGTCGGGTCTCGCTTGGTATGCCGACACCCATCCGGCTGCGATCCGGCTTCACCACCGGCCGCGTCAGGAACTCGAAACTGAGGGCCAGCCACATCGAAACGTGACTCTCGAAGACAACACCATAGAGGGCTGTGCGTCTGTTGGCATCAGTCTCCAAGACGCGCAGGGGGTCGACGTTGATGGGAATACCTTGGGTGACCTCAACCGGCTCCAATACGCAAATGGTGGATACGGATTCCACCTGCAAAATATTCAGGGCGTAACGCTCCGCCAGAACCAGGTTCAGGGAACAAGTGAAACGCTTCGTGGCTTCGGGACTAAGCGAGAAGCGAGCGATATCACGCTCACTGAAAACACTGTGACTATCGACGGAAACACCGCGGATGGGTCACTTGAGTGACTAGCTGAAGATACTTTCCGCAAACGATCTCTTCAGCACGGTCGTACTCAGTTTCTATCGGTTTTGAAGTTTTAATCAGACAATCTTGCGCTATATGCGAAAATATCAACTCTAAGTGTGGTTGATCTCGGATCGATTCTTACATGCTCTTACTCTCTTGGATCGTACTCGCTTGCGTCCCACTCACGACTAGCGATCTTCTCGTTGATTGTGTCAAGATCGTCTTCGGTCATCGTCTCAGGATCACGCAGGGGGATACACCAGTCCAACTGTTTCCCGAAGGCAATTGCCTCTCGTCGGCGAGAGAGCATCCCAAGCTTGAGTTCAGCGAGCGTCCGCCGGAACATGTTTCGCACCTGCATGTGACGCTTTTTCCGATTCCTGTACGGACGGATCTCCCCATCAAAGCCTGGCGCTAAGGCCCAGTAATCGATGTCATGATCACTGTACGTGTATGACCGGTAGTTCAGTATCTGTGCAAATCCTTCGGCGATGTGACGCGTCGTGTAGTTACGTGTCCGCTTAACCTCGATTGCGACACAGCCGACGGCTGGGTGTTCCGCAACAATATCAACGCGACCCCTTCGTTCGTCGTCTAACACTTCCGTGTCTACGTTCCAGTCGTGTGCTTTGAGGAGCGAGATGATGTGTTGTTTGAACTCCTGTTCTCGTTCGTATTCCACTGCGGTGAGATGGGGCACCCCATTGATCATATCTGATTCGTCGATCTCTGCGTCTTCCCATACTGGGCCCTCGCGGTTGTGTCTTCTAATCATTGGTTGCGTGGTGTGTAGCTGCTTGTGTGGCAATTTCGCGAGCGATGCTTCTCGCACCGGATTTGGTAGGACCGCCCTCTATGATCGCGGTGGCCGGTGTGCTCAGGGCATCGAGGCTGGTAAGTCGATACCTACCCGCCACCGCGTGTGGTTCTCGGTGTAATCTTCTCTGCTGGCCTATGGGTCGCCAAAGGGCTCTCCTGCGGCGGTGGTTCCCGCACTCTCGGTGTGTGAGTGGCCCCGACGTGAGCGTGGTTTGGACCCCTACGCTCCGATTACTGGTCAATAGCGGCTGCTCTCCCAGAGCGTTGATCGTGGCCGTCGACGCGACGCTGGGATGGCCTACTGCCGAAGGATTGCTGAAGGTTTGTCGGGGTGCGTGTGGCTCTGTCGGGTTTCCGCACCCGAGCGCTTGGGTTACAGCATCCCACTTGCGGTGGCCAGCTACCGTTGTCGGCCGGATACGAGGAAGTTCGCTGACGGTTCCAATACGACGGTCGTAGCTACTCGCCGAGATGCCGGCGCGCTTGATGAGCTCTTGGCGGCCAATTGGTTCTACCGCCTGTAGCAGCGCCGCATAGAGCTTTGTCGCCGTTGGTGGGAGGTCTGGGCGGAACCGACTGCTTGGAAGCGTTGTCGCCGCCTTGAGCACTGCTGGCTTCCACTCCTGCCCCGGATCGTCGAGTGCCCGAATCAGACAGGTGACCGCGTCGTACGGGCTCGCTCGATGCGGGACATCCCGACCGAACGAACAGAGACAGAACCGTGTGAGTTCGCGCCGTTCACGCGACGTCCACCCAGTGTCGTACTCCGCTGCGAGCTCGTCGACGATCTCCCGGATCGACGCGTATGTCGTACCGTCGCGAACGGGCACAGAGAGTGACGGCGCCTGCTCGTCACCGGTCACGATCGCTTCTCGAAGCGTGTCGAGTTCGTCGCGAAGCGCCTCGGTGATGGCTGTCTGGAGTGTAGTCGCCGTCGGCCCCGCAATGACCCACGACGCTGTTAGCTCCATTGAGGCGCCTGTCTCGACGTCGTACGGGAGTCGACGCTTCAGCTTCCCGGGCCGTGTCTCGAACAACATCCGGTAGCCGGCGTGGATCCCATACACCGACTGTTTCGGCACCGTGTACCGGATGAAGTCACAGAGGTCGGCTCGCTTGCGTTCGTTTTGAACGAATGGCTCAGTGTCTGGAAGTCGGACTGTCAGTGTCAGATCGACGCCAGCAGCGTGGTACAGCTGGGTGGCCGTCGCGACCAATCCGTGGAGGTCTTCGAACAACTCTCCACGGGCGGCACTGTCGGTGCTGTCGGAAAGCGCACTGAGGCGGGCGAGATGTGTGTCGCGGACCGTCTCGATCCGATCACGCCACACTGCGTACACCTCCTCGTCTTCGCTGAACCACCCGACTTGTTGCCCACGACGCAGTGTTCGGCCGGGTGAGGCGGTAATCTCGCCGGTGCCACCGTGAATGTTCGCGAACGTCTCGCCAAGCCGCGACGGGGTGAGGATCTCCGACAGCGCCGTCTCACTGAGTAAGACGCCCGCGAGACGTCCCAGGGTGGCAAGCGGACCGCCCCACTGGACGATCGCGAGACACTCCTCATCGTGGTGGCTGAGGTAACTCACCCGACCGTCGTCGAACGGTTCAACCGGGTCGTCGACGAGCATGACCGCCCCCCGCTCCGCTGGGACGGTGAATCGCTGGTGGATCGACGCCGCATCGTGGGTGTCGATCTCCTTGACGTATCCCTCGTCGGCGTCGCCAGTCGACGCGAGCCACGATTCGACCGTTGTTGGTGTGGCCCCCGAGGCCTCCCGCGGGGGCGACACTGTACTTGCTGATTCGTGAGTGGTCGCGGTAAGACTGTGTTCCAACTGGGTCTGATCCGGATGCTGGATCTCACAATCGGCCGTGAGACACTCGCTGACAGCCGTCTCGCCGAGCTCGGTGAGTGTGACTGTGTTGTGTTCCCGACGCCGGTCGATCGCGACCAGCCCTCGCGACTCCAAGTCGAGAACGTACCGACCGATGGTCCCGCGCTCAATGTCAAGGCCGGGATCCTCTGTGAGGTTTGCGTACGTGCGGCCAGTGTCGGCGCGTAACGCGGCGAGCAACCGGCGTTTC
Source organism: Halorubrum ezzemoulense (assembly GCF_004126515.1). Classification (NCBI taxonomy): domain Archaea; kingdom Methanobacteriati; phylum Methanobacteriota; class Halobacteria; order Halobacteriales; family Haloferacaceae; genus Halorubrum; species Halorubrum ezzemoulense. The sequence continues at coordinate 586,081 of NZ_CP034941.1, forward strand.
CCGGGTGCGGACGCGAGTCCAGTGAGCGCCTCCCATACCGACTCTGTGGTGCCGGTTGGGCCGAGTGGCTCATCAGAACTGTGGTGTCCCTGGTTGGGGGACCGATCCCGGCTATCAGTAAGACCGAGATGGATCGCACTCCACTGCGGGTAACGACGAGCGAGCTCCTGCTGGAGTGCCGGCGAGGCGACGACCCGGACGTCGAACCCGTCCGCAAGGACGGCGATTGCCGCGAGTGCGCGGACGCCGGTCCGACGGTCTGTAAGTTCGGCCCACGCTGGGCCATCAAGCACCAACGTGAGCGCTCGTGGGGTCGGATCGAGTTCCCGATGAAGCGCGACCGGGCCCTTCACGAGCGCTCCAAGGCCGGCGTTGACTGCGCCGCGGCCGGTGCCAACTGACTCGACGGTCTCGCTCAGCGACTTGTGACGCCGCTCGCGGTACCGCGAGGTGGTGGCTGCGTCGCTGTCGGCAAGCGCAAGGTCGGTGATCGCTTGCGTGTACGCGACCGCCTCCGCGGTCGCGTCGTCCCACGTGTCCTCTAGGGAGTGCCACTTAGGGAGTGTCTTGTCGAGTATCGACGCACTCGCCCGCCACGCGTCGGTGTGACTCGTCTGGCCTTGGACTGCCTCGATGCTTGCCTCACGAAGCTGTTCGAGGACGGTCGGAACCCACTCGGTCAGCCGTGGCGAGACGTTCGCGCAGTGGATGCCGCGGGTATCGTATCGCGTGGTTGGACCCACAAGATGAACGCCCCGCTCGTGGCCCTGGCCGGCGGGCTGAAGGCGCCCGCTGTGGGCCTGATTGTCGCCCGGCATCACTCGGCTGGCTCCCAACAGTTGACCACCGCGACAAGCCGCCGGAGTAGCTGCCGGATGTACTGACGAACCGTCCGCGAGCCCGGATCGGCATCGCGGGCCGTCCGAATCGCGGCCGCGATGTCTGGATGCCGTGTCGCATCGACTGTCATCGTGGCTCGCAGTAGCCCAGCCCTGACGCCGGCGACGTCGTCGGCAATGCTCGCGGTGAGCGCACGCCGAAGATGCGTGATCGTCGCGTGGATGGCGTCGGACTCTGTCGCTGGCTGTTGCGTGGGTGGGCGCGTTGGGTGGCGATCAGTCGTCGTGCGTCGGGTGGACTCGGTGCGGTGTGGCGACCGCATTAGTCATCCCCCTCCGTCTCCGGTGGGTGGCCACCGACTGTCAGCTGCGCCCGGGCCTCACGCCGTCGCTGCCGTTGGGTCGCTGTCGGCGTGACCTGCTCGGCGAGTGGCGTCTCTGGTGGCAGCCAGCGGATCGTCGTCGTCGCTGGCGCGCTTACACCGAGTGGGACCGGCTCGACGAGAATCGGCCATATGGATTGGGTCGCAGCGTCTGAGGCGAGTCCGATACGTCCGGCGACCAGCAGTTCGTGGACGCCGAGTGTGAACACCTCCTGCTGGCGGTGTTCGCGGTGCGCGCAGACGCAGTGGCCAACTTCGTGGGTGCGCTTCTCGGCCGGCTTGGAGACGTACGCGATGACGTCGTCGCCCTCGGTGAACGAGCGCCCGCAGTGTTGACACGCCCCTGACGTGGACGCAAGCGACAGCTGATCGAGGCGTGCGATGGAGTCGTCTACGAGGGGATTTGTTGGTGCGTCGGCGGACTGCTGATTGTCCCGACTCATGGTCCCCGATTCACGCTGACAATCGATTGGCCACAGTACCACCCACACCGCGGGCAGACCCACCCGTTCACGAATCGGTTGACGAGCCGGTCGCACTGGCGGCACCGCCAGAGCTTCTTCATCATACGCGGCCCTCGACCGCTTGTTGAACGGTGATCTCGTTGAGTTCGCCAGTGAGGGTCTCGCGAGCGTCGAAGCGGATATACGGTAGCTGGGTGCGATTCACGCCGTCTCACCTCTCACCCACGCGTCGCGGTTTTCGAGCGCGGTAGTTGCCGCCGCAGTGAGACTGTAGCTGTTGGTGCGTCCGTCGCGTCGGCGTTTCTTGATAAGTCCGTGCGCGACGAGTTCGTCCAGATTCTGGTACAGGCGGCTGTGATTGATCTCCTCGCCGTAGTAGGTTCTGAGATCTGTTTTCAGTGAGAGGCCACTCTGTTCGTCAGTCTTCGCGAGCGCCCGCAGGAGATCTCGCTGGAAAGCGGTGAGTCCGGCGACGACGTCGCCGTCGGTCGTCGCGCTCATGCGGGTCCTCCAGTAATCATGTAGTCCGCGTTCGCTTCGCCAAGATAGCACGCCGTACCGTCCGCCGCTTGGACGACACGCTCACATCCGTGGCACAGCCATCCCGACAGCAGAAACGGCGACACCATGCCCCTGATTTGGTTCTGCGGGTCGCCAGCTTCGTACCGGTCAGCTGACGCATGGTGTCTGTCTGTGACGATCCCATCGCCCGGCGCGAGTAGCGGGATTTCAAGCCTCACATACACATCCGGGTGCGTGAGTTCTTCGACGTCGTCCGGGAGTGTGAATTCGTAATCGAGGTGGTCAGCATCGAACTCCGGCAGCATCACTCACCACCCCCATCAGCCCGCGTTCGTTCGCGGACAGCTGTCAGGAGTGGAGTCAGTCCATCCCGGCGCTCAGCGTCGTTAGTACTCCGAGCCCCGGTATCACAGATTGTATCACCTACCGTGCGAGCCGAGCTTGACGACGCAACACTCACCACCACCGGTGTAGGTTCAATCAGCACCAACCACGACGACTGTGTGGAAACGTCCGTACAGAGACCGACTCGGCCCGTGACAACCAGTTCATGAACACCACGCGTAAACACCGATGGATGCTCATACACATCCGCCCCGCACACCACGTACCCAATCTCAAAAATAGGGTTGCCAGCCGCCCGGAAGGCATACGCCGTCACCTCATCGCCTTCCCGCAGCTCACACCCGCACACCTGACACATCGGGGCCCCCTCCCCGAGCACATATTTTTCCAACTGGTATATAGCTTCAATAAACTGTTCACCGACAGTCTCTTGCCATTTCGGATTCGACTTTACCATGGGATTCTCACGTCCGTGGGAAGCCCAGCCCGGGTGTCACTACCACCCAGGCATTCGTTGGATCGTTACGCCCCGTCGGGGCTGGGCTCCACATCCATTATGAGTACTCATATAGGTAAATACCTTTCGGATATCTCATAATGGTGGTTGAAATACCGTCAGGACTAATCAGCGTGACCGAAAACAGGAGAATAATGCCTGGCCGTGACGAAGAGACAGGGCGATATACCGGTCAGTACCCTACTGACGATTTTCTTAATGCTATTGATGAAGAAGGAGGAATGGCCGGTACCGGTGAGATTGCGGACCACGTTGGCTGCGCGCACGACACGGCGTATAAGCGGCTTCAAGAGCTTGAAAAAGAAGGAATGATCTCTTCTCGTAAAATGGGCAACACGCTACTGTGGGAGAGGAGTAGAACAAAAGAGAACTGAAGTCTCATTATTCTCGCTGTTCGCATAGATACTCAGCTACTGATTCAGCACGTTCTTTAGAATTCCGGGCAGTTCCTCACTGAGTTCCCCTGCCTGTAGAATGGTTATCGGCTCGTCTTCCTGTGCGTCTACGGACAGCGTCTCCCGATCAAGGTCCTGCACGACAAGGAGGCCATTCCACCCGTTGCCGAAGATATCCTCCTTATTACTCGTGTCTCGCCCGAAGACGTAGTCTTCGTTGATTCGGAGGGATGCGAGGTATTCGAGGGTCTCTTTGATTCCAGTTCGGATTGTTTCTTCGCGGGTGCTGTGTTTCACTTCGGCGATGAGGTATTCGTACGTGATCGGGTCGTCTGATTTGACTTCGAGGACGATGACGTCGGGGCGGCCGGTGTGGTTCTGGAAGTTCTTATCGAAGTAGGTGCTGGCGACGTCGCGTGCGGTTTGTTGGACGCGTTCAGCACGAGTTGGTTCACGGTCGTCCGGAGTGGCTTCTGTGCGGAAGGAGAGGCCGCGGTCGCTAGCGGACGTGTCGTGATACAGCACGATTTCTTGCTCACCGTCGATCTTAGCGACTTCTTGGCGTCCGCTTTTGATCGTTTGGAAGACGGGTTGCGTGCCTTGTAACTCTTCGAGTGTGGTGATGAATCGGAAGAGGACGTAGAGCTCGAAGAGCCGGGCTTGGTCGTCTGGGGTGATCGCGGTTTGACTCAACAGTGTGCGTAACGCGTCGGGGTCACCGTCGAACAACTCTTGACGAGCGCGGAGAAGCGTGGCGGCGTCGCGGTAGATTTCTTGCCGGGAGTTGGCGGCGGTGGTGAGCATGCGTTCGGTTGGTTCGTACGTTTCTGGGTCACGGATGCGGCGGACGTGGACGTTGCGTTCGACGGTGCGTTGTACTTGGTCGATGAGGTCGGTGTTGGCTTGCCACCGGTCGGTGACCCAGTCGTAGTTGCCTTTCAGGTACTCGTCGGCGTCGCGTAGCGTCGTGTAGATGATTGAGAAGAGGCGTTTGAGGACGATGTTCTCGGGGATGTCGTAGTCTTCGGAGCGGTTTTCGGTGACGAATAACGATCGGTCGTTGGGATTGGTGGAGTACCGGGCTTTGACGGTTGATCCCCAGTTGATGTGCCCGTCGATGCCGCCGCGTTGCGTGCGGGCGACGGTTTTCGTTTCGGTGCGGACGTTTCGCAGGCGTTGGGAGAGCTGCTCGACGAACTCGACGATGTCGGGTTTGAGGATGAAGTGTAGGTCGAGGAGGAGCTCGTAGTCCTCGAAGCGTTGGTCGAGTGCCTCGGGTTTGATTGAGGTGGCGAGTTCCTGTTTGGGGAACCCGCCGTTCATGACGTACGCGAGGATGTCTTGGGTGAGCCCGTCGATGAGGTCCTCGCGGTTCATGACTCAGTCTCTGTGTCGATCGTGACTTGGAGCATGTCACTCGCCGCGGTTCTGAGCGTGTCGGTGTCGGTTGCGTCGACAGCTGCGATGTGCGTGATGATTTGTTTCCGTTCTGGGACGCCTTCGAGCTGCGGGAAAATATAGCTGATAACGGCCTCGGTAACGCGTTCTGAGAGGTCGTCTGTCGCGGAGGTGCGGCGGTTCGTGACGTACGTGAGCATGTCGCGGACGATTGCGGGGCCGATCGATCGGTCGTCAACGGCTTGGTTCGTCTGCTTCCACACTTGCCCGATCGCGTCGCGTTCCTCGTCGCTCGGGTCGAGTCCGTCCCAGGCGTCGATGTACGCGTTCATCTCGGTCGTCAGCTCAGTACGTGCGGTGTCGTCGTCACCGGTGGTAAATTCGGGAGCCGGGACGCGGATGAATGCGAAGCGCCGCATGAACGCGTAGCTCATTTCGTACAGCGAGGTTTTGTCGTACGTGTTCATGGTGGCGAAGATCCGCCAGGAGTCGGGGACAACGTACTGGTGTTCGGCTGGCAGGTCGTCGAGATGGTCGGTGGTGAGGAGTTCGATTTCGCGGTCGTTTCGCGTGAAGGGGAGTTGAACGGATTGTCCGGAGAGCAGCGTGAATAGTTGGCCGAAGGCTTTGTCGATGTCGGCGCGATTCAATTCGTCAATGATGACGGGCTCGTTCGATTGAACGCCGGTCTGTGTGTCTTTGAGCCGATTGAGGATAATGCCGGGCGTGAACGCGAGATCGGCGTTTGCGTTGTCGTCGTTGGTTTCGGTCGGCATGTACCCACCGACGGTGTCGAACGTGGACCAATCAGCGGTCGCCGTGGTGAGTTCAGATCCGGAGTACAGGTGCGGGTACGCGTCGGCGAGGTGCGTGGCGACGCGTTCTACGATCTCGGTTTTTCCGGTGCCGGGCGGGCCGGTCAGGATGACGTGGTCGCCGGCGAGGAGTGCGGCTTCGATTTGTTCGATAATCGTCTCACCAAGGTCACCCGAGAAGTACAACCCGTCAAGGAGATCATTGGCTGGGAGCGTCCCGGTAAACGGTTTCTCGTAATTGACTGGTGCGAGTTCTGTGAGATCTGGTGCTAGGGCGGTTATGATGGCGCGTGGACGGGAGAGGTCTTGCGTGCCGTCATCGTTGCGGAACGTGACGAACGTGTTCTGTGTCGGGAACTCTGTGCCGCTTACCTCTCGACAAAGTTGTTGAACGCGGTCGATGGTGAGTCCGTTCTGCGTTAACGCGGTGAGTTCTTCGTTGAGTTCCGCGTGGCTTTTCGCTCGCGCGCTAGTTGTGAGATCGAGTTTGTTGATGTCGCTCGTGATGAAGAGTCGGTCGAGCCCGATGACACGCTCTATGAGTTGGTCTGTTTCGTGTTCGTCGTGTAGCCAGTACTCGGTTTTCTGGTACGGGTGGCCGAAGATCCCGACACCGAACACGACTCCATCTTGGGGTTCCAGCTCGGTGTTCGACGGTTTTTGTTGCGCGTGGAAGATAGCGATGTCACCGGGTGAGGCGTCGCGCCAGTGGTCGGCGTGTGTCTCTTCTACGGGGATGCCGCGGTATTCGATGGCGGTTAGCCAGTAGTCGGGTGGCGCGGTGAGCTTGTAGACGGTGGTGTCGCTGTTTTCGTCGAGATGTGCGAGAACAGGATGGTCAATATCGGGTTCCTCCTCGTCGTCAGTCTCAGTATCGTCTGCTGGCTGCTGTGTTCCCTGTTTGAGGAGGTACTCGCCAGCTGCTTCGCTGAGGTTGTAGAAGTATTGCTGATTGATCCCACCAGCGTTCACGGGATAGTACTGGTCAAGGCGGTGCTCCCACAGTGTTTTGAACACGTCGGCGAATGCGAGCGGGTCTGGAAACCGCGTGAATTCGGTTTCGACACGATAGTGTTCCTCTTCATCGACATCATCATCTCCGTCACCGGTTGTGATGATGTGAGCTGGTTCGACGACTTCGTGATACCCAACGAGTTCGCCGTTGTTGTAGCTGAAGACGATGTCACCGACGGTGAGTTTCGGCAGATCGTACTGAAATAAGTCGTCGGTCGGGGCTCGGAGGAATTCTCCGTCAATTTCTTCTTCACCTTGATTTACCCAGTAGTACGGTGCTGGATCCGTGATTGGCTCGGTGGTGTCTGTCTGGTCATTGTGGGTGAGTATCGCTAGCAGGTCGTGCCAGTTGTTGGCTCGGCCGGTGAACGGGTCGTCGTAGGTCCCGTCATCCGCAACTCCGATCTCGATGCTTTGGGACGCAGAGGCAACTTCGCTGAGGAGATCTTCTGTGAAATAGAGGAAGTCATCGAGGACCGGGTCGTACAAATCAGCGGTGTCTGTGTTGAGGACGATCCCGACGATCGTCTCAGCCGCATCGCGTTCTAATGCGTTGTGTTCGCTGTCAACGCTGATTTGTAGGAACTCCGGATCGGTGTGTGAGCCTGTGTGTGAATCGTCTATGAATGGGTGATGACCACAGATGTGGGTTGGCTGGTCACCCGGAATCTCTACTTGGAATCCTTCGAGTGTGCTGTCTTCGATACGTATTCCTTGTTTGTCGGTGTATTGTCTCAGTACATCGATCCAGTCGGTCGTTGCGTCTCCAGTTGCTGGCGGGATTACGACACGATCACTAAGTAAATTGAGCGTTTCAACAGCATCTCGCCCAGCCTTCGTCAGTGAGTTCGTGTCACCCTCATGGGTGAGGTACCCGAGCGCTTGAAGCCATTCCCGGTGCCGTTTGATTGCCGTGCCTGTGGACGCGGCATCGAATTCGGCGACGATCAGGTCCTGGATTTCTTCATCAGTTTGAGGCGAGTCAGCAAGTGCGGTGAGAATTGTATCGAAGCCTTTGATCCCGCTGCGAAGCGCCTGAAGCACCACGAACGGGTCATGTGTTAGTTTGTATCGTTCCCCGTATACTCCTAGGCGGCACGTCTCCCCCTCGAACCGCACGAGGTGTAGGGATTCGAAGAACCCCATGTTCCGATCGACAAACGACTCACCTCCACCGCCTGTATTGTGGTCGAACCACTCGTAGAGCGCTTTGCGAGACGGGTGTTCATCACCGACGAACGCGAGAAAGTCCTGGAGGATTGAGATGCGGTTTTCGACACCGCCGTAAAATCGGTCCGTGCTCATGCGGCGATCGTCGTCCATACCCGTACTGTACACGGGAGTAATGTAACTCTGATTACTGAATGCCGCCGCAATCGATGGCAGGCACTTGGACGAACTAGTAGAGCTGTTCGTAGATTACAGCGCGATGGCCTGTGTCTCCGAGTATCAGGTCAAATCTATAGCAGGCTGCTCTTGGAGACGAGACAGGCTTTTCTATACCGTATCAGTCGATCACATCGGGTTTTGAGTGAAAGTGTCTGCTTGGGAAGGGTGTGAAAGCTACCGAAGCAGACAGCGAGATAAAAGAAGAGCACCTGCTTAATTTTGTCGTCAACAGCCTCAACGAAGAACTTGGGATAGATCTCGACGAGAACGTCAAAGTCACGACAGAGACGTTGTACGAGGTCCTCGCCGGCGCCAGCGCCGGCGGGACCTCGATCAATCACGTCTGCGAAACGACCGAGAACTCGCCACACGCCAACACCGTCCGAGGACATCTCACCGAGCAGTTCGAACTTGATTCCGTTGAGGCGGTTGGGGACACGCTACTTCAACGAGATACGCTTGAGACGCTTCCAGATCGACCGGTGGAGGCCTGTGCAGACCTCCACCTCGACCCCTACTACGGCGATGAAGACGAAACAGAAGCGCTGTACTCTTCACAGGCGAAACGGGGAACGACGACGTTTCACGCGTACGCGACGCTGTACGCGCGGGTACGCAACAAACGGTACACGCTGGCGGTGCGCCAGCTTGTCGCTGGCGACACCACCAGCGACGTCCTTGGTGAGTTTCTCGAGCTCCTCGACGGCCTTGACCTCAGCGTCAAGGCCGTCTATCTCGATCGCGGGTTCTACAACAGCACCTGTCTTGGGCTGTTGTCCACGCACAACTACGCCTACGTGATGCCGATCGTCAAGTGGGGTGAAACGATCCAAGACGAACTCAGTAGAGGCTGGAGCCGCGAGATCGAACACGAACTCGCCGGCAAGGTAACGTTCCCTGTGTTCATCGACTGCGTCTACCAACAGGGACGATACGACGAACACGGGGTGGCGCGTCACGGCTACGCCGCTGACGCGCCGTTTATCGACACGCCACGGGATGCCCGAGAGCACTACAGCAAGCGCTTCGGCATCGAGTCGAGCTACCGATTAGCCAAGCAGAGCCTCGCATTCACCAGTTCTCAGGACGCTGGGCTACGGCTGGTGATGTTTGTGGTGAGCCTACTGCTCCAGAATAGCTGGCGGTATCTACACTGGCGGTACGTGGCGGCGCCCCGCCGCGGGGGGCGCCGCCTCTGGCAGTGGTCGTTCACGGAGTTTTGCGAAATGACGCTTCGCGCAGCTTGGACAGCGCTTGGTGTCCGCAGGTCCGTTCCAGCGAATCAACCGCTTGACGACCGGTTCTTCCGGTAGCTGTCCGTCGGGTCGGACAGCGGTCGTCAGTGGCAACACTGTCGCGTCGGCGGCAGTCCGCCGCCGACAGCGACGGTCCATCCCGAAAATTATGCTCACCAGCGGTTCGAAGATCCTCCACAGCTAGTTCCATCTGATTCATCGCCATCAGACGAGACTACGCGGCTGTCGATGTGATCGACTGCGTATTGAAACGTGAGTGTGAATGGTGGAACCGATTTTGAAGTGGGCGGGTGGGAAACGCCAGCTTCTCTCTGAAATCACGGGGCTCTTCCCGACGTCGTATGAGGCGTATCATGAGCCGTTCGTTGGCGGTGGAGCCGTGTTCTTTCACCTGAATCCTGATGAGGGGACAATTAACGATCTCAACGACCGGTTAACAACGTTCTACGAGGTTGTCCGCGATCACCCGGATAAGCTTATTGAGGAGAATAAGACGCACAAGCATTCGGAGGAGTATTTTTACGAGGCACGCTCGGAGTTCAACGAGTTCCTCTCGGACTCTACCCTGAAACATGAGAACCGTGTTCGGGAAGCGAGTCTGCTGTTGTATCTAAATCGGACGTGTTTCAACGGGTTATATCGAGAGAACAGCGACGGGGAATTCAACGTCTCGTTCGGCCGGTACACGAATCCGGACTGGGTACAGGAACAACGGATTCGGAAGGCCTCCCGCTCATTACAGGGTACCCGAGTGTTCAACACCGATTTTGAATACGTGGTTGAGGAGGCGACGGACGGCGATCTCGTGTATTTTGACCCGCCGTACGAGCCGGTGTCGAAAACAGCGGATTTCAATTCGTATCACGCCGATGGATTTGATCGAGACCATCAGCGTCGGTTGCGAGACGCGGCTGTTGAGCTCACAGAACAGAACGTCTCAGTTCTCATTTCGAATTCACCACCGGTCACAGAGTTGTATGAGGAGCATGACGCGTTCTCAGTGACGTACGTCGATGCGACGCGAGCGATTAACAGCGACGCAAGTAATCGTGGCGAGGTTGCTGAAATCCTGATAACGAACGTCCAACCTGAGAACCGGCGGCGGAAGACGCTCGCAGATTTCACTGAGTGACGACCTCTTCTAATCACTTTCACGCCGCTCTTCGAAGATTAATATGCTCCCGGGTCAACGTATCAGTTGAGATGACCGACGAGCCGGATTCTGCTCGGCACTCCGACTCCACCCGTCCACCACGGTTGAGTACTGACGGTGGGGAGACGGGGCCGCAACTGCCGGCGTTGCCGCCTCCAGATGAGTCGCCGACTCGAATCCTTGCGCTTTCTGGGGCCGCTGTGAGCAGCTCTCACCGCGATACCATCACCGCGATGGTCGATAGCTTGGATCCTGATGTGCTTGTTGCGACGGAGCCGCAGGCGAGCATCGTTGGCCCGGCTCTCAATCGAAAGTTCGATTTCGATATGCTTGAAGTTGGTACCGGGATGCGGCCGGACGTGGCGGTTACAGACGAGGATCGGTGTGTTGTCATAGCGTTGCCGATGGGTGAGGAGCCGCTCGACCCGGAGCGGATTGCGAGCAGAGTCGGGATATCTTCAGTGGGAGAAGATCTGGCTGATGTAGCGACGACTTCTCAGATCTGTCTGATTGACCAGTCTGTTTCGTTATCTGTGGATCCGTATGCCCGGTCAGCAACGCTTGAGGGACTCCATACCTATCGCGGTCGGGTTCCGGACAACTGGTGGACGGCGCGTACGGTTCATCTTTCGACGGCGTTACGGGCTGGCTTCACGACGACTCGGAGTCATGGAGACGATGGTGACTCGCAGTTTGTCGGTGTCGGAACATCGAACGCCGATCTGGGTGTTGGTACGGCAGCAGATACGACACAGGCAACACTCGTTGCCCTCTATTCGAATGGAGCAGTTGATGTCTCCGAGATTGATCCGCAGAAATTCGGCTTGCGCGGTGTTCCGGAGATCGGTCCGACGCGGTTTGAGACGTTGCGTGATGCTGGCATCACTACTGTCGATGGGCTTGCCGACACTCCGCTCCGGCAACTCACCGAATTATCTGGGCTGGGGCGAACTTCTGCGAGCACGGTCCAGACTGCTGCCGAGGCACAGTCAACGAACACCGTCCTCCCGACGGGTGATGATTCGTTACCCAATCAGGAGCCGGTGTTCATCGACATTGAGACAGACGGGTTGAATCCATCGACGGCGTGGCTAATCGGGGTGCTCGACGGCGGCCCTGAGGATGGGCACTACATGAGCTTCCGCGAACAGGCCGTCGGTGACGGATCCCATTTGAAGGCGTTTATGACCTGGCTCACGGGTGCCGCAGCGGGGCGGCCGGTCGTCGCATGGAACGGATACCAATTCGACTTTCCGGTCATCACGGAACAACTCCAGCAGCACCACCCCGATCTCGTAGAAGCTTGGACCGACCGCTATCAGTTCGATGCGTTGTGGTGGGCTACGAAGAAGAACGGCGGCAACGCAGCGCTTCCTGGGCGAACGAACAAGCTGGAGCATGTCGCTGACGCGCTCGGGTGGGAGCCGTCGACGAACGGGATTGACGGTGAGAGCGTTGCCAAGCTGTACACAGCGTATCGAAGCCAAGTTGCCGGAGACACGCATGCCGGAACCGTTGTTGAACCCGACTGGGACCGGTTGGAACGGTACTGCGAAGACGACGTGCGAGCGCTCGCGACGATTTACAAGCATCTCGAAGCAGCTGCGCGACGGGACTCGGAAACGAAGACGCCGACCGGTGAAAACAGCTCACAAGGCTCGCTCGCCGATTTCTCCTGACAATGACTGATAACCATTCACCTCGATCCGAACACGTGAGTTCAACCGACACGCGGATGCTGCGGCCCGATGGAGGGACTGCTCGTCACCGCGAGGTACTCTCTGAGTCGGAGCTGAAAGAGTCGTTCCCGGACTGGCGTGAACAGATCCGGCATAGTGAGCGGCTCGACGCGCAGTCTGCTGAGACTGTCGCTCCCGAGGACGTGCTTCAGGATCGGCTTGCGTCACGGCTCGGCCATGATCTGTACTCACATCAGGCCGAGGCACTGGAGCTGCTTGCGGCCGATGAGAACGTGGTGATTACGACGTCGACCTCATCGGGGAAGACGCTGATCTACCAGCTTCAAATCGCACGGAATCACCTCGCTAACGATGATGCGACCGCACTCTGTCTGTTCCCGACGAAAGCGCTCACAAACGATCAAGAACAAGCGCTGAACGATCGGTTGCGCGGTGAGTTGGATCTTGATACTCACATCGGGACGTATGATGGTGACACCAAAGATGAGCGGAAGCGGACTGTTCGTGAGAATGCGAACGTTATCCTCACGAACCCGGCCGGGTTGAACGTCTACTTACCACGCCATAGCAAGGATCGCGGCTGGCATCGCTTCTACAGTAATCTTGAGCTCGTGGTGATTGACGAGGGTCACGAGTACGGCGGCGTCATGGGGACTCACGTTGCGTGGATCTTGCGCCGGCTTCGGCGCGTACTCGCCCACTACGGTGCGGATCCGCAGTTCGTGATCACGACTGCGACGATCGGTAATCCGGCTGCTCACGCTTCTACATTGACCGGGGCTGAGTTCAGCGTCGTTAGCGAGGATGGGTCGCCGCGTGGGAATCGTGATATCGTGTTGTGGGAGCCACCGCTCGATGACGAGGCCCTTGAAGGGTATGATGATGGCAGCGGCGACCTGATGGAGGGGTTCGAACAGGCACGTCGGTCCAGTGCGCGTGAAGCGTCCTCCGTGACGGCGCACTTGGCGGTTAACGGGATCCAGACGCTACAGTTCACGACAGCCCGTCAAGGAACCGAGATCGGCGCAAAACAAACGGTACAGGCCGTTCGTGACCACCCGCGTGATGGGTACATCGACGTTGAACCTTACCACGCGGGCCTTGGCAAGCGGAAGCGTCGATCCGTCGAAAACCAGTTGAAAAGCGCTGACCTCGATGCGGTCATCTCGACGAACGCGTTGGAGCTGGGGATTGACATCGGGTCGGTGGACGCAACGGTGACAGACTCATATCCGGGGACCAAACAGTCCTTCTGGCAACAGATCGGGCGGGCGGGCCGCGGGACGAGTGACGCACTCTCAGTGCTTGTTGGGGGGACAGATGCGATGGATGCCTATATTCTCGATAATCCAGGGTATCTATTCGATGACGACACCGTGGAGGACGCTGTGGTCTCTATCGACAACGACCGCGTCTTCGCAGACCACTTGCTCGCGGCGGCCGCTGAACGTCCATTGACGGCTGAAGATGCGCCGTATCTCGGTGGCGAGGACCGGTTCCGGGAAATGACTGCCATGTGGCAAGACGCCGGGCTACTTGAACAAGCGGGGAATCTCGACGCTGGCGGTGTCACCTACGCCGGCGACCGACGCCCGCAGAGCCGGATCTCATTGTATGGGACGACAGGCATCGATTACGAGGTAGTCTGTACCAACGGCGAAATTGAGCACGACCCGGTCGCTACGGAACGAGCTTACCGGGACTACCATGAGGGGGCGTTGTTCCTCCATGCGGGCCAACAGTACGAAGTGACAGAGGTTGACCACGACCAGCCGCACCCGCGAATCCACGTCGAAGAGGTGGCTACCACGCACTACACGCAGACGCTGTCAACCAAGCAGGTTCAGGATCTCGACGTCAAAGACCACACTTCGCTGGCAGGTGACTATGATATCTACTTTGGGACAGGGACGGTGCGGATCACCTACGGGAACTACATGGTCCGTGACTACCGAACGGGCGAACTCATTGACGGACCGCTTCCGACCGAGACACCACCGCTTGATTTACAGACCGAGCTCCTGTGGGTCTCGCTGCCCGAGGACCATCTACGGACGACGATCAATGCCCTTGATGCGCCGCTCTTGGAACCGACAGAGCGAGCAAGCGATGATCCACGGGTACCGATGGAACAAGCGCGGTACACGTACGCCGGCGGGCTCCACGCCGCTGAACACGGGATCATCCAGCTCGCACCGCTGGAGCTGATGATCGACAATCACGATATTGGCGGGCTCTCAACGCCGTCGCACCCGCACGAAACGATCCCCGGGCCGACATGGTTTGTTCATGATGGAATCGACGGTGGGATTGGCTTCTCAAAAGCGATATACGAGCACATCGAGACACTAGCGGACCGGACACGCGAACACATTGCTGACTGTGAGTGTGGCCGTCGCCGGGGCTGCCCGCTCTGTGTCATGAGCGAAGACTGTGGGAACAACAACGACCCGCTCGATACCGCGACCGGGACGATGATTCTCGATGACTTGTTGGCAGCGTTCGATACACAGTCAGGGAGGTAGCGAGGTATTCGACGCGGAACAATCCGTTCACAGACGGACCTAACCCGGTGAGTGCGTACAGTTCTCCGTTGAAACTCTCTCCTGGGTCACCGTGGTCCGGATGCGCTACCAACCGCTTGCTCTAACCGCCATGTGTTGCTCAACACGGTCTTCTTGTCGTCGGTGCCGCCGGTGGTGAGGATTCCGACGTGGTAGAGCTGGTATTTGAATTGGAAGTGAATGCCAGACTTGTACACCGTCGGATCAGTCAGCACGGCTTCATTGATGTCGCCGTCTGCGGTGAGGACGTCGTCCCGTCGATGCTGGGTGAAGAACACTTCGACGGCGAGTGGTTGGTTGATGCGTGCGGCTTCGAGTGCGACGTCGGCGAGCGTTGCGTCTCGCGTCCCGCTCTGATGGAGCCGTTCGAGTGCGCTGATGATGAGTCGAGTCGGCTCGTATTGGATGGCGACGGAGCGTGCGAGCTGTGCCCATCGTGGGGCGAGCTCGGTGAACCTCGTTGATCTGCCTGTCCACGTGTCGAACTCGGCGAGCGCCGCTGTTACACTGCCGTGTTGGTCGTGGCCGAAGCGGACGACTTCTGCGCCGAGGTGCGTGAGTGAGTCGCCGTTTGGCTGGTCGTTGACGAGGTTCAACAGAATCGCGCCGCGCCGCCCACCAGAAATAGCGTTGATGACGTTGTCGGCGTACACAGTATCGGTGTCACCGTCGGCTGCGAGTGCGAGCGCGTATCCGAGATAGTTTTTCGGGTGGTTCACCGGGAAACTCCCGTCGGTGAGGCGGTGCGTGGTTGCTTGGAGTCGCACCGCGTCGATCGTCGTGGAGAACTCGCCGGCCCCAGTAACCCGAGCAGGCTCGACGACACGCGCGGAGTCGGTGTCTTCCACGGCGATGACGCCGACGTTGAGGTTTCTGGCTTGGGCACGTGCTGTGTCGGTGATACTGGGCGCCGGCGCAGCGACGTAGCCAAGGTTGACTTCAGGGAGATGGTTGTGCGCTTGGGCGATACCGCGAGCGACGTCCGCAGCGGCCGGGTCCGAGTTGTGGCCTTTCGCCTCGATCACTGTGACTGGTGTCGTGGCCGCATCACCGTTGAGCACCTTGGTGGCCGGCATCCCAACGCCGAGAAGATCTGGTTCCCCAGCAGCGAGTCGAATCGTGTTGTACGGCGCAAGCCGCTCTCGTAGCGCCTGCGGAATAGTCCACCCACCCCAGGTGGATTGCGTGAACTGCGTTTCTGTGACCGCGTACTGGTCGGGGCTTGTCTCAATATCAGGATACAGCGTATCCTTCGCCGCAGCAAGCACCGTAGGTTCAGCGAGCGAGGCTACCATTACACTGCCAATTACGCGTGGGAAACATAATTGGGGGGTTTAGAGATCCCGAATCAGAGGCGTGGTGTATCTATTTGCCATGAGTTCTAAATTTACCGTTGACACTCTTTGATGGCTTCCGTCGATCGTACAGCCTGAGGCATCGGCAGGACGACCAAATCTCAACGCTTATCCCTCACACAAGTATTCTTCAAGTATGCCCCAGAGCATATCGAAAGATGACTCTAAGCCGATCGATCTCGCTGAGGCAGGCCAACGAACACTCCAAATCGGAGACGACAACCCTATCCGAATTAGCTCGGGCCATCGAATCCTCCACCACGACGGGAAGTGCTCGCGGCCACACGGGCACAACTACGAGATCACCGTCGAAGTGACCGGGGAACTCACCGAGGAGGGGTGGGTCGTCGACAAAGGCGACGTCACGGACGTCATCGACGCGTGGGACCACCGGTTCCTCGTCGAAGAGGGCGATCCGCTCGTCGACGCGTTCGAAGCGTCCGGCGACGGCGACGCGCTCGTCGTCTTGGAGCACCCGCCGACGGCGGAGGTGATGAGCGTCCTCCTCGAACAACGCATGCTCGATGCGTTCCCGGACACCGTCTCGGACGTGTCGGTGTCGGTGAGCGAAACCGGTGAGCTCTGTGCGAGTTACTGATGCCGGTCGCTAGCGATATCGAGGAGCCCGCAACAGACGCTGACACGACTGGTGAGGGCCTCCCGATCAACGAGGTGTTCTACTCGTTACAGGGCGAGGGAACGCTCGCAGGCGTCCCCTCCGTCTTCGTACGGACCTCTGGGTGTAACCTGCGGTGTTGGTTCTGTGATTCGTACCATACCTCGTGGGAGCCGACCGGGGCGTGGCGCGACGTCGACTCTATCGTGGAGGAAATACAGTCCCACGAACAGGCTGGCCACGTCGTGCTCACAGGTGGGGAACCACTCATCCACGAGGAGTCAGTCGAGCTCTTAGAACGGCTTGACGCAGGGGGGTATCACACGACGGTGGAGACGAACGGGACGATCCATCGGGACGCGCCGATCGATCTGGCAAGTATCAGCCCAAAGTTGGCGAGCAGCACGCCGACACCGGAGCGTGACCCGAAGGGGGAAGGCGAGTGGGAGGAGAAACACGAACAGAACCGGATCGACATGGATGCGTTGTCCCAGATGGTGGATGCGTACGAGACGCAACTCAAGTTCGTCGTGACGGATGAGTCGGACCTCCCAGAGATCACAGACCTGGTTGACCGAGTGCGAGAAGCGACGGCGATGACCGTCGCCGATGATGACGTCCTGTTGATGCCGGAGGGCATGACGCGCGAGCAACTCGACGGGACGCGAAGCGAGGTTGCCGAACTGGCGATGGAGTACGGCTACCGGTACACGCCACGACTCCACGTGGACCTGTGGAACGACGCACCGGGAACATGAGCGTCACCCAGAGACAGCCTGGTCGAGATCATGTGGTGGCCCGAGGGCGGTGTGGTGAACAGAGCAACAATCGATTCGACACAACTGAGCAAACATGAGCAACAAAAGTGCGGTCATTCTGGTGTCCGGCGGGATGGATAGTGCAACGGCGGTGTACGAGGCGATAGAACAAGGGTACAATCCGTACTTCCTCCATACGTCGTACGGTCAGCGCACCGAAGACAAGGAGTACGAGTGTGCGAAAGCGCTCGCGGAGGAGGTTGATGCGGCTGACTTCCTCCATATCGAAACGGGACATCTCTCACAGATCGGCGCGTCGAGTTTGACGGACGAGGAGATGGACGTGGCTGACGCAGATATGGAGAGTGACGATATTCCGACATCGTACGTTCCCTTCCGAAACGCGAATCTGTTGTCAATGGCGACATCGTACGCGGAAGCAACTGATTCAGAGGCGCTGTTCATCGGCGCGCACTCGGAGGATTTCTCCGGGTACCCTGACTGTCGCCCGGCGTTCTTTGATGCCTTTCAGAACGTGATCGATGTCGGGACAAAGCCGGAGACAGAGATTGAATTGAAAGCCCCGTTCGTTGAGTGGTCGAAAACAGAGATCGCGGAGCGGGGATTGGAGCTTGGCGTGCCGTATGAGATGACGTGGTCGTGTTACCGGGATGAGGAGCCGGCGTGCGGAACATGTGATGCGTGTGCGTTCCGGCTAGAAGCGTTCCGGAACGCCGGGTCACGCGATCCGATTGCGTACGCTGAGCGACCGGAGTTCTCGTAACGCTTCTATTCAAACGACGTAGGAAAAACTAGCTCGGCCTGCTGGGGCTAAGCTTCGTCGGTGATGTCACCTGTAAATTCATCTTCGCCGTTGAGCCGTCCCGCAACTCCATTCATGGCGTAGATAAGCGTCGCTGCGACGTCGAACGCTTCGTCTCGTGATAGCCGAGATATTGGCCGTGTTACGAATTCCTCACCATCCGTATTCACGCCAGTAATCGGGGTGACAGAATAGTTTCCATCGCCCATTGTGCCGTCAAGACGGACGAGAATTGATTCATCATCATCGGATCTCCACTCGATATAGTACTCGTCGTGAATCTCCTCACTCCATCCTGAAGGATAGTAATCAAGGGCCTCAGTTTCACTTTCAGGCATTGTGTATATCAAAGTATCATACCCACTGGCGATTAAAAATATGTGTTCTGTACTTCAGTTGGGGTGTCCCAGAAAGTCAAGTCAAACGAATCACTTGAAAACGTAAGTTTGTCAGGGTGCTCAATAGTTATCATATCGAATATGTCAGCTACGAAAGCGGGATTACGTGGTGTAACGATCAGTTAGGCGCATCCGATGTCCTGGCCGACACTATGAAGATATTCCTCTGCGAATACGAGGGTATGCCGAAGGTCAGCGTCGAGATCCCCCAAGAACTGCTTGATGACCTCGATGAACACGTCGGTGACGAGGGAAAATTCGTCAATCGAAGCGATGCGGTTCGGGCATCAATCCGAAAGACACTCGATATGCTTGATGAGATAGATAGACGGCACGGACGGGCCGAAACTGACGAAGTAGAGTAGTCACATCGCTCTTATGTAGAAACGCGGAAAGCCCGTATAATTACACTCAGACAGTTCTAATCTGGCGATATGTCTTCCACTGAGTCAGCGTTCGGCGGGATGTTTCGGCAGTTGATCGAGCTAGGAGTCATAGAGATCAACACCGAGCCGCTCGATGCGCGCATCGAGCGGCGACTCAAGCGGTTCTGGGAGAATACATCCTGTCCTCGCTGCGGTCACCAGAGCATTATGACGTGGGAGAAACACGACCGAGTTCGGTGTCGTAATGCGAATTTAAGCCAGTATACACCCATGGAACGCCATTTCACGAGAAGCACCTCTCCTGCGGTGAGGTCCTTCTCGCTTTCACCCTCTACGCAGATACACTGCTGAGCATCAACCAGATTGCGCCGCTGCTCGGTCGTGCTTACAAAACCATTCACACGGCGATTCGGGAGGCGGAAGCCGCGGTTCAGCGCGGCTTCCCCCTCACCTGGGAACTGTTTAACCAGACCACCGATGGACCGACACAGGTCGACGAATCTGGCAAAGTCTGTTCTGGTTACAAAGGTCAAGAGCCGCCGCGAAACAGTCGTTCTCGCGGCGGCTCGTCGCGCACTGGCCGATCACGCTGGCGAGGGCGTCACGGTGACCAACTGACGCTCGTCGCGGCGTGCCGCGACTCGCTTCGTGTGATTCGCGGACAGCGTGGGATCGACTACGGAGGCGATCTTGAGCCAGTGATTCAGGAAGCTGAAGACCTCTCCCAGCGGCTGGGAGAGGTCTGGACAGATGGACTCCAAGCGTACCGCGAGATGGATCGGGATCACCGAACGGTCGTCCACAAAGAGAGGTACGTATCGCCTGACGGAGTCCACATTAATCAGGCAGAATGTCTGTTTTCGCTTGTTCAACCGTGGCTGCGGAAGTTCCGCGGCCTGTCCAAGCAAGGCTTGGAGCAGGCCGCTCATACATTCGGGATCATTAGATCGCTGAATCTCACAGGCGCATCCGTCGATATCACCATTGACTGCCTTGTTATGGGGGCTTTCCGTAGTTCTACATAAGAGCGACTACGGCCCCTCTGAGGTCGAACCCCCACACCCCGTGTGCGATATGAAATCGAGAGGATGGCGGGAGGGGTAGCTCTGGAGAGAAACCACAAAACATCGGAAATCGGCAATTTCACGGTGAAGAAGTCTCAAAGACAGCGATATCAAGATAGGCTATGTACCAAGGAAACCTTTACATAGCCACTCTGTCAACCATAGCCGCAATGGGACTATAGTCGGTTGAAACGAACCAGTATGTTTCGTGATATAACCGAACTCGCCCGTAGCTTTGCTCATTCGTGAGCTGGATGTCTTCGTCGGATTAACGTCTTCTCATGGGCTTTCTCACTAGATATCGACATCCTCGGATGATTCGTCTGTGCCTACCTTCTCGTTAAATTCATATCGCACACGGGGTGTGGGGGTGACTTACCGACGAGATCAGACTCCACTTGAGACACTCAAGAGATATTCTCGACACATCTAGTTGAGACTATGTCCAGTATTTCATCTTGTA
>NZ_CP034942.1:0-57310 GCF_004126515.1 Halorubrum ezzemoulense
TAAATCGAAGTAACGGATGCCGTTGGGACCCCCACCACTGTTTCAGCAATTCACCCGAATAAGAGATCGGGTCGAATACGAAGACGAGTCCCGCCAGAGGTACGTCTCTTATAAATCCTTCAAATATAGGTTGCTATACTTGTTGTAACTGCTCTATCTACTCTCTTACTACTACAATTACTACTACTAAAGGAAAAGAATATATAGTACAATAAGAGTCGCTGTGTCTTTAATCCGACTGAAATAGAGGTAACGGTGGCTGAGAACCGTGTCTTCGTACTGTAACGTATGTTTCGGTTGGAACTAATCGTCCCCACTCTTTGGCACGAGAATTGCTGAAACGGTGGTGGGGGTGTGGTCTGTCTATTTTGTTTGGAACCGCCGGTTGACGACATTCTAGACATTGCTGTAACCGGGGTTTTATTATCTCTTGCCCAGAGGGTTCCGCATATGACCCAGTTCTCGAATACCTCGCCTATTTTCCAACGAGAAGAGGTCCTTCGTGAGGAATATCATCCCGACAATCTCCCCGAACGAACTGACGAGATGGAAGATCTTCATATGTCGCTGGCTCCCGCGGCTCGCGGAGTCGGTGCCAACAACGTGTTCCTCCACGGGAAGGCCGGTCAAGGGAAAACTGCCGCTGCGAAAGCCAAACTCTCCGAACTACAGGCACATGCCGAGGAAGAATCCGATCATCTGGACCTCACGACAGCATATGTCTCCTGTGAATCGCATGATCTCTCAACGTCATACAAGGCTGCTTCCCGTATCTACCAAGAACTCACCGACAACAGCCGTCCGACTGGTTACGCAACTGACGTCGTGATGGACATGATGTTCGAGGCGATGAACGAGATCGGTGGCACGATCATCATCGTCCTCGACGAAATCGATACGCTCGGAGACGACGACCGGATTCTCTACAGTCTCCCCCGAGCTCGAGCGCAGGATTACGTTGAGGACCACGTCTTCCCCAGCATCATCGGCATCAGTAACGACCTCCAGTGGCGGGATAATCTCAGTCCGAAAGTGAAGAGTTCGCTCTACGACGATTCCGTCCTATTCTCACCGTATGATGCGACGCAGCTCCAGCAGATCCTCCGCCGGCGCGCAGCGAAGGCGTTCCGCGATACCGAACTGACTCCGATCGACGAAGTCGACGCCGATGGAGTTCCGCAGGGAACTGTCGTCGAAATCGACCAATCCGGGCAGGAGTATCTGTTTCGGAATGGTGTACTGACCGATGACGTGATCCCACTTGTCGCTGCACTCTCGGCACAAGATACGGGCGACGCTCGTCAAGCGATCAAATACCTCCGTAAAGCCGGCGAATTGGCGGATAAACACGGTGACGACCAAGTTGGTGCGGAGCACGCCCGTGAAGCCCAGGCACTCGTTGAGCGAGAAGCCGTCGTTGAGGCTATGCGTGAAATGACGACACAGGCCCATCTTGCCCTTGCTGCGCTCACTGCCCTGGAACTTTCCGGGGATGCTCCCGTCCGAGCCAAACCGATCTACGGCGTGTACAAGAGTGTCGCCTCACGAATCGATGCCGACAAACTCGGTCAGCGACGGTTCAAAGATCATCTCCGTGAACTCGACATGCAAGGTATCGCCGAAGGCGAAAAGGTGACGGCGGGTTCGATCGGTGGTCCTGCTTGGGAGTATCAGCTCCAAGTCGATACCGAGATCGCTGTCGAAGTTCTCAAGGATACAGCTCGGTTTGCAGATATCGATTTCGAGCATATCAGTGCTGATCGACCGAACGCGTAGTCTTGTTGTGGGGTGATTTTCGACTCCCTGTTCATCTATACAACACCCCCCACCGTTTCAGCAATTTCAGGATACATAGCGACCTCCTCTGCTCTTCTGAGGACACCCCACCATTTCGTGAATTCTTGCTGATAACACGTGTGGCGTGGGACTGTCTGCCTCGCGTGAAATCTCCGAAAGTGGTGAGTATATTACCATCTCAATCAGGCAGACGGAACTCACGAAACGACCACTGTCACCCCACACCTAGGCAGTACTGGGGACCTTGGAAAGATCCTCTGAGGATAGGCTCAGAAATTAACCAACAAGCTGGCGCTTCCGTTGTTTCTGTTGGTTAATCACGGAGAGAGCTATCACACACGCCCGTATGCTTTTGTCTCGCAGTACTGAATCGCCAGTATGTCGTTTCGAGTGACGTGGGACAATCTCCTCGACAACGTGGAGGAGCTTCCAGCAGACGCTACACTCCTCACTCCGCTCTCTCAGAAGCCGTTTCACATTACCGACGTCCAGCAACACCGAGTGCTGATCGAGTGTCAGGCCGACAGTGAGACCGTCCCGCTCCAGCGAGAGCAGTTCGAGACGCTGTTTGAGCGCGTTGACGATGCGACTGGGTCGTTCGATCTCGATCGCCTCCCACCCGGAGCTGAACCGTATGCCACCGTCATGAGTCTCCATCCGCGATTCACGATCGACGACCGGGACGGGACGCTCTCCGAAAGCGAGACGCCAACAGCGTCGCCACTCGTCGATGCGCACACGGTTGAACAGGACGATGGTCCACGAGAAGAGCCCGACATCTCGGTGTACGCAGATGCGCTTCTGTTGATCGACGCACTCGAGCAGCACGATGTGACGTCACTCACCGAACTAGACGTGCCGACGCTCGTGAATCTCTACACGCTGCTGTCCGACGTCCAGCGCAACGCCAACGATCTTCGGCAGGAGGTCCGTGGCGTCTTGCTTGACCGCCTCCATCACGATCAACCTGTGAGTGGTCAATACGGGTCCGTTCAACGGGCTGTCCGTCGGAATCGAACACTCAAAGATGACGAAGCAGTCCTTGAGCTACTGGAAGCAGAAGGGATCGACCCTGAGCGGGTGATGAGCGTCGACACGAGCAAACTCGACGACGCGCTGGAGGTAACGTCACTCTCTGAATCCGATGTCTACGAGATTGAAGAGAGCGAGTATGTACGGAAGGCAGACGTCGACGAAGAGATGAAAGAAACCCGTCTCCAAGGGCTCAAAGACCAGTTGGCTGGAGCCGACGAAGACACAACCGAGCTCCAAGCTGAAATCGAAGAACTGGAGCAGCGTATTACCGAGCTCACCAGCTTTGACTCCGGGACATCCTTCCATACTCGTTCAACTGGTGGGTAGCCGGCGTCTGGGCGGATACTGTCACGGCCGAGACTGCGGGAGGACTGTTCTATCGTACTCGTTGGGAGACGACAGACCGGCCACGGCAACTGGCCAGATGGTGTATCCGGATCGTACTCAAGTTGGGTATTTATCAGTAGAATAGACCTAGGACTTGGTATGACCGACTCGCCGTCTCCAAGCGTCTCTGTCTCGTTATCTGAGCCGACTAACGTTTCAACAGTCCTGGACCGGGCCGGAATCGATTACGTCACCGTTCATGAGCAGCGACTGCTGGCGATCTATCATACTGGAATTTTCAATGTGACAACCGAACCGGTGTCAGTGTCGAATGCGCGCATGCTCGAGATCGAATGCTGGGAAGCTCCACTTCCGTCTCGTAGTGATGAGCGATCGCCACAGGAGCTTCTCGAAGACTTTGCGGCCGTGTTTGATGCTGGCGATGAGTCCTGAAGTGGTCTCTCGGGAACCTTGATCAGACCGACGGTATTCAGTTGAGAGCACTAGAAACGCTAGAAACAAGTTATCTGGCACGAGTCAACACAATACGCGATTTATGGACATTTCTGAGACGCTCCAGACACTGTATACTGCGACTGTTAAGCAAGACGATGGCACCTACCAGATACCTGTGCCAGACCGTGAGATAGCCACCGAGACACTCTCTGAGGGTGAAACATACCGTGTTGCGCTCATATCGACATCGACGTCGGATACCGAAGCCACCGACACGACTGAGGTCACTCAGTCAGCTGACCACGCTGCTCAGCAACACGAATACGACGGCCCGCCTGTCGAGGAAGGTGAACAGCGAGACGTTGAAATCGAGAACCTCGGTGACCAAGGTGACGGGATCGCGAAAGTTGAGCACGGTTACGTCGTGATCGTTCCCGAAACGAGTGTCGGAGACCGCGTCACCGTCGAGATGCAACAGGTGCGTGAGAACGTTGCGTTCGCTGATGTCGTTGATGACACCCTTCGCGGAGAAGTCTAGGACCGCAGGTTGGCACGAACGGGTGGTTATTGCAAACTTCTCACGCCACTACTCACTTTTTGGCTTACCGACGTACTCCGATTTCATCGTGCCGTTCTCACGATAGTAGCGATAGAGATACGGACCGTGCATGTCCGAGGGATTCCCGCTGGCACATTTACAGTTGTCGTCGCCACAGGTGACTTTCTCTTTGACGACCGTTCCTTTCTCCGTATTGTCTGGATCGTCGACGGGCTCGGCAGTCTCGGGAAGTTCGTCGGTGTCAACTGACTGTTCGCGATACTCAATGAGCACCTCGACGTAGTTCTGTATCTCATGGAGTGTCTCCGTATCCTGTTTGGGGAGCCCCTCTGCGAGATACTTCGGGAGCGAGGTGGGTGGTGACGGCTGCTCCATACCTTATGTAACAATCGGAGCCATATTAGCGTTCGGGCGATACATAAGGTATTGAACTTTCTCTCCCAACCGTGAACACTTCAGCGATTACTCAAGATCGTAGGCCGCAATCTCGTGAGAGCCACACTGTGGACATTCATCGACTTCCTTCTTCACGCTGTACCCACAGTGACGGCACTCGTGGTGCGTTGTCGATGACGGCTCGAGCCTGGCGATCTGCCGGATGAACTGTTTACTTAGCATCGGTGGGGTCAACGATCTCGCCACAGCTGGGGCATTCGGCCCACACGCCTGTGTCGCCGCCAGCGGTCTCATAGTGGATGATTGCGTGCCGACTCGTGACTGTCTCGCCACAGAACGAGCAGTCGCCACGGACTGTCTCTAGGTCATCAGGAGTCATTCTCACGAATTCACGGGCTACTTCGTGGGGAGAGGGAGCGTGTGACACTGCTTTGGAGCTGCTCCGGTTGTTGAAACCGGCCCAGCTGTGTTTCCTCTCGTCAAGATTTGAGCCTCTGTGTCTTATAGCTCAGGTGAGCGGGACGAAAGTATTGTTCTGGGACAGCAGCGTGACCGCAGGTCGTGAGTAGCCATTTCGCGCGATGTCATAGATCCCAACCGTGGTCGGGGTTCTTCCGCCTGAAGACAGAGAGAGATGTCAAAAAAGACGACTACAGGGGACGGCCTGAAGTATCGATATTCTGGAGATCTACAGCGGAAACGTGGGATGGGTGTGTTGTTCTGTCTGTGGGGCGCGGACCGCTCAAACTGGCCAATTCATCACACTCGCCAGTTCACGGTCAATCTGTTCAACCTGCCGGGTGAGATCCGAGACCATCTCTGTCTGGCTCTCGTTTTCGGCCGCGATCTCTGCGATTTCCTCGCTCACGATGGTCGCCCGCTCGGAGACGTCGTCAACGGCACTCGATATCTCTTCGGCCACGCTTGCCTGTTCGTCTGTTGCCTCCGCGATCTCGGTGATCCCACTCTCAGTTTGCTCAACTGCCGTGAGAATTTGTTTTTGGTTCTCGAGGACGGCTTGGATGTCGTCTCTCGCAGACTGTATCACGTCGTTGGCTGCGTCCACTTCGGCGGTGGTTTTGGAAGCCTTCTCCTTGATCCTCGCGACAATGTCTTCGATCTCGTCAGCTTGGTCTTGCGAGCGATTCGCGAGGTTCTTCACCTCGTCGGCGACGACCGCGAAGCCGTCGCTGTTGCTCCGCGCCGCCTCGACGTTGGCGTTCAACGCGAGCATGTTCGTCTGCTCGGCGATGTCGTTGATCACACCGACGAGCTCTTCGACTTCTTCGAACTCGTCTTTGAGGTCCGCGATGTCGTCATTTCCTTCGCCGTCCCCGTCGCTTCGCCGCTCCCGTAGTATCGCTGTCTCGCTGTTGTCGCCTCCGCCCCCACCGTCGCGTCACATCTGGTACGGTCACGGTCGCATCTCCCCGCCCACCCACACCACACCGCTCACATCGCGACCGCGATTCTCGATGTCGTCGACCGCGTCCCCACCCTGCACTCTCGCATCGTGATCTGGCCCCCACCTCCTGTTGTCGCCCCGCCGCCGCTGTTCGTCGTCGGGTGTCGTGTCGTCTCGGTGGTCCCCTTCGTCGTCGCTCGCTTGCTGGTTCGTCCTCGATGTCGGTCGTGGTTCGAGGTCGTCGTGTCGCTTCCAGGCCGTC
Organism: Halorubrum ezzemoulense; assembly: GCF_004126515.1. Classification (NCBI taxonomy): domain Archaea; kingdom Methanobacteriati; phylum Methanobacteriota; class Halobacteria; order Halobacteriales; family Haloferacaceae; genus Halorubrum; species Halorubrum ezzemoulense. The sequence continues at coordinate 6,238 of NZ_CP034942.1, forward strand.
GGTCTGGTCTCTGCTGGTCGCCGCCGGTCGTCGGTGGTCGGTGTCCCTGCTGGTCCGTCCTCGCCTGTCGCCGCTCGTCGAGTTGTCGGCGTCGGGGTGGTCTTGTTGGTAGTGTCGCGGATCGCCTCTGGGGTGTTGTCGATCAGCTGGTGGTCCGTCGTCGAGCGTCGGGTTCGCTTTCTCGTTGTGCCGACCGTCGGTCATCCCGGTTGGGGTCGTTCGTCGCTTCGGGTTGATCGATGCCACGTGTCGCCGTCGATGCTGGTGGCTCTTCCGTGGTCGTCTCTGTCGCTTCGACTGTCGCCTGGTGTCTTCCCCTGTCGTCGGTCTCTCTTCATCGCCTCGTGCCCCCGTCTCTCTGCGCCGCTCACTCAGGGTTCCATCCATTATCATATCCTTGATAGTCTCCCCCTCGTTCGCTTTCCGTTTCCCCCGTTTCCCCTCGTCCGTTACCCGGCTCCGCCCTGACTCGTTCGCTACGCGACTATCTACTGAACTTCATCTGCCTTGAACCCATTCGTTGTAGTTTAGCGGCGCGTCGAGACGGTGTTTATGCGGATAGTTGAACAAGACGGTGTTGAGTCGAATCGCTAATGAAGCGTGATCGGAGAACTGAATGGATGTTCTTCTGTCTCGGATGCTGAGATCTGTGTCACTCTCTGAAGGCGGCGCACTCACTCCGGTGAGTGCGTCGCCGATCCAGAGCTGTCGCTACTACCTACCTCTGAGCTGACCGGCTTGTCAGGCGAGTTTCTACCAGAACTCGCCTGACTCAACCTGCTCACGTAATCTTGGTCGATGTGGATTTGGATCTCGTGACGACCACAACAGCAATTCGTCGAGATCTGGCAGTTCATACCCGAGATCCAGCATCAGGTACAGCTGGACTAGGTGTGCGTGACGTTCGAGCGCATGAGAACACCGACGACGTGGAAGACGCGTCGACGACGCGGCCGCGTCGTCGTCGCTCCCCTGCCGCTTTGCGTCTAATTTGCGGAGTTCATCCACAATAACGCGGCTCATCAGCAGCGAGAGCGCCGCTACGATGATCAGCGCTTCGATGATGTAGGGATCTGTCGTATTGATCTCATCAAGACCGAAGCGCGATTTGAGTTCCTTGAACAGCAGCTCAATCTCCCAGCGCGCCCGATAGAGCTGTGCGATATCGGGCGCGTGGTAGTTGTCTCTGGCAAGATTCGTTACGTAGAGATGGTACTCACCGCTGTCCTCGTTGAGCACACCGACGAGTCGGAACGTTCGGGTCGTGCTGACGCCCGACCCTCGCTTGCGGTCGAATGAGAGGGTGATCCGAGCGTCGATCTCCTGTCGCTGCAGGTCGTCGAGGACGTCCTGCAGCGACTCGCCTTCGAGTGGAATACTGTTTCCCCGCCATGTGCGAAGCTCTTCGACGATCTCGAAGTTTGCGTCATCTTTGACCCGTGAGACGAACCAGCCGTCGTTTTGGTCGATACGGTCGAACAACCAGAAGTCGTAGAAGCCGAGATCGAGTAAGACGAGTGCGCCAGCTACCCACTCGCCGGTGGGTAGCTGGCTCCGTTCCTGCGTTTTGGCGTCAGTCGTTTGAAACCGCGTAGGAAGTCCGGTTGAGAGTGATTCCGTAAGGTGGAGCTTTACGCCAGCTTGATCTTCGCCAGTCGCTGCGTAGACATCTGTAGCGTCTTGGTAGAGTGAGACGATAGAGGCGTCAACAATGAGGACGTCTCGAAAGCGTTCGAGACGTCCGCTGAGGTCGGTTTGTCCCGGTTCGAGATTCTCGATGGCGTCATCGAGAATCTCTCGCAGGAGTGCAACGAACGCGGGTGAAAACCAGCCGTGGAAGGTTGGATAAGCAAGTTCGTCACAGTCAGCCATTTCGACGAACCGTTCGAGAAATGCCTGAATAGAGCGATCCGATCCAGCAGCGAAACCCAGTGAAAGGGTATAGAACAACGCGACAGTGTCGAACTTGCGCTCTCGTTGGACGAGATTCGTTGCGCGAGCGCGCTCGCGCAACTCATCAGAGGGAAACGCTCTTTTGATCCGGTCGATAATCACTGAATCCGGTGGTTTGTAACTCACAGCAGCCACCGGGTTTCTCTGACAGGTAGTCCCAACGATATTCAGATCAGGAGACGGTGCTGGCGTGAGGCGTTAAACTATAACGGATGGCCTTGAACCCTAATTGTGTGAATTCGGCTGAACGTATTAGACAACCCGAGGTTCTTTAATAGACTCTCTAAAGCTCTCTCGTCCGATGGCTGAACGTATGAGCCTGATTTGGCTGGTGGCAATTTCATGAAGCACCCCCACTAATCCCGCCGCCGTCTTGTCATTAGATGACCTACCAATATAGATATGTAATTAATGAAGCACACCCCACAACCCTGCCGCCGTCTTGTCATTATAGGGTGGTTGTCGGGTCCAAAACTACTTCATGAATCACCCCCACCAATCCCGCCGCCGTCTTGTTATTACGCACTTCATGAAGCACCCCCACTAATCCCGCTGCCGTCCTGTCATTACAGTAGGGCGGACGCTACTTGACGGATTCAGGATTGGTTCATGAAGTATCCCCACCAATCCCGCCGCCGTATTGTCATTACGCACTTCATGAAGCACTCCCACCAATCCCGCTGCCGTCCTGTCATTACGGTAGGTCGGTCGCTACTTGACGGATTCAGGATTGGTTCATGAAGTACCCCCACCAATCCCGCCGCCGTCTTGTCATTACGCACTTCATGAAGCACCCCCACTAATTCCGCCGCCGTCTTGGAATTATAGACTCAAATTTTCGCCAGAACCATATGGGATATGATAGAACACTTAGCGGTGGTAGTAATAGCGGGGAGAACTGTGGCTGCTGGAAGCGGGTTTTCCGCCGGTTACCAATCTGCATCTTGGCTTCTGAAAGTCTTTGTTTGAGGCTGTTAGGACGGGGATCTGATGCTAATTTATCTCCAGTTCAACGCTGATGTGCCGGTGGTTCGTCTCCAGTTCAACGCTGATGTGCCGGTGGTTCGTCTCCCAGACTAAGTATCCGCAGAGGAGCGTCAGAGCACTAGTCTGTGTTACGATAGCTGATGTTGGGTTGTTCTGGAAATGAGACGAACGATGCAAAAAGAAAAATTGAATTTGAAGCTTTTGCCGACTGTCTATGGATAGAGACAGTCCGGAAATCTATTGTGTTTGTGCGGGAGCCTAATCTGGTGTGGAGCCGAGTGCTAGGTCTCGTCAGTAGACGTTGACGGTGACGCAGCCGCGTAGACCTCACCGTCTTCGTCGAGGTCGATGACTAACCCACCAGGGACGTTACTGCCGCCGATGTTCTCGTTCCATTCTGGTGAATACCGAACAGTTTGATCCACGGAGAGATCGTGTTCTTTGAAGAATCCTGTTGCGGCGATTACCGTACTCCCATCGCTGCGTTTGAGCGAGTAGACATCACCCCGATCGTAATCTGCTGATAGCGGGATGAGTGCGACCTCATTATTGGCTTCGTTGTACGCGAGGATGACGGCTTCTTTTCCCTTGAGATGCTGTTCAACTACTGTTGAATTTGGCGCGAGGTGGCTATCTGTGCGGAAGGAGATGTACTCACGGCCGTGGAAGATGTCGAAGCCCTCATCGGTGGCGTTAGACCGAAATATTCGTTCCTGCTTATCCATAGATTGTGTTGTAAGAACGTGAGAGGTCAGGGGAATTCAGTCGTTGTGAGTTTCCACGGGACAGCCGTGGTCGGCGATCCGTTCTGGTAGACCGGCCGCTCCGCAGACGGGACACTCAACAATCGGTGCCGGTGGAAGGCGTTGACACTGCTCACGTGCTGCCTCAAGATGCGCACGGACGACAGTCGACTCACACCGCATGATTGCTTGTGCGTGTGCGAGATGTATATCGAGTGCTTCGCGAGCCGTCCGTTCCCGTATGCGTCGGCGGGGACTAGTCATCGCTGCCTCCATGGGAGCCAGCGAGACGCAGTTGAACGTCGAAACAACGTGGCAGTAGTATGTTGTAACGTCCGTTCATGTGGTCAAGGCGGGAACGGCGGGCGACCACGTCAGCACCATCGTGTGCTGGGCTGTGGCTGAGTCACCCCTGTTATTCCCACCTCACCCCACTCGAGAGTTACAAACGGCTCGTCTCGCAGCGACCCACCCAAGCAGGCTCCAACCCCTGTTCTCTCCGACCGGATACGGTTCACCAGTTGTCCACTTGTCAGCTGTGACTACTGAACAGATCTGAACGAGAGCGTGCTCACCATTCTCCTAAACCAATAGATCTCAACACAGGACCTGTAATCCCGGCGGGGGTGCTCCCGTAGCCAGTAAGAGCAGTAAAGCGCAATCGACAGCCTGTCGGCTGGAGGAGGGGGGTAGCTACAGTGTTGCTCACTATCGACGGGAGTTCCCCGTCAACATCCGCCTCGGAGCCTCGCAGTCGGTAGTACCGAGTGAATCATGTACTTTAGATGCCGTTGTCAGCCGACCGACGCCCAAGCCACTACTTCCCAACTGGAGTGAGTGGCTCGACCACGGTGACGGCCTGATCGCTTCTTAGGCGACCTACATGGGTTGTAACCCTTGACTCACCTCTACCTGCCGCATGCGACAGGTGGTTTCTCCACGCTACCAGGGCATACTTAGTTTGAGGTTATCCCTAACCGTATAAGAAGTTTAACACTTTTCTAAAAGTCGACTCTAGTGGGCGCAGAGACCCTTTACCGTGAAAAATAACCGCTAAGATCAGCCGCTACGACGTGGCGGTGCCGTCGTCGTCACAGTCGCCGCCATCGTCGTCTTGGGCGGACTCGTCACAATCATCGTCAGCATGATCGTCGGGAAGCAAGTCGATATCAGGTGCTTCAAACTCATCAGGGTCGAAGCCCTCGCGTTCATGAACGAGATACTTTACACTCACTGGGACGCCCCCATCGTCGCCGAACTGGTTCACAGCTTCTTCACGACTCAGCTTTGAACGTTAGCGTCGGCTGTTGAGTGAACGAAGAGGTGATCAATCTCTTCCATCAGGTCGTCGACGCTACGATCATCGTTGTCTCGAACCCACGAGAGAAGGTTGTAAACGGCTTCTTTCAGCGAGTGTTCGAGGTTCGCTCGAAGCGATGACGCTTTCGAGCGAACCGTCCCCAAGGCGCTCGATTCGGGATCAAGACGGACGAGACTGTAGGCAGCCATCAGAAGGTGCCAGTGCCGACTGGCACCTTCGTTGGTCTGCATCTCGCAGTCTCCCAAGCCGAGATCCTGCTTCGAGTCCTCGAAGAACGTTTCGATGCGCCACCGCATCCCGTAGGAGCGAATAATGTGCTCGGTTGGTGCGTCGATCTTGTTCGTGACGAGGTACTTGACCGGGTTCTCTTCGTCTTCTTCGTCAGTTTCTTTCTCAGCGAGCACCAGCTTCACGTCTCCCAGTTGGGAGACGGGAAGCTTCTTTGTCCAGATGTGGTAGGTCTCGTCTTCAACGTCGCGTTCAACCGTGTCGATGCGCTCTGCAAGCGCATCGACGCGGATCTCTTCGCCGCCGTAGGTCACCTGTCGGTTGCTCCGGAGCGGGCCGATCCAGTCTTTGTCGGAGGATTCGATGAGTTCAGGAAGGCCAGAATCGTGGGCGAACCACGAGTCGAAGAGGTAGGTGTCCGCCGGGACACCTACCTCGTCTTCGAGTTCGGTGACGATCTCGCGGGCGAGATCGTACTTGGTGTCGTGGTCTTGGTCATTGTCGTCCTGTTTTTCGTAGAGTCGGAAGGTGAGTGGGTAGGCGGTTTTGTTGTCAGCGTAGAAGGCGTAGATGAGGTCTTGGCCCCAGACAGTGTCACCTTCAGCGTGATCGTAGAAGTGGCCGACGCCGGGGACTTCGTCCCCGGCTTTGTGGGTGATCGTGTCGTCGAGGATGATGTAGCCATCCTTCGACCAGCGTGTTTCACCGTGTTTTTGGAGTTCTTCGAGGCGCTCATGGTTGAATTGTTGTTCGTCCCAGTCGTACTCGGTGAGGAATTTGTTGAGAGCGCGTTTGTCTCCAGCTGGAAGGACTTCGCGTGAGATGCCTGCCACGGTCTTGTTGCTGGCCGCAACAAGACCGGTGGCGTAGGTTTTCGCGTGATGGCGTTGAGCTGATGACAGCGATTCGAACTCGTCAAACACACGCGTACACGACAAGAAGTCCGTAATCGGCATCATCCGTCTTCACTACCGCCTACGTCACGCTCCTACTTCAACGTTCAAAGCTGAGTTCACGAGTCAGGCGTGGCCCCTCGTAGTATTCGTGGTGGTACTCGTTCCATGCATGACGGTGTTCGATCGGGAGCTGTCGATGCCATATCCGGTAGGGTGGCTCGTCCACCTTGTGGATGTGGACGTGACAGCTCTGACACAGCGGGATCACGTTCTCGACACGCTGATCCGTATCGTCGCCGTTGACGTGGTGAAAAGAGAGTTTGTCCTGGTTGCGCGCTCCGGAGTTAGTTTCAAGCCACTCTTCTACGGTTCGACCGCAGACCACGCATTGCTGGCCCCAACGGTCGAAGACTGATTGTTCAAGATGTTCTGGTCGCATTAGTTGATTTTGAATGGCCGCTCGGGTGGCTGGTCGTCTGGACCCTGCCGGCAGTGTGTGTCCACACTATGACGCGAGCGGCAAACTGGTTGAAAATCGAGACGGCTCTGTGGGAGCTCTCTCCCGTGCGGTGCTTCCCTTTTGACTGTTCACCTCACCCAAATCGAGAAATAAAAACAGACTCCACAGACCGATCACCGCCCACCAGACGCGATACACGCTAGCTAACATTCTTGATAGCGCACTACAGAGAAGTCACAGCTACCGGGAGACAGTCCCTCTCGGGAGTCGGCGATTCGTCGTTGGGACTGTCGGGGTTTGGGGTAGCAGCTTCGGTGTCGGTTCCGGTCAGCCCGTCGACGACGGTTCCGTCGTATTCTCGAAGCTCGTCGATGTTGTACTCATAGTAATGTTGACCTCGTCGAAGTGGGACGCAGTGCCGCCCTCGTACGCTTCGATCTGGTCGAGGGTGAACTCGGCCATTTTTGCCTCCCACCGCTCTCGAGTCGGTTCGCCGACGATGATGAGTGCCTCGGGATCGACTGAAACGTTCGTCTCGCTCTCGTCTGTGGTGTAGGTGTTCGGCTTCCCGATCACCATCAGATGGTGGTGGGTGCCGAGCTGCTTCAGTGTGAAGTACTCGTTCTTGTTATATGGCTGTGTTGAATCGCCATACAGCGTTGGAATTCACTGTTTCACAGCTCGCTTGATGTTATAGACGACACACATCAGGGCGATTTCTCGGAACTCACGAAACCAGGACCGCGCTCGCACGGCGAAGCCGAGCGAGCGCTTGACAGTCGAATTCACGGTTTCGGTCATCGAGCGCTGATTGTAGCGCTGTTCGTCGATTCTGGCGTTGTGTGCGTGGTCGTAGGGAGCGAAGATACGATGTTTGATGAGCGGGCGAATCCCGAGGTCACGAAGGGATTCGCGGAGCGATTGCTTGTCATAGCCCTTGTCGGCGGCGAGAGACCGCAGATCGGCCGCGTTCCGGCGGGCGATCTGCTCGGCAAGGTCGGCGTCACTTCCTTTCCGGTTCGTCGAACAGTGTACGTCAAGAACGGCTTGAGAGTCTGTATCGACGAGCTTCGTGACTTTCAGCTTCTGGACGCGGTAGCTGATCCGCTGGCAGTAGTGGCGGCTCGCAGTTGAGCGTTCGTAGAATGTGGCGTCGATAGCACCGTGTTTCGAGAGGTCGTGCAGCTGCGCCGACTGGCGCAGCAGCACTCGACAGACACTCATACTGATCCGGTCGAACGCCTTACACAACGTGGATGGCGAGGGGAGATCGGCCGCGTCAAGGCCGATCTCCCCGGTTATTTGTGGCATCTCCTTCAGTAAATCGATGGTCATTCGGTAGGACGTGTCGAGGTAAATCCGCAGACAATGGAGGGAAACGAGGGCATAATCGGCGAATCCGCCGCCACCTTCCGGGGCGGCGGATTCGTCTCCATCACCGGTAACAACTTGGGCAATCGGCACAATCTCACCAGTGAAGCGGGAGATTTGCGTCATGAACAACCGAATCATCCCGCTTCAACTCCTTTGATTTAGCGACCCATCCCGACGCTATCTAGTGATTCAACACAGCCGTGTCAACCGATTGGTCGCGATACTCGATGAGCGCCTCGACGTAGTTCCGTATCTCGTGGAGTGTCTCCGTATCCTGTTTTGGGAGCCCCTCTGCGAGATACTTCGGGAGCGAGGTGGGTGGTGACGGCTCCTCCATACCTTATGTAACAACTAGTCCCACTTTAGCGCTCGGGTGACACATAAGGAGTTGAACTCGCTTTACCAACTGTGAGCTCTTCAGCAATTACTCGAGATCGTAGGTCGCAATCTCGTGAGAGCTACCCTGTGGGCATTCATCAGTATCGACCAGGTCTGATGAGGAACCGTATACGCATGTCTCCCCCACAAGTAATGTAGATCGAATGAGTTGGGGCGTGTAACGAATGGGAGACTCGACGGATCCAGCCCCTCGTATCACGGATCTTTCGTCGATCGAGCCGGAGAACTTCAAATTCCGGAATACACAATTTCTGAGAGCAGACGGCCATCACTACGACAATCCACACGACGAGTCGTTCCTTGAACAGCGAAAGGAGATCTGGCGAGTGAGAAACGGCGATCTCGAACGGGTTCTCGAGGAGTTCCCAACTGACCGGCCGCTTCCCGAACAGTGCGCGCTCTGGATACACGCGCTCGTAGGGAAACACTTCTTCCCGGATGGGAACCACCGTACTGCGATCGTTACATTGCGAAAGCTGCTCCGTGACAACGGGATCGAACCGGGAGAATGGTCGACGGAGCGGGTCAAACGGGTGCGAGCTGAGTCACACGACGTTCGAAGAGAGATACCTCCGATCCATCTCGACAGATTGTATGAAACGGACGAGCTGTATCGCGTCTGGCTTCAGTTCTTCGGCGAGGTCCTTCCTGAAGAGTATCGCTGATTACTCTTTGTCGTCGTCGGTATCGTCGTCTGCGAGCGCCTCGTACAGTTCCTCGTTCTCCTCGACGTCTTTGGCCATTTCTCGCTCACTATCCCAGTTCATCGTATACCGTTGTCTAAGTGTGCGTACAGTGAAAAGCGTATCTCTCCCGGGATGCTCGTTAGTCGACGTTGACCGACTCACCACTACCCACTTCCCGGCTTCCCGATGTACTCTGATTTCATCGTCCCATTCTCACGATAGTAGCGGTAGAGATACGGGCCGTACATATCCTGACGATCTCCGCTGGCGCACTTACAGCTGTCGTCGCCACAGGTGATCTTCTCTTTGACGATGGTCCAGTTCCTGAACTGTCGGGCTTGTTGACGGATTCAGCTGTCTCGGGAAGTTCATCGGTGCCGAGTGGCTGGTCGCGATACTCGATGAGTACCCCAACGTAGCTCTGTATCTCGTGGAGCGTCTCCGTATCCTGCTTTGGGAGCCTTTTGCGAGATACTTGGGTAGCGAGGTCGGTGGTGGCGGCTCCTCCACACCTTATGTAATAATTGATGCCACGTTAGCGTTCGGATGCTACATAAGGCATTAAACTTCTCCACCAACTGTGAGCGCTCCAGCAATTACTCGAGGTCGTAGGCCGCAATCTCGTCAGCGCCACACTGTGGACATTCATCGATGTCCTTCCCCACGCTGTATCCACAGTGACGGCACTCGTGGTGGGTTGTCGATGGTAGATCGAGTCTCACAATCTGCTGGATGAACTGTTTACTGAGCATGGGTGGGGTCAACGACCTCGCCACAGCTTGGACATTCGGCCCACACGCCCGGTCTACCGCTATCTGTTTCATACTCGATTATCGCGTGTCGGCCAGTAACTGTATCGCCACAGAATGAGCAGGTGCCACGGACTGTCTCTGGATTATCGGGGGCCATTCTCACGAAATCGGCAGCTCTTTTCAGGGGGAGAGGGAGCGTGTGATACTCTTTAACAGCTGGTTCGGTCGGTGAGACCGACTCAGCTGTGCTCCCTCACCCCAAGATTACAGACTCTGTGACTTATACTTCGGGCAAGCGGGGCGAAAGTACTATTCTAAAAAATTAGCGTGACCGTGGGTCTCGAGTGGCCATCACGCAGTTGGTCATCAGTGAGTAATACCGATATCGGTGATGGGCTGACGTCTAACTGGCCGCCAGCGTTGGCCAGTTCCTGTTTTTTGAGTCGCTACCAGCCGTGGGCGTCTCGGCTAACGAACCCGATCTGATATTGGTCCTCATTGCTTGGAGCGTGTTTGATGCTTACTGTCTCCAAGCTGGGATCCGAATTGACACCACGACGGACCTGATCGCTACCGGAGTTACCGAGCCTCTCGTCGACGACTAGCTATGTCATTTCTGAGTCATCATCCTCTGACGTCTCTGACGTCGAGTTAGTGTCGGATTCAGTCGTTTCGTGAGACTCATCGGGCGATTCCGACTTTTTATCGTGGAATCGTGCGCTCTGTGGCGTGCCCTCATTATCGCCGTAGAACCACTCGGCCTGTGCGCTGTTGAGCCGTGGCCCCTCGTAGTACACTTTATGATGCGCATTCCACGCATTTCGGTGTTCGATCGGGAGTTGGCGATGCCACTGCCTGTATGGGGTCGCGTCCGTCTTGTGGACGTGAATATGACAGCGCTGACACAGCGGGATTAGGTTGGCGACACGGTCGTCGGTATCGTCGCCGTTGATGTGATGGAGTGAGTTTACCAACGGCCGATTGTCACTGTTAACCCAGTCTTCAGGGGCCCGCCCACAGATGAGACACTCAGTACCCCACGCATCCCGGACAGCCTGCCGAAGTGAGTCGTCAGACATTGCCCTTGACTCTCGGTGAGCGCTTGCCCACGACGGGTCCACTAGGAGTTGGCAGCGTGTTCAGGTCGCCAGCTAGTAGTGGCTGTCCGAGAGTTTGTGTCGGTACGACTATTCGCTCGTGCCGCGTGTACGACCACCACTCCGGCCGTGAAACAGTTGCGTCGGTGGCGGCCGCATACGCATACGTTGTATATTTTGATTGTTGCATAGTTCTGAGCGGGATCGGATGCGGGTCATCCCTTTTCCGAATCCCTCTCACTCCTCTCGAGGGATACAAACGAATCCGCGAGCGAACCAACTCCTAATTAGCATCCAGTACCTCACAAAGTAATTTGAGAGATATTACCGTAATTTAGTCAAACTATACGGTAACTACTGATGTCTTGGGATTTAGATGTCTATTCGGCAAGTTGATCAGCAAGGATTCGCGCGAGTTCAGCTTCATCTCGGTCAAGAGCGATCGTCGACGCGGTTGTAGTGATTCACAGAAGGTCTCAATAATCTACTCGCGTCGGAAAACCGTTCAACCTGAGTTACGGTAAAGTTTCCCGTAATTTCGGTAGAAGGCTGATGTGGCTGAAAATAACATGTAGAGGTAGTCTGTCCATCATCAAGTCACGCATCCGAGAGATCTACCCTGTCAAAGGAAACGGGACGAACTGTATTCTGAACGACTTTGCGACGCGACCAACTACTCGCCGAGTACGATATCGTCCACTTTGAGCGAGCCGGTCGGGCAAAGGGTGCCTTCGTTCCCGGCGACGCCATTGAGGTCAGTTCCGAGATATCGACACCGCACCCCGACGACGATGCTGCCCCAGCGTGAGTTCGACTATGCCGGCGGCAGATCGATCAGTCGTCGTCTGTTTTCCTAACCGCATCCCGTTCGTCGAACACCTGATCCCGGACAACTGCCTCCTCGTCCGATCGATCTGGATAGCTCCCGGCGCTCTGAAAGTACGGCAGTGGGCTGTCGGCTAACTCCACACCAGCGACGCCGGCGGGCAACGACCGTTCGCTGACTGTTTCGAATCGGTCCTCGACTGCGTCCGTTGCGGTCGACCCCACATTGAGGCTGTCGATGAGGTGATCGAGCTTCGCGTCCATCTGTTCGTAGCGGTATCGCATCTCGCGTGCGTGGACGCCCTCCCGGAGGAGCAGTTCGATCACTCTGCTCTTCGGGATGTCATGGTGTTTTGCCATCGCTTCGAGAATGCTGTTCAGATCCCCGTCTACCATCGCGCTAATTTGGTCTCCCATACCGACTCGATTTGCTCCCACGTAGTAAGTCGCCTTCCGGGCGAGTCTTTGTGGGACATCAACTGCGCTTCGCTCCCACCTACTCTTTGGGGATTCCCTCCTCTTCTGCCGACCCGGCTACTCCCCGCCCCGAGTCGCCATCTGGCCCCGCCCTGTTCATCCACATCGGCTCCGTCCTGAACGACCCGCCTACGGCAATCCGGGGGATCGAGTTTTCGCCCCACCTTCCATCTCCACCTCCCCCTTCTCGCCTCACTCGTCCCCCGCCGATTGCTGCGCTCTGCTGAACGGTCGTCGATAGCTGTCCCCCGCTGCGGTGGTTTCGGATCGCGGTCTTCGTCGTCGTTGCTGCCCCGCCCCCATCGCCGCTTCGCTCTCGCTGTTCGGTCTCTGCCGGCGTCGTCGTTGCCCCCTGCCGTCCCCGTCGCTTCGCCGCCCCCGCGGTATCGTTGCCTCGCTGTCGTCGTCGCCCCTCTCCCCCACCGTCGCTTCGCACTCGGTGCGGTCTCGATCGCCTTGCCTCGCACACCCACCCCTCACCGTCGCATCGCAACCGCGACTCTCGACGTCGTCGACCGCGCCTCTCACCCTACACTCTCGCATCGTGATCTGGCCCCCACCTTCTGTCGTTGCCCCGCCGCCGCTGTTCGTCGTCGGGTTCGGTCGTCGTTTCGAGTGGTCCCTCGTTGTCGCTCGCCTCTTGGTCCATCCTTGATGCTGGTCGCTGTTCGAGGTCGCCCTGTCGCTTCCTGGTCGTCGGTCTGGTCCCTGCTGGTCGCCGCCGGTCGTTGTTGATCCGTGTCCCTTCCGGGTCAGTCCTCGTCGTCGCTCGTCGGATTGGTGCCGTCAGAGTAGTCTCGTTGTTGCCCGCGAGTCGGTGTCGGGGTGTTGTCGATCAGTTGGTGGTCCGTCGTCGAGCGTTGGGTCCGCGTTCTCGGTGTATCGATCGTCGGTCAGCCTTGTCGGGTTCGGTCGTCGTTTCGAGTGGTCGGTTGTCTCCCGTCGCCGTCGACGTTGGTGGTGTTCCGTCGCCTCTGGTTGTTGGTCGTTACTTGCCTGTCGTCGGTCCCTGTTCATCGCCTCTCATCCCCTGTCCCCTGCGCCGCTCACTCAGGGTTCCATCCACTATCATATCTCTGATAGTCTTCGCCTTGTCCGCCTCCCGTCTCCCCCCCTTTCCCCCGTCCGTTTCTTGGCTCCGGCCCGAATCGTTCGCTACGCGACTATCCACTGAACTTCATCTCCCCTGAACCCTAATTGTGTGAATTCGGCTGAACTGCGACGAGGGCAGGAGATTGCTCCATAGGGCCTCTAAAGCTATCTCTGGTTATGGCTGAACAACGACGCCCGATTTGGCTGGTCGCAATTTCATGAAGCACCCCCCGTAATCTCGCCGCCTTCTTGTCATTAGATGACCTACCAATATAGATATGTAATTAATGAATTATACCCCCAATCCCGCCGCCTTCTTGTCATTATAGGATATTTGTCGGTGGTTGTTGGGTCCAAATCTGGTTCATGAAGCATCCCCACCAATCCCGCCGCCTTCTTGTCATTACGCACTTCATGAAGCACCCCCGCAATCTCGCCGCCTTCTTGTCATTACGGTAGGTCGATCGCTACTTGATGGATTCAGGATTGGTTCATGAAATACCCTACCAATCCCGCCGCCTTCCTGTCATTACGCACTTCATGAAGCACCCCCATTAATCTCACCGCCTTCTTGTCATTACGGTAGGTCGATCGCTACTTGATGGATTCAGGATTGGTTCATGAAGCACCCCACTAACTCCGCCGCCGTCTTGTCATTACGCACTTCATGAAGCACCCCTACTAATCCCGCTGCCGTCTTGTAATTATAGCCTCAAATTCCCCCCAAAACCATATAGGATATGATAGAACGCTTGGTGGCGGTAGCAATAATGGGCAAGAGTTGTGTTTGTTGGAAGCGGGTTTCTCGCTAAACAGCGATTCGTATTTTGCTTTCTGAAAGTCTTGGTTTGGGGCTATTAGGACGGGGATTTGATGCTAATTTGTCTCCAATTCAACGCTGCTGTGTCCTCAGTTCGTCCCTAATTCAACGCTGATGTATCCCCAGTTCGTCTCCAATTCAACGCTGATGTGCCGGTGGTTCGTCTTCTAGACTAAGTATCCGCAGAGGAGCGTCAAAGAACTGGTCTGTGTTACGATGGCTGATGTTGGGTCCTCTGGAAATAGGACGACCGACGGAAAAAGAAAAGCTGGTCTTGGAGCGTACGTCGAGTGTCTATGGACCGCGGTAGTCCGGCGATCTATCGTGTTTGTGCGGGTGCCTAGTTAGGTGTGTAGCCGAGTGCTAGCTCTCGTCAGTAGACCCCGATGGTGAGGCAGCCGCGTAGACCTCTCCGTCTTCGTCGAGGTCGATGACCAATCCACCAGGAACGTTACTGCCGCCGATGTCCCCGTTCCATTCTGGTGAATACCGGACGGTTTGATCCACGGAGAGGTCGTGTTCTTTGAAGAATCCTGTTGCGGCGATCACCGTACTCCCATCGCTGCGTTTGAGCGAGTAAACATCACCCCGATCGTAATCTGCTGATAGCGGGATGAGTGCGACCTCGTTGCTGTCCTCGTTGTACGCGAGGATGACGGCTTCTTTTCCCTCGAGATGCTGTTCAACTACTGTTGAATTTGGTGCGAGATGGCTATCTGTGCGGAAGGAGATGTACTCACGCCCGTGGAAGATGTCGAAGCCTTCACCGGTGAGAGAGTCGGTGATCTCGTCAACAGGCGGTTCGGGATGGCTATCTTTTCCTTTGGAGGCTGTTTCAGGTGTGTCACTGTCCCGTTTCGAGTATATAAATGGTGGTGCCGCGAAGAATCTCATCGATCACAGCAAGCAGTAAAATCACATTACAGCAGCTACAACAATCTTTTAGGAGGTTTAATCGATGTCAAACACGGAATTTGGCGTGTCCATCACGGATGAACTCGTTGAGGAGCTGGATGAACTGACCGAGCAGTGCGTCGATCTCCAAGCAAGCCGTTCAGAGGTTGTTGAGGCGATTTTGACTGCGTACTTCCAAGGCGACATCGACCACGAAGCACGAGTCCGTGAGCTGATCATCCGTCGTCGGAAAGGAACACTCTAACCAGCTGAATACTTGTTACAGCCGCTGCAACCATTCTTGAGTTCGTATTTTAGCATTGAGTGCGAGAGGCTACCCCTGGGTTTAAATACTCGAAACGGGACAGGAGCAGGCAAGCGTGGCCGAAGAGATATCGAGTGCCGTCGACGACGTCTCCGACCGGGCAATCGTCGTGAGTGAGGAAATCGCGGAAATCGCGGACGAAAACGAGAGCCAAACAGAGATGGTCTCACGACTAACTCGGCAGGTCGAACAGATTGACCGCGAACTGGCGGAGGTCATGAACGCCTCTGTCTGAGGTTGGCGTATCGTGATCGGACGGGCGGACAGCCCCACCCCACGTTTCCGCTCTAGTTCGGTGAACCTGCTACCGATCATCGTTAGGAAGTACTAGAACGGCCAGACACACACCCCACGTTTCCGTTCTAAATACACCGAATACGGGAGTCCTAGCCTATTCTCCTGGATTGTAGTATATAAATAGCCGTATTACCGCCATCTTTGGAACTACTTCCAGAATACGTATTCAATCAGTAAGACGGTTAACACGCACGTATTTGCTGTCTATCCATGTATGTATTTATTGCTACTACAGTAAAATATATAATATGTGTTATAGGGAAGTGGGTGCGAATATAGAAGACAATCAATAGAGGCGTTAGAAACAGTGATAACGGTATATTTAGAACGGAAACACGGGGTGTGGCAGCACAGACGCCAGAATTAGATCGGGTGCGTTAGGTAAGGTACAGAACCGCCATCTAGAGCGGAAACGTGGGGTGGGGGTGTCCTGTTGTAGCCTGAGTTCCCCGAGCCACCGGAATGAAATCAGACCTCGACAAAGCCAACTCTTACTCTGTTGTCCCCAAAGATATCTAGAGCGGAAACGTGGGATGGGGACCTCCGAGCACTAATGTTGATGGCTCACATACTTAGAACGGAAACGGGGATACGCGGAACACCCCCAGTTTCCGCTCTAAACACCGTATAAATCCTCTGTGATGCTGGTTTTGAAGAGATCGCTTACGGAAACTCGGTGTTCTACTGCTCCAAAATTTTAACTGGGGATGGGTTCTTGTTCCATCTATGTCACGGAATTTCTTTGACGGCCTCAATTCGGTCTTCGCGAACAAAGATATCCTCCAAATCGACTATGTGGTCGATGAGAGTCGTATTATCGGGCGTGACGACCAGCTTGAGGCGCTGGCTCAATCTCTCCAGCCCGCACTTGAAGGAAGCAAACCCAACAATTGCCTCCTCTTTGGGAAACCGGGCACGGGAAAGTCACTGTGTGCGAAGTTTATCACGAAACAGCTCCAACGAGAAGCTACTGCCAACGACGTCTCGATCGGACGTGCGTACGTTGACTGTGCTCAAAGCAACACCGAGACTGGCGCGATCACCGAGATCGGGCAGATGTTCAACACCGACGGGAGTGACGTGTCAATTCCCGACACTGGCCTCGCGACCAATACTGTTTACAACCGGGCTTGGGATGCGTTGGAGGAAAACCACGACGTCGGAATCGTCATTCTCGATGAAATCGACAAACACCGAGACTACAATTCTCTCTTGATGCAACTCTCTCGAGCTGGGGAAGCAAACAAACTTAATTCGAGCTCTCTCGGTATCATCGCGATCAGCAACAAACCTCGATTCAAGGACAAACTCCAAGAGCGAACCCTTTCCAGTCTCAACGAACGTGGCCACATTTTCCCGCCATACGAACCGGCTCAACTAGAACAGATTCTCAACGCGCGGAAGGACGCCTACAAAGATGGTGTTCTTGAGTCAGATGTCATTCCCCTCGCAGCAGCCAAAGCAGGCAGTCGGCATGGAGACGCACGCAAAGCGATGGACATCTTCCGATACGCTGGTGAAGTAGCGAACAAAGCTGGTTCAGATACTGTGAAAAGAAGCCACGTCGAACAAGGATTCGAGGAGGCTGAAGTGGAAGAGATTCTCCAAATCATCTCCCGACTCCCACCGCACTCGAGATTGGTCATCCAGTCCGTCGCCGCACTTTCAGCTGACCGCGATACCACCGCAGATCCAGTCACAACGACAGAAGCGTACGAACTCTACCAACGAAAATGTAATTTTGATGCGACTGATGCGCTCTCGGAACGTCGCGTACGAGACCTCTTGAAGGAAGCAGAGTTCCTTGAAATTCTCTCCCGGAAGCGGAAGCCTGCTGGTCACGCACTTGGAAGCGAAACGCAGATCACCCTCATCGATGACCCAGAGAAAGTGCTCCGCGCAACAAAGGAGCTTGATGAACGAAGCGACGACCAGCCGGCCTGAAAATGACCCAGCCTTTCTCCCTCGATGAGGTTGTCGATATCGTCGCAACTCACGAGCCGGTCACAGCAGAAGACGTCGACGAGCACATCAATTTGAACGAGATCGAACTCCAACAAGTCGAGAATCTTCTCACGATCGCCGAGGAGCGAGGGCGGGTACTCAAGGTGAACGGAAAATTCTGGGTAATGCGGATCGGGAAGTATGCCGACGACATCCAGTGAACGAACACAGCCGACCCAACAGAACAATTTGGCCTAGTCGTCAGCCTCAGCTGTTGTGGAGTCGACATCGACGCGGATATCCTGCTTTCGCTCCGGAGCAGACGGCTTCCCGTCCGGATACAGTTCCATCATTTTCTTGTGGTACGCTCCAAGCCCCATTTGCGAATGAATATACGACAGATCCGCCGGTCGCAAACCGTACAGATCGAGTAGCAGACGCTCGATCTTGAGATCCGTCGCATCCCCGAGCTCTCCACCGTTTTGCATCTCTTCGACACACTCCGCTATCTCACGCACTGTCTCGCGCCCAGCATCTGTCGTCAGGTCCGCAACCGGCACCGGCAGCTCGCGAATATCTCCCTGCCGCATATTCGCGAACGCTTCGGCGGCGTCGATCTCGCCAGAACGTTTGAACATGTAGTAGTGTAGCACGCGGGAGTTCATCAGTCCGAGCAGGAACTTGTGGAACGTATCGGTGTCCACGCCTGTTGGGACATTTTCTGGATGTGTCCACTTCCCTTCACGCTCTTATGTAGAAACGCGGAAAGCCCGTATAATTACACTCAGACAGTTCTAATCTGGCGATATGTCTTCCACTGAGTCAGCGTTCGGCGGGATGTTTCGGCAGTTGATCGAGCTAGGAGTCATAGAGATCAACACCGAGCCGCTCGATGCGCGCATCGAGCGGCGACTCAAGCGGTTCTGGGAGAATACATCCTGTCCTCGCTGCGGTCACCAGAGCATTATGACGTGGGAGAAACACGACCGAGTTCGGTGTCGTAATTGCGAATTTAAGCCAGTATACACCCATGGAACGCCATTTCACGAGAAGCACCTCTCCTGCGGTGAGGTCCTTCTCGCTTTCACCCTCTACGCAGATACACTGCTGAGCATCAACCAGATTGCGCCGCTGCTCGGTCGTGCCTACAAAACCATTCACACGGCGATTCGGGAGGCGGAAGCCGCGGTTCAGCGCGGCTTCCCCCTCACCTGGGAACTGTTTAACCAGACCACCGATGGACCGACACAGGTCGACGAATCTGGCAAAGTCTGTTCTGGTTACAAAGGTCAAGAGCCGCCGCGAAACAGTCGTTCTCGCGGCGGCTCGTCGCGCACTGGCCGATCACGCTGGCGAGGGCGTCACGGTGACCAGCTGACGCTCGTCGCGGCGTGCCGCGACTCGCTTCGTGTGATTCGCGGACAGCGTGGGATCGACTACGAAGGCGATCTTGAGCCAGTGATTCAGGAAGCTGAAGACCTCCCCCAGCGGCTGGGAGAGGTCTGGACAGATGGACTCCAAGCGTACCGCGAGATGGATCGGGATCACCGAACGGTCGTCCACAAAGAGAGGTACGTATCGCCTGACGGAGTCCCATCCGTTATAGTTTAACGCCTCACGCCAGCACCGTCTCCTGATCTGAATATCGTTGGGACTACCTGTCAGAGAAACCCGGTGGCTGCTGTGAGTTACAAACCACCGGATTCAGTGATTATCGACCGGATCAAAAGAGCGTTTCCCTCTGATGAGTTGCGCGAGCGCGCTCGCGCAACGAATCTCGTCCAACGAGAGCGCAAGTTCGACACTGTCGCGTTGTTCTATACCCTTTCACTGGGTTTCGCTGCTGGATCGGATCGCTCTATTCAGGCATTTCTCGAACGGTTCGTCGAAATGGCTGACTGTGACGAACTTGCTTATCCAACCTTCCACGGCTGGTTTTCACCCGCGTTCGTTGCACTCCTGCGAGAGATTCTCGATGACGCCATCGAGAATCTCGAACCGGGACAAACCGACCTCAGCGGACGTCTCGAACGCTTTCGAGACGTCCTCATTGTTGACGCCTCTATCGTCTCACTCTACCAAGACGCTACAGATGTCTACGCAGCGACTGGCGAAGATCAAGCTGGCGTAAAGCTCCACCTTACGGAATCACTCTCAACCGGACTTCCTACGCGGTTTCAAACGACTGACGCCAAAACGCAGGAACGGAGCCAGCTACCCACCGGCGAGTGGGTAGCTGGCGCACTCGTCTTACTCGATCTCGGCTTCTACGACTTCTGGTTGTTCGACCGTATCGACCAAAACGACGGCTGGTTCGTCTCACGGGTCAAAGATGACGCAAACTTCGAGATCGTCGAAGAGCTTCGCACATGGCGGGGAAACAGTATTCCACTCGAAGGCGAGTCGCTGCAGGACGTCCTCGACGACCTGCAGCGACAGGAGATCGACGCTCGGATCACCCTCTCATTCGACCGCAAGCGAGGGTCGGGCGTCAGCACGACCCGAACGTTCCGACTCGTCGGTGTGCTCAACGAGGACAGCGGTGAGTACCATCTCTACGTAACGAATCTTGCCAGAGACAACTACCACGCGCCCGATATCGCACAGCTCTATCGGGCGCGCTGGGAGATTGAGCTGCTGTTCAAGGAACTCAAATCGCGCTTCGGTCTTGATGAGATCAATACGACAGATCCCTACATCATCGAAGCGCTGATCATCGTAGCGGCGCTCTCGCTGCTGATGAGCCGCGTTATTGTGGATGAACTCCGCAAATTAGACGCAAAGCGGCAGGGGAGCGACGACGACGCGGCCGCGTCGTCGACGCGTCTTCCACGTCGTCGGTGTTCTCATGCGCTCGAACGTCACGCACACCTAGTCCAGCTGTACCTGATGCTGGATCTCGGGTATGAACTGCCAGATCTCGACGAATTGCTGTTGTGGTCGTCACGAGATCCAAATCCACATCGACCAAGATTACGTGAGCAGGTTGAGTCAGGCGAGTTCTGGTAGAAACTCGCCTGACAAGCCGGTCAGCTCAGAGGTAGGTAGTAGCGACAGCTCTGGATCGGCGACGCACTCACCGGAGTGAGTGCGCCGCCTTCAGAGAGTGACACAGATCTCAGCATCCGAGACAGAAGAACATCCATTCAGTTCTCCGATCACGCTTCATTAGCGATTCGACTCAACACCGTCTTGTTCAACTATCCGCATAAACACCGTCTCGACGCGCCGCTAAACTACAACGAATGGACGGAGTCCACATTAATCAGGCAGAATGTCTGTTTTTGCTTGTTCAACCGTGGCTGCGGAAGTTCCGCGGCCTGTCCAAGCAAGGCTTGGAGCAGGCCGCTCATACATTCGGGATCATTAGATCGCTGAATCTCACAGGCGCATCCGTCGATATCACCATTGACTGCCTTGTTATGGGGGCTTTCCGTAGTTCTACATAAGAGCGAGACTGAAACCGCAGGACGGTGAGGATGATGGGGTCAGTGTTCGAGATAGTCTTTTTAATCCCGGAATCTGAACCTATCTTAACCGGAAACCCAGTATCCACCACGCTTACACCTTCGAGAAGCCGTTCTTGTCGTCCTAAATCAGGGGGTCAGACCGCCGAAGATACACTTCGATAGTGGAGTGTTTGCGGGAGACACCTCATTTCGTCTGTTCATAAATCACATCCCGCGATAGAAACTACGCGGCTACTCGCTATCAGGAAGGTCGTCGACGAGGTCTTCTTCCTCGATCGCCTGTCGAACCTCACCCGGAGACATCTCGGCGATTTGGCGAGCACCGAGTAGTAGAGCGAGTGGCCGGTAGTAGCGGTTT
Organism: Halorubrum ezzemoulense; assembly: GCF_004126515.1. Taxonomy (NCBI): domain Archaea; kingdom Methanobacteriati; phylum Methanobacteriota; class Halobacteria; order Halobacteriales; family Haloferacaceae; genus Halorubrum; species Halorubrum ezzemoulense. The sequence continues at coordinate 27,636 of NZ_CP034942.1, forward strand.
CGTCCCCCGACTCGCTGTTCATCGAGGTCGACGCCAGTCTCCTCGAGGATGTCCAACGACATCCGCCGGTAGACGCGCTCCAGTTCTTCCCGGACATCGGCGTCGAGATAGTAGGTGTCGTGCTCCCGTTGCGTCACGGGCTCCAGTTTCGACACAGTCGTCTGTTCTCTCTGTTCCGCCTGTGTCGGTTGTGGTGACTTATTCTCCTGTGTTGCTTCTGTCTGTGGGTTTGCGTCCATCTCGTCAGCCTCCTGTTCCGCCTTGTTTGACTGTTCAGCCTGTTCTTCCTGTTCCGCCTGTGGCGTCTGTTCCGGCTTAGGTGTCTGTTTCGAACGCCCTCGACGGCGGCTCGGTCGGGAGTCACGCTTCCCCCGGACGCGGTTGACACGCTCCTGTGTCTCTTCGTCGAGGTTCTCGTCGTCCTCGTCGGCGTCGTCGGCGTCGTCGCTCATGCTGCCACCTCGAGGTCGAACGCCTCGATGACGTGGTCGCCCAGCTGACCGAACGTCTCAGTGACGTCGGCTTCCGGCTGGTACTCGAAGATGGACTCGCCGGCGTCGTAGGCGTACGAGAGCGCGACACGTTCGGGTATCTCGTACACGGGGACATCGTCGAATACCTCTGCAAGGAACGACGTCATCTCATCGGCAGCGTTCGTCGACATGCGGATCCGGTTGGTAACTGCAGCGACCTCGTCGATACCGCGGCCAGTCTCTGTCTCGAACGCCGCGATCTCGTCGAACAGACGGTCGACCGCCCCCTTCGAGGACGCCTCCGCCGTCGCCGGCACGATCAGGTTCGGCGCGGCGTACAGCGCGTTCTTGAACATCGGGTTGTGTCCCGGCGGTGCGTCGACGATCACGACATCGTAGTTCGTGTCGATTCGGGCGATAGCGTCATCGAGCAAGCCGTAGCCGTGGTCGTCGCTCCCGATCGTCGCCGGCGTCACCAACTGCGTCATCGATTCAAGCGCCCACGTCGCAGCCTCAACGGCGTCCGGATCGTCAACGACGTCACCGTTGTGTAGCTGGCCGAGGAAGTGTGCCGCCGAGAGTTCGAGCGTCGACCCCAGCATGTCGATGCTACTCGGGACGAGGTCGGCTTCAACCCCCTCACAGAGAATCGTCGCGACGTCGTCGCGAGCCTCGATATCGAGGAGGACATCGAATAGCGTGGGCGGTTCAGCCTCATAGACGTCCAAGTGGCCAAGCGCCTCGGTCAGGTTGCCCTGCGGATCGGCGTCGACAGCGAGGACGTCGAGTCCGCGATCGGCGAGTGCGCCGACGAGATTTGCAGAGACGGTTGTCTTGCCGACACCTCCTTTTGCATTCGCGATGACCAACCGTGGCGGGTGTGTCGCCTGTCCCGCCTGTGGCGGCTGTGGTGGCATAGACGGAAGGGGTATCTGGAGCGTCTTAACTCTACGTCAGACATTACTTCCGCCGACCGCGGCGGAATGTCACGACTTCATGCTGGTCCACTAGTTGCTGCCATGCGATGTCGTGGCTAAACGAAATGACCGACTCTAATGAAATCCTCAACAGGAGACATATTCTGACCCAGTTGCGGTCAATACAGGGAACGCATTTACTATTGAGGTCAGTAATTGAAGTATGAATGAGGTCCGTCGTTTCGACTTGGAGAATCCGTGGCTGTTCGTTTTCACGAACGTTGTTGTTGGGATAGTAGTCGTGAGTGCTACCCAAGTTATACTGTTCAATGGCGAGTTGACCAGTGCAGTCATGCAGGGAGGGCTATACGGTCTCGTTGTTGGAATTACGATGTTCTATCTCAGAAAGGACGACTGGTTCTGATACATTCCATCAATACGCATCCTTCAGCGACCAGCCGTTTCATTTAATTATATGTCTGAAGAATAGGATTTCAACAGAGCCACTAGAGGCAAACAGTCCCCGGGTGTAACGGTTCGATCACCCGTCGTGGTCAATGTATCCAGCTTCCCATTCAGTCCGAGCTTCGATCTCTCTAGTGCCCCGGCGAGTAGTGCTGTACTCGTTGGTCCGCCTGTCGCGCTGACTTTTTTCGATGAGTCCCTTCTCGACGAGCGTGTCGAGGTTGGGATAGAGCCGACCATGATGGATTTCCTTTTCGTAGTAGTCCTCGAGCTCGTCTTTGATCGCGAGTCCGTGGGGGTCATCAAGTCCGGCAACTACGTACAGCAGATCGCGCTGAAAGCCAGTGAGATCGTACATGTCGCAATTTACTCATTCGAGTTTTGAAATACTACTGATCTGGTCCTGTATGGAGCTAAGGGATTCATCACTCTCCCCGTGGGTCACCAACCGGTATTTCTCCATATTCTGGACATGAGACCCATCCCTGTCCGAATGCTCCACCCATCCCTTGGTCCGGGCTCCATTCGTGTTCATCCCCACAATGTGGACAGTCTACCAGTGGAGGGTCAATCTCCAGTGCCTCTTGCTGGATGAAATGATTTCCTTGGTAAGAATCACAGTGCTGACAGACGTTCCCCCAGACTTTCTTGCCGAGAGTATTGCTGTAGACCCGTTCAACAGGGGTTTCGTAATTCGCTAATACATCTCCGAGAGGCGTATCAAGATGGTCTCCTCGTGGCCAGACCACAGGCGTTTGCTCGCCACACTGCCAGCATTCTGTTTCCCATGTCAGCAATTTCTGGCGATCAACCGGGAGATCGTCTGGGAGCATGATAGTAAATCCTACTCTGATTGACTATTTGATTCTTTGTCTCTGGATGTGTTAGAATCCGGGATTCGGCTACTGATAGGCCCGAGCTGACTCTCAAAGAGACCCCTCAGATACCTATTCCACACGATTTTTAGTAGCGCCACCTCGTTAAGCCTACTGTGCGACTTGACGACTACCCCAAACGAGACGGGAAGCGGGTCTGGCTCAGCCAGAGCGACGAGAACGACGAGGTCGCAGCGCTCATCGACGAGGCGAAGTCTCCCGAGCAGGAGATCGCATTTCGGCTCGGTGTTCAGGCGGGCCTCCGCCGCGAAGAGATCGCCAGCGTCACCAGCAACGACTTCACCCACGCTCCCGACGGCTTCCTTCGCGTGTGGAACGACTACGCGAAGCGCGGGAAATATCGGGAGACGCCGATCCCGAAAGAACTCGCCAGTTCCGTTCGAACGCTCTCGTACGAGCGTGATCCCGACGAGCCGGTTGTCGGCGTCGAGCCGAACTCGATCTATCGCTGGGTGAAGCGAGCTGGCGAGCGACGCTACGCGGCAACCGGTGACGAGGGATGGACCTACCTCGACGTCCACGACCTCCGGCGGACGTGGGGCGGGCATCTCTTGTGGGACTGCGGCGTACTTCCTGCCGTGGTAATGAGCTTCGGCGGGTGGGAGGACTGGGAGACGTTCCGGAACCACTATCTCGGGGAAATGAGTCCGGCAGCTGCCGAGCGAGAACGCAAGAAGATCTCGTACGTCACGGGCAGCGTCGAGTCCGACCCGGGTGCGGATCCGGTTTTTGAGCCGACGATTCAGTCGCGTTCTCTCTACTGATCTATAGGCCTAATCGTAGGCCAATTTGTAGATGGCTCTTGCCCAACCTAGCGAAACAACTATTCGATATATGATATAGGCTGCTACTGACTGCTGAATAGAGAGGGTGTAGTCTGCGTAAGTATCGAGTCAGAGGTCTCAGTCCACAATTTACATGCCCGGCCACAATCACACTCTTTCCAACAGCCTATGTCCGAAAAGTCGCCCGGAAGGTCTTCCAATAGGTCCACCAATTCACGATGGTGGTATGGAGTCGCGTTCTTCATCGTGGTTTTTGTGCTAGTGCAGGCCTCATACAGTCTTCTTCAGTTGGTGAGCGAACCACTGGCCGGTTCTCCACCCAGCCTCGTGCCCTCCAGTCCAGAGACTGGCTTGCTATTCTTATACTCCTTGCTCTCGGTGGTAGCGACCGTTCTAATCGGGGGCCTTCTAGCCCCACTGTACTCACTCTGCATCTATCTCGATACCAGAGCACTCCGTCAGAAAGAATGTGACTTGATACCAAACCGAGTGCTGTGGGGCGGCGTTGCTATACTGCACTTGGGTTCGTTTGTGTTCTCGGCCGTGCAACTAATCACGATTCCGGCTGGTGTAGTCTATCTGTACAAGCGTCACAAGGAAATCGGGCTCAGATAACCACACAAACGGTTTAATTTGCAGTGACCGACTCGCGCCCCGTATTCATCACGGAATGTTCTATCAATTTGCGAATAGTAGTGTTTCACTGAGTTCGGGAAGAGCCTTGTAGATTTGATTTTACTGTTCAGAAAACCCCGTTTCCTGTACGCTATTTTGACACTAGCGTCTTGCCAGTTTTATTTCAAAACTGTCGCCGAAGTCGTGATATGGTTATTAGTGTTCGGTTAATTCTCTCAGTAATATCCTATGCGGTCCAAGATTGCTTGAGCCGGGGGTACACGGCAGGAGCGACCGATACTCAAACCGCACAGAGCTGTCGGCTGGGGATTAACCGAACGCGGATGATGATACGGTCACTATGTGGTTTTGAAAAACTCGACCTCATCAGGACCCATTGGGCTGTCCGCCTTCCTGAGGAGCGGGGAAATCAGACGCGGATAGCAGCGAGTTTACTGGGTCGGCATCAAGCGTGCCTAATACTGCCGCGGCCGGCCCGCTGACGAGAACCGCACCTACCTGCTCGTTGGTGTTTTGGACAGTGAGCCCCTCAGCATCAGCTGCGTACGTTCGCACGTCCTCAATCGCGGCCGAAATAATCTCTATCTGGGCGTCACGGAATTCTACCTGCGCGTCCTCCCGCGAGAGATTCTCCTCTTGAACACGTGTTCCAATTTCTTCTTGAGCTTCCTGAATCTCGTCTTGAACATCAAGTGCGATCGTTGCGCTCGCCTCGTTGTCGTTCTCGGTTCCGCCCTCCTCGGCATCGGTCTGTTCAGTTACGTTGCCGTCCGAGCCCGCGAGGTCGCCACATCCAGCGAGCCCGAGTGTGGAGCCGGTTACTGTTGCTGCCAGTACGTTTCGTCGTGACGTGTTCATTACATACTCTCATCTCTTGGTTCACTTGTTGGTTTCGTCAGGCTCGCGCCTGCTGGTCGCACACATTTTTGAATCTCTTGACAATTACATCGACAATTAAAATTCAAAACTAAATCAGCCGATTATTTCTCTGTAAAATTATTTTTCAGGGAGAGGCAGTCATACTATCTTTGTATGAAATCTTGCCGATAGATATATAATGGTTGTTTATTAATGTTTAATACTCCACGTGAAACAGCGTGGTGGAAGACACTATGAACGGAATACAAGACGGAGTTGCGGTCGTCACTGGCGGTGGATCGGGAATCGGTCGACAGTCGTCACTTCGGTTTGCCGAAGCAGGAGCAAAAGTCGTTGTCGCCGATATCGACGAGGAAGGTGGCCAGGAGACAGTTGAGATGATCACGAGTGACGGCGGCGAAGCGACGTTCGTCAAAACAAACGTCACCGACTCTGACGATGTTGACGCGATGGTACAGACGGCACTCGACGAGTACGGCGGGCTTGACTTCGCACACAACAATGCCGGCATCGCAGATGAGGGTAATCGCCTTGCTGAATATGACGAGGCGGAGTGGGATCGGATGATTGACGTGAATCTGAAAGGCGTCTGGCGATGTCTGAAAGCCGAGATTCCGGAGATGATTGAACGGGGTGGTGGCGCCATTGTTAACACTTCCTCGGTCGCTGGCGTGAGTGCGAACGGGAGCGCGCACTACGCGGCCAGCAAACACGGTGTTATTGGACTGACTCGACGGGCAACGGTTGATTACGCTGAAGATGGAATCCGGTTCAACGCTGTCTGTCCGGGTGTCATCGAAACGCCAATGGTCCAACAGGCGGGTGAGGACAACAGCGAGGAAATGGACCGCATCACTGCGGGTATTCCAGCAGGACGCCTCGGTGAGCCCCAAGAGATAGCCGATACAGTTGTTTGGCTCTGTTCGGAGGATTCCTCCTACGTGATGGGACAGCCAATTATTGTCGACGGAGGGTTGCTTGTCCAGTAGCTGAACAGATACCGCAGAGGTGGCTTTCATTTCGGTGGCAACATGGTGTCCCCGTACACCGCAGTGCTGCCGCGATGAAACTGTCGTAGCAGTACTTCCCACACCCAACACCGATCGCTCAAGACAGAGCGTTGGTTGCGTAGGGAGTTCAGCTAGTGCCGGTTCAGTTATGATCTGCTAGATTCACCTTACAGACAGTCTATCAGTCGTTTCTAGCAGTTCAGCGTTGATGCGGTACTAGTCTGAGAGCGAAAAGAGTGCAAGGCATCTCAACCAGTTCGTCAGGTTCGACAACGAGACGCTCCAGATGTTCGTAGGCTTCGTCGAGCTGCCGAGAGACGTCTTGGGCCGATGTCGAAACACGGGCGTAGATTGCTGCGTCTCAGCAGTCCACGACAGCGATAAACATCGAGATGAGTTGGCCGTCTGCCTATATGATCCGATCCATATTACCGACCCAAACACTTAACCCAGGAGCAAGTTCATCATACTGAATAGATGAGCGGCTCAGAAAGTCCAACGATTCCCTTCAGCAAGAAGGTAAACGAGAAAGGGCAGCTCGTTATTCCGCAGGATCAGCGTGAGGAATTGACCATTGATGGGCGGGATGCACTTGTCGAGTTCAACGCCAAACCAGTGAGCGGCTCGGAAAGTCAGACGATCTTGTTCAGCAAGAAGGTTGACAAGAAAGGGCGGCTCGTCATCCCGAAAGAGCATCGCCAGGCACTCAGCATCGAAGGGCAGGAAGTACTCATTGAGTTCGAAGCCAAGAAAGTAACCTACCTCGACGACGAGAACGGAGGTGACGGCGAATAAAGTAGCCACTCAGAATGTGCGTGTTAGCCCCAAGAGGGGCTGACACGGGCCACCGACGATCCAGCATTCAAGATTGTGGAAAGGTCTGGTTTGCTGGGTCGTCCTCGCGCGTGGGCCGTGTTCGCTTCTCGTTGCTGGTCGAACTTAGCTTTAGCGACTCTCGAGATGCGTCACTATTGCAGCTCAATCCGGGTGAAAACCCATGAGATCCGATTATTCCGGTGATAGCGGCTTCCTAACCGTGTCCTCACCCCTTGAGCAGCAGCGCGACCACGGTGCGACTCCGTGGAAGGGGCCTTGTCGGGTAGCGATGATTTTGCCGGGTGCGACTGCGCAGACCAGCAAGCAACCAACCGCGATCTACGAACCATGTTAACAACAACGGCCACTGACGACGAACTGATCAGGATAGTCAACCAACTCCAAGACAGTGTCGACGGACTTGAAGACCGTGTCGACACTCTCGAGGAAGAGAAGGACAATCTCCGAGAGGAGAACCATGACCTCCACGAAGAGAAGGAACAGCTGCGTCAACAAAATGAGCAACTCCGAGAGCGGCTTGACGATGTCGACGACCGCGTCGACGATCTTGAAGACCAACCGGACGTTGACATCGACGGGACTGACTACGAGTCACTCACAATCAACGAAGTGCCGATTGGACGGATTATCTCGTCGAAAGCCCCCAGAGGCGACCTCAAGGACGAGATCGAAGACCTAGAAGCCCGGTTGAGCGGCGAAACCCCCACCTCGGACGCCGAAGAAGCACCACCCTCGGAGGGGCCAAAGCCCGAAACACCGCTGGAGAGGATCGTTACACTTCCCGAAGAACTTGTTGAACAAGAACTCACAGAAAACCAGCAACGTGCTCGGTTTATCGCGAAGGACATTCGCGAATACGCCAGCAAAGCACCAGCTGGTCACGTGATTAAAGCCGCCACGATGGGTCGTGTCCTCAAAGCAGCCTTCGACACTGCTCACACCGAGACGATCAACCGCGTCCGGGAGTTCCTCAACGAACTCGGGCAAGACGGTGTGGACCTCGTCGAACGAGACAACTCAAAGATCGTCGTCTTCGACGAGTGCCTCGTTCGTCGGCTCGATCAGTACGATACCAATCACGGGTGTGTGATGGAGGGAGCAGCCTAGCCCTGTGATGAGGGCGCTATCCCGAGAGGGACCTCTCTAGGACACTGACACGACACAGCGGTTGGTTACTTTATGTTTAGCAGCAGTACCCGGCAGAACTCCTTGGTTTTAGACTGTGTTTACCGCTCTAAATCGCGCGTTTTGACGGAGTCACCGACTTGTGTTATCACAACCGTGTGATAGAGATCCAGCTCCTTCAGATCGAATGAAGAAGGATAGCCGAACTCACACTCGTTCGTGTGTCGGAGTTGAGGCAGGGGGTGGAGGTGGAGCGTTAGCGGTCACCGAGGTTGGCAGCTTCCTCCAATCGCTCGACGCGGTCGCGCAGCTCTTCGAGGTCGGGACCCCCGGACCGGGCGTCCTCCAGCAGGCGGATGTCGGTGAGCGCTTCGTCGGCGCGATCGTCGTCAGCTTCGCCGTTGAGGTAGATATCACGCCGATCTTGGTGGAGACTCCGGAGGGTCGACTCGGCGATCCCGGTGTCGTCGGCGACAGCCGCAAACGACGCACCACGGTCAATGCGGGCGATGGCCTCACGCAGGTGTAGGAACTCGGCGGGATCCAGGAGGTACCCGTCCTCGACGACAAATCCCGCAGGCGGCCTCCCGGTCCACTTTCCGGCAGACTGTGCGGCGCGCACGCCGGACTGGATTCGCTGGAGCTTTTGCTGGTGTTCTATCTGTGCGAGGTCATCCATCAGTCGAGCAACCATGCCGTATATGCTCTGCTGGAGTTCCCCATCGTCGACGTGGATGTTCAAGCCGACGCCGAGGGCTTCGACACCGGTTTCATGTTCAAACAGTGCTGAATGAATTCGTGAATCTCAGTCGGGCCGAGGCGAGACAGACGACTGATCTCGTGAACGATCACGAGATCGAACTCCCCACTCTCGACATCATCGAGGAGTTGGTTGTAGACCTCGCGAGTGTCGGTGCCGGCAGCGCCGGAGACAACCTCCGGATACTCCTTGATGTCTTCCACACCGAGACGCTCTAGATGGTCGTGCGCCTCGTCGAGCTGCCGAGAGACGTCCTGATCCGACGTCGAGACTCGGGCGTAGATCGCTGCGTTCGAGGGTCCATTTTCGCTCATGTTTTCGAGGACGTGCTATTGATTTAAACGAGTGGGAGTTACTGCGGTTTTGTGTATAGCACTACCTTTTCGTGCTACTACCTTCGAGAGCAAATATTAGACGATCAATATCGAAGGTCTCTGGCACCATTGGCCCAACAAGGCAAAGAAAACCATTGTGTAGATGTCAATCATAGCCCAACTGGTGTGTTGGACTATGTGTATTTTGTTCCGTTAGAATAACTGAGAAAAATTACGTGAGAAAAATCTTGACTCGGTAAGAGAATCTCCAGTAAACACCAGCGGGGCCAAAAATAGAGATATTGTGAGAATCCCGTCACCCGACAGAATTGGATTACCAATTATCAACAGTAATGTGGTGAACGTGAGGGCATTACAGAGATTAAGAAAGAGTACCTTGAGATGATTCAGCTTTCCATTGTACTGGATAGCGGACATATACGAGAGTAAGAATTTGTCGTGAAGTTCCTCCTCTTTAAATCCAGCATAAGAATAGTACTCACTCGGGTCTCGAAGAGGGTTCTTGTAGTTCTTAGGTCGAATTACAACCAGTCCAATCAAAGCAGAGAGCAAAGCAGGAGTCAAGGTAACAACTGAAAGAAGTTCTTCTCCACTTTCTAGAAATAGGCTTCCAAGAGAAATGAGAAGAGCGTCTACTGTAACAACGATGCCGATCTTTCTCTCAATATTGTCACGGCGACTCTCTTCGTTATCGAACCGACGACGAGCCTCTGTGAGTGCCTGTTCAAGCCCAGGAAATTTGCTTAGGTCAATACCATCTTCATCCGAATCACTCATCAATCACTTTTCCACAACGGTCACACCGAACCTTGTCGTCATCCAATATGGTTTGTGTTTCGGCTCTACCCTTCCGTTTACAAGACTCACATAGTGGCATTATAGCTCCTTACCACACCGGTCACATTTGTTTTCGGGTCGAGTATCTCTAAGCGCCTCAACACTCACTTCTGCCTCTCCACGGCATTCCTCACAGAGCATTTATTTTTTCACCGCACCGATCACATTCTAAATCTAAGCCAACTGAGGCATTCAACCTCTGGCGAGTCTCTGCTTCCTCTCGGCAATCCTCACAAAGCATTAGAATTCCTTTCCACAGCGGTCACACTCTCGGTATTCTTTCTGCGTGGTAACCGATTCCTTTTTTCGACGACAACTAGGACACAGTGGCATATATACCCGTATAGAACGATTGTATTTAATTCTCATCCCCTCTCTCGACTGCTCAAGGGAGACCACGTTAACCAACAAATCTGTTGAACCACTCCCTTTGTTGGTTATATTACGGCGAGCACGCCTACCGACGCGAGGATTTGTCTGCTTTCGCGTACCGGTTTAATTGAGGAGTGATAGTGACACGATCTGCTGACTCAGAGATATCGTAGTAATTTGAAGTACACTGAATCTATAACTGAGATTGAGATAACCAGCTCAGGACGGTTTGCTCAGCATCGTCGACATCTGAGATCGAGTTCGTCCCACCGAGGAGATTTTTCACACTCTCGCTCGTTACAGCTGGTTCAACAACAGTCGCGTGTTTGGCTTCGGCGACCTGACTACTTCGGGTAACAGACGATCCACTCTCTCCACGCTGACCACAGACGAACTCCACATTATCGACTTCTACAGGCGCAGCTTCGCGGACGAGTGCTTCGAATAGTGGATCTCCAGGTAGGAGCAGGCGAATCGACGGGAACTGCTCAGCAATCTCTGGTTTGAACGTCACAACAACACCGCTACCCCCTCCAAGCTCTGCCTGAGCTGTCTCTCCGAGCGACTCCGGCATTGCTACTGCATCCTCCTCCGGCAGTTCCAGAACGTATGCCTCGTCGACAACATCTTCGAAGTCGTCGGCGCGGTTATGGTTCCGGAGGGCAGTAAACGACCATTCTGTCTCTTCGAGGCGGTCGCTTTGCGTAAGTTGTGTCTCGATCGTCTCTAGGCTCACCAACGGTTCATACGACCGATCACCGGTCCCGATCTCATCGAATGCGGGATAGCAATAGGGTTCCCACCCGTCAAGTCCGGAACTTTCGATTATCGCCTCTTTCGTCGATACCCCTTCTGGCTCACCTGCTAGCCCGGTCTCCTCGGCTTTCTCTTGGGCACGCTTCGCCCGTGAATCCGCTTCTTCGACGACTTGTTCACTGGGATCTCTGGTGTCCTCCGACCCAGAACTACCCATAACGGCGTCTTTGATGTCCTGCTCGATGCTGTTCAATACCGGACGCATTGGCCCAACCACGTTCTCGAACAGCTGTAACCGTCCCTCCAGTTCTTCGTAGATGTCGCCGTCGATGCTGTCCTTGTAGGCGTAGTTGATGATCTTCACGACCTCGTTCTTCTGGCCAATACGGTCGATTCGACCGATGCGCTGTTCAACCCGCATCGGATTCCACGGCAAATCGAAATTGATCAGCGCATCTGCGGTTTGAAGGTTCAGCCCCTCACTCGCGCTGTCTGTACAGATCAGGATATTGGTATCCCCGTCAGTGAAATCGCGCTTGATCGCCTCTTTACCGACGTTCACCCACTCTCCGGTTGTTTCGTCGTACTGCATCCCGCCGCCACCACTGTACGTACCGACGTTTGGATGCGTGTCTGTCAGCGTCTCACGGATATGCTCGAGGGTGTCGTGATACTGCGTGAAAATGATAATGTTATCACGGGCGCTCTGACGGAGTGAGCGAATGTCGCGGCGCAGTTGCGCTACCTTCGGGTCGGTGTGGGCTTGCCTGAGATCGTCCACGAACTCTTGGAGGGCCGTCCGCTCAGCCTGAATCACGTCGGCGGCACCACGACTACTCGGCTGATAGGCGTCGAGGGACGCTTGGCCGATCGCCTCGTCGATGGTCGCTTCCGTCACTCCGGCGTCCCTACTAAGCTCGGAGACTTCCTCGGTCATGTCCGCAACCTTCTCGTCGAGCTTCTCCATCCGGCGCTGGAGGCTCTGCTTGATGGCGTGGAGACTGCTCGTCAGGCGTTGACGATACGTGGTCATCACGAAGCCCAACGCGAGCTTCTCCTTCCCCGTCAGGACTTTCTGCGATTGCTTATACGTCTCATCAATATACTGCTCTACCTGATCGTACAGCGGGGCTGCGTCACCCAGCTCGATACGTTTTGTCTCGACATCCCGAGTCGGAACCGTATCGTCGAGCAGCCCGAGATCCTGACACTGCTCCAAGACCGCTCGAGTATTCCGGAAGATGCGGGACTGAACCGGTGTCGCCCACTGAGACGCTTCCACAAGTGCGCTCCACTCCGTTGGCCCGCAGTCGAAAATGAGCGAGCGCGGATCGTCAAAGCGGGGTGAGGTTTCGCGTACGCCAACGAGTTTCTCGAGGGCTTTCCGCTGTTGAATTGACTCCGTGTCCGTCGTCTCGATTAGTGCCTTCGCCTGCTCGTCGTAGCCGGGATTCAACGTGAGATGTTCGTGAATGAGTTTCCCGAACCGTTCAATTCTCGGTCGGCCTTCGTCCTCCTCCAGATCGAGCTCTTTCTGGAACTGTTGGAGAACCTGTTGCTGTCCATCGGCTATATTCTGATACCGAGAGCCAACGGAACTGAGACTATCTTCGAGTGCCTGCCGTGTTTCGAAGAACTCGACGAATCGGTCCTTGTCGTCCCAACCCTCTGGAAGATCGCACAGTCGAAGGAGATCGTAGAGCTCGCCAACATTCAGCTGCATGGGCGTCGCCGTGAGAGCGTAGAGACACCGGGAGGCCTCCTCGGTTTGTCCGAGCAGGTCGTAGAGTTTCGTCTCCTCGCGAGCACTGTGTGCCTCGTCGACGACTGTGAGGTCCCACACGTTCTTGTCGATGCGTGGGGCGACGTGTCCCTGATTACCTTCGCGGCGGGCAGTATGCCACGACTCGATCACGACGGTTGGCTCATCTCTCTCCGTAACGAACGAACCAATCGGCGTGTTCTCCCAGGCATCGGCGTCGACCGCTCCGGATGTGGGGATGCGGTGATCCTCTGCGTCTCCGAGAGGACCGATCATGTAATCACCGTCGTAGGACCGTTCGTGATAGTAGGCGTGGATATTGAAGCGGTCGAGGAGTTCGTTCTGCCACTGCTGTACCAACCCTGCAGGAACCAGAAACAGCGCCTGCTCAGCCTCTCCGACCTGCATCAGCCGTGAGAGGGTCAGACCTGCTTCGATGGTTTTGCCGAGGCCCACCTCGTCACAGAACAGGAGGTTGTTCGGATAGATACTGACCGCGGTATCGGAGATCGTTCGCTGATGGGGCCAGGGCGTGACAGTACTGATCTCCTCTGCAAGATGGATTCCTCCCGGTGTTCGTCCGGCAATCGAGACGACGCCAGCGGTATCGTCTTCGGGCACCGTCGTCTGAGGGTCGTGATTCTGGACCCGATCGACGTGTTCCTCGAGCGTTCCATCGGTGTCCTTCCAGTCGATGAGGTTCTGGCGTGCAGCTTCGTCGAGCTCGAAGACATCGACGGAGGGGTGGAAGCCGTTCCAGAGTGCGTTGAACGTCGAGACGTCTTCCTCGACATACTTCGCCTCGCCGCGGCTCCAGGAGCGATGAACTTTGAAGCGTTCGTAGTTGTACTGCCACGCACTGAGCGTCTCGTTGATACTCCCCTCGAAGCTAATCTTGTTGCCCTCGCGATCGACACCGATGCCGAGCTTCGGGTGGAAGAGCCCGTCACCGCCTTTGGGGTCGCCGACCTTGATTTGGAGGTCGCCGCGGTCAAGGAGGGTAGCGATGATGGTGAGTTGGGACTCAACCCACGGTTCGAGGGGTTCATCTGCGTCAGGGAACATCGCTCCCTTCTCGCGCTTCTGGAGGTCGGCTCCAGCGATAACACGTACTGTTCCATCAGTCTCGAGGAGGGAGTCAACCCCTTCGAGAGCGTGCGCCAGACTACGTAAACTCAGATAGCCGGCGAGCCGGTCGTAGCGGATGACCTCGTTGAGGAATGGCCGGTAGAACGTCTCCATGAGCGTCCGGTTGGTCCGGAACTCGCTCTCGTACACCGGCTCCCACGAGACGTCCCTGAGGGTCATTTATTCGAACTCGTTGAGTGCTGCCTGATTATCTTCGTCGTCCTCTCCTCGAACGTTGAGATTGATGTTGCTGATGTCGATATCGAGGTATTCGCCCGTGCGCCCCGAGAGTATATCTCGAAGGGTTTCCGCAGTTTCGTGTTCTTGGGGAAGCACCTCAAGGAGAGCGGTGACGGTGGTCCGGAACCGCTCGTCATTCTTCAGACCACGATCGGATAGCCACTCCCAGGCAGCTTCTGGACCTTTGGTTTCGTAGACGTGGGTGGCAGAATGGACTGCATCGATGCCGTGACTGAAGCGTTCATCAGTCGGGTTTACGGGATATTTGCGGCTGGAGACGTCTTCTCGGTTTTCGACACGAACGATGTCCTGTACTCGATTGCTGTGGGTTTTGAGCTGGACATCACCACTGCTTTTCCCCCAGATTTTGGTGTCCCGTTTCACGTCGTCGATGTTGACACCGACGCCGATTCCGAGCTGTCGAGCCTCGTCATAGGGCATTGTGTCTGTTTCATAAATTAGCCAGGAGAGGACGTACCAGCGCGTCAGCCCGTCAAGATCGTCGAATCCTTTCGTGTCCAGATACCGCTCGGCGAGAACTTCCGCGACGGCGTCGCGGGCGGCTGAAAGTGCGTCCCGGGGCGGGACTTCCTCCCCCTTCTTATCCACGACGGGGTAGTTATCGGCGAAGACGCGTAGAGTTGGACCGAACGCTGCGATAATCGTGTCCGTCTTGGTGAGGCTTAGACCGGAGTCCAGAAGCTCTCGTGCAGCTTTCTTTGCTTCGGACCGCGTCTCCGATTTCACATCATCCCAGAGCGTCGCCCCGCCTGTATCTTCCTTCTCGTGCAACGGTTTCCGCCCCGTAAGGAGGATTGTGCTGTCAGCACTCTGGCTCCCGCGCATCACGACGCGGTTTGGCATTTCACTTGTGATCGGGTGTGTCGCGGTAATTGTGAACCCGGCTTCGATGAGCGACATCGACAGCGTATCCCAGGCGTCGGTCTCCTTATGTGTGAACATAATTGTCAGGACGCCGCCGGGCTCAAGAGTCTCGTAGAGTTCAGAGAAGATTTCTGCCATCTTCTCTTCGTAGTCCTCTTTTGCGAGTTGCTTCTTTGACTTCTCACCTTCCAGTCCTTCGAATCTGGAGGTATTCGCAACAGCTTCGTCAGACTTGTTGGTTAGTTCTGAGGTGAAGAACTCGGGGTGGACGTCGCTCAAGTACGCCTTCTGCAAGACGTAGAAGCCATCTGCGAGTTGGGCGTACATGACGCTATCATAGTATGGGGGGTCAACGACTGCAGCTTGGACAGAACCCTCTCCGACTTTCGACGTGAGATCAGCTGCATCCCCACAGTACACCTCTGCTGCGTCTCGGCCCGCAGCCATCTCAACGAGCTCCTCGTAACAGTCGATCACCTTCCGCGAGGTATCTTCGTACCCCATCGTTTCAGAGACTAAATTGTTGTCGCAGAACACTCGACGGAACGAGTAGTTGTGAGACATGAACATATTCGCAGGATATCCTCTTCCTGTGTCCCACGGAGACATTCGAGAGTTCCGATCAATCATCTTACTGGCAGAGATCGTAAGGATCGTCAGGATGGCCTCTGCCTCGCGTGTATCGTATTCCTCACGAATCTCCTCAGCGCATTCTCGAAATGCGTTACAGTACTCGTAATGGGAGACCAGCTGACGCGGATTGAAGATATCTCGCCATTCCTCCATCCCGTAGGTCGCCGGATCAGTGATACGACTACTCACTTCGACCTTTTCGGACAGAAAAGTGAGCAGCTCGAAGTCGGATTCGATACGCTCTTCGGCGCGCTTGAGGGCTTGCTGGTCGAGGTCGTCACCCGCCCGATACCCTGAACCACCACGGGGATCGTCGTACTTGACACCGTAAATCTGGTATTCGAACTCGCCGTTCTTAAGCAGCTCCCGAGTCTCTTCGTACTCGGTAATCACACCACAGTGGGGGCATTCTACGTCCGAGCGCGATACTGTACCCTCCGACGGATCGAAGTCAGTGTTCGAGTTCTCTGTGAGCTCAACGCATTCATACGACACGCCCCCGTTCTCGTAGTGTGGTTTGATCGCGACGCCTTCGCCGGCGCTACGCTTGTGGAGCCACCACTTCGGCATCAACGGGACCGTCCCAGCACAGGACTCACACTGAATGTGGTACGTACAGGCTGAGGCCAGCACTTCACGACCATCCCGCTTCGTAGGGTACAGATCGTCGAGCTCCTCGCTCGCCTTCTTTTGGATTCGGTCGCGCCATTTGTAGAGGTCATCTTCGAGCGATCCGACCTCCGGCGCGTACTCCAACATCACCTTCAGGATCACCGACGGGACGGGATTCAGCTCATTCGCGATGGTGGGCAAGTCGTAGCGGATGGACTCGAAGGGAATCACTCCGCCACCAGCAGTCGCATCTAGAACAGTCGGTAATTCGCCATCCCAGGTCTCTCGCAACGAGGTATGTAGATCTGCCAGCTCGTCTCCGGTCGGAGACTGTGTGAACGGTCTCGGATAGCCGTACCACTCGCCGAGTGTCCCGTCACGCTGTCCTTCAGTCGTCTTGCGCTCTTGAACGTACTCGCTGATGTTCTCTTCTAGACCGTCTGGCCCGATCTGCATCAGCGACAGCAGTTCATCCGCACTCGTTCCCTCCTCCATTACCGATCCAAGAATCGCCAGACGAGCCGCAGGGGTGGGGCGGCGAGCGAACCACGGGTGAATGTACCGGTGTGGCGGCATGTGCTTCGGGTTCGCTTCTTTGAGATTCTCAATCCCCACGGCCTTCAGGGGGAGTTCGCCCTCGATTGCCAACGAGGTGTACTCATCGTCAGATTCGGATTCGGTCTCGGATGTCGTGTGAGAGTCGCTCATAGTATCGGAAATATCGTTAGATGTGGTCGGCGAGCAGGACGCGAAGTGCTTTCGTACCGCTTGGTGAGGACGGTGAACGAGCCTTGGCGTGCCAGTAGTAGCATTCACCCAGGCTCATCTGGTCGATTCCCTTTGCGACTTCACGGAGACGGTCCCGGCGTCGCATCGGCTTCATCGCACGGAACGCGATCGAGAGCCGAACACCGGCCGCTTCGGGGAGACTCACGCTTGCTGGGTCTCCTGTACAGACGGTCTCGGGATCAAGACTCAGCTCACGGAAGGTGGATTCGATGAGGAAACTCACCTCGTTGAACGCCCCGCCGCGTAACGTCGCGATACGAATCGCACACCAGTCATCCCAATCGTACGCCGCGTCATCTGCCCCAGGAAGTTCGGACGGTGAACGGTCGCCGATAATGGCCTTCTCCAGTTCACGTACTGAGACGCTTACTGCTTTTTGCACTCTCTCGAACCGTTCTCGTCGAGCCGTCGCGATATCACGGGGCGCCAGCTCGTAGAGCGTGATTTCGTGCTGGTCGTCGACCCGATCACGCGTCAACACGAACGTCGGTCGATTCCCGTACGCGCCGGTGGTGAAGGCGAACGAATTCCCCTCGGCGATGCTCTGGCTCATACTTGGCTCACCTCGCTGGATTCGATCACACGGATCTGCGTGTGCATCGTGACGGTGAATGCGTTGTCGACCGCGAGGAGCTCGTCCAGGAGGTCGAAGGTGTCGCCATAGAGACGGTCATCGCCCTCGTCGAACTCAATCGAGAACTCGGCTTCAGCGGTACGACCGCCATCCGGATTCGCGAGATCTTCCGGCTCCATGTTGAATCTAAGATGGCTCGCGAAGACCTCAGGGCGTCCATTGAAATCGACTTCGAACTCCGATTTCGAGTCGGCTCCGTCGTTGGCCTCATAATCGAAGTCCATCGTCGTATCCTCTGCGAACTCCTCATCGTTGCTGAGTTTGTTCGCAGTGAACCACGCGCCCTTCCACGCATCAGCCCCGTCCAGATGGATCCAGACGCCTTCGACGATGGGCGTCAGTTCGTCAGGGTGTCCGTCGTACTCCTCGCGAGCGCTGGTAAGTTCATCCGCGATGTCAGCCCGCATTTCCTGCAGGGCCCGAGAGACGTGGGCGGGCTCAGAGGTGCGAACTTCGATGAGTTTACTGAACGGCTCAGGGTCGTCATCGCCACCTGAACCGCCGCCGCTACTACCGCCAGTCTCCTCATCATCGTCGTCAGTAGTCTCGTCCTCTTGCTCTTCGTCTTCGTCGGGTTCCTCCCAGTCGATCTCACTCCCGACGTCGTCGACCAGCTCATCGAGCGAGGTGTAGAGTGTGTGCGACTGCGAGAGCTTCACGTCCTGATAGCTGAGCCCCGTGTGCAGATTCTTCGCGTCGTCGAGTTCGTGATCGGTTGCCGTGAGCGTCGTCTCGGGGGTGTAGTATCCGGTCTTCTGCTCCTCGTCCCAGTAGGCGTACCCGTCTTCACGGACGAGCTGGGCGATCGTCTTTCGCAGTGGGATGGGTGACAGGAGAATCTCCGCATCCTGGCGTTTCCCGAACTGTTCTTCGATTGCTCTCGTCGTCATCGAGGTCGAGCCGACGTTCCAGATCGTCGCCTCGAACCAGTCAACACCGTAGGCGTCCTCTCCTTCGGGGATGATCGCGCCTGCTTCATCGAGCTTCTCGATGACACTCTGATGGATGGTGCTGTCGGTGGTGACGTTCCGATGAGCCAGGCCATCTCCAGTCGGGAAGTAGAGATGCGTATACGCCTTTTTGATGTCCTGATCGAGCGTGCCCTTCGCGCTATCGAGGCGTTCACCGAGCTTGTCCTGCTGTTCGGTGTTGAGATCGTACTGGTCGTCGAGATTGTTCTGGATGTGTTTGATGGCGGCAACGCGCTCTGCGGTCCGCTTTGCATCAGTCACGTCGTTCGCGCTCGCTGCTAGGAAGACGACATTGTTCTTGAACACCCGTGGCGTCTTCTGTCCACCACTCGACGATGCTGTATTCTTGAATAGCGTTTGGATTGCTTCGGGGACGGTCTCGTAGTCCGTGATGGTGACCGTGTCGAAGTCCATTACGCACAGATGCGCTTCGTCAGCTGTATCCGGGATCTCGTGTGGCTCCTCTGGCCCGACAATCACATTCAGACTGCCCTGACCAAGCGCCTCGTCGAGAGCTTCCTCGAGATGCCGACGGGCAAGCCCATCTTGTAATTGTTCGACGACAGAATCGATGAGTTTTGTGAGGTTCGCCTCTGACTTGAATTGGATTTTCTCACCGTTGTCTCCGTGCAGGTAGAAACACGCAGATCGACGTCCCTCTCCAAGGAGGTTATTGAGCGCGTCGTCGTAGTGCGCCAGCTCGACCTCTGTGTTGGCAATCGCGTGTCGAAGAGGCCGGCGTGTAGTACCGCGTCCCTCAGCCCCTTTTACGATGCTTTTCCAGAGGATTGACGTTGTCAGATGCGTTCCGAGTGGTGGGTGTCCGTTCTTGATCCAGTTCCGGTCCTCTTCCTCTGCGTTCGCCGTGCCATCTTCGGAGAATATGTCGGCTTTGATCGCGGCCTCGAAGTCCATGTCGACCGACGAAAACAGCCGGAGGAGCGTTGAACGAACGTCCCCATCGGAGGGATGCATATCGAACAGACGGACGAAGTGGCGTTGTTGGTAGTCGCTCTGGTGCTGCCAGAGCCGGTAGACCGCGCGAGAGAGGAGCTTGAGCGCACCCCGAGTGCGTTGGAACGATGGGAGGGAGTCCAGTTCCTCTGTGAGTGTATCGATGACCGTCGGGTGGATCGGATAGCTGTCTTCGAGGCGGTCCCGGTGTTCCGGGTTCGTCGCACTATCAGGGAAGGAGTCACGATCACCCGTGTAGAGAGACATGTAGGCATCAACGGTCGCATCGCGCCCATCTCCTGCGACGCTCTCGAACAAGCGGTGTCGCAGGACAGCGGCAACTTCGTTGTCCTCAGTCGGGGTGATGGAGCCCTCGACACGGTCGCTAATACTGTTGAACTCGGAGATGGTCTCGGAGACGAGCCCACGGACATCTTCGGCTTGGTCGGCGAAGGCAGTGTCCGCAATACTGAGGACAACAGTGACCTTGTCGTTATTCTGCGTCGCGGACAGCAGCGACATCAGGAAGGTATTCGTCTGCTTTGCGAGCGTCGAATCCCCGATTTCGACAGCGGCTGCTTGCTCGAGATATGCGGCGATCTCGTCGATGAGGATGAGCGACGGATTGTCGTTCCGCTCGAAGAGCCGCTCGAGTTTGGTTGTTCCTGGAGGCGTTCGGTTCTCGTCGTTTTCCCGCAGGAACTCGTAGCCTTCCCGCCCGAACAGCTGGTAGGCCATTTCCCCCCACATCGTCTTCGTCGCAGGGGCGTCAGGGTTGTCGTAGTTCGATCGAGCGTCCTCGGCGTCGACGTGTGTGCCCACGAAGACAGCTGAGTTGACGTCGAGACCGAGTGCAGCGGCGTCAGTATACTCGTCGGAGATGTCCTGGTCGAGGATGAAGTCAGACAGATCGGGGACAGCACTCGGCGATTCTGCGAGGTGATACGCGGCGATCTGGTTGTGGGTTTTCCCGCCACCGAAGCTAGTGTCGAGTCGGAGAATGCCGTTCGTGCCGGTGTAGTCGTCGTTATGTGCCCCGACGAAACGGGTTGCGAGACGCGTGAGAAGGTCCTGTAGACCAGCCGTGGGGAACGTTTTCTCGAAGAATAGACGTGGGTCAGCATACACCTCTGGCGCATCGTCACTATGAGCAACGTCTGCGAGACTGGCCGCAAACTGGTCCTCGGCGAGTTCACCGGTGAGAACATCTTGGCGCGGCTCACAGGCGTCGAAGATACTCGGTGGTTGATTCGTCGTGCCGGTGGTTGAGGGCGTATCACTCATTCGTTTGCGGGGGTAGTTTTGTTGTCGCGTTCTTTGAGGAGGGTTTTGATTACTGAGTCGATAGACGTGTGGTCTTCCTCTTCTTTTATTTCTTCTAGCTGTTCTTTTGTCCAGTCTTGTACCCGTATCATTGGCATGGCTGGGTCACAAACTGTTTTACTCCT
This sequence comes from Halorubrum ezzemoulense, assembly GCF_004126515.1. NCBI lineage: Archaea > Methanobacteriati > Methanobacteriota > Halobacteria > Halobacteriales > Haloferacaceae > Halorubrum > Halorubrum ezzemoulense. Next base: position 48,775 of record NZ_CP034942.1, read on the forward strand.
TGAATTACCTGCATAGTGAGTTATCGGAGCGTATACAGACTGTTAACTTAGTGGTTTGGTATTCTAATTGAATGGTTTCGGGTTGCTGAGAGATCCAGACTCGCGCACTTGTGGCCAAACGCGACACACGTGAACAGCCAGATCTCTTAGAAACCATCCGGCTTCGGCACCTTCTCGTATTGGGGCTGGTCGCTGTCGTAGCCGTCTGTCGGACAGGCCTCCTACATCGCCTTGGCAGATTGCTAGGTCGCGTCGGCCACAAAAAGTACCCTGTCGTCCCGCGATCTATTTTGAATCTCTAGGCTCTGTTGAAATTCTCTCCCGCTGATATGTTCTTGGAGCCACGCTGAATAAAGCGCGTGAGTCGGCTACAGGCGAGTCGTCGTAAGGAGTTGGTTGGACCGGTAGATACCGGCCCGGTAGTTACCGTGACTTCTCCTCTGTTTCTTTAGCTGGAACACCCGTATCGAATTCATCAAGCTGCCTCTGCCGGCCCAGCTCAGCAGTAATCCGCTCCTCACACTGATTCCGAAGATTGTCTTTCATCCCCTCAACTCGCCAGTCAATCCACTTATTCTCAAGCACCTGCTCCAAGTCGTCCTTCGCTGTATAGTTCGACACCAATTTCAGATCGGCACGCTCGTCGTCCCACTCAGACAAGAAATTGATTCGTTTCCCAGCTTCAATCAGGTCATCAACGATACCCCCTACACGCTCTTCAGTATAGTTCAGCGAACTGTTCGAGACGTACGTCTCAATATCCGCCCTGTCAACACATGGGTGACGCCCCACAACGCGTCGTGCTTGTACCACAGCTCGTAGCTGATCGACAATAATCGCGGTTGGTAAGACATCTGCCTGCCCTAGACTAGTTTTTATTCGGTCTAACTCCCCGTTTAGCGACGATACGTCGTGTGTGTGTCGCCGGTCTAGTTCCTCTAGCATCGTATCCGGCTCATCAGCCTCCAAATTGTCCGGAAACGAGGTCGGACGCGCCTGCCGAATCCACAGCTCGTCGTGATGAGCGTCCACAACCCACGTTATGAACTCGGCCCCTTGCTCAATGATGGCCTTCGCAATCTTGTCTCCATGATTGACATAAGTCGAAACCACAAACTCCATATGATCAATCTCACTTCCGAGATACTCGTCCTCGATGTGCTCCTTGTGCTTTTCAGCAATCTCTTTACGTTCCTTGAGCTGGTTCACCACGGTGTCGGCACTCGCCGGGATGGAAGACTTCGCCTCTCCGAAAATTACCTTCCCATCTAGGTCCCACAACAGGAAATCGAAGTTCGGAACGCCAAGTTCCTCCAGAGGCTCCGCCGTGAAGAACTTATAACCAGCTGGGCGTTCCTGTACGAACGGGAAGATAGAGTAACTGATTAGCTTCCGGTGTCTGCGCTGAACACTAATTTCCTCAAGTAGGTCTTCCCGCTTAGACTGCTCGGGGAATGTGTCGAGCTTATGCTCGATACACTTGCCGTACAGCCCACGATACTTTGTTTTTTGACCCTCTGGCACCGATTCAGGAGGGTCAACATTCGTCATGCGTTATGCTGCTGATTGGGATTCATACAGCCGCATCTCAGCGCCACCATCCAACAACTGAATCACGGCCAAGTAGAACTCAACCAAAGACGGGAACGAACAGTCGTGTTTCGGGACGATACGCATCGACTCTTCTGTCGCACTCACATTGAACAGGGAACCTCGGTTCTCGTCGGTGACTTGTGCGGAGAAGTCGAGCGACCCTGCTTGCTTGGTGACATCGGTGAAGCTGAAATTCAGGTCATCACTATTCTTCGTTCCTTTGATAAAATTCTCAGCCTGCATTAATGACACCTGTTGATCAAAATCTATCTCACCAGAACTCACCTCTGGCACCTGCACTTTCAGGTTTCCCGGCACCACCTCCCGCTTCTCAAACTTAATCTGGTTCGCCACATCCAGCAATTCGAGGACGTTCACCACAACCTCACTCAGCAGGTCGAACAGTATGTTGAAGCTCTCCTTGTTGACCGTTTCGAGTGTGAATTTACCGGACGTATCGATCCGGATAGAGACATCTTCGTGTTCGTACTGAATGCGGGTTGGAACAACGCCATACTCGTCGCGGAACTCATCAAGTCGATCCCGTCCATCGCCGCCTTTGTACTCGATTTCCCGATCCACATCTGGGCGCGTTCGAGCATCAGCAAGACTTGGCACCCGCTTCGATTTGAATTCGGAAATCCGCATATCGTCGTAGGTGCTGAGGACGATCTCGTTCATTGTCTGGAAGTCCTCAGTCATAATCGGCATCGGCGACAGGCAATCGCTGTGCTCTGAGACCGGGCGTAGAGCCTGTCGAATCGCCTCTTCTGTTTCGGCAGTCAAAACCATCCGGAGGTCGTCCTTGTATTGGCCAAGGTAGAACTTCGCTGGCTGCTCCACACCCTTCCTGTTCCGGTACTCGCCGACGAACTTCGTGATGTCCCCAAGCTCCTCGGTCTCGTAGTGTTGTTTGAGGTAATCTTGCCAGCCCTCGTCGGAGAGGTAGAGAAAGGACTTGATGCGTTGACCGTGGTACCCTTCGAGCACACGCTCTGGTGAATCGAAGATGACTCGGCAGAACTCTTTGAGCGTGTATTGTCCTTCGGGGATGTGCATAGGGGTACCTCTGATTACTCCTTATTGGGTATCGAACAGCAGGAGGTATATTAGTTCCCCCTTCAGAACAAATGTGAAAACCAATAGCTAAGTGTATTCTATTCCCTCAAATTTGGGAATATTGAATACCAACTGCTCTGGGAGATATCATAGCCCCAAATTAGGTGAGCCACACGTAGATACCGTAATCCGAACGAATACCACACTATTACCTCGTGCTGAAGTCACCTTCTGTATCTCGCACGCCGATCCTATCAGCTCTTAACGATTTCAAGAGATCCAATCTCTATTATCGCTTCCACCTGTAAGTGCCGTAGCCCCTCATTCTTACAGGAGGAAAGAAGACGTACAGTTCGCCTTCTCAGCCCGAGATTGGTGATTCATCTGAACCAACAAACAGATACATCAACGATACGTCCGACACGAATCATATGGCTGACGACGCTGACTTACATCCTACCCTCCACCCAGATTACCAGATTGCCGAGCGAGTTCGTCTTCAAATGGAGATGTTTGCGCAAAAGTTCCGTGAGCTCAACGAAGGAGGCCAATTAGCAGATATCCTCCGTAATCCAGGGACACTTCCTGGAGCGCGGGTTGAACAACAACCCGAAGTATTTACTGAGCAGTACTTGATCGAGCCGGTTCTTCACGGGCTCGGATTTCGAAGTCCGACATCCGAAGAGTACAGCGCAGGTGGCGCACACTTCATTCGCCGACCAATAACATATCGTAAGGTGGAACCTCGACAACCGGATTATCTCCTCAAGAATGTCGATGACTCGTTAGTTTGTCTCGTGGAGGCGAAAGCAGCAAACCGTGAGTTAGTACGAGGCTCGAAACAAGACGCTACAGCCGACATTCGGCAATACCTCGAAGAGGATACATTCTGTAAATATCTCCGCGATATCGATCAAAAGTACCTCGTAGGGATTGGCACTGATGGACTCCGGTGGACCCTTTGGATGAAACACCTTGCTACTGGAGAGATCAAAGAAGCCACCCCAAAAGTCGATCTCTCTAGCATTGTGGAACGCGAAGCGATTAGGGCCGAAACAATTGATGGGGATGTTGAGCTGGGGAGAGCTGCTGATCGAAAAACACTCTCAGAAGAGTTCGTCCCTGTTTTTGGAAAGAGAAATCTCAACGATCATGTCCGTAATTCATTTGATGGATAAGCGGCTTCTGTGGTCGTGATTATTGCGCTAATTACGCCCACTCGGTAGCACGACGGACCCTCAACGGACGTTTTTCGACTTGGTCACGCGACATCCGACATCAACTCCTTATGTAACAGATTAATAACAGTAGGAAGCAAGGGCTACATAAGGTGTTGCGACAATATTGAGTAGCTACTATACCCGCCCGATCTCGGCACGCGATTAGCTGTGGGCGGCTTCATTAAAGTCCTTTAGACATGACAAGAGATGCGTGCTGAATACAGGGCGCGTATCTGGCAGCAGAAGCAGACAATCATGCGGGGAGCTACTTGATCAGTAAATCACTCGTCTTGGTTATTGCATCCTTCCTCGCTCTTCGGCTGTAATTTATAGGCGTGACCGTCGTCATTTGTGAGCGTTTTATTCATTCAGATCAAACCGCAGGGATACAGGCAAGAGCTGTCTAATTTAGTGTAGTAGCCAAGAATAAGTCAAAATACGACACCGTTAGAATCCACTGGAGTCCTGAAATAGACTGAAGATCATATAAGCAGCGGTCCCAACACCGGGGATAACCAAAATAAGCGCCCGCCATCCATATTGAGTTATATCCAGCCAAGCAGGGAAGAATGGGTCACCCGGTTGTGGAGCAAATCCGATGTTCACGACGGCCCCGAAGAACACCGCGACGACGACAACAGCAACTACAGCATTAATGAGATTTCTGAGAAACTCAAATATCTTGTCCATGTTAGGTAGCTAGACCTCCGTGATTCACCGATAAATGGCGATAGGTGTAACCGAAATTGAAGGGTAAGACACCTTGAAACCCATCTGAGAAGCAAGACCGTCCACAAGATGGTGAAGCATTCCCAATTGGTCTGAGTCAAGATCTTCCGAACTTTCAATCTCAGTGGGGTCGTTAGTAATGGTATCTACACGTGCAATAAGCGTACAATTCGGAATGTCGCGTTTTTCATACTTTGCCATTAGCTCGACAGGTTTCGCTTCAAGTTTCTCCCCGTCCAGTATTGACCAAACGGTGTGTTCTCGGTTCCCGTCTAAGGGGAATAACTCCGCAATTATCATGTTCTCATACTCTTCTGGGAGAATAGCGGAGAACAAATCCAGAAATGCATTAAATGTCTCTTCCCGGGAATCCCAATCCATTTCTGCGATCTTTGAATCCTCGTCGAAGGCTCCCTCCATGTCGAAGCCCTCAATCCCGAGGCTATCGAGTTTCTGCATCGTACTCATCATCGATACGAACCCATCGAGGAGGTCGAGACTGGTAGACACGTCAGAGAGTTCCATGTCTGCCTGAATACGGATTATATCACCTTCGGAGATACGGTCTCGAAATACGCTTTTATACATCCGTTCTTGAGCACTCTCGCCGGACATATTTGATTTGCTCATAACTGACTCCAAGTCGTGGAACCAGTCTTCCTCTGCATCTTCAAGCTCTGATTCGAGAAGAGTGAAATGGTAGTGGTGAAGCCCCTTCACGGATTCCGACCGCGAGGTGTTGGCCTTGGTTCTCGTGATTTCTCCTTCGACATCCGATCCGATATTGAAAATCGAAGCCATCAATCGCGCTCGAAGGCTCTCAGATTCTTCCTCAAACTCTTCTTGTCCCTCAATTTGTTCCTTGATGTAGCCGCCGCCCATGCGGGCTGAGATAGACTTCACTTGGTCCATATCAAGATAAACGAAACCGGGAACATATCGAGGAGCAAGCTTCTCTCCACCGTCTTCATCGGACATATGTTGTCATCTTCATTCCAATTACATAGATTTAATGACGTGACCCTCTCGAAGAACAGTTAGTTTGGTCTCAAACAAATCATACAAGATGTAACCTCTGTATCTCGCACGCCAATCCTATCAGCTCCTTAGGATTTCACGTATGGAAACGCTGCTAGCTAGCCAAACCACGGCTAACAACAAAATGATTACGCCGTCTGGGGATCTGCTTCTTCCACAGCCGGTAGGCGGTCGAAACGTGTGTGCAGTGCGGTCGCTGTCTAGCGATAGCAGGTGCTAAAGAAGGCCCCGCCGACCGCTGAGGGCCGCCGGTTTGGCGGCCCTCAGCTCCCTCGTCTGTCTGCCCGGCTAGTGGTCATCATCATTCGGAGAGGCGATCGTGTGACTCGGGGCGCCAGCACGTGAAGCAGAGATTCACGTATTCGGGCTTTCCCGGATGCCGCGCGCCGCGGCATCCGGGCTGTAGCGCCCATGAATCGACTTCTTTCGCGCATGGACCAGTCAACAGAACGTGCTCTATGGCACGGAATCCTTATCGGTCTCTTGCGCCCCATATCTTGGTTCACGTTCTCTAGGGATAGCAGCGTTTCCATCGAGTCAACAGAGTCAATGAAGTTGTAGCCAATTATTTGCTTCCCACTAGTGATTTCCACTCAAGCATGACCGGAATCGTGATCCTCCCCGCTGGTCGCGACGACGCGTTTGAGGACTACAAACAGTTCATCCGAGATGGGCACCCAATTGAGGATATTGAGTCCTACCTCAATGACGAGGATCTCGAACTGTTTCAGACGACATCTGACGACGATCTCGTCCACGTCTGGGGGACCTCAGTAGATGGGACGTGGCGGAACGTCGAGCGAAACGACATCGCGCTCGTCTACCACGATGGCGCGTTCGTCGCGAGGGCACAAGTCCTCCAACTCCGACACGACCCCGACCTTGCGGAGTATCTCTGGAAAGAGAACGTTGAACACGGTCGCTGGAACGAGGAAAGCCCCTGGGAGTACATGACTTTCCTCACCGATGTTGAGGAAGTCGACGTCGACATTGAGGAATTCAACGAGCTTGTTGGCTATGACGAGACCTATCGCCCGCAGGGATTCACCCGGGTCGCTGACAAGCGCCTCAACCAACTCTCTGGCGAGGAATCAGTCGAGACTGCCATTGCCGACCTGACCGATGCCGGCGAACGTGTTCACCCCGTCGACGACGAAGACGACGAACCAGCTCCCGACCTTGCTGACCAGCTCCGGGCGGCCAGCACAGATGGGAACGCCCACGAGGAGTTCGAGAAACTCGTTGCGAAGGCCTTCTCTCGGCTGGGCTGTGCCGCCGACTGGATCGAAGGAGGGGGTGACACCGACGTGGAGATCCGATCCCCCGAACACGTCGTTGTCGAAGTGAAGGCCCGAGGGAATGGGCGAGTCAACTCGCTAGAGGTCACAAACGTGGACAAACACCGACGCCAGCGTGGAGCCGATCACGCCATCGTGGTCGCCCCAGGCTTTGCTCCGAAGGTGATCGATAACGCCGAAACGACCGAGCTAACGACCATCGCCGTTGACGACCTCGTCGAGCCCCTCGATCGCCGGGACGAGTATGCCGTCCCACCCGAGGAGATACTGGCCCTCTTGACACGCTCAGGAGCCTTCCAAGACGACAGGCTCGACCTCCTCGATGAGTACATCCAGGACCGGATCGATGCTGGAGAGACCCTACTTGCGGTCATCCAGGCCCTCGAGCGTGCCGATGGAGCCGTAGAGACAGCGGAGGACGTCCGGTGGATCGTCGTGGGCATGGAGGACTCGAACGATATCCCAACCACCGAAGAGGTTCGATCCGCCCTCCAACTTCTTGCGCATCCCAGCGTAGGTGCCGTCGAGCAGGATGGAGAAGGGTATCGGGTGACGACTGGCTACGAGAACGGAATAGAGTTGGTTCGATCTCTTGGAGAGATCGTCCAACCACCGGGAAGGGAGGAGTAGATTGGGGCGATCCGGCCTCATCCTGATTACGCCGCCTCTTTCGTAGTCCCCTTGTTCTCTCGTGAATAGCTTCGGAAATGGTGGTGTGCGGATTCCCGCGATCACTCGTCAACAAAAGCTGCGGAAACGGTGGAGAGTTAGACGCGATCTATACCAGTTATTGAGCCCACACACCACTGCTTCAAGTGAAACAACAGACTCCATTAGCGATGGGTCTTTTCAGCAGTTTTCCATGAGAGCGAGCGATCTTAACCAACATACTTCAGGTTTTGCTATCTTTGTTGGTTAATCACAGCATCCTGCTGTCTAACTACCGAACGTCGGATATTACCTCGATCATACACTTGTCGGGTACAGATTTCTCTTGGGCGGCGATCTGGTTTCACACTATAGAGTCGGTGCTGCCAGTCGCTGTGATTGGCAAGAGGAGTGCGGGTCGTAGTGGGTGTGCTGGAAGAGGTTGATCGCCTACGTCCCCACACACCGGCACTTCGAGTATTTCAAACAGTACACCAGTAGATCGACGCTGAGATCCAGCCGCTCTCACACACTATCCGTTCGAGTGTAACCACCGACGCGGTCGCGAACAAAACTGCTCTCAGCGTTTGGTAAGAGTCTGAGCAACCGCTATCGGAGACACACCCACCACTGTTTCACGAATTTAGCGAGAGTATCGGAGAATGAGAGTCATAAACCTATCTGGAGAGAGTAGATTCACGAATTCGGTTCCGGGGCAAGAGAGACGCTAACTCATATAAATCCGCCTGACACCCACCAGTGTTTCAGGAATTAATTCAGCTGGACGAACACCATTCCCTAGAGTTCGAGTGAGTGCGTTACTCAAAACAGGAAAGTAGTTAACACTCGATTTTGGAGACGTGAGAAACACTACCCCGGAAGAATAGAGACCACACACGTCTCTCAAGAACTCCTCGGAGGAAGTAAACATGACATTCACGGATGAACAGT